>NZ_JACSRA010000026.1 GCF_014836335.1 Clostridium cibarium
GTTGATAGGTCAGAGGTGTAAGTGTGGTAACATATTTAGCTGACTGATACTAATAGGTCGAGGGCTTGACCAAATAAGATACAGGAATACAACAAGGAACTATGTGCAATTTTCAGAGAATAACTCTGAATAAATGTTCCGCGATAGCTCAATGGTGGAGCACTCGGCTGTTAACCGATAGGTTGGAGGTTCGAGTCCTCTTCGCGGAGCCATTTTTTTTATAGGTAATAGTGAAACTATTGCTTTTTTTTGTTGTTTAGGAGAATTTATTTAGTAAATTTGTAAGATATATTTATAATTTACATATGGAGTATGGAAATGAAAAGATGTATAATTATCAGTGTAAAGTAATTGATAATAAGAAGGATATACATGTATGGAGATGTATAAAATGAAAAAAAGAATTATAAACCAGAGAAGAGACAGATATAAAAAATTTACAAAGAAAAGAATTGTTTTAACTGTAGCCATTGTGGTAGTGATTATTGGAAGTGGATTTATTGGAAAAGTAAAGTTCGAAAGAGATCAAGATAAGATCTATACAAAAGCGGAAGTAGTAGAAGATTCTACAGCCAAAGATGGAACGAAAGTGGATAATAGTAGTAAGAAGGAAGCTTTAGAAGATAGTAATGGATATATATCATTAGATAAGGACCCAAATGCTGAAGATGTAATAACAGTGTTTCATACTACGGAGAAGCTACTAAAGAATGAAATACATTATCCAGTACGTACGGATGGAAAGAAAGTTGCATATTTGACTTTTGATGATGGTCCATCTACAACAAATACACCTAAGGTATTAGATATATTGAAGGAGAATGGAATTAAGGCTACTTTTTTTATAATGGGAAAACAGTTAGACAGTAGTGAAGAAGCAAAGAATATATTAAAAAGAACTGCATCAGAAGGACATGCAATAGGAAATCATACCTATTGCCATGATTATAATTATTTATACCCAAGTAGAATTATTAATGTAAATAATTTTATGAGTGATATAGAAAAATGTAATGAATCTTTAAAAAACGTTTTAGGTAAAGACTTTTCAACAAGAGCAATAAGATTTCCTGGGGGATATTGGTCTTGGGAAGGTAGAGGAAATATAAGACCTATAATTGATCAAGATGGTTACGCAATTATTGATTGGAATAGTTTATCAGAAGATGCTCAGGGAAAACCAAACAAAACTGCAGAAGAATTAGTTCAAACAACTAAGACAAATTTAGATAAGTTGGGACCAAATGCAGATAGTGTAATATTTTTAATGCATGACACTTATGGCAAAGAGGAAACAGCCAATTCATTGCAACAAATAATAAATATTTTTAAGGAAAAAGGTTTCGAGTTTAGAACAATTAAATAAAGAATATTTGAAGAAAAGTTATCTTGTAGAAGTAGATAACTTTTTTGTTTTTAATATGATATTATAGTAAGTTTTATAAGATAGTATAAAGTTTTTCATAAACTTAGGTTAAGGAAAAATTTATTAATAAGTTTGTAATATATATTTAATATATATTTGTGGAGTGTAAACCCATGAGGAGGTATAATTATTAGTGGTAAACAATACTTAAAGAGGTGTGAAAATATGGGGAAACATAGGAGAAGAAAAAGTAACGTACAGCAAAAAAGAAATAGACGTGAAGAAACTAAAAAAAAGAAAGTTGTTTTGTTTATAGTAATCATAGTAGCTATTGTTGGTGGAGGATTTCTGGCAAAGATTAAGTTTGAAGGGGACAAGGATAAGATTTATACAAAGGCAGAAATAGTAGAAAGCTCTGAAACATCAAACGAGTCAAAAGTAGAAGAACCTATCTTGGACAATACAGGATATACAGCATTAGAGAAAGATCCAAATGCTGATGATGCGATTTCATTAGAAAAGATAGTAAGACCTAAGTCCTTTCCAGTGCGTACAGATGGTAAAAAAGTTGTCTATTTAACATTTGATGATGGACCCTCTACAACCAATACGCCTAAGATATTAGATATATTGAAAGAAAATAATATAAAGGCTTCATTTATGATAATGGGAAAAAATGCAGAGAAGTCTGAGGAATCAAAAGAAATATTAAGGAGAACTGTGAAAGAAGGACATGCTATAGGTAACCATACTTACGGTCATGATTATAATTACTTATATCCTTATTCGGGGAAAGTTAGAGTTTTAAATGTTAATAACTTTATGGCAGATGTGGATAAGTGTAATCAAACTCTAAAAAGTATATTGGGGAAAGATTTTTCAACTAGAGTAATAAGGTTCCCAGGGGGGTTTACTTCGTGGAGAGGTACTGATAAGATTAAACCTATTATGGAGCAAAAAGGTTACGCAAGTATAGATTGGAATGCTGAAACAAAAGATTCTGAAGGAAAACCAAAGAATGCAGATGAATTATTTCAAGTATGCAAAAAAGATCTTCAAATATTAGGGCCCAATGCTGATAGTGTTATTATATTAATGCATGATACTTATGGAAAAGGAGAAACTGTTAATGCATTGCAAAGGATAATAGATATGTTTAAGGAAAAAGGCTTTGAATTTAGAACAATGAAATAGTTATAAAAAAAATTTATCTTTAAATTAAGATAGATTTTTTTTTTAGATTAATATTTGGAGTTAGATTAACAAAAAAATGGTATAATACTAATAAAATATATTAGTTTATGAGATTGGAGGAAAAAAATGATATCAAGAGACATAGCATCAACTATATTATCAAAGTGCCTTATTACAGGTGGAGATTTTGCAGAAATATTTGAGGAGAATTCCATTAGCAATGGAATTGGTATTATAGATAACAGAGTAGAAAATGCGCTAGGGGGAAGATCTTACGGAGTTGGTATAAGGATATTTAAGGGCCTTAAGAGTGTATATGCTTATACTAATGACAGCTCAACTAATGGATTATTAGATACAGCTTATAAAGCAGCATTAGCTTTAGGCGAGTTGAAAGAAGAGAAAAGCATAATATTAAATAATATAGTAGAAATAAATAATGTGCATAAGATAAAGAAGTATCCCAATGTAGTAGGGTATGATAAGAAAATAGATATAATGAAAATTGCATATAAAAATGCAAAGGAATTTAATTCAGCTATCTCCCAAGTAAGTGTATCATACTTAGATAAAGATCAAAAAATACTTGTTGCTAATACAGAAGGTATATATGCTGAAGATAGAAGAGTTAGAACTAGACTTGCAATAAGTGCTATAGCATCAAAGGGAAATGAAAATCAAACAGGCTTTGAAGGACCAGGAGCACATAAGGGATTTGAATTATTTGAAGAAATAGATCCAGCATACTATGGAAGAGAAGCAGCAAGAACAGCTTATACAATGCTAAATGCAAAGAATTGTCCTGCAGGTAATATGATGGTGGCAATTGATAGCGGATTTGGTGGTGTAATATTCCATGAGGCTTGTGGACATTCGTTAGAGGCAACATCAGTAGCTAAAGGAAATTCTGTATTTTCTAATAAATTAGGTGAACAAATAGCATCAACTAAAGTTACAGCAATAGATGATGGAACAATTCCAAATTCGTGGGGATCAATAAACATAGATGATGAAGGAAATTTAGCTAGGAAAAATGTTTTAATTGAGAATGGAATATTAAAATCTTATATGATAGATAAACTTAATGGTAGAAGAATGGGCATGAGTCCAACAGGAAATTCTCGTAGACAGAGCTATAAATTTGCTCCAACTTCAAGAATGACAAATACTTATATAGCCAATGGAGATGATAAACCAGAAGATATTATTAAGTCTATGTCTGATGGCTTGTATGCGAAAAAACTTGGTGGGGGATCAGTAAATCCGGTTACAGGAGAATTTAACTTTGCTGTTTCAGAAGGGTATATTGTAAAAAATGGAGAAATTCAAGAACCTGTTAGAGGCGCTAGTCTGATAGGAAAAGGCAGCGAAGTATTAATGAATATAGATATGGTTGGAAGTAATTTACTTCAGTCTCAAGGCATGTGCGGGTCAGTTTCAGGTAGTATTCCAGTAAATGTTGGGCAACCTATGATAAGGGTTAAAAAAATGACAGTTGGTGGAAGATAGGAGGTAAAAGCTATGGAGTTCAAAGAATTTAAAGATTTATTATTTAGCAAAGCAAAAAAAGAAGGCTTTGCTGAATGTGAGATATATTTTAGCGATAGAGAGAATTTAAGTATATCAGTATATAATGAAGAAGTGGAGAAGTATAATTTAAATAAGACTTTTGGGCTTTCTTTTAGAGGAAAAATAAATGAAAAAATGGGATATTCATATACAGAAATTCTAGATGATGATGCTATTGATATGCTAATAAAGAATGCTAAAGAGGGAGCCAGCGCTATAGAGAGCGAAGATGTTCAATTTATTTATGATGGAGACAAAGAATATAGTGAAGTTAGAACATACTCAAAAGATTTGGAGAATATTGATGCAGAGAAGTTAATACAAATTGCTTTAGATATGGAAAAAGAAGCGAAGAAGGAATCTGATAAGGTCGTAAATATAGGTGCATGTAGTGTAGGTTATGGAAATTCATATTATGGGATTTACAACACTAAAGGGCTTGAATTAACGAACAAAGTTAATCTTCTTACAGCTTATGTAGTACCTATCATAGAAGTTGATGGTGAAAAATACGATGGTACAGGTTACGTAACGGCTAATTCAATAGAAGAAGTTGATGCGAAAAAGATAGCTAAGGAAGGAGTAGAGGAGGCTTTAGCTAGAGTTAATGGAAAATCATTAGAGTCAGGAAAATATAAGACTATTATTAATAATGAAGCAATGGTGTCATTATTAAGCGCATTTTCAGGAGTTTTTGATGGTGATGCGGCTCAAAAAGGACTTTCTTTACTAAAAGGAAAGGAAGGCGAAACAATTGCTTCTGATATTTTAACAATAGTAGATAATCCACTTTTAGATAATGGATTGGCATCTACTCCATTTGATGATGAAGGAGTAGCAACTTTTAAGAAGGAAGTTATATCAAAAGGAAAACTTGTTACGTTGCTTCATAATTTAAAGACTGCAAATAAAGCTGGGATAAAGACTACTGGAAATGGGTTTAAAGGATCTTATGCATCTACTGTTGGAATTTCTCCTACAAACTTCTATATTGAAAAAGGTAGTGATACCCTTGAAGAACTTATTAAATATTTAGGTGAAGGATTAATTGTAACTGAGTTTGCTGGACTTCATTCAGGAGCTAATATGGTTACAGGAGATTTTTCTCTAGCAGCGAAGGGATTCTATATTGAAGGTGGGAAAAAATCTTATCCAGTTGAACAAATAACTGTGGCAGGAAATTATTTTGAGTTATTGAAATCTATTGAGAAGATAGGAAATGACTTGAAGTTTCCAATGAGTAGCGTGGGATCACCTTCGGTTATTATTAAAGAACTTTCTGTAGCAGGAGAATAGAGATAAAAAAGCTTTCCATAGGACTTATTCCTATGGAAAGCTTTTTGTTAGCTATTTATTATTATTAAAATAATCTGATCTTATCATTTTATCTGATAATTCTAATGAATTTTTCAATTGTTTTTCATCTTCAGCTGTAAGATCAATTCCTTTTACTGTTCCGTTTGTAATTATAGCATAGTTTCTATTAGTGTTTAAAAGATTTCTTCCAAGTGCAGTATTTTCGTACTTGCTGCTATCAATACCTAACATATAAAGTGCCGTAGGCATTATATCAATTTGTCCACCAATAGTATCAAATGTTTTACTCTGCTTTATATTTTTGTCATAAATTATAAATGGTACAGTTGGTTCACCATTATTAACATACCAATCTTCCTTATTAGTTAAACTATTAATGCTATGGTCATAGTATTTATGAACTCCAGTATGATCGCCAGTAATTATTACTGTTGTATTATCAAGAAGCCCTTCTTTGTCTAATGTACTTAAGAAGTTACCAATTTGAGCATCAGTGTAATGAACACTTTCAAAATATCCACCAAGTTCACTAGCATTAAGTTCATTATCAAGAGATAATTGTCTTAGCTCGGCTGGTAGGTCAAATGGCCCGTGGCTTGTTAATGTAATAGTATGAGCATAAAATGGTGAATTTAGTGCTTTAAGTTTAGGAACTACCTGTTCAAAATAACTCTTATCGCTAATTCCCATTCCAATTTGATCACTTATATCGAAGGAGAAGGAATCAACAAATGTTTTAAATCCTATACCACCTTTAAGTGCATTAGCATAGTTCCAGAATGAACCTTTATCAGGATGAATTGATATTGGATCATATCCTTGAGCTTCAAGAATCTTTGGTAAAGAATTAAAATTAGCATTTGGATATCTAAAGAATGTGCCACCTCTTCTAAGTGGAAGCATTGAAGTATTTATCATTAAATCACAATCAGAGCTTGTACCCTCGTTAACCTGTTCATAAATATGAGGAAAATAAAATCCTTTACTAATTATGTTATCAAGGTTAGGTGTGATTTTTTTACCATTGATTTCTTTGCCGATTAAGAAGCTTTCAAGTGATTCTACTTGTATAACAAGCAAATTCTTACCTTTAGATATTCCAGCATATTCATTGTCAGGTAAAGATTCTTTTTTCCAGCTATAGTAATCATTAATAGATGCTTTTTCTTCATCAGTAAGAGTATAAGGTCTTGAATCTTTGTATACAGTATAAAGGTCTTTTAAGTGATATCCAATTGAAGAAAAATACTTAGAAGTATTAGTTGGATCATAATCATCAAATAAATAAGCATTACTTACATCTTTGTTATGTAATACATCTAAATTAAAAGGAATATATCCTATAAATAACAATGGAACAATAAATGTAAAGCAAAATGATTTAACAGCTCTTTTTGGAGCTTCTTTATAACTTTTTCTTGTGAAATATACATATACACCAAGTATAATTAAGTCCAAAAATAAGATGAAATCATACTTACTTAACATAGATAAAACTGTACCACCTAAGTGATCAAGGTTAGCAGTTTGAGATAATATTAAAACTGAAGGGACTGTTAAAAATCCTCTGAAGTACATAACATCTAGTAGTGTTAATAATGTTATGAAAATATCTATTATAAATATAAATATTATTCTTCCTTTTCCTTTAAAAAGTAAAGAAAAACTTAAAAATAATAGAGCAAATGCTAAGTAATATGAAAAGAAATACTGAGATTTCGAAAGTCCTAGCATAAAATCAAAGTCATATGGATTATGGTTTTGTATAAAACTTTGAAGAACTATACCTTTAAAAATTATTCCGACAATAGGTATTAGAAACAATCCAAGTTTTATATATGTATGTTTTGTTGTTGAAATAAAATAATTTCTAATTTTATAAAGTAAGTTAAACATGAAACACCTCTCTTTAATAAGCATTAATAATTTTTAATCAATTATTAATTAACCTTTAACAATTATATTATAATTGATAGTTCCAATCAAACAAATTCAATAAAATAATTGTAAGAAATGTTTAATAAAATTGTAAAAATGATATAATTGTATAAAGATTAGTTTTCATAAGAAAAATATTGTACGAGGTGAGAGTATGAAGAAAATTGATTGCACGGGTCTTCAATGTCCTACACCTGTATCGAAGGTGAAAAAATATTTTGATTCAATAGGTGAAGGTGAAGCAATTGTCTTACTAGACAATGAGATAGCAAATGGGAATGTAACAAGATATGCTATGAGCCATGGTTATCATGTGGAATCTAGAGAAAAAGATAGTGTATATGAGGTAGTTATAGAAAAACGAGGATGTTTAGAAATTCTTGAAGAAGAGAAGAAAGTCTCTATCTTAATATCATCAGATAAATTGGGTGAAGGCAATGATAAAGTAGGAGATACATTAATGATGAGGTACATAGATGTGATTAGTGAAGAGGAAAAGTTGCCTACAGCTTTAATATTTCTGAATTCTGGGGTTAGATTAGTATGCGAAGGTTCTAAAGTTATAGAAGGAATAAAGTTGTTAGAAGAAAAGAGAGTTAAAATATATTGTTCAGCAACATGCTTAAAAGATTACAAATTAGATGATAAGTTATTAATAGGTAAAAGAGTGGATATGACTGAAATTGTTGAAATTATGAATTCAGCAGAGAATCTTATCAAATTATAGATTTACATAAAATTTTTTAGGATGCTTAATGTGTTATAAGGAGGAAGCCTAATGGAGCAATATGATTTAATTGTCGTAGGTGGAGGAATTTCTGGCATGACAGCAGCGTTGACTGCTTTAGATAAAGGTATAGATAGAGTATTAATATTAGAAAGAGAAGAAGTATTGGGGGGAGTTCTCAACCAATGCATTCATAATGGGTTTGGTGAAAGTTTTTTAAATGTTAGTGTAACAGGACCTGAATATATAAGTTTAGTTGAAGAAAAACTTAAAGAACATCCAGTGGATATCAAACTACAGGCGAACGTATTAGAGATAGAAGAAAATATGTTAGTAAGATATGTATCACCAGATGGAGTAATTAAAGTAAAGGGGCAGACAATAATTTTAGCTTCCGGCTGCAGGGAAAGATATACAGGAAATATTGCTATACCAACAAATAGTTTTACAGGTATATATACAGTTGGAAATGCACATAGAACAATAGTTCAAGAAGGATATATGCCTGGGAAATATCCAGTAATTGTTGCAAATAGTAAATGGGGAATAATACTTGCAAGAAGGTTTGTTATAGAAGGAGGAAAGATCCAAGGGCTAATAATAGATGAAAATGAAAATTTTAAGTTTGATGAAGAAATGAAAGAGCTTTTAGAGGGATTTAACATTTCGGTTATTAAAAATCATAAAGTGATAGAGGCATTAGGGGAAGAAAGAATAGAAGAAGTAAAGATAATGGAAAATGGTACAAATACTATCACAGATGTCCCATGTGATTGTCTTATACTTTCAGTAGGATATTTTCCAGAAAAGGATGCTATTAAGAATTTAGGTCTTGAAGTTAATATGTATACAAAAGGCCCCAAAGTTAAAGAATATGAAACATCTATTGAAGGAATATTTGCTTGCGGAAATTTGATTTATGGGGTAAATGCTTTAAAGGAAAAGGATATATGTGGATTTAAAGCTGGAGAAAAAGCAGCAGAATATATAAAATCAAAGAGTAAAAACTTTTAGAAATTCATTTAGCATAATATTATTTCCTAGGGAATTAAGATGAATTCCGTCAATAAATATACTCTTTTCTATGTTATCAAAAGTTAACTTATAGAAATCTATGTACTTTACTGAATAGTTTTGGCATAAATCTATTAATTCCTTTCTTAAGATTGGTAGAGAATTTTTACAATGAGTATAATGAGTGGATGGCATAAATAAGTTTTCAGCCATCTCCTTTATTATGCATGGAGGAATTCCTATAATTAGATTTTTACCAAGTGAATCTTTTATCATCTCACTAATATTATCTTTAATTGAAAAAATAGATCTTCCACAAAGTAAATCATTTGTTCCACCCATAATAAAAATGTAATCAGGATTTAAAGCTATTACATCTTCATAAAATCTATTAAGCATTGAAGGGGTGGTATCTCCATTAATTCCCTTATTTATTATTTCTAATGGTAAATTTTTAGATAAGTTATAAACCCAGGAATCTTTTTTGTTAACCCCATATCCAAAGGTTATGCTATCACCTATTAGTACAAGTTTTTTATTCAAAAGAATCATCTCCTAATATAATTTTTTAAAACAAGTATTACAGATTAATGTTTTCCCTTTGTCAGCTGTTATAAATTCATTAGGATTAACTACTTTATTACATATGCTACAAGTCTTTCTGTTTCCAGAGTTTATTTCTATTTTTGTTTTAGTTTTAGGTACGGTAATATTTCTTTTTAAGGAAGTATATATTTTTTTTTCTTTTTTAACATTATTCTTTTTTATTGAATAAGAAAGTGAATAATCACTTTCTCCAAATAACTCTAACTCAAATCTAGGGTTTTCTTTGTCATAGAATTCTTCTACAATAATACTTCTAATCTGAGCATCATTAACGATAAGTCCACTCTTTTCGATGCCGTCGAAAATACTTTTTGTGATATTAATAGTATCAGGATGGCGTTTTTCGCTTTTATAATATACTTTTAGTATTGCGATTAGACCTTCTTCTAATACTATATTAGGGTTTTGAGATCTTGCTATATAAGCAATTTCTTGTTCATAAAGCGCATATCTATCATGATAACTGCCAGAATTAGATGGAAGTATGGCTCTTTTATTATCATTATGTAATTTGAAATTGGATTTAGTTATAGGGGATCCTAAAACAATAATTTTGGCATATGTTGACATAATAAATTATCTCCTTAATTTGTAAGTTAAAATTTACAATTAAATTTTAATGGATTCTTTATAATAAATTAAGAATCTTATATAAAATATACTCTATAATTAAATTATGTACAAGGCAATCCATTGATATGGAAACTTATATAAAGTATAATACTTAGTAGTTTAAAAATAGAAAAATGAGGGATTTGTATAATGATAGGGAAATTAATATTATCCATAGAATCAAGTTGTGATGAAACTTCAGCGGCTGTAGTTAAAAATGGTAGAGAGGTTTTGTCAAATGTAATAGCATCGCAAATCGATACGCATAAAAAGTTTGGTGGAGTAGTTCCAGAAGTTGCTTCTAGGATGCATATTGAAGCAGTGGATGGTGTTGTTAAGGAAGCACTTCTAGAAGCTAATGTTACATTAGATGAAATAGATGCAATAGGTGTTACTTATGGACCTGGATTAGTTGGTGCACTGTTAGTAGGGCTACAATATGCTAAAGGATTGGCTTTTGCATCTAAAAAACCGTTAATTGGAGTAAACCATATAGAAGGGCATATATGTGCAAATTACATTCAACATAAAGATCTAGAGCCTCCTTTTGTGTCTTTGGTAGTTTCAGGAGGACATACATTTATAGTTCATGTGAAGGATTATGGAGTTTTTGAAGTATTAGGACAAACAAGAGATGATGCTGCTGGAGAGGCATATGATAAAGTAGCAAGAGCTATAGGACTTGGTTATCCAGGTGGTCCTAAAATAGATAAACTTGCTAAGGAAGGGAATCCTATGGCTTTAAATTTTCCAAGAGCAAATTTCCATGAAGATACTTTAGATTTTTCTTTTAGTGGTTTAAAATCATCGGTATTAAATTACTTGAATAAGGCAAAAATGCAAGATATAGAAATAAATAAAGCAGATGTAGCGGCATCTTTTCAAAGAGCTGTTGTTGATGTGTTAAAAGATAATGTATTTTTAACTTGCGAGAAGAAAAATTTAAAAAAGATTGCAATAGCAGGGGGAGTTGCATCCAATTCAGCTTTAAGAGAGGCCCTTATAGCTGAAGGAAATAAAAAGGGAATAGAAATTTTATTCCCAGAGCCAATATTATGCACAGATAATGCAGCTATGATAGGATCGGCAGCATATTTTGAATTGATACATAATAAAAAATATTCTTTTGATTTAAATGCAAAGCCTAATTTAAAGTTAGGTGAAAGATAGGTGGGAAAATGAATCTTATACCAGAGTCAAACGGTTTAAAAAAGATTAATATGAAAAAAGAATTTAGCAAAAGTCTATGGATAAGAAATGTTTTTATGGCTGTTTTAGGAATATTTATTCTCGGATTTTTATTTCAAACAGTAACTGATTTTATTGGAAATGAAAAAATAAGTTCTAGGCTTAGCTATGCAAAAATTGAAAGTAAAAAAATGGAGTATAAAACTGGTGGAAGTGGAGATTATACAATAGTTTTTGATGGAGCCATTGGAGCTAATCTTTATGAATGGGATAAAGTCTGTGAAAAAATACAAAGTCAACTTGGGGTAAAAACTTTTGTTTACAATAGAAGAGGATATGGATTTAATGAAAGTTTAGATGGAGAAACTCCTAATAAACAAGCACAGAATTTAAAAATACTTCTTAGAAAAGCTGGAGTATCAGGTAAGTTAATTTTTGTTGGAGAAGAATATGGTAGTTTAGTAGCTACAAACTTTGCAAAACTTTATCCTGAATCAGTGCAGGGGTTGGTTCTTATTAAACCATTTTTAGAGGATACTTTAAAATCGGATGAGTTTAAAAATGAACTTAAATGGAAATATTATAAGAGTAAGTTTGAGAGTATAGGAACTAGATTTGGTTTAACTAGAATTTTAGATAAGCTAAATATGACGATAAAAGTAGATGGGTTTGAAGAAAATTTGTCTGATGGGGCGGATGAGGAATTTAAAGTCCATAAGAATCAAAAATCATATAGAGATGCTATAAGTAATGAATTGAAGAACTTATTTACATATAGTGATGATTCTCAGCAAACTGGGCTAATAGCAGGAAAACCTTTATATATAATATCAAATGATGATAATAATTTACTATCAAGGTTAGGAACAGCTGATTACACAACTCAATATAAAACTGAGTCAGACAATGCGGTAATTTCATTAACCGATAGTACTTCTGTAGAGAATGCAATAACATATGTTGTTAAAGAAGCACGTAGAATTGAAAAAAAATCAAATAAATAATGAACTCATAGTTTTTGGGTTATTATGACATATACTTGTCACAAATTAATAATATACTCTTAACTATAGAAAATAAATTTATTTAGGAGGCAGGTATTATATGTATAACGGAAACGATAATAACAATTCATATAACAATAATATGGGTGGTATGAATAATAATTTTAATTTTTCAAGAGAAGATTTTGAAGAAAAGAGAAAGAAAAGAAAAAAGAATGCCAAAATAGCAGGAGTAGTTGTAGGAGCGCTATTACTTACAATTACTAGTGGCTTATTAGGTGGAGTTGTTACCTATAAGATTATGGCTAAAGATAAAGTAGTTGGATCAACATCGTATGCGGCACCTGAGTTTACAAGTGCTTCTGAAGGTTCATTAACTGCATCTCAGGCTTTTGAAAAAGTAAAGCCAGCAGTAGTAACAATTTCAACTAAGAGTATACAATCAACTAATAATGGCTTGTTCTCACAAGAAGTTGAAGGATTAGGGTCAGGGTTTATTATAAATGAAGATGGATATATTCTTACAAATAACCATGTTGTACAAGGAAGTGATGATGTAAAAGTTCTTCTAAGTGATGGTAGCGAAGTTTCAGCTAAGGTTATAAATACTGATCCATATGAAGATTTAGCTATGATAAAGCTTGCTGATGGGACTAAGGTTCCTGGAGTTGCAGAACTTGGTGACTCAGATGCTTTATATCCTGGAGAAGATGTAATAGCAATAGGAACACCATTATCAAAAAGTTTTGCTCAAACAATGACAAAGGGAATAGTTAGTGCAGTAAATAGAGATGTGGAATCAGAAAGTGGAACTAGTATTAAGGTAATTCAAACAGATGCAGCTATAAATGCTGGTAATAGTGGTGGGCCATTAGTTAATACAAAAGGACAGGTAATTGGAATTAATTCTATGAAGATGGGATCTGCGGCAGCAGGGTCACAAGGAAGTTCCATAGAAGGAATGGGATTCTCAATTCCTATAAATGAAGCGAAAAGTAGATTGGAATCTTTATCAAAACCAATTATAAGCTTAGGCATAAAGGTATTTGATTTAACTCCAGAACTAGCTAAGAAGTATGATTCTCCAGAAGGAGTATATGTAAAAGAAATAAGTGATTTTTCACCAGCAGCTAAAGCAGGAATGAAGCAAGGTGATATCATTATTAAGTTCGATGGTACTAAAATAAAAACAGGAAAAGAATTGAATGAGTTAAAAGAAAAGAAGAATGCTGGAGATAAGGTTAAAATCACAGTATCAAGGGACAAGAAAGAAGTTGAACTAGAAGTAGAACTTGCACAAAAGTAAATGGTTTTATAGTATAATAATATTAACTATTCCAAATTTAGGAGGTTAATATGAGGAAATTAGATGATGTACTTGCAGCTTTAGCTAAGCTTCAAAGTGAAAAAAAGAGTGGAGTATCAGCAGCTGATTTGAGCAAGTATATGAATTTAGATAGAGCAAATATTTCTAGATATTTAAATAGTTTATATAAAGAAGGTAGAGTAGATAAGACAGATGGTAGACCTGTTATCTACTCTATTTCTTGTACAGTGAAAAATCAAAAAACTCAGGAGGATGAGTTTGATAGTAATAGTTTTGATAAAATAGTAGGAGTAAATTTAAGTTTACAAGTGCCAATTCAACAGGGAAAAGCAGCAATGCTATATCCACCTCATGGATTACATACATTAATACTTGGTGAAACAGGAGTAGGTAAATCTATGTTTGCTGAAGTTATGTATAAGTTTGCTATAGAATCTGGAGTAATTGAAAGTATAGCTCCTTTTGTAAGATTTAATTGTGCTGATTATGCAGACAATCCACAACTTTTAATAGCTCAGATTTTTGGAGTTAAAAAAGGAGCATATACAGGAGCAGAAAAGGATAAAGAGGGACTTTTAAAAAAGGCAGACGGGGGTGTTATTTTCTTAGATGAAATACACAGGCTTTCACCACAAGCACAGGAGATGTTATTTACTTATATCGATCAGGGTTCATTTAGACCATTAGGAGATACAGAAAATATAGTACATGTTGAGGCTCAGATTATAGCAGCTACAACTGAAGATCCGCAATCTTTTATGCTTCGAACTTTTACAAGAAGAATTCCAATGACTATTACATTGCCATCTTTGAAAGAAAGGACTATAGAAGAGCGATATTATTTATTAGAGCAATTTATTAGAGGAGAATCAGTAAGACTTGAAAAGAGTATTTATTTTAACAAAAATGCATTAATTTCCTTTTTGCTCTATGATTGCCCTAATAATATAGGGCAACTAAAAAGTGATATCCAATTAGCTTGTGCAAAAGCATTTTTGAATTATAAAGCCAATGGAAAGAATTTTATATTAATTGAGCAGTCTGATTTACATCAAAGGGTAAAAAAAGGACTAATGAGTTTGCAAGATCATAGAAATGAAATAAATAAATTGTTGGATAATATGGGTGATGTATTAAGATTTTCTTATAAAGACCATGAGAATAGGTTTAGCATGGTAAAAGAAGAGGATAACATTAGAGGAGATTATTTCTACGATATTATAGAAAGAAAATTAAATGATCTAAAAAAAAGAGGATTAGAGGAAAAAGAGATAAATGATATCTTGAATATTGATATAGATAGATATTTTAAAAAATACATAAGAGATTTGCCAAGAGAATATAGAAAAGATGAAATTGTAAAGATAGTAGATGTATCAATTGTTGATACAGTTGAGGAGATATTAGCCTTATCTTCTAGAAAGTTAAATAGACAGTATGATGAAAAAGTTTATTTTGGGTTAGCACTTCATTTACAGGGAAGTTTAGAGAGAATAAAACAAGGTAATAAAATATATCATCCAAAGTTGAATTATGTTAGAATCCAGTATTCAGAAGAATTTTTAATAGCGATGGAAGCGGCGCATATAATAGATGTAAAGTTTGGAATACAAGTACCTTTAGATGAAATAGGTTATTTAACTATGTTTATAGCAACAAGGGATTGTGAAGGAGAAAATAAACAAGTTGGTAAAGTTGGAGTTCTTGTAATTATGCATGGACATAGCACTGCTACAAGTATGGTAGATGTTGCTAATAGTTTAATTGGTGAAAGCTATGTAGAATCATTGGACATGCCTTTAAGTATGAGAGCTGAAGAAATGTATGAATTGGCGAGAAGTAAAGTTGTTGAAATGAATTCTGGAAAAGGAGTTTTACTTTTAGTTGATATGGGATCATTAACTAACTTTGGAGATATGATAGAAGAAGAGACTGGAATAAGTGTAAAAGCAATAGATATGACAAGTACGTTAATTGTTATTGAGGCGGGAAGAAAGGCATTAAATGGGCGAGATTTAGATGATATTTATAAATCTTGTATAGAAATAAGTAGAAGTGGTATTCAAATAAAGAAAATATCTAGTGAGATGAAAGGTAATGTAATTATAACAGCTTGTTTCACTGGAGAAGGTTCTGCAGAGAGAATTAAACAAATTTTAAGTCATAACTTAACAAATAGAGATAAGGTTAAAATAATTCCGTTAAATATATTAGATAAGCAAGAATTTGCTGAAAAGGTGGAAGTATTTAAAGTAGAGTATAACATAGTAGCTATAGTTGGAACTGTAAATATAAATACAGATGATATACCATTTATTCCTGCTCCTGATATTCTAGCGGGAGATGGATTGCAGAGATTAGATGAGTGGATAAATGAAGAAGAAGATTTTGTAAGGATATCTAAGTCTATGAATTCTCAAATAGAAGATATAGATGGAATAGGACTTGTAGCTTTAGTTAGGGAAGCTGTAAGTCAAATTGAGGAGAGAATTGAAGTTAAGATATCTCATGAAGTTAAAGTTGGAATTGTTATTCATTTATGTTTCCTAATAGAAAAGATAATAAATGGAGGAAAGGGAATGAATTTTGATAAACTTAATGAATATAGAGATATTCATAGTAAAGAATTTATTCTTGTAAAGCAAAGTTTGAGAGATTTAGAGCTTGCGTATAATATAAACATTAATGATAATGAATTAGCATTTATAGTAAGAATGGTAACTGAAAATAGTATTAGTGTGTAAATAAGGAAAGTGTGCAAAAAGACTGTGTAATAAAATTACACAGTCTTTTTATTTTTACAATGTGATGAAGTATAGTAAATATGTAACTTGAGCCTTAATTTATTAATAAAAGTTTTAGTTAATAAGTTGGCATGATTATTGCTTAATAATATAGTGCAAAAGCAAATTAATATTTTAAATAAATATTTCAAGGAGGAAACATTATGACAAAGATTATTTTATGTTGTTCAGCAGGAATGTCAACAAGTTTATTAGTTACAAAGATGCAGGCAGCGGCAAAAGCACAAGGGGTTGAAACTTCAATTCAGGCTATGAGTGAAGCTGATGTTAAAAATCACGAAAGTGAGATGGATGTATTATTATTAGGACCACAAGTTAGATTCTTATTGAAGAAGATGAAAGAAAAATATGAACCAATGGGAATACCTGTAGATGTTATTCCTACAGTTGATTATGGAACAATGAACGGACCTAAAGTTTTAGCTAAAGCTTTAGAAATGGCAAAAAATAAATAGATACTTTATCATGGGGTTTATGGGAAGGGTAAATTTAAATATACTACACATTTGAAAGGGAGATTTATAATGGAAGAAAAGATAATGACGTTAATCATTCACAGTGGAGAAGCTAGAAGTTATGCAATGGAAGCTATTGTAGCTGCAAAAGAGGGGAATTTGGAAGAAGCTAAGGGGTTAATAGCAAAAGCTGATGAAGAACTAGGTGAAGCACATAATATGCAAACAAGCTTAATTCAAGCTGAGGCTGGGGGAGAAAAAATAGAGATGACTTTATTAATGGTACATGCACAAGACCATTTCATGACTTCTATGACTCTTAAAGATTTAGCAAAAGAATTAGTAGAAATTTACGCTAGGCTATAGTGAAAAAAGCTGTTCAAATATGTTTGGACAGCTTTTTTATTATGTTTAAATATTAATCTGAAATAATAGCACAATTTTTTTGGACATGCATAATATAAAGTATAATGAACAATGGAGGTAAAGTTATGAGCGGGAAAGTTGCTGTTTGCACAGTATGTCCAAAAGAAAATCAACAGATTGAAGCTATTATTAAATTACCAGTAGAGAAAAGAGCGGTTATTCATGGTACAGTTTTAGATGCTAATGGAAATCCAGTAGCTGATGCTGTTGTTAAGTTACTTCAAGTTGTAGATGGGTGTAAATTACCTTATCCATTAACTCACACATTTACAGATCAATATGGTCAATTTTTATTAGGACCTTTATGTCCAAATGTGAAATATATGCTTAAAGTTTATAAAGATACTATTAAAATAAAATGTCTACCATTAGATGTTGATTGTTATGAAGGAAAATGTATAGGAGTTAAGAATTGTCCACCATGTCAGCCAAAGAGCAAAGAAAAATATAGTGATTTTGATAATTGTGATTGTTAAAATTTCAGTCGAAAAATTAAAAAAGCCCTTGGAAAAGGGCTTTTTATTATTTAAGCTGTGTTATATACTATTATAGTTAATAATGATTATGAGGATAAGGTGATGATTTATATGGGGAATATTTTATTATACATAGTTACATTTTTCTTTGTCATTGGGGTTGTAGATTACTTTTTTAACAACAGATTCAAGTATGGACAATATTTCGAAGATGGAATAAAGACTATGGGATCATTAGCTTTATCAATGATAGGTATATTGTCTATTACGCCTTTATTCGTTAAAGGGTTACAAAGTGCAGTAGTTCCAATTTTAAAAAACATTGGATTAGATCCATCCATTTTTACGTCAAGTCTTATAGCTGTCGATATGGGAGCATACAATATGGCAGTAGATATTTCAACAACAGATAAGTTTGTTGAGTTTTCAGGAATTCTAATGGCATCAATACTAGGATGTACTCTTAGTTTTACAATTCCTTTTGCATTAGGTGTTATAAAAAAAGAATCTATGGAAGCATTATCTAAAGGAATTGTATGTGGGGTAATTACAATTCCAATTGGTCTTTTTTGTGGAGGATTACTATTAAGAATAGATATATTGACTTTGATATTTAATCTTACCCCAATAATTATACTTTCAGTAGCATTATCTTTAGGAATAATGTACAAGCCTTCCTTGTGTATTAAAATATTTTCTATTTTCGAGAAAATTATTTTGTTAATAAGTATAGTTGGATTAGCTCTACAGGGAGTTTATTCTATTTCATCCTATGAAATTTTAAACGATATGATGCCATTAAAAGATACTATATTAATAGTTGGCAAAATTGCTATATTCTTGGGCGGAGCTTATGTAATGCTTGAATTTATACAAAGAGCTTTAAAGAAGCAATTAGGCTTCTTAGAGAAAAGATTAAATATGAGTAGTAAGAATATTACTGTTCTTATTGGATCATTAGCAACTGCAATTATAGTGTTTTCCAATTTTGAAAAATTAGATTATAAAGGTAAGATAGTGTGCAGCGCTTTCTCAGTTTCTGGAGCATATGTGCTTGGAGGACAATTAGGATATGTAGCTGGAGTTGAGCCTGATATGATTAATATTTATGTATTTACAAAATTAATATCAGGTATATTAGCAATTGCTTTTGCAATATTTTTATTGCATAGAGAAGAAAACATTAGAAAGAAGCGAATATAATTTATTTAAGTGAATAACTAAAAAATGTATATATGATATAATATATACTAAGTATATGAAATACTGATTAAAATGCTACTTAAGCATAAACAAGGTATTTGAGGTGATTGTTTTTGAAAAGTAAAATAAAATATGCTATATCAATAATATTAATCTGTATTTTTTCACTTCTTGTAGTAAATGTAGTTGAAGGAAAAAAGGATGATGTAGTTAAAGGGAATATAACTGTTTGGGCAGATAGTAGTACTTTCGAATATTTAAATAAATCTGCTCAGGAATTTATGGAGTTAAATAGTAGAACTAAAGTGGATGTTGTTCAAATCTATTCAGATAATCTTAACGAAAAATTTAAAGCTGCTATAGAAGGCGGAACTTTACCAGATGTAGCACAATTAAATAGCAAATATATTAGAGAAATAAGAGAAAAATACCAGAATGTTATACCTGAAAAGCAAGATGAAAGTATTATTGAAGATTATACTAAAAATTATACTAAAGGAAGGATATCAGAAGTAAAAGAAGATGGGAAAGTTATAGGAATTCCATTTACTTCTAGACCTTTGGTAATGTATTTAAGAGAAGATATGCTTAAAATTTATGGGTATACATATGAAAATATAGTTACTTGGGAAGATCTTATTAATATGGGGAAGGATATATATGCAAAGAGTGGAGGAAAAGTAAATGTCCTTAATGCTGTAGGTCAAGACTATTGTGATTTAGTATCATTACTAATTATGCAAGAGATGGAATTAACAGATAATGAAGAAGAAATAAAAAGTAATGTAGATAAAAGAATAGCAGAATTAACTAATGACAATATATTAAATAAAAATAGAGAAGGGCAATTTGTTGCAAGGATATCATCTATAAATGGAATGAGAGAACTAAAGGAAATAAGTGAAAATTGTCAGTGGACTTCTAATAATGTTCCAGCCAAAAGTAAAGGAAGTAATAGATTTTATTTAGGAGAAGGAGATAATTTAGTAGTTTTAGATAAAAATGATAAGAATCAGAAATTAACAAAAAAGTTTATTGAGTATTTATCTACTAATACAAAAAGTAAATCTGAATATATTTTGAACGGAAATTTCTTTTTAAGTTTTTTATCAGCTTACGAAAATAAGTCAATAGAAGGTTCTATTAATAATTTTATAGATAAAAACCCTATCGTAGTCATGGATAATATAAGTAGAAAGGCACCAACTTTAGATGATTATGATTTGTATTTTAAAATAAGAAATTATTATAATTAGATATATATTAAATAAAAAGATGAGAATGTATGAGATAAAGTTTTCGTATATTCTCATCTTTTAATAATATAGAAGTGAGTAATTATTTTTTCATTAAATTAGAGATTTATAAGCTTGAAGAGTTTTCTCGGCAGTTTTAATCCAAGAAAATTCAAGGCTTTTTTTATGCCCTTTTTCTTTTAATTCTTCCTTTAATGACTCATCGTTTAGTAATTTTATTAAATTATATTGCAGTTCATCAGAATTGGATGGATTAATTAAAATGGCTGAATCAGATGTAACTTCAGGAATAGAAGTTAAATTAGAAGTAATAACAGGAGTTTTACAGCTCATAGCTTCTAAAGGTGGGAGTCCAAACCCTTCATATAAAGAAGGATAAACAAATGCTTCAGCACCACTATAAAATATAGGAAGTAATTCATCAGGCAGATAACCGGTAAAAATAATTTTATCCTGAAGGCCTAAGGAGTGGACTGTAGATTTTAATAATTCTCCTTCATCACGTAATGAGCCTGCAATTACTAATTTATGATGTACTTTCAATTCATTTTTTATTGCAGAGAATGAAGTGATAAGCTCTTTAACATTTTTTCTTTTACTAAACCCTCCGACATAAAAGATATATGGATCTTCTATATTGTAATTTTCTTTTAAATATTTCTTGCAATAATTTTTTGAAATTGGTTTAAAAATATGGTTAGTAGCAAGTGGGGTAACAAAAATTTTTTCTTCAGGAAAGCTAGGGAAGAATCTTAAAATATCTTTTTTTGAGTATTCTGATACAGTGAGTATTCCCTTAGAGGATTCTATTATATTAGGCATATCTTTAAGAAATTTGGTTAAGTAGCCTATTCCTACTGTTTCGGGCATTATAAATGGAATTAAATCATGTATAGTTACAACAACATTAAGGTTGCAATCGAAAGGAAATCCAATACCATTTTGAGGTATATGATACAAATCTATACCTTTATTTTGCAGTAGGTGAGGAATATAACATGCTTCGTAAAATCCACTATAGCGACCAGATAAATGTGTAATTGTAACATTACTTTTATTGTATTCCTCTAGTTCGTTACCAGTCCAAATTAGATTAAAATTATCTTCTTTATCTATATCTAACAAATTCAAAACTAAGTTTTTAGTATAAGTTCCTATTCCAGATCCAGAATGGAGATTAATGCTTCTTGAGTCTATTCCAAGTTTCATAAAACACCTCAAAAAAATTATATATAATAAAATACTATAAATTAATTCAAATTGTGAATAAAAAGTTCACATAAAAAAGATTTTAAACATATAATAAAAAGAACTAATTTTGAGGTGATACAATTGGGGGAAAAAATAATTAAAAATTTAATAAAAGAGAAATATAATTTAAATATTAAATCTATAGAACAGGTAAAAAATACTTATAAAATAGATGCTGAAGAGGGAAGATATTGTATAAAAATTATAAAATATCAGTTCTCTCATTTTTATTTTATATTGTCTGCAATTTTGTATTTGCAAAAACGAGGGTTTAGCAAAATACCAGATATATTAAAGACTAAAGATGGAGAATACTACATTGAATTTTTAGGATATTATGCATACTTAACTGAATGGATACCAGCCAGGGAAAGTAATTTTGATGATGATATAGAACTTGCAAAAGTTTCAGAAAAACTAGCAGAATTACATGAATGTAGTGAAGGATTTTCAGTAACTAAGGATATGAAGCCAAGGATAGGATGGTTTTCTTGGATTGATGTATTTAATACTAGAAAAGAAGAAATAAGAGATTTTGAAAAAAGGATAAATCAAAAAGCGTATAAATCTAATTTTGATTTATTGTACAAGAGTTGCATAGATGAAGAGGTTGACAGGGCAGATAAGTGTATAAGGGGATTAAAAGATTCAAATTATATAGAACTTATGGAAAGGGAAGTGCTTAAAAGAGGTTTTTGTCATCATGATTATGCACACCATAATATACTTTTTAGTGAAAAAGGAGACATATATATAATTGATTTTGATTATTGTATTATGGATACTCATCTACATGATTTAGCATCATTGTTAATAAGGGCTATGAAAAATGGAAAATGGAATAACAAAAATGCAGAAATAATTGTTAATAGTTATTCTAAGGTAAAAAGAATTTCTCAAGATGAGATGAAGTTAATGAAATATTTTATAAACTTTCCTCAAAGTTTTTGGCAAATAGGAATACAAAAATATTGGGAGCAGCAACCTTGGGAAGATGAATTCTTTTTAAATAGGCTTACTAGATATATAGAGGATAGAGAAGAGAGAGAAGCGTTTATTGAGGAATTTTTCTCATAAAGGAGTGATTATCATAAATAATTTAACTCTACAAGAATATTTGTTAGAGCAAAATATCCTTGTGAAAGGAGGATACTTTAAAGAGGAGATAAGTATAAGTGAGGAAAAAATGTTAAATCAAATAGTATTAATCAATAAGGTAGACTGTATTATGAGCAGATACTATGGTGATGGAATAACAAGAATTAATAGTAGGGTAGGGAAAAGATTAGAGAGCATAAAGGTACACATGTGTAAACTAAGAATCGATTTGAGAAAGAGAGAAAAGAAAAAAAATTTAAATTTTATGGATAAGTTTTTATTAGAAACTGGTGAAAAAATATTAATTCAAGGAGAAGAGAGTATTAAGTTAATTAATGAAATTGATTATTTAAACATTATAAAAAGAAGTATGAAGGAAAATGAAATATGTTTGGGAAAGGTAGGAGAAGAAAATTTAAAAGAAGATAAAAAAATTGAAATAGGAAGTCTAAGAAATGTAAGTTATAACCTTAGGGAAGAAGATATTTACGAATATTTAAAAAGGGCAAAGAAAAAGCAAAATTTATTAAGAGAAGACTATTATATAGATGAATTTGTGAATCTTGCAAGACTTACAAATGTCAGCAAAGAATATATAAAAATATTATTACGTGTGCCCAGTGATAGTCTGAAACAATGGTATAGATATAGTCAAGGAAAAAGAAATGTTTCACCTGATAAATATTTAGAGAGCATAAAATCTACGTTAGTTTATGAAATTAAGAATATTAAAAAGGGGGATTAGAATGAATAAACTTAGATATCCAGAAAAAAGATATTTATCTACTTATGAATTAAGTTCCAGTTTTTTTCAAGAGTTAGGAATAAAGGTTGTAGATATAACCCCTTTAAGAAAAGTTTATATATTGAAAACAGAAAAAGGAAATAAGATTCTAAAAAAGGTAGATTATGGAGTTGATAGGATAGAATTTATTAACAAATGTATTGAGTGCATTCAAAAAAATTTTCCATATATCATTTCATATAATAGTTTTAAAAGTGGTAAGAAATACAAGGAATGGGATGGAGGTAATTACATTGTAATGGATCTTATTCCAGGGAGAGAGGCGACATTTACAAATCCAATAGAATTAAACATGTGTGCTAAAACTCTTGCAAACATGCATATAGCATCTAGAAAAACATTAGGTGAGTTTGATTTGCATGTTAATCTAGAGAAAAGTGTTGTTAAAAAATATAAGGAAGCTTTAGCAGATATAAAAAAAATTAAAGAATTAATAAAGAGTTACAAGTTTAAAAACGAATTTGATTGTCTATATGATAATTATATAGATGAGTGCATTAGCGATATGGAGAAAGCAATTGAACTAATTACATTAAGTGGGTACAGTTTATATAGAGAAAATATGAAAAATATAGTTGTATGTCATAATGATTTAGCAGAACATAATTTCCTTTTCTCTAATGAGAAAATGTACTTAATTGATTTCGACTATTGCTCAATAGACTTAAGAATAATGGATATATGTGATTTGATCCTTAAAGGGATAAAAGATGCTGCTTTTGATTTTAATAAGGCTGCAGATGTTATTAAAGCTTATGATAGTGTTGCAACATTAGATAAAGAAGAATACAAATATATATATATATTATTGCTATTTCCTAGGGATATATATACTATTGGAAAAGATTATTATCACAAACAGAAGGGCTGGGAAGAAGAAGTATTTATAAATAGACTAAAAATGAAATTAATTAACGAAGAGTTCAGGCGAGGATTTTTAAGTAAATATAAAGAAATTTTTAAAGATAAGCTTGATTAGCTGACTTATAACTTCTTAACTCTATTAGATTAAAAGAGTTAAGAAGTTATTTTATTTGTTAGCTTAACATGGAGTTATAGGCGTTTACTGTCTTAATGGCAGTATTATGCCAAGAAAAGTTTATACTTCGCATTAACCCCTTTTTAACCATGGTTAACATTAGTAGGCTATCATTTAAAACTTTCTCAATAGCATAGCTTAGATCATTAACGTTATGAGGATTTATTAATAGCGCTGAATCGTAGCATACTTCTGGAAGGGAAGTAACATTTGAAGCTATTACAGGAGTTCCACAAGCCATAGCTTCAAGAGGGGGAAGTCCAAATCCCTCATAAAAAGATGGATAAACTAGAACTTCAGCCCCGTTATAGAATATAGGCAAATCCTCTAACGGTATAAAATCAGTAAATATAACATCATTATTTATATTTAAGTCCTCAGCTCTTTTTTTATACTTAGGATATGAAAGCCCTTTTTTGCCTGTAATAACTAACTTAACATTCTTTCTATTATTTTCTGGAATTATAGAAAAAGCCTCTATCAATCCAATTATATTTTTTCTAGGACTAAAACCACCAACATAAAGAATAAAATCATCTTCAATAGAATATTTTTCTTTTATAATTCGCTTACATTTACATTTGCTCATAGGTTTATATATATTTTCAGCAGCGAGATGTGTTACATATATTTTCTCTTCAGGAAAATTAAATTCATGAGCAATATCTTGTTTGGAAAATTCAGATACAGTTATAATACCTTCACAATCTGATAATAGTTTCGGTAATTCATTGTTAAAAATTCTAAGATATTTGTCACTTACAGTTTCAGGCATTTTTAAAGGAATTATATCGTGTAACGTAATGGCCTTAAAGCAATTTATATTTTGTGAAAGTCCAACACCATTTTGAGGAACGTGATAAAGTTCCATATTTTGATTATCAAGAATGTTTGGAACACGTACTTCATCCCAAAAGTTATCTTTTAAATTAGATTTAACTGATTCTATCTTAAAATTTTCATTTAAGTTATTTAAGGAAGAACCTTCTGGCAAAAAAATAAGATAATCGTTATAGCAATCAACTTCATTTAAACTTGAAATAAGTTCATGTGTATAAGTTCCGATACCAGTTCCCCTGTACCATTTAGCCGCTCTGCCATCTATGCCAATTTTCATGATGTATCCTTTCCTAGTACTCTCTGTTTATTATATTAAATTACCTTAACTTTTGTTAATAAAAGAAATAAAGACCACATATAAATATAAAGGAGGTGAGGACTATGATGAGGGAATTTGAAATTGAGAGGCAGTTTGACATTAAGATTGAAGTTCTTAAGGCAAATAAAGGAGTTTATTACCTTAAGACAAACAAGGGGGAACGTTGCCTAAAGAAAATTAACTATGGACCTCAAAAGCTATTATTCGTTTACGGTGCAAAAGAGCATTTAATTAAGAATGGCTTTGATAAGGTTGATAGATATTTTTTAAATATAGAGGGTGAACCATATGCATTGGTAAATGAAGATCTATACACTCTTTCTGAATGGTTAGAGGGAAGAGAATGCGACTTTCATAATATAGAAGAAGTGAAAACAGCAGCAAAGACTTTAGCAACAATGCATGAAGCATCCAAGGGCTACGATCCACCTGATAATTCAAAATTAAAAAGTGATTTAGGAAGATGGCCACATTTAATGGCAAAAAGAATTAAGTCCTTAGACAAAATGAGGGACATGATAAGAAAGAAAAGTGTGAAGAGTGATTTTGATATGTTATATCTAAAATCTATGGAATTCTATAAGGAAATAGGAAGAAAGGGTCTTGAAACTCTAGAGAATTCTTCGTATTATGATCTTTGTGCTATAGCAGAAAAGGACAAGGGCTTTTGTCACCACGATTATACCTACCATAATATAATATTAAATGATGAAGGTGTTCGTATAATAGACTTTGATTATTGCAAAAGGGAAGTTAGGACTTTTGACATATCGAATTTTATGATAAAGGTACTTAAAAGGGTAGATTGGGATATAAATTTTGCAAAGGCTATATTAGAATCTTATAATTCAATATCGCCTTTAGATGGTGATGAAATGAAAGTTTTATATGCTTATCTTCAATTTCCACAAAGATACTGGAGACTTGCCAATAGGTATTATTATAATGAAGTTAATTGGGGACAAGGCACTTTTGCTTCTAAATTACAAGGTATAATAAATGAGCAAGAGAAGTTCCTAGAATTACTAGGAGAATTTAAAGAAGAATATAATTTGTAATAAAAAGGTGTTTCTTAGGTAGTGACCTAGGAACACCTTTTTATTGTAAATCATATAAAGTAAGTAGAAATACTTATATTTGAGGGGCGTTTATGAAACTTGGTGATTTGGTTGTTAGAAAGTCCTATGATAAAGATATTACCTTTAAAATAATAGATATAAAAAAAGATGATGATAAATTAGTTTATATATTAAAGGGGATTAGCATAAGAATAATTGCCGATTCAATTGAGGATGACTTAGAGGAAGTAAGTGATGATTATGTTGGTGAGCAGGAGAAAATTTTAAACAGTAGGGTAAAAAAGGCAATTGAAAATGCAATTTATTTAAGGGGAGATGTTCTAACTAGGGTCAATAAACCATCAAAAATTGTACCCAATAAGGAGATGATGTTTGGAAGGCCAGGAAAGATACTTCATGTAGATGGAGACAGTGAATATATGGAAACATGCTTGAAAGTGTACAAACAGTTATCCTTAGATGCCATTGGAAGAGCAATACCTGAAAGAGAACAGCCAGCTGTAATAGTAGATTTAGTAAAGGAAATTAAGCCAGATATAGTAGTTCTTACAGGTCATGATGGTGTTATGAAGGATTCAACTGATTATCTGGATTTAAGGTGTTATAGAAATTCAAGATATTATATGGATGCAGTTAAAGCTTTGAGGGATTATAATGCAAGTTATGATGAGTTAGTTATTTTTGCTGGAGCTTGTCAAAGCTGCTATGAGTGCATGTTAGATGCTGGAGCCAATTTTGCATCAAGTCCTAGTAGAGTTCTTATACATTGTTTAGATCCAGTTTTTATTTGTGAAAAGATAGCATATACGAGAATAGATCAGGTAATATCAATTACCGAAGTAATTGAAAATACAATAACAGGAATTAAGGGGATTGGAGGACTTCAAACTAGAGGTAAATATAGGGAGGGATATCCGAGATCTTCATATATATAATAAAAATATGATTATGAAGTGAGCTTTTAGATATTAATATCTAAAAGCTTTTTTGTCTAAATTAAACTTTTTATGAATAGGATTACAGGTTGATTATTGGTACTATGTAAATATTTCTGTCGAAACTATTTATATACTGTGGTTTTATATTGGCAAATATTATGGTATTATATAGATTGTAGAATATTGCAAAATGTGATGAAAAATAAAAGGATATATATAAAATAGAAAATGAAAAAATGTGGGATATTTGTCTTATTATATCTTAATATAGTTAGATAAATAAAAAAATAGTTAATTTTTATTTTTTTATATTGTAAAATTAAATATATTATCCTAAAGTATACGATTATTCAGGCGATAATTATTTAGTAAATAGAAAATTAGATTCACTATTTTCTTTTATAAAAAATGTGAAATATTTATTTTTTCCAATTTTGCATACAAAAAGAGTATACAGGGGGTATAGGTTGTGGATATTTTTTTAGTTATAGGTGTTTTGGGTGGTGCTGTTACAATAGTTGTAGGAATGATTGTAAAAGGTGCAAATGTAGCAGTTTTATTAAACCCAGCAGCTGCGATAATAATACTTATAGGTACATTGATGGCTGTAATGAATTCCTTTCCGAGGAAGGAGTTTCTTAACATACCTAAGATATTTGGAGTTCTTTTTAAAGAAAAGCAAGATGAGAGCCCAGTTGAGATTATAAAACAATTGGTTGAAATGTCTCAAAATACTAGAAAGAATGGATTACTATCACTAGAAAGTACAGTACAAGGAATGGACAATAAGTTTATGAAAAAAGGTCTAGAGATGGTTGTAGATGGTGTAGAGCCAGAATATATAAGAGAAGTTTTAGAGACAGAAATTGATAGCATGGAAGAAAGACATCGTGCAGGAGCTACAATTTTTACAACAGCAGGGTCAGCAGCGCCAACACTTGGAGTTCTAGGAGCTGTTGTTGGTCTTATAGGTGCACTTGGAGATTTAAGTGATACAGAAAAACTTGCGCATATGATAGCAGCAGCTTTCGTTGCAACTCTTTATGGTATTTTCTTTGGATATGTTATATTCCATCCATTTGGATCAAGATTAAAAAGAAAATCAGCAGTAGAAATAGCAAATATGAATATTATGCTTGAGGGAATTTTAAGCATTCAATCAGGTGCAAATCCAAAAAATATAGAAACAAAACTTACAAGTATGCTAGAACCAAAGGATAGAAAAGAACTTGAGAATAGTAACGGTGGGGTTTAAAGAAAGGAAGATTAGCAATGAGGAAGAAAAAAGAACACCATGAAGAGCATATGGATGAAACATGGCTTATTCCTTACTCTGACATGTTAGTACTTCTATTAGCCCTATTTATTGTAATGTTTGCAATGAGTAAAGTTGACCAAGAAAAGATGAAGGCTGCAGGACAATCATTTAATGAAGTTTTTGCAGGAAGTAATGGAGTATTAGAAGGTACTGGGACAGAAGCAGCTGGTGATATGGAATCAGGAGAAGCTAGTCAAGATGAGGCACTTACCAATGCTCAAACTGAAGAACAAAGAATGACTGAAATTAAAAAGAAAATAGATGAAGAAATTGCTAAGGAAGGATATTCTGATAAGGTTAAAGCAGAATTGAATAGTGATGGATTGGAAATTGCTATACAGGATATTGTACTCTTCAACTCAGGAGATGCTGAAGTGGTTGGAGGAGTATCCCCGTTACTTTTAAAAATTTCTGATATGATTAAGAATTTAGATAATGAAATAAAAGTTGTAGGACATACAGATAATGTACCTATTAGTAATAGTAAATATCGTTCAAATTGGGATTTGAGTTCGATGCGTGCTGTAAATGTAATGAATTTTATGGTTTCAGCAGGAGGTGTACATGCTAACAAGGTAACTGTCCAAGCCTACGCTGAATATAAACCTAAGTATGATAATTCAACAGAAGATGGTAGAGCTAAAAATAGAAGAGTTGAAATTTCTATTGTTCGTAAGTATCCATCAGGGAAATAAAAATAATGAGATAACCCTTAAGATTTTGAATCTTAAGGGTTATCTCATTTTTACTTATGGATTTGATGAATATTTAAGTATTATTAGAAATATTACTTAATATGGAATACTAATGTAGGAGATTGAAGTGCCTAACTTAAAGAATTGTAATCTATACTATATAGATTCGCCAAACTTCTTAGTTGAATATAGAGGGAGTTTTAAGGAAGAGATAGAAAAAGTTCCATATGCTTGTGGAGATATTATAACTGAAAATATAGGGATTGTAAGTGTTTCATATGAGCATCTAGATGAACTTGTAAAGGATGTGCCTTCTATTATATTCATTGATCCTAGAAGCATGTATGTGTTGCAAGATATTTCTCCATCTAATGTTGATAATATAAATAACATTAAAATAAATCCATATTTAAATTTAGCTGGTACAGGGGTTCTTGTTGGAATGGTTGATACAGGTATAGATTATCTAAATCAAGAATTTATTAAGGAAGATGGAACTACAAGGATTGAAAGTATATGGGATCAATCAATTCAAGATACAACAGATACGTCAGTATATATTGGAAAAACTTTTTCTAGGGAACAAATAAATAATGCTATCCAAGCATCTAAAAACAATCAAGACCCATACCAAATAGTTCCGTCTAAAGATGAAATAGGGCATGGAACTAAAATGGCTGGAATTATTGGAGCTAGAGGGTATAATGGAGAATTTCAAGGGGTTGCACATAATTGCGAGTTTGTAATAGTTAAACTTTTTGAGTCCATCAATTTTAAAAATAGATTGCAATCAAATAGAATTGAGTATACGCCAGTTTATAATGCAGCAGAAGTTTTGGGGGCTATAGATTATTTGAAAAACTACTCTATAAGAACGAAAAAACCTATGGTCATATATATTGGAGTTGGGACTACAGAAGGAAGTCATGATGGAAATAACCTTATTTCAAGATATATAACATCAATTGGAAGTTTAAGAGGGATTGTCACTGTGATTGGAGTTGGAAATGAGGGCGCATCAGGAGGACATGCATCTGGAGTTATAAGGGCTGTTGGGGATATTGCAACAGTCCAACTAAGAATTCCGAGAGAAATTGCATATTTTGCATTTGATATATGGGTGAAAAAACCTAATAGAGCGTCTGCTAATATAATTTCACCAACAGGAGAGTCATCGAAGTTTATTGAAGCTTCTACAAAGAAAGTGCAACAAATTAAATATGTTTTTACTGATACTAGATTAACAGTTAAATATTTTTCTCCTGAGCATTATACAGGTCATGAAGTTATTAATGTAGTTCTTGAGTCTATAAAACCAGGAATATGGCAGATTCAATTAAGAGGCGAGTATATAAGTAGCGGTAGATTTGATATTTGGTTACCTCCAGTAAAAACTCTACCTCCAGACACTAATTTTTTAGAGTCAGATCCATATATAACATTAACTATTCCATCTACAGCTAGGAAAGTAGTTACAGTAGCTTATTTTGGAGTTAATAATGCATTGGTGGCTTCATCTGGTAAAGGGTTTAATAGTAATGATTTAATAAACCCGGATATAATAACAACAGGAGTAGGTATTTTAACTACAAAGGTAGGTGGAGGGATTGTTACAGAAAGTGGTAGTTCAGTAGCTGCAGCAGTAGTGGCAGGATCATGTGCTCTTTTGCTGCAATGGGGAATAGTGGAAAAAAATGATTTAACGATGTATTCAACAAAGATTAGAAGTTATTTAATTTATGGGGCTGATAGGAGCAATGCTGTATATAGGTATCCAAGTAGAGATGTTGGATATGGAAGTTTTGATTTACTGAGAACTTTTGATATTATTAGCAGAACATTTAGAAGAAATAATGTACAGAATGAAGAGTTTTTTGAATATTATTATAATAGACTATTTATAAGGATTCCAAGATAAGATGTGGAGGATTTAAATGAAAAAGAGTAGTGAATTTTCAGAGACGTTGTTTAGAGATCCAAATTATTATCAATATATTGTTCAGTATCAAGGTAATTTGGAAAATGAAATTCTGCAACAAGAGAAATATTATGTTACTTTAGTTAATGATAGATACGCTATACTCTTAACTCCGAAAGAAAATACAGAGATAGATATTACTAGTCCTAATTTATCAGCTATTGTTTATGTTAAGCCTGCAGAAATGTATACCCTTCAACAAATATCTCCTGTTGAAGCTTCTAGAGCTAGTTTTTTGCAATTGGATTCACCATTAAATTTAACTGGAAAAGGGGTTAATATAGGAATTATTGATACAGGTATTGATTACTTAAACGAGGAATTTATGGATTTAAACGGAGAGACAAGAATTGAATATATTTGGGATCAAACTATAATGTCAGATAAAGAAAATACTTTAATAACAGTTCCCTATGGAACTACATATTCTAGAGATGAAATAAATGCTGCTATAAGAGAATATAGAGCTGGTAGATCGGCTTATGATGTTGTGCCTAGTAAAGACGAAATTGGACATGGAACTAATATGGCTGGAATAATTGGAGGAATAGGAAAGAATCCGAATTTAAGAGGTGTTGTTCCTGATTGTAATTTTGTGGTTGTAAAGCTTATGGAGGATGCTGGGTTTAAAAATCGGTTTTATGTTGAAACACCTGTATTTAATATAACGTCAATTTTTTCTTCGTTAGAATTTCTATATGAGTATGCTCTAATGACCAATAAACCTATGGTTATATATTTTCCTCTTGGAAGTAATTTTGGAAATCATAAAGGTGGTGGAATATTAGAAGAGTTTTTAGATTCAATTTCAAGTAATAGCGGTGTTGTGGCAGTTTGCGGAACAGGGAATCAAGGGGGAAATGGGACTCACACTTCAGGTATAATATCGCAAGTTAGTGATTTAGCATTGATTGAGTTAGTAGTATCACCTAAGCAAAAGGATATATGGGTGGAGATTTGGGCTGATTTGCCTAATGTATTTTCTTTAGATATAATTTCTCCTTCTGGAGAAAATACTGGAGTGCTGCCAGCTAAGATAAATGCAACGGAAAGATATACGTTTGTATTTGAGAAAACTTCAGTAAGAGTTAATTATTATCTGCCAGAGGAAACTACTGGTGATGAGTTGATAAGAATAAGAATGTACAACTTACAACCAGGAATATGGAGATTTAGGTTAGTGCCAAGAACATTATTGAATGGTCGATTTAATGCCTGGATACCTCAATCAGGAATAACTGTGGGAGGGACCAGATTTAATTTGACAGATCCATATGGAACATTAACAAATCCTAGTGATTCAGATTATGTTATTACTGCAGGAGCGTATGATCAAAATAATAATAATTTTCTAACTTTCTCTGGAAGAGCTTTTATATATGATTTTGAAGTAGTAGATGTTGCAGCTGGAGGTTTAAACGCTTTGACAACGGCTCAAAATAATCAAACAGCTGTAGTAAGTGGGACTAGCGTAGCAGCTGCTGTAGTAGCAGGGGCATGTGCTATGCTACTTCAGTGGGGAATAATTGATGGAAATGATCCATATATATATTCTCAAACTGTTAAAGCCTATCTTGCAAAAGGAACTTTTCAAAGAGAAGGAGATATATACCCTAATGCACAGTGGGGATATGGAATTTTAGATATACTTAAAATGTTTGAAAATATGGTTTGATAGTTTTGTAATATAAATTTAAAATTCAATTTAAGATATTGGAAGAATTTTGAGAGTGAGATTTAAAATAATTTCATTCTCTTTTGTTTTCTTATAATAAAAAAACATCTTTATTGAATAAAAATAATAAAAAATACTAACAATATTAAAGTAGAAAAAATTATATTATTAACAAATTCTATTGACAAGTATAAGTAATAAGTGATAAAATAATTAATTTGCTTGACATAAAGGCTCTGTTAAGATACAATAAAATAAGGAAAGAGGGTGTTGTAATGGAGAAGATAAAAACAATTGCTACCATTAAGAAGGATATTGAAAGACATATAGGAGATAAGGTTACATTGAAAGCTAATGGTGGACGCAAAAAGATTCTTGTTAATGATGGAGTATTAGAAAGTGCGTACCCTAGTATTTTTGTAATTAGATTAGAAAGTGACACCCAAAGGACAGTGACATATAGTTATTCAGATGTTTTGACAAAGACAGTACAGCTAGTTTTTCCTAGTTAAATATAAAACTTCGATATTATCGAAGTTTTTTTATTTCTAAAAATAAGTATAAAAAAAGAAAGATGGTGGGTTCCATCTTTCAACTATGGTATAAAAGGGTATTGAGAATTTATGAGAGGTTATATGGTCAATAACCAAGATTAATGATACGACAAATTAATTACTTTGTCAACATGTTTTGTGAAAAAAGTTTTAAAAATATATCACGAGTGGAAAATAACAACGGATTATAGGAGAAAATGAAAAAAAATATGATATATTACCTCAATCATCTGTAATATTCTTGTAGGCGATGCTATATATTTAATAGTAGGAATTTTATAGGAGGTAAAGATGTCAAGGATAGATATAGTAAAAGAAAGTTTACAGTTTCAACAATTATTACATGAAAATAGTTCGACTGCTATTTTAAGAGATGAGTATTTAATTCCAGATACCCATCCAGATGTTCAAGCAATTTTATCAGTGGAAGCAAGACCTTTAATCACTAGCAAAGAGATTATTGGAAGCAAGGTTGTGATTGAAGGGAGATTAGAATACAATGCGTTGTATATTCCTAGAGACGATAATATGGTAGTAAACTCAGTAATATATAATGAAAAGTTTACGAACTCATTAGACCTTGGTGAGGATGAACATAAAATAGTGTGTGAAGTAGATTGCAAGGTAGAACATATTGATGCAAAAATCATGAATGAAAGAAAGATAGCAATCGAAGGAGTGGTTGGGTTAAATTGGGAGGTGTATAAGAGTACAGAATTTGATTTTGTAAAGAATATTGAAGCTAGTGAAGGTGTTGAGGTATTAAAGCAAACAGAATCAATTAATAGACTTGTAGCTAATAAAGAAACAGAACTTATTGGGAAATCAATGTTAAGAGTTGGTATGGATAAACCACAGATTGGCAAAATACTAAAAAGTTCTATGAGGCTTCATAAAAGAGAAGCTAAGATTGGAGAAGATAAGGTTTATTTAGGATGCTATTGTAAACTAAATATTCTTTATTTAGGTGATGAAACTAATGAAATTATTAGTCTAGAAGATGATGTTTATATTTCAAAAGAAGAAGAGGTAGTGGGCATTTCTATAGATATGATTCCTTCAGTGACATATGAAATTAAAAACAGCGATATAGCTATTGAAGAAGATGATTTAGGGGAATCTAGAATAATTAATTCAGAATTTTTGATTGGAGCAAAAATAAAAGTATTTTCTGATGAGAATATTGATATTATTAAAGATGCTTATTCACCAAAATTTCCCATTGAATTGAGAAAAGATAGCTATGAAATAGGAGCAATTCTTGGAACTCAAACTAATGATAGTATAATAAAAGATAATATATACTTAAAAGAAGGGGATATAAAACCAGAGCGTATAATAGCGGCATCTGGAAACTTAATTATTACTGATAAAAAAATATCTGATGATAGAATAACAATAGAAGGGATTATAAGAGCAAATATCATGTATAGAGCAGCAGATGAAGAAGTGGGATTTAGTGAAGTGTCAGCAGATATTCCCTTTACTTCAATAATAGATATGCTTGGTGCTAAAGAAGGAATGAAGTCCATAGTAAAAAGTTCTTTAGAAAATGAAGAAGCAAGCTTAGAGGCGAATACTATAGCATTTAAAGGAACTATATCAATTACTGCAACAGTATTTTATGAAAAAGCAAAGGAATTTATTTCTGATGTAATGGAATTAGAAGGGGAACCTCCTAAAAAGAATGCAAGTATAACTATATATATAGTGGGCAATGATGACACGTTATGGAATTTGGCTAAAAAGTATAATTGCACAGTAGAAGAATTGATTAATATGAATCAGATAGAGAATCCTGATAATATAGCGGTAGGAGAAAAATTAATCATACCTGGAAGAGCTGTTTTTAACTAATAGTTCATAAGATTATAGAGCTTCATTAAAGATTAATATTTTAAGCAATATAAATGGTAAGGTTTGTCAAATATAAATAGATATTTGGCAAACTTTTTTTATTATTGAAGAATTTGAGAAATGAATAATTGAGAATTTCTTTGGAAACAATAGAAAATGAATGATTTGAGGTGGTTAGATGAAAAATGTAGAACTAAATGGAAATTTAATCATAATTGGTGGAGCAGAAGATAAAGAAGGGAGAAAAGAGATATTAAAAAAAGTATGTGAATGCTTAGATAAAGAGAATGATATGTTACTAGTAGCAACTGTAGCTACAGAATATCCAAAAGAAGCTGCAACAAAGTATAGAAAGGTATTTGGTGAATTAGGCGTTAAGAATATAGAAATTTTAGATATTAGTGTTAGAGATGATGCTTTTATTGAAGGAAATAGTAAATTAATAGAAAAAGCATCTCTTATATTTTTTACGGGAGGAGATCAACTTAGAATTACTAGTTTAATTGGGGGATCACCAGTATATGATGCTCTTAAAGAGGCTGGTAAAAAAGGAAAGTACATAGTTGGAACATCAGCAGGAGCTTCAGTAATGAGTGATACCATGGTTGTAGAGGGAGTTGAAGAAGAAGCTCCTAGAAAATGCGCTTTAAAGATGTCGCCTGGAATAGGATTTATAGAGAATGTCATTATAGATCAACATTTTGCCCAAAGAGGGAGAATAGGAAGATTGTTAACAGGCGTAGCTCAAAATCCTCAGGTGTTAGGGGTTGGAATAGATGAAAATACAGCAATTATTGTAAATGCAGATGGAATTGCAGAAGTTGCAGGAGTTGGGGCTGTATATTTTGTAGATGGAAGCCAAATTTCTTATACAAATGTATCTGAGCAACATTCAGATGAAGTCCTTAGTATATTCAATGTTAGGCTACATGTATTAAAAGAGGGAAATAAATTTGATCTTATAAGAAAGTTACCTTTTGAGGAGGAAAAGTCGAAAAATGAAAATTGAAAAACAAACAGTGTTTAGAGGTAGAAACATATACTCTCATAGAAAGTGTATTAGACTAGATGTTGATTTATGTGGATATTGTGAAATACCAAGTAAAGATATCAAGGATTTTAATTCTAGATTAGTTAGTATGATTCCAGAACTAAAAAAACACAGGTGTGGAATAGATGAAGAAGGTGGCTTTGTTAAAAGGCTTGAAGAAGGGACATATTTGGCTCATATTTGTGAGCATATAATTATAGCAATACAAAATTTTTTTGGTGTAGACGTATGTTATGGAAAAGCTAGGGAGAAGCAGGGGGATTTATATTATATTATTTTCGAATATGAATACGAGCATTTTGCTATAGAGACAGCTAGATTAGCTGTGGATATTATAAATTCATTAATTGATGAAGAAGAACTAAATTTAGATAGAAGAATGAAAATATTAGAAGAGGTTCTATGTAAAGAATCAATAGGTCCAAGTACAAAGGGGATAAAAGATGCTGCAGAAAGATATGGAATGCCAGTATTTCCTATTGGCGACAATGGATTTTACCAGATAGGTTATGGAAAGCAAGGAAGAATTATAGAAGCTACAATAGGAAATAAGACTAGTTGCGTTGCAGCAGATATAGCTTCAGATAAAGAGTTAACTAAACAATTGCTTATAGGTCAAAATATTCCTGTGCCAGAAGGTAGGGAAGTGTGTAATATAATAGACCTTTTACGAGCAGGGGAAAAGATAGGATATCCATTAGTTTTGAAGCCAAGGTATGGTAATAAGGGCGAAGGGGTTGTACTCAATATAAAAAGTGAAAAGGAACTAGTAAAAGACTTTAACAGCATGAAAAGTAAATACTCTAATATAATCATTGAGAAGTATATAACAGGAAATGATTATAGGGTTTGTGTTGTAAATTATGAAGTAGTTGCTGTAGCTTTAAGAATACCTCCTTTCGTTATAGGTGATGGAAAGAATAATTTAAAAGAGTTAATTAGAGAATTAAATGAAAATTCAAGTAGAGGCTTTGATCATGAAAAACCTTTGACAAAGGTTAAAATAGATAATGATTTAATAAATTTTTTAGATAACCAAGGGTTATCATTAAATACTATTCCTAAAAAAGGAGATAAGATAAGCTTAAGAGAAAAGGCCAATTTATCTACAGGAGGAATGGCAATTGACTGCACTGATGAGATATCTGAGGAGAATAAGAAAGTTTGTACAAAGGTTGCAAAAGCTATTGGATTAGATATCTGTGGAATAGATATAAAAGCTTCTGACATAAGTAAATCTATTTATACAAATGGAGTAGTTATGGAAGTAAATGCAGCTCCAGGAATAAGAATGCATATGTATCCTTGCAAAGGTAAGAGTAGAGATGTTGGAGAAGCTATATTGAAATTACAGTATAATGGTAATCCAACAAACATTCCGGTAGTATCAATAACAGGAACTAATGGCAAAACCACAACTACTAGGCTAGTATCTCATGTATTAAGATCCATGGGTCATAAGGTAGGAATGACTTGTACTGATGGTATATATATAGATGGTGAGTGTATAGATAAAGGAGATGATACTGGTTATTATAGTGCAAAATCGGTTCTCCTTAATAAAGATGTAGAAGTAGCTGTATTAGAGACTGCTAGGGGAGGATTAATAAGAAAAGGGTTAGCATATGACTTAGCTGATGTTGCAGCAATAACCAATATTACGGAAGATCATATAGGAATAGATGAAGTTAATTCTATGGAAGAGTTAGCAAAAGTTAAATCACTAGTTGCAGAAGAAGTTAAAAAAGATGGCTATGTAGTGATTAATGCTGATGATAAATGGAGTATTAGTATATTAGACAGAATAAAAGCTAAGAAAATATTCTTTTCGAAGGATAAGAAGAATGATTATATAGTTAATAATATTGAAAATGGAGGAATTGCTGTTTATATAGATGATAATACATTATATGTAACAAATGATAGAAAAAAGTATAAAATTTTAGATATTGATAATATACCTATTACATTAGGAGGAATTTTAGAATTCAATATAGAAAATGCAATGGCGGCATGTGGAATACTCGTTGGAATGAGAATAGATTATTGTATGATTTCTAATGGGTTTAAGACTTTTGAATTAGATGAAAAATGCAATTCAGGAAGGTTCAATATTTTTGATATTAATGGGGTTAAAATAATATTGGATTATGGACATAATATAGAAGGGTATAGAGCGGTATTAAATTGTTTTTCTAAGATAAAGAAAGAGAAGATTATTGGAGTCATAGGTATACCAGGTGATAGAGATGATAAAATGGCTGAATCCATAGGTTATATGTGCTCAAAAGCTATGGATAGAATAATTATTAAAGAAGACCTGGATAGAAGAGGAAGAAGAGAAGGAGAAATTGCAGCTGTTTTAGAAAAAGGTGTAATAAAAGGGAAAAGTGAGAGCTATAAAATTTGTTTAAATGAAGTTGAAGCTTTCGAAGAAGCTATTAAGTTTGGTAAACCAGGCGATTATGTAATTGTATTTTATGAGAAGTTAGAGCCTTTATTAGAAAAGATAAAAGAATATAATAACATTAATGAAGGGTTAAATATAGCAAGTTTGTAATGCGAGGTGAGTATCAAAAATAGAAACTATAAATTTCTGTTTTTGATACTTTTTTTACAAATAGAACAAAAGCAAATCTTTTTTATGTATTTTTATACTCATCCTTTATTAATTAGTAGGGCTATGCTAAAATTATGAATAATATAATAAATGATGTGGAAAGGATAGAATTACATGAAGGGGAAAGCATATGCAAAGATTAATATATCTTTAGATATAGTAGGGAAAAGAGAAGATGGGTATCATCTATTAAAAATGATAATGCAAAATATTGAGCTATATGATGAAATAAGAATAGAAAAGATATCTAGTGGTATAAAAATAAAATGCAACAAACCTTTTATACCTACAGATGAAAGAAATCTTGCATATAAGGCAGCGAAATTATTCCTTGAAACTTATGAAATAAAATCAGGAGTATTTATTGATATAGTAAAGAATATACCAGTAGCAGCTGGATTAGCTGGTGGAAGTGCAGATTGTGCTACAGTTTTGAAAATGTTAAATAAAATGTTTAACATAAATGCGTCAGAGACGGAATTAATGGATTTAGGAGTTAAATTAGGAGCAGATGTTCCTTATTGTATAAAAGGTGGTACTGCATTATGTGAAGGAATTGGGGAGAAAATAACTGCGTTAAAGTCATTTAAAGATCATATACTAATTTTAATAAAACCACCTTTTGGAGTATCGACGAAAGAGGTTTATAAGATTTTTGATATCAATAAAGCAAGGATTCATCCTAATACGGAAAGTCTTATAAAAAAGATGGAAGAGAATGATTTGTATTATGTGGCAAGTAATATGAAAAATTTATTAGAGAATGTTACAGTAAGAAAACATAAGATGATATATAATATTAAAGAGAACTTAGTAGCCAGAGGAGCTGTTGGTTCAATGATGAGTGGCAGTGGACCTACAGTATTTGCATTTTTTGATGATATGCAAGTTGCTTTAAAGTGCTATGATGAGATGAAAAATAAGTATGATGATGTATTTTTAACTAGAACAATTTAATTTTGTGAATAGAAAATCTTCTTGTGGTAATAATCTTACTATACAAGGAGGTTTTTTATGAGGAAAAATATAAGATTTCTAATGGTTACTATATTATTAATAAATGTTTTGTTTATTGGGTGTACAAGCATTCCGAATATACAGAAAAATAACATATATAATTATGATGATGTGAAAGATATATTAATAAGGTTTCATGTTATAGCAAATAGTGATACAGATGCGGATCAAAGCTTAAAATTAAAGGTTAGAGATGAAGTTATAAATTATTTATACCCTTATTTAAAACAATCAAAATCTTTAGATGAGTCTAGAAATATAATAAAATCAAAAGAAGATGATGTTAGAAGTATTGCACTAAGAGTAATTAAGAATAATGGTTATTCATATCCGGTAAAGGTAGAATTATCACATGAGAATTTTCCGGAAAAGTCTTATGGGAATATAACACTTCCTCAAGGTAATTATGAAGCTTTTAGAGTTATAATTGGGAATGGACAAGGTCAAAACTGGTGGTGTGTAATGTTTCCGCCACTTTGCTTTATAGATGTAACAAAAGGAAACGTAGAAGAAGAAAAGAGCAAGGAAGAATTGGATCAAGAGATAGACAAGAGCAAGAATACTAAGGGGGAAGAAAGTCCTAAGGTTAAGTTTAAAATTGTAGAAGTTTTCAAAGATATTTTCAGTTAAAATCCAATGTTATTATAAATTTCTACTTGATTAATAATAATAAAAACCATAAACTATAAAATATAACGCAAGAATATTTGGAGGTAAAGATATGACTAGAGCATTGGCTATGATGTCAGGGGGATTGGATAGTACTTTGGCAGCAAAGCTTATAAAAGATCAAAATATAGAGGTTATAGGAATATGTTTTAAATCTTATTTCTTTGGTGAAGATAATGCTAAGAGAATGTGTAAACAAATTGGAATAAGACTTGAAGTTATAGATTTTTCAGTAGAACATTTTGAAATGGTGAAGAATCCTAAGCATGGTAGAGGCAAAAATATGAATCCTTGTATAGATTGTCATGCTATGATGATGAGGTATTCTGGAGAATTATTAAAGAAATTTGACGCTGATTTTATTCTTACAGGAGAAGTGCTAAACCAAAGACCTATGTCTCAGAATAAACAAGCACTAAATACTGTAAAGAATGAATCTGGTTTTAGTGATAAAATTTTAAGACCATTATGTGCTTTAAATTTAGAACCTACAGAAATGGAACTTTCAGGACTTGTTGATAGAAATAAGTTACTTGATATATCTGGAAGAAGTAGAAAAGCACAAATGGAATTAGCTGAGAAATGGAATATTACAGATTATCCATCACCAGCAGGAGGATGTAAGCTAACAGAGCCAAATTATTCGGTACGTCTTAAAGAAGCTCTAGATAGGAACGGTGATTTAACAGCAAAAGAAATATATTTATTAAGATTTGGAAGACATTTTTTAACTAAATCAGGGACAAAAATCATAGTTTCAAGAACAGGAGAAGAGGGTGAAATTATTAAGAAAGCTCTTAATAAAGAAGATACAGTATTTTTACCTTCAAGTCATATGGGTGCATTAGGAGTAATCCAAGGACAAGCATCGGAGGAAGATGCAATAATAGCAGCTAGAATAACTGCTAGATATAGCAAAGGAAAAGATGCAGATGTGGTTACTATTAAATCAGGAAAATTTGGAACGGAATTTAAAGATATATTTGATATAAAACCAGCTACAGATGAAGAAATTAATGAATATTTGATTCAAGGTAAGTAGTCATAGGAGGATATTATGGATAAAAAAGCTATTATCAGTATAATTAGCAATGCAAGTATGGATGATGGTGATGTTATTGAAGTAGTTTCACCAGGTAAATATATAAAATTAGATAATGGATATAAAGCTGTTTATGAAGAGACAGAAATATCTGGTATGGATGGGACAACAACTACATTAACAATACAAGATAAAGAAGTTATTTTAGAAAGAGAAGGTACAACAACAACAAAGATGCAGTTTAATAAAGCGGAACCTTCAGTTTCTATGTATCAAACTCCTTATGGAATGTTAGAGATAAGCATTAATACAAAAGAACTTACTGTTGACATGAATGAGGATGGAGGAGAATTAAAGATTGATTATTCTTTAGGAGTTGCAGGACAACTGCCTTTGGATACTAGTTTATCATTAAAAATAAGAACTCAGTAAAGATAAGTAACTATCAATGAATCTATCGTTGATAGTTTTTTTTCTTATTAATTATTTATGAGGTTTATATATTATATTATGTGGAAATACTTTTAATATAGAAATATTTAAGGCAAAGGTGGTATCAGGGAATATGCTTGGAGACAGGTATTTAAAGATATTAAGAACTATTTCTCTGTATTATGGAATTGATGAAGAAAATTTTATATTGCTTTTAAGAGAAAAAGAGAATAAATATCTTCTTTTGTTATTATTAAAGAAATATAAATGTATGGATGAAAAAACTTTAATGTGCATCCTCAATTATAAGAGTAAAAAGAGTATTTCCAATAATATAAAGAAAGCAGAAGAGAAGTTGTTAATTAATAAAGAATTTAGAGACAAGTTTTTCGAGATAGAAGAAAGCTTGTTAAAATAAACAATTAAAGCTATAATTATAACAGAAGTCATGAAAACACATGTCTAGTTTCATTTCAAATGCATTCGATTTATATTTTCATTGTTTAGAAATATAAAAGTTTTTGGAGGTGTCATTTTGACAAAGGAAAAATATGAAGAAATGACCTTAGCAGAATTAAAGGAAATTGCTAAGGAGTTAGGTATAAAAAATATATCAAAATTTAAGAAGAATGAATTAATTGAAGAGATAGTTTCGAAAAAATCAAATAGTATAGAAAAAGATGGAGTAGTTCTTAGGGAAAAAATAGCTCCTAAACCATCAAATAATAGAATTAGTGAAACAGCAAGGCCGGCAGAAAAAACTGCTGAAAAAAAAGAACAGTTAAAGGCTATGATAAATGATTCCAATAGCACTAGGGGAATTTTAGAGATTCTTGAAAACAATAACTTTGGATTTTTAAGGTGTAAAAATTATTTAACGAGTAGCGAAGATATATATGTATCACCTTCTCAAATTAGAAGATTTAATCTTAAAACTGGAGATGAAGTTGTAGGTAAGGTTAGAGAGGCTAAAGAGGGGGAGAAATTTAAAGCATTACTTTTTGTAGAAAGAGTAAATGGAGAGAGTCCGGAGAAAGCTATAGGAAGAAAAGCTTTTGAAAATCTTGTTCCAATATATCCTACAGAAAGGTTAAAACTTGAAACAAATAATTCTTCTGACCTTTCATCTAGATTAATGGATATAATTTGTCCAATTGGAAAAGGACAGAGAGGATTAATTGTAGCTCCACCTAAAGCTGGAAAAACTACATTACTTAAGAAGGTAGCACAGAGTATAACTAAAAATCATCCAGAAGTAGTTTTAATCGTACTACTAATTGATGAAAGACCAGAAGAAGTAACTGATATGCAAAGAAGCATTGCAGGAGAAGTTATCTATTCTACATTTGATGAAGAACCACAAAATCATGCAAAAGTTTCTCAAATAGTATTAGAGAGAGCTAAAAGAATAGTAGAACAAGGCAAGGATGTTGTTATATTATTAGATAGTTTAACAAGATTGTCTAGAGCATATAATTTAACAATTACTCCTACAGGAAGAACTCTTTCAGGAGGGTTAGATCCAGGAGCTTTAATAATGCCTAAAAAATTCTTTGGAGCAGCTAGAAATATAGAAGAAGGCGGAAGTTTAACAATACTTGCAACTGCCCTTGTTGAAACTGGATCAAGAATGGATGATATGATATTTGAGGAATTTAAGGGAACTGGGAACATGGAAGTGCACCTAGATAGAAAACTTCAAGAAAGAAGAATTTTCCCAGCCATCGATATTTATAAATCAGGAACAAGAAAAGAAGATTTATTGCTTTCAGATGAGGAAAAAGAAGTATCATATTCAATTAGAAAGACAATGTATAGAGATGGTAATATAGAAAATATAACTGAAAATCTTATCAATATGCTTCATAAAACTAAAAATAATGTTGAGTTTGTAAGAACATTTGAAAAAACGAATATAGGTAGAAAATAATCTATAATATTTAAATAATTACTTATTAGAAATATAAGACAAAAGCAGTAAATAGCTTGCATTAGATAAGCTATTTACTGCTTTTTTATAGTTAATATAATTTAAGGTGTTATTTGCCATTCGTATTTATAAGATTATTGGATATATCTATTATAGCTTTGCTAGAATAGGTTGAAGAAAGATCTTTTAAGTTTTTTTTCATTTCACTTAAAAGTTCTGGATTTTCAATAATTTTATCAACTATGGAGTTAATAGATTTAATATCATGGACATAATATGCATAACCATTGGATGCTAGAAAATCAGCATTATCTTTTTCTTGACCAGGAATTACAAATGGTATTATAAGAGGTAAGTTTTTAATTATTGCCTCAGTAACTGTAAGTCCGCCAGGTTTAGAAATTATTATGTCAGAGTATTCCATAAATGATGCTATATCATTTGAGAACCCGAAAATATGAATTTTCTTATTTGGATAACCGTTTTCACATTTTTTTAATAAAGATTTTCTTAAATTTTCATTATTACCGCAAACTACAGTTATTCTAAGTTTGTGCTCATTTTTTAGTAGTTCATCTAAAACATATGAGATACTTGTAAGACCCATGCTACCGCTCATTAGCAAAAGACTAAAATATTCATCATCTTTTATAGAAGGAATATTTATATCTTTTTCAAAAAAACTTTCTTTAATCGGTATCCCAATAGGATAGATTATTTGGGGTTTGATACCTACAGATATTAAAAAGTCCTTAGTATTTTTACTTCCTGTAACATATGCATCAACTAAAGGGCTAATATAGGTGTAATGAGCTTTAAAATCAGTAACTACAGCAATGAAAGGAATCGACATTCCTTTAACTTTTAATTTTGTAATTATGTTAACTGTAAAAGGATGAGTTCCAATTATTAAATCTGGTTTTTCGTTTTCTATAAATTTTGATATTTTCCATCTAACACTTGAAAAGAAAATGCTACTTAAATTATTTATGTATTTATTATCGGTTAATTTATAGAAGAATCCATAAATATGCGGAATTTTTGCGGCAAAAAATTCATAACTCCAAACTACGATTTTGTTTATAAATTTATTATCACTAGCCAAAAAATCGTGTTTAACACACTCAAAGCCTGCATCGGTTAAAGCTTCAATTAATGAATTGGCAGCTTGGTTATGACCTTGGCCTGTTGAGGTAGTCAAGATTAAAACTTTTTTCATTCAATCCACTCACTTCTATTAAAATAATATATAGTATAGTTTAACACTATTTTAATTTTTAATCTAAAATTTTTATAATTTAGATAAAGAAAATGGGAAAGACTAAGTCTTTCCCATTTATTCTTACTTACCTTGGTTAAGGTTAAATCTCTTATTGAACTTATCAACTCTACCGCCGACGTCCATGATTTTTTGCTTACCAGTGAAGAATGGGTGGCATTTAGAGCATATTTCTACTTTTAGTTCTTCTTTAACAGAACCAGTTGTAAAAGTATTTCCACATGCACACTTAACCACTGCGTCGTGATGGTATTCAGGATGTATGCCTTCTCTCATTTAATTCACCTCTTTCGATAGTATACTTTGTATACTTCTTTATAACTACTAGAGTATATCATAGCACCTATTTCCAGTCAAGAAATTCAAAAAGAAAAAACACTTTTTTAGATATTGTTATAATGCTATAATCATGGGTAATAAGACTTTAAGGAGAGAGAAAAATAAATGAGTAAACTATACTTTAGATATGGAGCTATGAATTCGGGCAAATCTACACATCTTATGCAGGTTGCGTATAATTATGAAGAAAGAGGATTGAAGGTTATACTTTTAAAACCAGCTACAGATAAAAAGGGTGGAAATAAGCTTGTTTCAAGGCTAGGAGTTACTAGAAAAGTAGACATGTTGATAAAACGTGAAGATAATATTTTTGAAATGATTCAAGAGGAATTAAAAAAAGCAGAAAACTTAGATTGCATATTAGTTGATGAAGTTCAGTTTTTTAAAGAATATCAAATAGATCAATTGTTTGAAATAGCAGTAAAATTAAATATTCCTGTAATATGCTATGGATTAAGGACAGACTTTCTTATGGAAGGATTTGAAGGAAGTACAAGATTACTATTATTAGCTCATAGTATAGAAGAGATGAAAACTATTTGTAAATGTGGAAGCAAGGCTATATTGAATGCGCGAAAAATAAATAATAAGTTTGTGTTTGCTGGAGAACAAGTAGCTATAGATAATATAGATAATGTGGAGTATGAATCGTTGTGTGGTAAATGTTACTATAAGTATAAACAAGAAGAATAATTTGGAAGGGATGAGTGAATGAAAAAAAGTGATGTAGGCGGTCAGGCTGTTATCGAGGGAGTTATGATGAGAGGCACTAAAGGACTGGCAACAGCTGTAAGAAAAGAAGATGGGGAAATAGTTATAGATTTTCAAAAAGTTGTACCTATTACGAAAAGATATAAAATGTTAAATATCCCTTTAGTAAGAGGGATATTTGTATTGATAGATTCGCTAAGAATAGGAATTAATTCTTTAAACTATTCTGCATCTTTGTTTGAGGATACAGAACCTTCAAAGTTTGAAGATTGGCTTAGAGGAAAGTTTGGAGAAAAAGCTAATGATGTAATTATAGGAATTACCATGGTGTTTGCTTTTATAATAGCGGTAGGATTATTTGTTGGTATACCTACAGCAGCTGCAACTCTCTTTGGAGAATATGGGTTTTCACCAGTAGGTTTAAACTTAATAGAGGCTATGATAAGAATAATTATACTTATACTTTATATATGGGGAATAAGTAAACTTGATGATATTTATAGAGTTTTTCAATATCATGGAGCTGAACATAAGACAATATTCTGTTATGAATCAGAAAAACCATTAACAGTTGAAAATGTAAGACAATTTTCAAGATTTCATCCAAGGTGTGGTACTAACTTTTTGTTTTTAATTATGTTTGTAAGTGTATTTATAATTTCATTTACTGGATGGGGGAGTTTCTTAGAAAGATTGGTTTTAAGGATAATCTTAATTCCAATTATTTCAGGAATAACTTATGAAGTAATTAAATGGCTTGGGAAAAGTGATAGTATTATGGCAAAAATCATTGCATATCCGGGGCTACAGCTTCAAAAGTTAACAACTAGGGAACCAGATGGAGAACAAATTGAAGTAGCGATAGCATCTTTAATGGCTGCAGAAGGATTGGAAGAAGAAGAAAAAAACATAGGTGAATTGATTAATACAGGTAGTAGAATTTTGTCGGAAGTGAAAATTGATACTGCAAGGTTAGATTCCCAACTCCTTTTAGGGAAAGTTATAAGTAAAGATAAAATTTACCTAATGACTAATAAAGATGAAAAAGTAAAGAATGAAGATAAAAAAGAATTTATAAAATTAATAAATATGAGAAAAGAGAAGATGCCAATAAAATATATTCTTGGAGAATGTGATTTTATGGGATTAGATTTTTATATAGAAGAAGGTGTATTAATACCAAGAAGTGATACGGAAGTATTGGTGGAAGAGGTATTAAAACTTATAGATGAAGAAGATAATATTATGGTATGTGATTTATGTTCGGGAAGTGGAGCTATAGGAATTTCACTTGCTCATTATAGGAAAAACATAAAGGTAGATTCAATAGATTATTATGATATCCCGGAAAAGGTAACCAAAAAGAACATTGAAAGAAATGGACTAGAGGATAGAGTTGATTTTATAAAGAGTGATTTACTTGGTGAGGCAATTAAGAATGGGAAGAGATATCATATTATAGTATCAAATCCGCCTTATATTAAAGATGAGGATATAAACAATTTAATGGAAGATGTTAAAGAATATGAACCTCATACAGCTTTAAGTGGAGGTGATGATGGCCTTGTATTCTATAGGAGAATAATCGAAGAAAGCAAATTAGTGTTATTAGATGGTGGAATACTTTCGTTTGAAATTGGGTATGATCAAGGAGAAAGTGTAAAAGAACTTATGGAAGCAGAAGGATATCAGGATATAAAAGTAATAAAAGATCTAGCTGGCCACGATAGAGTTGTGTTGGGAAAGCTTCCTTGTTGATTATGGTTAATAACTTGTGATATAATACAAAGATATGAAAAAAAGAAATACGGAGTGATATCATGTTATTAGATAAATTAGCTTTTATAGAAAATAAATACGATGAATTATCTGTTAAGATTAGTGATCCTTCAATTATGGCAAATCAAAATGAATGGAGAAAGCTTTGTAAAGAGCATGCTGATCTTGAGGTAATAGTTAATGCTTATAGAGATTACAAGAATGTTATTGAAGAATTACAAGCAAATAAAGAGATGCTAGCTGAAGAAAGTGATAAAGAAATGAGAGAGATGATGCAAGAAGAAATCTCTGATTTAACAGCTAGAGAAGAAGAGTTGGAAAAAGAAATTCAAATATTATTGCTACCTAAAGATCCTAACGACGATAAGAACGTTTTTGTGGAAATTAGAGGGGGAGCTGGTGGTGAAGAAGCAGCTCTATTTGCAGCAAATCTTTTCAGAATGTACACAAGATATGCAGAAAACAATAGATGGTCTGTAGAACTTATGAGTGCAAATGAAACAGATATTGGTGGATTTAAAGAAGTTGTTTTCATGATTAAGGGAAGTGGAGCTTACTCAAAGCTTAAGTATGAAAGTGGTGTTCATAGAGTACAGAGAGTTCCAGATACTGAATCAAGTGGTAGAATACATACATCAACTGCAACTGTTGCAGTACTTCCAGAAGTGGATGATGTTGAAATAGAAATAAATGAAAAAGATTTAAAAATTGATGTGTTTAGGGCTTCTGGAAATGGTGGACAATGCGTAAATACTACCGATTCAGCAGTAAGAATGACACATATACCTACTGGACTTGTGGTTTCATGTCAAGATGAAAAATCACAGTTGAAAAATAAGGAAAAAGCACTTAAAGTTTTAAGGGCAAGGCTTTTCGAAAAAGCTGAAGCAGAAAGAAATGCAGGTATAGCTGAAGATAGAAAGAGTCAAGTTGGTACTGGAGATAGAAGTGAAAGAATAAGAACTTACAACTATCCTCAAGGAAGGGTTACAGACCATAGAATTGGGTTAACTTTATACAAACTAGAAACTTTCTTAGATGGAGATATAGATGAAATTTTAAATGCATTAATCACAGCTGATCAAGCTGAAAAGATGAAAAATATGGGAAATACTATTGATTAAGACTTTATCTAAAGCCTTGCATTTGAAATGTAGGGCTTTAAATTTGAATATTTATATTTAGATATCATCATAAAGGGGGGAGGCACAGTGAATATATATAAAGCACTTAAACGTGAAAAAAAATTCCACAAGATGTTTTATATTACTATGGCATCAATAGCTATAATATTACCATTAGCTGTGTTCTTGACGGGATTAGACACGCCTCTTTATTTAAGTTATTTGTTGTTTATAGAGGTGTTAATACTACTCAGTGCAATAAGCAAAATAAATAGTACTAGGCTTTCTTATTTTTGTAGTAACAATAGGTTAAAGATAAAAGGTGGATTGTTTGGAAAAGAAAGTTTGATTTTTTGTGATAAAGTGGTTCTTGTACATACTGAGAAAATTGAAGAAGATATGGAAATAATAATAGTAACGTCAGTAAACTTTAAAAATAGATCATTAAAACCAATAGTGAAATCATTTTTAAAGAGGCATCCATTACTTACAAAGGATTATTTAAAAATCAAAGAAAATAATCAAGGAATATATTATTATCAAATAATAAGAAGAGGTGGCTTAAATAAGTACATATTATTAGACACAATATACAAAAATTGTGTAAAAGCAGTTTATACAGCAGAGGGGATACAAAACATAAAAATAGCTAGAGGGCAAACATTGGTATGAGGAAAGAGGGAGTTAAGTTTGGATACAAAAATAGCTATAGTTAAGAATATAGATCAGGATTTAAAATTCATTAAGGAAGCAGCAAATGAAATTAGAGAAGGAAAAACTGTAGTATTTCCAACAGAAACGGTTTATGGATTAGGAGCAGATGCATTAAATGAAGAGGCAGTTAAAGCAATTTTTATTGCTAAAGGGAGGCCTCAAGATAATCCATTGATAGTTCATGTGGCTTCAAAAGATATAAGTGGACTAGTGGAAGAAGTTCCAGATATAGCACAAAACATGATCGATAGGTTTTGGCCAGGCCCACTTACAATAATTTTAAAAAAGAAAGATATAATTCCTAATGTAACTAGTGCTAATTTAAGCAGTATTGGAATAAGAATGCCAGATAATGAAATAGCATTGAAATTAATTGAGTTATCTAATACTCCTATAGCAGGACCCTCAGCTAATATAAGTGGAAGACCAAGTCCAACAGAAGTTGAAAGATGTGTTGAAGATTTATCGGGAAAAGTAGATTATATTATTGGTGGAGAGAGAAGTAAGGTTGGAGTAGAATCAACTATAGTAGATTGTACAGTAAATCCTCCTGTAATTTTGAGACCAGGTGGAATAACCTTAGAGATGTTGCGACAGTTAGATGATAGAATTGAATTAGATAGTGCTATTATGGAAAAACCAACAGGGGATTTTAAGCCAAAAGCACCTGGGATGAAATATAAACACTATTCACCAAAGGCAAAAGTAAAAATAGTTTCAGGAGATAGAGAAAAAACTATTGAAAAAATTAATGAATTAGTACACAATTATATAGATGATGGGAAAAAGGTAGGAATTTTATCATCAGATGAGAATAGGAATAGATATAAAGCCGGAGAAATTATAGTCATAGGTAGTGTTTCTAAACTTGAAGATGTCGCTCAAAATTTATTTGAGTCACTTAGAAGTTTTGATGATATGGGAGTAGATATAATACTTTCAGAAGCCTTTGAAGAAAAAGGCGTGGGGATAGCAGTAATGAACAGATTGAAGAAAGCTGCTGGATACGATATATTAAGCATTTGTTAAGGAGTTAGAAATGAAAAAACTATTTAGTTATATTGAATTTAAAATAGAAGAACTTAATGCTAACTGTTTAATTAAACCCTATAGGGATATAAAATGCATAATAAAAAAACATAAAAATAGACTAGTATATAAAACCAAGTTATATTATTATATGTGAGGCAGTTGCTCTTTTTAAATTTTGTTAAGTAGTTTAAAAGTAAAAATTACTAAACAATGATATTATCTTCATAGATGATAATTTAAAGAGCTGGTGTCTTTATTATTGCGTATAATAAGCTAGTGTATCTATTAAGTAACTTTAGGAGGTGCAAAAATGAAAATTGCTTTAGGAGCGGACCATGGTGGTTATGAATTAAAAGAAGAGATAAATAAGTATCTTAAAGAAAATGGATATGAAGTAAAGGATTTTGGAACTTTTTCAGCTGAATCCTGTGATTATCCTGATTATTCATTAAAGGTTGCAGAAGCTGTAGCTAATAAGGAATTTGAATTTGGTATATTAATATGTGGAACAGGTATTGGTATTGGTATAGCAGCAAATAAAGTTCCAGGAATAAGAGCTGCTTTATGTTCAGATACATTTAGCGCACATGCTACAAGAGAACATAATGATGCGAATATATTAACAATGGGGCAAAGAGTAGTTGGTGCTGGGCTAGCAATAGATATTGTTAAAACATTTTTAGAAACTAAATTTGAAGGCGATAGACACATTAAAAGAATTAATAAAATAACAGAGATTGAAAAGAAATATAATAAATAGACGGAGGGGTCATAATGAGTAAAGTAGTTGAAGTGAATCATCCATTAGTTTTACATAAGCTTGCATTTATAAGAAATAAGGAAACAGGATCAAAGGAATTTAGAGACCTAGTTAGTGAAGTTTCTACGCTTTTAGCTTATGAGGTAACAAGAAATCTAAGTATGGAAGAAGTAGAAATAGAAACTCCAATTTGTAAGACAAAATGTAAGATGCTAGAAGGAAAGAAACTAGCTATAGTGCCAATATTAAGAGCAGGTCTTGGAATGGTTGATGGCATGCTTAAGTTAGTTCCAGCAGCAAAGGTTGGACATATTGGATTATATAGAGATGAAACTACACTAAAACCAGTAGAATATTTCTGTAAGTTACCAGAAGATATAGCTGAAAGAGAAATTATTGTTGTAGATCCAATGCTTGCAACGGGTGGATCAGCAATTGATGCATTAACAATGCTAAAGAAAAGAGGAGCTAAGAATTTGAGACTTGCTTGTCTAATAGGTGCTCCAGAAGGAATAGAAGCAATACAAAAGGCTCATCCAGATGTTGATATTTATATTGCATCAATAGATGAAAAATTAAATGAAAATGGATATATTGTTCCTGGACTTGGGGATGCAGGAGACAGACTATTTGGTACTAAATAGTTTTATGAAAATTGAGGGGATTAAAAAGAATAATGTATTCTTTCTAATCCCTTTAAATATGTACATCTTAGAAATCTAGTATTTATTAGAAAGAGATAGTATAATAATATAAATACATGATTTAGGAGAGTTATGACATGGATAGAAGAGATAAGATAAATTATTATTTAGATATAGCAGAAACTGTCTTAGAAAGAGGAACATGCCTCAGAAGAAATTATGGATCGATTATAGTGAAGAATGATGAAATAATTTCAACTGGATATACAGGAGCACCGAGAGGAAGAAAGAATTGTAATGATTTGGGTTTCTGTAAGAGAGAAAAATTAAATGTTCCTAGAGGTACACAATATGAGTTATGTCGTTCTGTTCATTCAGAAGCTAATGCTATAATAAGCGCTTCTCGTAGGGATATGATAGGGGCAACTTTATATTTGGTTGGAAGAGAGATGAAGACTAAGGAATTAGTTAAAGATGCAAATTCATGTACAATGTGCAAAAGGCTTATTATAAATTCTGGAATAGAAAGAGTAATAATTAGAGATACAAAAAGTGAGTACAGAATTATAAATGTTTGTGATTGGATTGAAGATGATGATTCTTTAAGTTCTGATTTAGGATATTAATGGTATAATATTTAATATAGAAGTGTATATTTAATAAAACATACATATATAAGGATAACATTAGGAGGTAGTACTTTTGAAAAAAAAGATATTGACAATCTTTGGCACAAGGCCAGAAGCTATTAAAATGGCGCCTTTAGTAAAGGAGTTAGAAAGACGTGAGGAAATTGAATCTAAGGTTTGTGTCACAGCTCAACATAGGGAAATGCTTGACCAAGTACTAGAATATTTTAGTATAACACCAGATTATGATTTGAATATAATGAAGAGTAAGCAAACATTAACAGGAATAACTAATAGAGTTTTAGAAGGTTTGGAAAGTGTATTTCAAGAAGAAAAACCAGATATGATATTAGTTCATGGAGATACTACGACTACATTTGGTGGAGCGCTAGCGGCATTCTATCAACAAATTAAAGTAGGGCATGTGGAAGCTGGACTTAGAACTTTTGATAAATACTTTCCGTTTCCAGAGGAGATGAATAGAAAGTTAACAGGATCTTTGGCTGATTTACACTTTGCACCGACTAAAGGGTCAAAAGAAAACTTGTTAAGAGAAGGGGTAAATGAAGGCCATATATACATAACTGGAAATACTGTAATAGATGCTATGCTTCATACGGTAAAAGAAGATTATGTTTTTGAAAATGATGAATTAAACAAAATTGATTTTGAGAAGAAAAAAGTAATTATGATAACTGCCCATAGAAGAGAAAATTGGGGAGAAGGTATAGAAAATATTTGTGAATCATTAAACAGAATAGTAGAAGCAAATAAAGATGTTGAATTAGTATATCTTGTTCATTTAAATCCTGTAGTAAAAGATGTAGTGCATGAAAAATTAGGAGGTAATGATAGAATTCATCTATTACCTCCATTAGATACTCAAGAAACTCATAACTTAATGAATAAGTCATTTATGGTTATGACTGATTCAGGCGGATTACAAGAAGAAGCACCACATTTAGGTAAACCTGTATTAGTGCTTCGAGATGTAACAGAAAGACCTGAAGCTGTTGAGTATGGAACTGTGAAATTAGTAGGAACAGATATAGAGAAGATTGTAGAGGAGGCTAATTTGTTGTTAAACAATAAATTGGCTTATGAAAAAATGAGCAAAGCTGTTAATCCATACGGAGATGGTAAGGCTTCAGAAAGAATTGCAGATGCAATATTAAAATATTTTGAATTAAGTGATAAAGAAGTTGAAGAATTTCTTAGATAGTTTGTTTAAAATTTAACAAAATCCTATTGTAAAATATATAAAAAATGGTATAATAAAAGTATGTTAATTGTTTAACGAACACGTAAGTATAAATTTTGCAATTTAGGAGGATGTTAATAATGAGAGAAGTAGTTATTGCAAGTGCAGCAAGAACAGCACTTGGTTCATTCGGAGGATCATTAAAGGATGTTCCAGCAGCAGATTTAGGAGCACTAGTTATTAAAGAAGCAGTAAATAGAGCTGGTATTAAACCAGAACTAGTTGAAGAAGTAGTTATGGGAAATGTTATTCAAGCAGGGCTTGGTCAAAATGTAGCGAGACAAGCAACTATAAAAGCAGGGCTACCAAATGAAGTTCCAGCTATGACAATAAATAAAGTATGTGGTTCAGGATTAAGAACAGTTGCATTAGCAGCCCAAATCATTAAAGCTGGAGATGCAGACATAGTAGTTGCAGGTGGTATGGAAAACATGTCAGCAGCACCTTATGTTTTAGATAAAGCTAGATGGGGTCAAAGAATGGGAGACGGAAAGCTAGTTGATACAATGATTAAGGATGCTTTATGGGATGCGTTTAATAACTATCATATGGGGGTTACTGCAGAGAATATAGCTAAGGAATGGAATCTTACTAGAGAAGAACAAGATGCTTTCTCAGCAGCTTCTCAACAAAAAGCTGAAAAAGCTATAAAAGAAGGAAGATTTAAGGATGAAATAGTTCCAGTTGTTATTCCTCAAAGAAAAGGTGAACCAAAGGTATTTGATACTGATGAATTCCCAAGATTCGGGACAACAGCAGAAACTTTAGCAAAACTTAGACCAGCATTTATTAAAGATGGTACAGTTACTGCTGGTAATGCATCAGGAATTAATGATGGAGCTGCAGCTTTCGTTGTTATGAGCGCTGAAAAAGCTAAAGAATTAGGTGTTAAGCCATTAGCTAAGATAGTATCTTATGGTTCTAAGGGATTAGATCCTGCAATAATGGGTTATGGTCCATTCCATGCAACAAAGAAAGCTTTAGAAGCTGCGAACTTAACTGTTGAAGATTTAGATTTAATTGAAGCAAATGAAGCATTTGCTGCACAAAGTTTAGCTGTTGCTAAGGATCTTAAATTTGATATGGAAAAAGTAAATGTTAATGGTGGAGCTATTGCTTTAGGGCATCCAGTTGGAGCATCAGGAGCAAGAATTCTTACTACTTTACTTTATGAAATGCAAAAGAGAGATGCTAAGAGAGGGTTAGCTACTTTATGTATAGGTGGCGGAATGGGAACAGCACTTATAGTAGAAAGAGTTTAATACTATTTTAAATTCAAGTTCAGTAATAATGTTGATTATTACTGAACTTTTTTATATTAAGTAATATGAATAATTAATTAGGTTTAAGGAAAGGATAAAGAGTACTTAAAGGCTAGTATTTATGAGATAAACCAAACATTTGACGAGATTTTAAAGTGATTTTATAGTGAATTTTATGAATAAATTCTATAAAGAAGTGTCAATTGTTTGTAGCATAAATTATGAGGGAATTGATTTATAAGCAATAAAAGTAACGATATGAAAAAATTTCGACAAGTTATTTAAGCAAATTATAAAATAATGAGAATGAAAATGTTATCACATATATTTTGTAGAAAAATGATATTTCAGAATATTTAAAAAAATGATTTTTTGATAGCAAATTCATGCAAAACGAACTGTGGAGAACTTTACTTAAGATATCAGGCAATAATGGTAATTATTTTTAAAAAATGGTCATTTTTAAGTAGATTTGCTTATAATTAAGGTTTTCTTAATAATTCAGCTGGAGATATAATTACTAGGTCGAAAGGATGAAGATTGTCAGATGAGTAAAGAGATGAATAAGCTTATTTCAATTGTAGCAAAATATGATATGATTTGTGGATTATTTATGTCTTTAATTATTGGACTGATCTTTAATCAACAAGTTGCATTAGTTTTTTTACTAGGAATATTTGTATCAGTGGTCAACTTTATAATAAGTGTGTTTGAAACAACAAAATGGTTGGGGAAAAGTTCTTTTATGCTAGTTATTTCTAGGATAGCTAGAATTTTTTTTATACTCATTTGTGTTTTTCCATTTATACATAATTTCGAACTAATAATATCATATTTAGTTGGCTATATGATACATTTTATAGTATTAGGCTATTGTATAATATCGAAGGAGGGAAGTGGTAAGAGTTGGAAGCAGTAGAACCTATTTTTTCTTTTGACATTGGTGGATTCACAGCTATAATCGGTAAACAGGTTATATGGCAGTGGATAATAATGCTAATTTTAGCAGTAGTGTCTTTTCTTTTAACAAGAAACTTAAAAAGAGAACCTGGTAAAGTTCAAATAGCACTTGAATCTTTATATAGGGCTGTTGAAAATCTTGTTAAAGGCAATATGGGTGAAAACTATGTTGGGTATATACCTTATGTAGGAACACTTATAGTTTTTCTAGTGGCTTTGAACCTAACAGGATTAGTAGGAGTTAAACCACCAACAGCATGCTTAGGTGTAACAGCCGGTCTTGCAATATCAACATTTGTTGTTATCAATGCAAATGCATTGAAAAGAAATGGTTTGTTAGGTTTCTTAAAAGGTTTAGCATCACCTAGTATATTTATGTTACCACTAAACCTTATGGAAAGAGTTGTTGTACCTTTTTCCTTAGCACTACGACTTTTTGGTAATATGGTAGCAGCTGTAATAATTACAGATCTTGCTTATGAAGCATTAGAAGGCGTAGCATTTATAGCAGGAATAGGGTTACCAGTCATTCTTCATGCATATTTTGATGTGTTTGATGGATTGATTCAAATGTTAGTATTTACAATGTTGACTGTAATAAATATTAAAGTTACAGCAGAACATCATTAAAAAAAGCGAATTTTAAGGAGGAAGAATTATGATGAATTTAGCACTTATAGGAGCAGGTATTGCTGTATTATCAGGTATTGGAGCAGGTATTGGTATAGGTATAGCAGCTGGAAAGTCAGCAGAAGCTATTGCTAGACAACCAGAAGCATCAGGTAAGATTCAAAGTTTATTTATCCTAGGAGCTGGTCTTTCAGAAGCAACAGCTATTTATGGATTAGTTGTTTCATTAATACTTATGTTCGTATTATCATAAAAATTAAGAGTTAACTTAGATTGACTCCGAAGGGAGGCTATAAGAAAATGGATAAATTAGGATTAGAACCAACTACCCTTATTCTAACAATTATAAACTTTATAATATTAATATTAATATTAAAACATTTTCTATGGGATAAAATTAAATTAGCCATCCAAGATAGAGAAGATTATATTAATTCTCAAATTGAAAAGGCTGATGAAGATTCTCAAAAAGCAAGATTATATCTTGTTGAAAATGAAAGAATATTAAAGACAGCAAAAGAAGAAGGTAGCAAGATAGTTGAAGTTCAAAAGGATAAAGCGGGCAAGGTATATGATGAAATAGTAGCTGATGCCAATAAAGAAGCTAAGACTATCATTGAAAGAGCTAAGACAGAAATCAATCGTGAAAGAGAAAAGGCTGAGTTTGAACTTAAGAAACAAGCAGTTGATTTAGCTATAGATATATCAGCTAAAGCTCTTCAAGAAAAGATTGAAGATAATGAAAAGCAAAGGCAATTAATAGAAGATTTTATCACTAAGGTAGGTAATTAAATATGTATGAATATTTAGATAAAAGATATGCTCTTGCCTTATATCAGATTGCTGAAGAAAAAGATAAAGTTGAGGAATATCTAAGAGACCTTAGAGAAATATGTGATCTAATAGATAATAACGAAGAGTTTGGTAAAGTTATTAAACATCCTCAAATAAGTACAAATAAGAAGAAGGAAACATTTGTTAATATATTTAAGGATAATATAGATAAAGATTTGTTATCTTACTTATTAATACTTATTGAAAAAGATAGAATATCATTTATTAGAGAAAAATATAATGAGATGGAAAAAATTCATCTTGAGAAAAATAACACTCTTATAGCTACAGTAAAAACAGCTGTACCACTATTAGAGAGTGAAGTAGAAGCTTTGAAGAAAAAACTTGAAGAAAAGTATGATAAAAATATTATCATGACTACAGAAGTTGACAAAAGTATCTTAGGCGGAGTTTTTGTAAAAGTAGGAAATGATGTTATAGATGGAACTGTCAAATCAAAGCTAGACGAAATGAAAGATTTAATGCTTAAGAGAGAATAGAGGTGAGTCCATGAATATAAAACCAGAAGAAATAACTTCTATTATAAAACAAGAAATAGAAAAATATGAAAAGCATATTGAAACAGTAGATTCTGGTACAATAATTCAGGTTGGTGATGGAATAGCTAGAGTATATGGTCTAGACGATTGCATGCAAGGAGAATTATTAGAATTCCCAAATGAAGTATACGGTATGGCTCTTAACCTTGAGCAAGACAACGTAGGTTGTGTTTTACTAGGCTCAGAAGAAGGAATTAAAGAAGGAGACATAGTTAAGAGAACAAATAGAATAGTTGAAGTTCCAGTAGGTGAAGCAGTAATAGGAAGAGTAGTAGACTCTTTAGGAAAACCTATAGATGGAAAAGGACCTATAGCTTCTAAAGAAAATAGAGCTATAGAAACACCAGCTCCAAGTATAATAAAAAGAAGTTCTGTTAACGAACCAATTCAAACAGGAATTAAGGCTATTGATTCAATGATACCAATAGGTAGAGGTCAAAGAGAACTTATCATTGGAGATAGACAAACAGGAAAGACAGCTTTAGGAATAGACACAATAATAAATCAAAAAGGTAAAGATGTAATATGTATATATGTTGCTATAGGTCAAAAGCAATCAACTGTTGCACATATAGTAAATACACTTACAGAAATGGGAGCAATGGACTATACTGTAATAGTAAGTTCAACAGCATCTGATTCAGCACCACTTCAATACCTAGCACCATATGCGGGATGCAGTATTGGTGAATACTTTATGGATCAAGGTAAGGATGTATTAGTTATATATGATGATTTATCTAAGCACGCAGTTGCTTATAGAACAATGTCATTATTACTAAGGAGACCACCAGGAAGAGAAGCATATCCTGGAGATGTATTCTACATACATTCAAGATTACTAGAAAGAGCAGCAAAACTTTCTCCAGAACTTGGCGGAGGATCTTTAACAGCTCTACCAATAATTGAAACTCAAGCTGGAGATGTTACAGCATATATACCAACTAACGTTATATCTATTACAGACGGACAAATATTCTTAGAATCTGATTTATTCAATTCAGGGGTAAGACCAGCTGTTAATGCAGGTATATCAGTATCAAGAGTTGGTGGTAATGCTCAAATTAAAGCTATGAAGCAAGTATCTGGTACATTAAGACTTGAACTTGCTCAATATAGAGAACTTGCTTCCTTCTCACAATTTGGATCTGACTTAGATAAGGATTCAAAGAGAAGAATTGAAAAAGGTATGAGATTAATGGAAGTGCTAAAACAAGGACAATATCAACCAATGGATGTTGAAAAGCAAATTGCTATCCTTTATGCAGCAGTTAATGATTTCCTTTCTGATATTAAAGTAAGTGATATAAGAAAATTTGAACAAGGCTTCTTAGAATATATGGATACACATCAAAGAGATTTATTAAAACAAATTGTTGATGATAAGGAATTAACTGATGGAATTAAGTCTGGACTAGAGGAAGCCGTAGTTAGCTATAAAAAGATATTTTTACAAGAGGCATAGCTTTTAACAAAGCTATGCAATTCTTTAGGAGGTGGACTTATGGGTGCAGCAGGACTGATAGAAATAAAGAGAAGAATGAAATCAGTACAAAGTACTAAGAAAATAACAAATGCCATGGGGCTTGTTGCCACTTCTAAGCTTAGAAGATGTAGGATGGAATTAAGTGCTAATGAAGAGTACATGAAAGCAGCTGAACAAATAGTTAGATCGCTAGCATCAGCTGAATCTGATTTCGTAAGTCCTTATTTTTCTGGTAATAATAGCGAAAAAAAATTATATATAGTAATGACTTCAGATCAAGGATTATGTGGTGGATATAATAATAACGTAGTTACATTTCTTGAGAATTTAGTTGAAAATGATATGAATAATACTCGCGTAATTACCGTTGGAAGTAAAGGAATTGGTTATGTTAAAAGAGCTGGTTTTGAAACAGTATCTGAATATGTTGATATTCCTGATATTCCAACTGCAAAGGAAGTTAAAGTCATTTGTGAAAAAGCATTGTCTCTTTATAATTCAAAGGAAGTTTCAGAAGTTCATATTGTTTATACAGAATTTCAATCTTCTGTAAAGCAAGAAGTAAAAGATGAACTACTTTTACCAGTTAAAAAACTAGAAGGAACTTCTGTAGATCAAATTGTTGAACCAGATTATGAAACAGTTCTAACAGATTCCTTAGAAGTATATCTTAAAGGAAAGTTAAGAAGACTTATGCTTAGTTCAAAATGCAGTGAACAAAGTTCAAGAATGACTGCAATGGATGGAGCAACAAGCAATGCAAATGATATATTAGAAAACTTGAATTTGAAATATAATAGAATAAGACAATCAATTATAACACAAGAAATTACTGAAATAGTTAGTGGAGCAGAGGCTCAAAATTAGTAAGGAGGTACTTTAGATGCCTGGGAAGAATGGAAAAGTTGTCCAAGTAATTGGACCAGTAATTGATATTAAATTTGATTCTGATTCTCTTCCTAACCTATATAATGCTATAGACATTAAAATGGGAGAAGAGACTTTAGTAGCAGAAGTAGAACAACACATGGGAGATGACATAGTTAGAGCCATAGCTATGGAAGCAACAGAAGGATTAAGAAGAGGTATGGAAGCAATAGATACAGGAAAACCTATTGCAGTACCAGTTGGAGAAGAAGTTCTAGGAAGATTATTTAATGTTCTTGGTAATCCTGTGGATAATGAAGGACCAGTTAATAGTAAAGAAACTTATCCTATACATAGGCCTGCTCCAAGTTTTAAAGATCAATCAGTTGAACCTATAATGTTTGAAACAGGAATTAAGGTTATAGACTTACTTGCACCATACCAAAAAGGTGGTAAAATTGGATTATTTGGTGGAGCAGGTGTTGGTAAAACTGTATTAATTCAAGAGTTAATTAACAATATAGCAAAAGAACATGGTGGACTTTCTGTATTTACAGGAGTTGGAGAAAGATCAAGAGAAGGTAATGACTTATATCATGAAATGAAGGATTCAGGAGTTATTTCAAAAACAGCTCTAGTTTTCGGACAAATGAATGAACCACCAGGTGCAAGAATGAGAGTTGCATTAACTGGACTTACAATGGCAGAATACTTCAGAGATAAAGGTCAAGACGTACTTCTATTTATAGATAATATATTTAGATTTACACAAGCTGGATCAGAAGTATCAGCTCTACTTGGTAGAATACCTTCAGCTGTTGGATATCAACCAACATTATCTACTGAAATGGGAGCACTACAAGAGAGAATTACATCAACAACACATGGATCAATTACATCAGTTCAAGCTGTATACGTGCCTGCTGATGACCTTACAGATCCAGCGCCAGCAACAACTTTCTCTCACTTAGATGCAACAACAGTTTTATCAAGAAGTGTAGCGGAGCTTGGTATTTATCCAGCAGTTGATCCACTTGAATCAACTTCAAGAATTCTTGATCCTAGAGTTGTTGGTGAAGAACACTATAATGTTGCTACAGAAGTTAAAAATATACTTGAAAGATATAGACAATTACAAGATATAATTGCTATTCTTGGTATGGATGAATTATCTGAAGAAGATAGAGCTGTTGTAACAAGAGCTAGAAAAATACAAAGATTCTTATCTCAACCATTTACAGTTGGAGAACAATTTACTGGAATTAAAGGTAAATATGTATCAGTAAAGGACACTATAAGAGGATTTAAAGAAATATTAGAAGGAAAGCATGACGATATACCAGAATCTGCTTTCATATTTGTAGGGACTATAGAAGAAGCCGTAGAAAAGGCAAAGACTTTAGGATAAGGGGCTGATAATTATGGCCAAAACCTTAAAAGTAAAAATAATAACTCTTAATAAAGTGGTTATGGAAAAAGATGATGTAAAGAGATTTGCTTCAAAAGCAGTAAATAGTAGTTTAGAAATTTTAAATAACCATGCTCCAATAATCACAAGTACAATACCTTGTGTTACAGTTGTTGAAGGAAATGATGGAAGTAAGGTTGAATTATTTACTTCAAAAGGTGTAGTTAATGTTAAGGATAATGAATTAGTATTTTGTTGTGATGCTGCAGAGCTTCCAGAGGATATTGATTTAGATAGAGCATTAGAATCAAAAGAAAGAGCAGAAAATAGGTTAAAAGATTATTCTAAATACGATGTTCAACGTGCTAAATTAGCACTAGCAAGAGCTTTAGCAAGAATCGATTTAAAAGAGCACTCCAGATAGGAGTGTTCTTTTTTGTTATAAAAAATTAATTTTCACCAAAAAGCGTAAAATTTATATATTATAGTATAGAAATAAAATGAATAAAAAAAAGATAGCTGACCATAATTAAAGAAGAAAGGTGGGGTGTATACATGAAAAATAAAATATGCCTTATTCTAGTATTCTTATTTTCCTTTTTTAGTGAGTCAGTATATTCATATGGGAAACAGAATGAAGGAATAATTAACGTTGAAAGTAGAATTTGTAAAGCTTGCGATTTTACACAAAATGGTGTCATGGCAAGGTATAACACAAATAATTCAAAACAGGAAGAAATTAAGAAAATAGTAAAAAATATAAATAAGAATTTTGCTAATGCTAATTGTAATGTTATGGAAGATGAGATAAGTAGTAGGACTAGCACTTTTGATATACAAGCCTCTATTTGGGAGGAAAATAACAAGACAATGGTGGAAATAAAAATCATAAATTACAATAAAGATAGTAACTTAGGATTTTTGATGAAAGAATTGACTAAATTGCAAACTAAAAATATTTTTCATATAAGATATTTTCAATATATAAAGGGAAAAATAAAAAATATAGAAGAGACAATAGATAATATAAAAAACATACAAGAGATTACGAACATAAACACCCTAGCAATCCATAATGGTTATGTTGGAACAGGTTATATATATAATGGAGAAAGGGTAAATTTTGCAGTAAGTAGTTATGATACAGGCTCTTACTTAATTATTGGGACACCAGTAATATTTGCAACATACTAACAATTCATTATGGAGGAAAATATGGAAAAGATAATAGTAAAAGGTGGAAATAAACTTAGTGGTGAAGTAAATATAAGTTCTGCAAAAAATTCAGTATTACCAATAATAGTGGCAACAATTTTATGTCCTGATAAAGTTATAATACAAAATTCTCCTATGTTAGAAGATGTTAATGTAATATGTAATTTGTTAAATGAATTAAATTGTGATATTAACATTTCTAAAATAAATAACAGCCTTACCATTAATACAGAGAATATTATACCAGCTGATGCAAATAGCGAATTAATAAAAAAGATGAGAGCATCATTCTTAATAATGGGACCAATGCTTGCTAGGTTTGGATATTGTAAATTATCTTTACCAGGAGGGTGTAATATAGGTAGTAGGCCTATAGATCTTCATTTAAAAGGATTTAAGGCATTAGGAGCAGATGTTAATATAGGTCATGGAATTGTTGAGGCTAGCGCAAAGAAATTAATAGGAAATAGAATATATTTGGATTTTCCATCTGTTGGAGCTACAGAAAATATATTGATGGCATCAGTACTGGCAGAGGGAACAACAATAATTGAAAATGCAGCAGAAGAACCTGAAGTATGGGATTTAGCAAATTTTCTAATATCGATGGGAGCTGATATAGATGGTGCTGGAACAGGAAAAATTGTTATAAATGGGGTGAAAACATTAAAAGGAATCACCTATAAACCTATTTTTGATAGAATTGAAGCCGGAACATTTATGATAGCGGCAGCAATAACAAATAGTATAATCAAAATCAATGGGGTTAATGAAGAACATTTAAGACCGTTAATAGAGAAATTAAAAGAATGTGGAATCATATTTACAGAAAAAGATGATTGTATAATTGTTGATGGTAGAGGGGATAAAAAGCCTATTGATATTAAAACTATGCCATATCCAGGATTTCCTACAGATATGCAACCACAGATGATGAGCCTATTAAGCATTATTAATGGATCTAGCATAATTACAGAAACTGTTTTTGAAAACAGGTTTATGCATGTGGCAGAATTAGCAAGGATGGGAAGTAAAATAAAGATTGATGGAAGAACAGCATTTATTGAAGGTGTTCAAAATCTAACTGGATGTGAAGTCAAAGCTACAGATTTAAGAGCAGGAGCAGCAATGATTCTTGCTGGGTTAATAGCAGAAGGAAAAACAGAAATAAATGATATATATCACATAGATCGTGGTTATATAAATGTGGAAGAAAAGTTCAAAAATTTGGGTGCAGATATTATAAGAATCAGTAAATAAAAAAGGTATCTATACTGTCTTTAGGTGGTATAGATACCTTTTTTTATTGAACTTAACAAAAAATAAAATAAGTTATATGAATCATTAAATAAGCATATAAATAAAATAATGATTCGTATAGGAGGAAAGTTAGTGCACATAAGGGAAATGTTAAACAAATTTAAAGTTATTTTCGCAATGACAGGGTTTATAATATGCTTTTTAGTGTTGTTTTGTGTAATATTTGTTATTAAACCTAATATTATAAATCAATATAAGATAGATGATCATTCTATAAAATATATAAAAGGAGAAGGAATAGAAGTTAAGGGAACAGATAAAGTGAAAATGTATGATACAAAAAAACAACAGATAGTGGAACTTAATTTAGAAGATTATGTAGCAGGAGTTGTAGCAGCTGAGATGCCAGCAGATTTTGGAGATGAGGCATTAAAAGCTCAGGCTGTAGCTGCGAGAACATTTTATTTTTCAAGACGATTATCACCATGTGAAGAAGCTCATGGTGCTGAAATATGTAATTCTACTCATTGTCAGGTATATATGAGCAAAGAAGATAGAATGAATAATTGGTCAAAATCAGAAGGGGAAAAGAATTGGAATAGAATACTTAATGCTGTAAATTCTACAAAAGAGGAAGTACTTGTTTATGAAGGGGAAATAGCTAAACATCCTCAATTTTTTGCAATTAGTTCAGGAAAAACAGAAAATTCTGAAGATGTATTTGCTGATAATGTTCCATATTTGAAGTCAACAGATAGTCATGGAGAAGAAATAGCGAAGAAATTTGAAACTGTTACGGAAGTTAAAAATGGAGAGTTTTTATCAAAAATTAAAAAAAAATATCCTAAGGTCAAATTAGATGAAAAAAACTTAAAATCTAGTATTAGCATTTTATCAAGAACTGATGGGGGAGGAGTAAAAGAAATTAAGATAGATAGTATAACAATATCAGGAGTGGAGTTTAGAAAAATATTTAATATCAATTCTGCTAATTTTACTTTAGAATTTGGAAGTTCTTCAATAAAGATAGATTGCAAAGGATATGGACATGGCGTTGGAATGAGTCAATGGGGGGCAAATGTAATGGCTAAAGAAGGAAAAGGCTACACGGAAATATTGAAACATTATTATAATGGAATTGAAATAGAGAAAATTAAGTATAATAATTAGTAGATTTAACTATAAGAAAAATTGATGAAGAGAGAATGTTTTTAGAGCTATTTGAAATAGAAATTGTTTCAAATAGCTTTTTATTTATTTTGTAGAAATTTGGTGCAATAAAATTATGTAAATAATGTATTAATTTATTATTTGAGGAAATAATACAAAAAGGAGGTGTTTATATGGATAAAAACTATAAGCAAAAGGTAAAAGACTTTTTTAGAAAGGAGGGCTTTTACGTTGTATTGTTTATTTGCTTATGCATAGTAACTACAGTAGCAACAATTGCTTTTAAGAAAGCAAACACTTCAGAATCGAAATCTGAAGTTGCTGATCAAAAACAAGAAATTACTTTAAATGTTGATGATAAAGATAAAGATGTTAGTAGTCAAGTTCCTAATGCGGAAAGAGTAGAAAATACTCAAAAAAATCAGGAAAATAAGGATGCTACTAAAGCAGTGATGACTAATAATAATGTTAAGTTTAAAAATCCAACAGAAGGAGCGTTATTAAGAGGATACACATATCCAAAACCAGTGAAAATAAATGATAAAGAATTAAGAACTATATCTGGTATTGATGTTCAAGCTAAGGTTGGATCAGATGTTAAAGCAGCTGCTGATGGAGTAGTTGAAAATGTTGGGCAAGGTGATGTGCAAGAAGGAATAGCTATATTAATTAAACATGCAAATGGAATGAAGACTAAATATTGTAATTTAGATTCAAAGACATTGGTTAAGCAAGGAGATAAAGTAACTGGCGGAACAGTTATAGGAAAGGTTGGCACATCAGTAAAAATATTTGGTGATAATTACAATAAAGAGTACCTAAATATACAGGTATTTAACGCAAATAATGAACAAGTTGATCCATTGAAGTATTTTTCGTACAAAAGTAAGCAATAATAAATGCAAATAATATTAATCAGTCATTTTCTTGAAGAAAGTGACTGATTAATAAGTAATTTAACAGATAAAGCTTGCATAATTATAAATATAGTTAGTTAAGGAGGCAGCATTTTGAAAGACTACATTGAAGAAAGGGTACTACAGGTGGCTCAATACATTATTGATTCTAAGGCTACAATTAGAAAAACTGCAAAAGTTTTTGGAGTAAGTAAAAGTACCATTCATAAAGACATGACTGAAAGACTACCTAAAATAAATTCCAGAATCGCAGAAGAAACACATAGTGTTTTGGAATTAAATAAAGCTGAACGACATATTAGAGGTGGAAAAGCAACAAAATTAAAATACAAAGCTATTGAATGATAATAGTAAAATATATATAATTATCTTTAGGGAGAATTTGCAAAAATATTGTAGTTTCCTGTAAAAAAGATATTAGGAGTGAAATAAATGTGGTTTTTAAGAAGGGGAGCAGAATTAGGAATTGATTTAGGTACGGCTACTGTATTGATATATGAAAAAGGAAAAGGTGTAATACTTAAAGAACCTTCAGTTGTAGCTATAAATAAAAATAATAATAAGATTTTAGCTGTAGGCGAAGATGCTAGAAAAATGATTGGGAGAACACCAGGAAATATAGTCGCAGTACGTCCATTGAGAGATGGGGTAATCTCAGATTATGATATAACAGAAAAGATGTTAAAAGAGTTCATAAAAAAGGCAGTTGGAAAGAAAAATATAGTAGCACCTAATGTAGTAGTATGTATTCCTTCTCAAGCAACTGAAGTTGAGAAGAGAGCTGTTATAGACGCGACAAGAAATTCGGGAGCCAAAAGAGTTCACATTATTGAGGAACCATTAGCAGCAGCTGTTGGAGCTGGAATTGAAGTTACAAGACCTAATGGAGCTATGGTTGTTGATATAGGTGGTGGAACATGTGATATTGCCATCATTTCATTGGGCGGAGTTGTAGTAAGAAAATCAATAAAGGTTGCTGGAAATAGGTTTGATGAAGCAATTATTAAATACATTAGAACAAAGTATAAAATAATGATTGGAGAAAAGACAGCAGAAGACTTAAAAATAAATGTAGCAACTGCTTTCAAAGGAAATAGAAATCTTATCACTACAATGAAAGGTAGAAATTTAGTAAGTGGATTACCTGACGAGATAGAAGTATCGACCGATGAAATTAGGCAAGCCTTACAAGAATCTACGTACACGATTGTTGAAAGCGTAAAAGCTGTATTAGAAAGCAGTCCTCCAGAATTAGCTGCTGACATAATGGAGAAAGGTATACTAATGACTGGTGGAGGAGCCCTTTTAGATGGTCTAGATAAGCTTATTGAATTCGAAACTGGTGTTAGCGTATATGTAGCAGAAGATTCAGTTGAATGTGTTGTAGAAGGCACAGGAAAGATGCTAAGTTTGTTAGATAAGTTGGATTTTTCAGAAAACTCCCAAGAAATCACATTAATTTTTGAATAGAATGAAAGATTGGAAATTATATATATTTCCAATCTTTTTGTTTATATAATTACATTTATACCTTTGTTCCAGTAATATGCATGAAGGATTCCTTTGGAGATTACTCTAGCCATATCTAAAACTAATGATAATCTAATTGAGCGAGAAGAAAAAAAATCAGCGTTATCACTAGTATCAACAATACCTATGATAGATGCCATGCCAACATCAGGAAGTGATTTGCCAACGCCTTTACCAGGATGAATAGCATAATCTCTTGTATGAATTTCTCCTATTGATTTTGTTTCACCTAAGCAAGCATCTATGCCAACTATACATGCATTAGGATGAAGTTTATTTATCTGTTCCAAGCGATCATCAATATTTAATGCGTGAATAGGAGTTTCTATTGTTCCATATATAGGAAGAGGAAATAGATTATCTTTTAAGATAGTTCCAACTAATGGGCCAAGACAATCACCTATACATTTGTCGGTACCTATACAAACAATTATGGAATCATCTCTTATAAAATCACGTATCCCCTCGGCAATTTCATAATAAGACAGTGCAGATTTATAATGAATTTTTCTTTTTACCACGCGTTTACACCCCCTATGACTAAATATATGAATAAGAAGTGTAAAATAGTATTTGAAAGTATAAAAAAACAAATAGTGGAAATAAATCAAAATAAAGGAGTTGGTAAAGTGAAGAATTTACTGAGATTGCTAATGTTAATATCATTGGGAGTAACTATATATACTATTGCGGTTTGGGAGCCAAAAAGAAGTAGTAATTATAGTGTAGAAGAAAAGTCAAAGGAAATTTTCAACGATAATGTAGACAATAGTGTAAATATTGACAATTTAAATACAAAAGTGAATGAGAGTAAATCAATATTTAAAGTGAGTAAAGAAACAATGGAAAGTAGTATGACGGAAGAGAATATAAACAAAGTTCAAGCTATAATTAAAAATATGTCAGAAGTAGATATTGATAAGATAAGAAAAGAAGAGAAAGATGAAGATAAAGAGAGAGGGACAGAGGAAATATTTAAAATATTAAATAAAAGATTATCATCAAAAGATTATAAAACAATAAGGAGCATTTATGATCCTTATATTAATTTTGCAAATATACAATGAATAGATACAAAAATGTAAATTGGATATTAATATTGAGAAAAATATATTATGAGTTAGTATTATAGAGTTAATTTCTTTAAAAGGTGGTATTCGAGAGTTGAAATAAACAGTCTTTAAATATATACTAACTATTGTTGGTTCGAGTGCTTTCAATAAGTGTCGACATTAAAAGTTATATATAAGGATGAGTTCCCGAGTGGCCAAAGGGGGCAGACTGTAAATCTGTTGCAAGTTGCTTCGATGGTTCGAATCCATCCTCATCCACCA
>NZ_JACSRA010000027.1 GCF_014836335.1 Clostridium cibarium
GGCTCGATAGCTCAGTCGGTAGAGCAGAGGACTGAAAATCCTCGTGTCCCTGGTTCGATTCCTGGTCGAGCCACCAGGTATGGCGCTATAGCCAAGTGGTAAGGCAGAGGTCTGCAAAACCTTTATCCCCGGTTCAAATCCGGGTGGCGCCTCCATACTTAAACCCTTGAAAACATTATGTTTTCAAGGGTTTTGTTGTATTGTGACTCCTATCTGCGTAGCAGATAGGAGAATATATAAAAAACATATACAAGAAGATATAGCAAGTAATTATTGTTAGCTGTTAACAGAAAATATTTAGTTTACTTAAGCATTTTGTATAAATTTAACTAAGTTAAAAGTTTAAGGAATGTATTTTTCACAATGCATATAATGAAAGAAAGTAAACTTAAATTTTATAACAAATATAATATTTATTACTTTATTTATGTATTTATATATTTAAGTTTTTCTATGTTTTTGTATTGTCATGAACAATGTATTTAAGGAGAAGAGTTGGTGATTAAAGAGCAAAATTATATAAGAAGTAGAGTGGAATCAATTGATTGGTTAAGAGGGTTAGCTGCTTTATTAATAATGGCTTATCATCTTTATTATTGGAGAGTAGCACCATTAAATGCAGATTCTTGCTTAGGCAGACTTGGTATTTATGCAGTATCAATTTTTTTTATTTTGTCAGGATTAAGTATGGCTATAGTTTATAATGGTTTTATTAATAGTATTAAAACTTCATTTGTTTTTTTGGTAAGACGTATTTTTAGAATATGGCCATTATTATGGATTGTAACCACTTTCAATTTTGTTATTAATATTAAAAAAGTCAAAATGGATTTTCAATTAGTCAGTTGGTAGATTACATATCTAATATAACTACTACATTCGGCTTCTTCGATCCTGAGTCATATATTTCTGCAGGTGCTTGGTCCATAGGTAATGAAATGGTATATTATGTGATGACACCGATTGTAATAATAGCGTATAATAGGAAAAAAATATTTGGGAATATATTATTCATAGTTTCTTTAATAATTGGATATTTATTTGCGTTTATATTTCTTGACCCTAATATTGATTTAAACATGCAATGGGGAACATATGTAAATCCATTTAACAATTTTTTCTTTTATGTAGGTGGAATAGCAATCTATTATAATCTTAAAGATATAAAATTCAATAGATATTTTAATAATATTATAGTACTTATTTCTATAGCAGTATTTTGCTTTATTCCTATAAGTGGAAATCAAATAATGATAACTACGTTAATATGGAGAATAGTTTTTTCTGTATTGTGCTTTGTAATTGTAATTGGATTCTACAAGTTAAAATTAAATATACCTGAAGTTATTGGAAGATCATTTGAACTATTTGGGATAGCAACATATGGTGTATATCTGTTACATCCGGTGGTTTATAATATTATAAATTTTATTTTTATTAGACTTAAATTACCAAGTGGTAGAGGGGGTTGGGATTTACTGATAGTTATTAGTGTATCTTTAGGAACAATTTTATTAGCCTTGATAAGTTATTATAAGTTTGAATTAAAGTTTATGAGATATGGAAAGAAGCTTTTTATTATAAATAAGAAAGAAACATAAAACCTTATTAATTCAATTGGGTACGTGTTGTGTATTAAGTTTTTACAAATATACTTCCTATTAAAAAAAGAGCAGAAGTGCTCTTTTTTTAATAATTCATATCTTTAATATATATAGTAAGAAATAATATCTATATAAAAGATAAAGTAATCAATTGGCAGTATTAATCGATTTAATGAGTAAAAGTATTTATGATTAGAAAAAATGTTAAATAATCAACAGCATAAAGCATATTATATAGTTAAATGTGGATAACTATGTTAAAAAGGTTTCTTCAACTGTGAATAACTTTTTTTCATAAGAAAATTTAGCTTTACATCCTATAGGAATAGTGAGATTAGGATAGCTGTGTCCAAAAGGAAATCCGATTATAATTGGAATTTCTAAAGGTTTTAATCTATCAGTAAAAACTTGATCGAGCCTAAGGCTTTTAGTGTAATCAGGTAATGTACAACCATCAAAACTTCCTAGAATAATTCCTTTGCATTTTTTTAAGTTCTTATTATATATTAATTGAGTAAGCATCCGATCTATTGCATAAGGAGATTCATTAACATCTTCAAGTAAAAGAATAGAATTTTTCATATCTACTTCATAAGGAGTACTTAGGGATGAGCATATCATTGATAAGTTTCCACCAACAATTTTCCCGGTGAAAGAACTAGGATTTAAATAGGTAATTTCTTTATATAGGTTAAGGTCATAGGTATATTTAGAAGTATTACTTGATATTATACTCATAAATGAATCTAATGTGGCTAAATCGTCAAAATTTGAGTTTATCATAGGACCATGAAATGTTATTAATCCTAATTTTGAAAAGTAATTTAATAGTAAAGTTATATCACTATAACCACAGAAAAACTTGGGGTTAGATCTTATTAATTTATTGTTAATAAAGGATAATGTCCTAATTGATCCATACCCACCACGAAAACATACTATTCCATCTACTGATGAATCTTGGAACATGTTATTAATATCATCAGCTCGATCTTGGTCCGAACCAGCTAGATAGCCATATTTATCAAATAGATGAGAACCTAGTTTAATATTAAAGCCAAGAGAAATAAATTTTTCTATTTTTTTATTTATTATTTCTTTATCTTCTGGTGAAGAAGGAGCAATTATACCTATAGTGGCTCCAGCATTTAGGGTTTTTCCTTTCAACATAAAAAATATCCTCCAAAAAAAGAGAGCTAATAGCTCTCCTTACTAGTAATATATATTATGAATAAGTTTTTTATTTGTTAATTGAACATATCTTTTTTAAATAAGATAAATGCGACAAGTGCACATATGCCTACGGTCATCATCATAACTATTGCAAAGGCATACGGAGATTCTTGAAATGGTAAGGTTACATTCATACCATATATTCCACCCATAATTGTTGGAATGGACATCAAGATAGTAACAGAAGCTAATACTTTCATTACTATATTTAAGTTATTTGAAATAACAGAAGCGAAAAAATCCATGGTACTTGCAAGTATATTGCTATATATTTCAGTCATTTCAATAGCTTGTTTATTTTCAATGATAACATCTTCTAGAATATCTTTATCGTCTTCATATTTTTGAATCATATCTAACTTTAGCATTTTTTCCAAGGTTATTTCATTAGCTTTTAATGAAGTAGAAAAATATACTAATGATTTTTCAAGAGAATGCAGTTGTATTAGTTCTCGATTTTTCATGGATTTATGAAGCCTTTTTTCTATCATTAGGCTTTTTTTATCGATTTGTCGCAAATATAGAAGGTAGTAAGTGGATATTCTATTTAGTATTTGAAGTATAAATCTCGATTTTTTAAAGGTGAAGAAGGTTTTAATTTTACCATTAATAAAATCTGTTAATACTTTGCTGTTTTTTAGGCATACAGTTATTAATTCAGTTTCTGTATATATAATAGCTAATGGATATGTATCATATGTTAATGAGTTATCCTCCATTTCAGTGAATGGTATATCTACAATTACTATAATATTATTATCTTCAATATCTATTCGAGACGTTTCAGCATCATCTAAAGGTGCCTTTAAGAAATCTAAAGGTACGCCAGTCTTTTTTGATGTTAAAATAAGTTCTTCATCGGAAGGAGCAACGATATTTATCCAACATCCATTCTCAATATTATCTAGTAACTCTAATGTTGAATTTTCTTCGCTAGAACTTTTAAAAATTTGAATCATATTATAACCTCCTATGTATCACAGTACAATTATACTATTTTACTGGAGTTAGTAAAAGAAATTAATATAAGTAATGCTAAAAATATTAGGCTAATAATAAGTCTTAATAAAATATCTTTAGCATTCTAATAATTGAAGGATGTATATTTATATAGTTGTTTTAGTGGTAAAAAATTCATTTTTAACTTCAGCTAATAATCCCTCCTTTTCGATTAAGTCAGATCCTGTGAAAGCAAGTGCTAATGCAGCTTTCTTAATTTGTGATAAAGAAAAATCACTAATCGTTTCTTCCGAAAATTTTTTAGTACCATATTCTATAATGGAGTCTTTAATTATAGATATATATGGGTGAATGCAAGGAACTTTTTGACTAACAATTCCTATACTTAATCCTGCTGATATATCTTTAGGAGGATGTATATCAATAATTCCATTCTCTTTTAAGTTGTGGCTGAATAGGCGATTTAATGTTCTATTTGTTACTAATTCTTCATTAGGTGGCTCGTAAAGAGAAATAGTATTAGGGATATGAGTGAGGCTTGAGACACTATTTACTATTTCTCGTATTTTGTTTTCTGTAAGTTCTGCAATATCAGAAGTTTTTGCTCTTATATAAAATTTCGCTTCTGATTCAAGAGGTGTTAATAATGGAGTGTATCCTCCACTAGATAAAATAGAATTAATTTCAACGTTTTTTGGGAAGCCTTTCATTAGTGAATTAAGCATATTAAATGTTAAAAGGATAGAATCTAAGGATGTATATATTTCTCGATTTAAATAACTAAGTTCACTGTTTCCAGTAAATTTAACGCTTAAAGGGGTTATTGCTGATGAAGTTCCACTTTCGCAGGTTATAGTATCAGGGTGGCATTCCATTACTACATCTACATCATCAAAGGTTCCTTGTTTAACCATTGTAGCTTTTGTTCCACCTAGATATTCACCAGGGCAACCTATCAAAATTACTGATCCACCTATTTTATCAATTACATGACCTAATATTAAGGAGGCTCCAACAGATATGCTAGCAAGTGCATTATGTCCAGTTATATGACCACTATTAGGTACAGCATCATATTCACAAAGAAAGCAAATCTTAGGATAACCATTTCCTTTTACAGCAAGAAATGAATTAGTAATATCAAGGTATTCATTAGTTACATTAAAATTGTGCTTTTGTAGAACTTCACAAATATATCTTGAACTTTTTAATTCTTTGTAGCTTTCTTCTGGATTAGAGTATAAGTATTTGCATAAGTCTTCTATTTCATTTTCTATAGTAGCTAGAAAAGACATCATATCTTGTTTCATAATTTTTTCCTCCATAATTAATAGTTACTATTATTTTTAACATTTATCCTAAAAATTATTAGTAAAGTAATTCAAAAGGAATATATATTTAAATTTTAATTCAGTATTTTAAAGAGAATCATTTTTAGTAAGCCGAATTGATGATATAATAACAATAAAATGTTTTTTAATGAATGAGGTAGAATCATGAATAGAGGTTTATTTATTGTATTTGAAGGTGGAGAAGGATCTGGGAAAAGTACAATATTAGAGAAAATATATAACTGGTTAATTGAGAAAGAGATAGATTGTATTAAGACTAGGGAACCTGGAGGAATTAAAATTTCAGAGGATATAAGATCAATAATATTAGATCCGGCTAATACAGCTATGGATGGAAGAACAGAAGCTTTGCTGTATGCAGCTGCAAGAAGACAACACTTGATAGAAAAAGTTATTCCAGCATTAAATAATGGGAAGATAGTGTTATGTGATAGATTTATAGATTCATCTTTAGCATACCAGGGTTTTGCCAGAGAATTGGGGATTAAGGAAATATATGAGATAAATAAATTTGCAGTAGGTGAATATATGCCTGATCTTTCAATATTTTTTGATTTGGAGCCGGAAGAAGGTTTAAATAGAATAAATAAAAATAAGGAAAGAGAAATAAATAGATTAGATTTAGAAACAATTGAATTTCATAAAAAAGTAAGACTAGGATATGAATTTTTATTAGAGAATAGTGAGCATAAGATTGTAAAAATTGATGCATCTAAATCTATTAAAGATGTATTTGAAGATGTAAAAAATATTATAATGTTACATATTGAGTAAAAAAAATTCTTTTTATATATAATACCTAAGGCTTTATGATAAAATATAGATAAGTATTAAATATTGATGGAGGGTGATACTATGAAGATGGTCATATCTATAGTTCAGGATGATGATACTTTTGATGTTGTTGAAGGTATAACAGAAAAAGGATTTAGAGTAACGAAACTTGCAACTACAGGTGGATTCTTGAAGTCAGGAAATACAACATTATTAGTAGGGGTAGAAGATACGAAGGTTGAAGAAGTGATCAGTATAATAAAAAATATATGTAAGAAGAGAAAAGAAGTTGTTGCATCTCCTGCACCATTTTCAGGTAATTCTGATATGTATGTTCAATATCCGGTAGAAGTCCAAGTTGGAGGAGCAACAATTTTTGTTCTAGATGTTGATCAGTTTATAAGAATATAGTATAGAAGAGGTGTATATTGTGAAAGAGTTTATAGGATTTGAAAATATTATTAATGGATTTATGAAACGAGTTGATAACAATACACTTTCGCATGCACACCTCATTGTGGGTCCAGATGGAATAGGAAAAAGTTTAATAGCTAAAAAGTTTGCACTTAAAATATTAGGTAAAAATGATGATTATAATTATGTTGATATAATTAATTATAAGTCAGATAAAGCTTCCTTTGGTGTAGATGAAGTTAGAAAAATAATAGAAGAAGTATCTAAAAAACCTTATGAAGGTGATAAAAAGGTAATTATAGTACATCAAGGAAATAAGTTGACTGTTCAAGCCCAAAATGCTATGTTAAAGACTATAGAGGAACCACCAAAAGGAGTATACATAGTACTATTAAGTGAAAGTTTAGAGTTATTATTGGATACTATAAAATCAAGATGCCAAATTTATAAATTAACTCCATTAGATAAAGATTATATGATTAGGTATATAAAAAGTATTGGGGAAAACGATGAGGATAAGGTATTAACAGCTATAGCATATGGAGAAGGAATTCCAGGACGTGCTGAAAAAATACTTAAAGACAATGAATTAGAAAAACTAAGAAATTTAATTATAGAGTTATTTAATGAAATAAATAAAAATAATGATAATGCTGTATTAGAATATGAAACTAAGTTTAATAAGTTTAAAAATGAAAAGTATGAACTATTGAATTTGATAGCTTCTTTTATAAGAGACATTATAGTATATAAGGAATTAAGAGATAAGAATAATATTATAAATGTTGATAAAATAGATGACGTAGGTAGGTTATCATCTGCTTTATCTTATAATAGATTAAATTCAATGTTACGAAATATAGAAAAAGCAAGAAATAATTTTGAGAATAATATAAGTTATTCTATGGCAATAAGCATTATGCTTATTGGTTTTTTGGAGGGGTAATTGATGATAAACGTCGTAGGAGTAAGGTTTAAAAAAGCAGGTAAAGTATATTATTTTAGTCCTGGTTCATTAAAAATACATAAAGGGGATTATGTTGTTGTTGAAACAGCAAGAGGGATTGAATTCGGAGAATGTGTAATAGGTATTAAGAGTATAGAAGAAGAAGATGTTATTGCTCCATTAAAGAATGTTTTAAGGGTTGCTGATAACAAGGATATAGAAAAGCATAAAGAAAATAAGAGCAAAGAAGAAGATGCGTTAAATATATGTCTAAAAAAGGTAGGGGAACATGGTCTTGATATGAAGCTTGTTGATGTAGAATACACATTTGATAACAACAAAGTTATATTCTACTTTACAGCTGATGGAAGAGTAGACTTTAGAGAACTTGTTAAGGATTTGGCAACTATATTTAAAACAAGAATAGAACTTAGACAAATTGGGGTAAGAGATGAGGCTAAAATGATAGGTGGTTTAGGGCCATGTGGAAGATCTATGTGCTGTTCATCATTCCTAGGTGATTTTGCATCAGTATCAATAAAGATGGCAAAAGAACAGAATTTATCTTTGAACCCAACAAAAATATCTGGAATATGTGGAAGGTTAATGTGTTGCTTAAACTATGAGCAAAGCACATATGAAAGTATAAGGAAAAGCCTACCTAAGGTGGGATCTATAGTAGAGACAGAAGAAGGAAACGGAGAAGTTGTTTCAAATAGTACAGTGAAAGAGTCAGTTAGAGTGAAAATTAGGGTCGGAGATGAGGAAGTACTTAAAGATTTTAAGATTTCTACGATAAAATTAATAACAGGTAATTACGAAGATTCTGTCGATGAAAAAGATATTAAATTAGAAATAGAATCTGAAGAGGATAAGAAGTTAATTAAGGATTTAATTAACGAAAAATAGGGGGAAATTTTATGAAATCTGTACTTAAGGTATTTAACATAAATAATCAACGTGATGTATCTAATATACAAAGAGCAATAACGTCAAATGAAGGTATTATTGCCTGTGAGATATCTATTGAGAAAAAGGAAATACAAGTTATATATAATGAGAGTTGGTTAGATATAGATAAGGTAAAAGAAAGTATTGAAAATTTAGGTTATATGATTCTTTAGTAGTGAGTTATTTTATAAAATAGACTTTTAAAAGGTTATGAAACATGTTAAAATAATTATGGTGTAATAACTATGATTATTTAGGAGGTGTTTTTAATGGCATTCGCAATTAATGATTCTTGTGTAAGCTGTGGTGCTTGTGCTGCAGAATGTCCAGTTAATGCTATAAGTCAAGGAGATACTCAATTCGTTATTGATGCAGATACTTGTATCGATTGTGGAAACTGTGCAAATGTTTGTCCAGTAGGAGCTCCAGAACAAGCATAGTCTGGTAATTAAAGATCGTCTTTAAGGCGATCTTTTTTATTTTAATTCATTTTAGTTTCTTTTAAGAGAATTGTAACTGGATATGAATTTAATGTTTTGGTATCTAGTGAATTTTTAGTTGTTTTTATAACTGATTTTATGGAAGTTATAAAGTTTTTACAACTATCTAAATAGATTAAAGAGTTAGTGGTCTTATAATTCATAGGAATTATAACTTTAGGTTTAATTTTGTGAACCAATTTAATAGCTTCAGTTGAGTTAAGTGTAAAATGGCCTCCAACAGGAATAAAGAGGATATCTATTGACTCAATGGAACGTAGTATATCATCGGGTAGATCATGACCTAAATATCCTAGATTACAAATCTTTAGATTATCAAAAACATAATTATAAATTATGTTAGGTCCTCTCTTTCTACCTTGTGAATTGTCTTGAAAAGAAGGAAATCCAGAAATATTAACAAAGTTAAGTTTATATGAAGAGGCTTTGTCAGCTAGCATAACTTTCTTGGCATTAATTTTAGCATTAGTTGTATCAGAATAATAATGACTTAAAGTAATTATGTTCGGGTTTAAATCTAATAAAGTATCTATAGAAATTGTACTAGGGGGATCAGTTAAGATCCTTCGCCCAAGAGAATCTTGCAGTAAAAATGAACATTCTCCAAACCATTTGATTAACATATAAGCCTCCTTAATAAAGTATATAAGTTATATTTACCCTGAATAGAATAAATTTAAACATAAAGGTAGCAATAAAACTTGAAAAAAATGAAAAAAGATATTAATATAAAATCAAAAGGTCAAGGTAAGTCAAAAACAGAAGTTTAAGAAGGTGATATTGTGGCAAGACTTTCGGATATAATTGAAAATTTTATAAAGAATATGCTTAATGAAAATGGTGGGGAACAGATTCAAATTCAGAGGAATGAATTAGCAGATCAATTTAGTTGTGCGCCATCACAGATAAATTATGTATTAACAACTAGATTTACTTATGAGAGAGGGTATGTTATTGAAAGTAGAAGAGGTGGGGGTGGCTGTATTGTAATAAGACAAGTAAGTTATGATGGGTCGGAAGAGAGGAATAATCTCTTGTATGATTGTATTGGAAATTCTATTACAAATAATAGTTCCTTAGCTTTAATTGAGAGTTTAGTAGAGTCAAATTTAATCACTATGAGAGAAGCAGAATTAATTAAGATGGCTATTAACGATAGGACCTTAGCTAATACAGATGATAGAAATAGAGTAAGGGCTGATATATTAAAGGCTGTGCTTATAGTTGTATTATCATAGAGGGGGTAATAAAAAGTGCTATGTGAAAGATGTAATAAAAATGAAGCTAAGATACATTTAATAAAACTTATTAATGGAAAGAAAACAGAAACATGGTTATGCGAAAAATGTGCAAAAGAACTTTCAGACATACCACTTAAAGCATCTATGGCAGAAGGGGCAGGAATGCCGTTTCAGAATATTTTAAGTGGTTTTTTTGAAACTTTAGATAAAACAAAAAAAATTGAAATAGTGTGCAAAAATTGTGGATTAACATACTCTCAATTTAAGAAGAGCGGACAATTAGGTTGTAGCAAATGCTATGAAAGTTTTAATGATTTGTTGAGTCCTAGAATTAAAAGAATTCAGGGTGACTTAGAGCACGTAGGTAAGATTCCAGTTAGAGAAGGAAATGAAGTGATTCAAAGAAAGAGAATTAAAAAGTTAAAAGAAGATCTACAAAAAGCGGTTATAAAAGAAGAGTATGAAAGAGCTGCAGTTCTAAGAGATGAGATTAAGTTATTAGAATCCCAAAGGGAGGTAAAAATTGATCATGAAGAATTGGATAGATAGTGAAGTAGCGGCTGAAGATGTAGTAATCAGTAGCAAAGTGTGTCTTATAAGAAATTTTTACAACTCTTTATTTACAGATAAGATGAAAACAGAAGAAGCTAGAGAAAATGTTGATAGGTTATATGAAATATTATTAGATAAGATTGATGAAGAAATGACTCTTGTAAGATCATGGGAGCATAATATAGATTTTTTAAAAGTATATTTAGAAAAACATTTAATTAGTGAAGGTCTGGTTAAAAGAAGGGATAGAAGTGCATTTATCATTAATAAAGATGAAACTTTATCCATAATGATAAATGAAGAAGATAATTTAAGAATACAATGTATAACAGATGGATTAGATTTAACTAATGCATATAACTATGTAAATAAGATTGATGATTATATTGAAGAAGTTATAGGATATGCTTTTGATGAAAATTTTGGGTATTTGACAGCATCCCCATCAAATGTTGGGACTGGGCTTAAAGCATCAGTGATGGTTCATCTACCAGCCTTGTCCATTAGTGAAGAAATATCTAATATATTTAATGGACTTAATAAAGTTGGAATGAATATTGAAGGATTGTATTTAGAAAGTTCAAAAGCATGGGGGAATATATATCAAATTTCTAATCAAGTTACTTTAGGGGTGAGGGAATTAGAAGTTATTGATAACTTAGAAGGCATAGTTAATAATATTATTAATGAAGAGAAAAAATTTAGAGAAGTAGTGGATGACAAATATAAGAATGAACTTGAAGATAAAATATATAGGGCATATGGTGTTATGAAATATGCTAAGCTTATTAAACCAAAGGAAGTTTTAGACTTATTATCTTACTTAAGGTTAGGAACAGAAATGGGTTTATTGCACATAGACAAAAAAGTGTTAAATAAATTATTGATAGATACTAGAACTTCTATGATACAAAGAAGTTTACCAAAGGGAACAGATACTATGGAGCAAGATATCTATAGAGCAAATATAATTAAAGAAAGATTAATATAATAATTAGTTTGGAGGTGTAGTATGCCATACGGTAAGTTTACAGAAAGAGCTCAACTTGTGATATTAGGGGCTCAAAAAGAATCACAAAAATTTAAACATGGATATATTGGAACAGAGCATATACTTTTAGGAATTTTAGAAGAAGGTGGAGATGCTAAGGAGCTTTTAGGTAAATACGGAATAGAAATAGAGTTAGTACGTAACCTAATTGAAGACTACTTGGGATTTGGTGAGGTATTAATGCCTAAAGGAGAATTATTACTTACACCAAGAACAAAGAGATTATTTGATGAAAGTTTTGTGGAAGCAAAAAATTTAAATCATAAATATGTTAGTCCCGAGCATTTATTGCTTGCATTAGTTAAGGAACAAGAAGGAGTAGCTTATACAATTTTAAGTAAGTTAGATTTAGATTTTAAGGGATTGAAGAAAGAATTAGTAAATCTCTTGACTGAGAAAGAAGTTGATCAAGTAGTTGATGGAGAAAGAGAAGAATCAAAAGAAAGTAAGACTCCATTGTTAAATCAATATAGCAGAGATTTAACAAAACTTGCTCAAGAAGGAAACTTAGATCCTGTTATAGGAAGAGATATAGAAAATCAAAGAGTTTTAGAAATATTATGTAGGAGGACTAAAAATAATCCATGTTTGATTGGTGAACCAGGAGTAGGAAAGACAGCAGTGGTAGAAGGTTTAGCGCAAAGAATAGTAGATGGGAATATACCAGAGCTATTAAAAGATAAAAGGGTTGTTAGCCTTGATTTAAGTAGTATGATAGCTGGAGCAAAGTATAGAGGTGAATTTGAAGAAAGACTTAAAAAGGTCATGGAAGAAATAAGAAATAACAAGAATGTGGTTGTGTTTATTGATGAGATTCACACTATAATTGGTGCTGGGGGAGCAGAAGGAGCTATTGATGCCTCTAATATATTAAAGCCAGCGCTTGCAAGAGGAGAGATACAATGTATAGGTGCTACAACTATAGATGAATATAGAAAGTATATTGAGAAAGATGCTGCTCTTGAAAGGAGATTTCAACCCGTAACAGTTGGAGAGCCAACAAAGGAAGAAACCTTAGAGATTTTAAAAGGGCTTAGGGAGAAATATGAAGCTCACCATAAAGTTACAATAAGTGATGAAGCTTTAGATGCATCTGTAGATATGGCCGATAAATATATTACAGATAGGTTTATGCCAGATAAGGCGATAGATCTTATGGATGAAGCGGCTGCAAAGCTACGTATAGAAAATCTAGTGTCACCGCCTGATTTGAAAGAGATTGTGCTAAGTATTGATGATGTAATAAAAGAAAAAGAAGAGGCCATAAGAATTCAAGATTTTGAGAAGGCTGCAGCACTTAGAGATAATGAAAAAGATCTAAAGGAAAAGTTAGATAATTTAAAAAGCGACTGGAATTCTCAAAATTCAGTTCAGTCTTTAACTGTTACGAAAGAGAATATTGCGAAAGTTGTTGCAACTTGGACTAAAATTCCTGTAGAGAAACTTACAGAAAGAGAAAGCGACAGACTTTTAAGATTAGAAGAAATTCTTCATAAAAGAGTAATTGGACAGAGTGAAGCTGTAAAGTCAGTAGCTCGAGCTGTTAGAAGAGCAAGAGTTGGCTTAAGAGATGAAAAGAGGCCTATAGGTAGTTTTATATTCTTAGGACCAACAGGAGTTGGAAAAACAGAATTATGCAAGGCTCTCGCAGAGGCTATGTTTGCAGATGAAAATAATATAATTAGAATTGATATGTCTGAATATATGGAAAAACATTCTGTATCTAGATTAATTGGAGCGCCTCCAGGATATGTAGGATATGAAGAGGGGGGACAATTAACAGAAGCTGTTAGAAGAAAGCCTTATTCTGTTATTTTATTAGATGAAATTGAAAAGGCACATTCTGATGTATTTAATATATTGCTTCAAATTATGGAAGATGGAAGATTAACAGATGGAAAAGGAAAAGTCGTTAATTTTAAAAATACAATTATAATTATGACTTCAAATGTGGGTGCACATTCTATAAAAAAGCAAAAGTCAATGGGATTTGTTATTGATACAAAGAGTGATACAGAGTATGAAAAAATGAAAGAGAATATAATGGAAGAGTTAAAAAGAAGTTTTAGACCAGAATTTTTAAATAGAATAGATGATACCATTGTATTCCACAAATTAACTAAAGAAGATATGCTATCTATAGTAGACTTAATGTTAAATTCTATAATAAAAAGAATTAAAGAAAAAAATATTACTTTAGAATTTACTAAATCATGTAAAGAGTTCTTATTAGATAAAGGTGTTGATTTAAATTATGGAGCAAGACCTTTAAGAAGAGTAATAACTAAAGAAGTTGAAGATAGATTAAGTGAAGAACTTTTACGTGGAAATGTTAGTATGGGAGATAGCTTGCTAGTATCAGTAGAAGAAGATAAGCTTGTATTTACTACGATCAAGGAAATATCAGTAGAAAACACTGAGGATACAATTCATAGTTAATAGTAAGCATGTATATAAGAGAGATTGATGCAAATACTTTTTGTACCAATCTCTTTTTTTAATAATACATTAATGGAAGTGAGATAATAATATATAGAGAGAAAGCAAGAAATATTAAATAATAATTATTATTGATTAATTATTAAAATATGTTAAAATAAAATAAAGATAAGGAGTGAAAGATTTGAGTAAAGAAATTAAGAATATAGATTTAGTAATTTTAGGTGGAGGACCGGCCGGGCTAACATCAGCTATATATGCTTCAAGAGCTAGAATGAAAATGATTCTTTTAGAAAATGCTTTTTTAGGAGGGCAAGTTAGAAATAGTTACTTAATAGAAAACTATCCTGGTTTTAAAAATATTGATGGAGCTTCTTTAGCGGATAAGATGCAGGAACAAGCAGAAGAAGCAGGAGCTATTATAGATGAATTTGATCCTGTTGTTGATATAAAGTTAACAAAAGATGAGAAGATAATAGAAACTGAAAGCTATATTTATAATACTAAGACTGTTGTTATAGCAACTGGAGCAGTTCCTAAAAGATTGCCAATTCCAAGTGAAGAAAAGTTTTCAGGAAGAGGAATCCACTATTGTGCAGTTTGTGATGGAGCAATGTATTCAGATAAAATTGTAGGAGTTGTAGGTGGTGGAAATGCAGCGTTAGAAGAGGCTGTGTTTTTATCTAGATTTGCTAAAAAGGTTTATATAATAAGAAGATATGATTACTTTAGAAGCGAAAGATCTGTATTTGATGAAGCAAATAATAATTCTAAAATTGAAATTTTATATAATGAAGATCTTGTTGATGTAACTGGAGAAGAGTTTGTTCAGAGGGCAAGGTTAAAAAATACAATTACTGAAAAAGAAAGAGAAATAGAAATAGATGCAGTATTTGGTTACATTGGAACAGAACCTAAGACAAAGGAGTTTGAAAAATATATTGATCTAACTTCAAGTGGGTATATTATAGCAGATGAAATGATGAAAACTAATGTGCCAGGTGTGTTTGCAGCTGGAGATGTTAGAGATAAAGTGTATAGACAAATAACTACTGCTGTGGCAGATGGAACAATAGCAGCTTTGGAAGCAGAAAAATATATAAAGTAGAAAAGGAGAATAAGAGATGGTAAAAATATATTCAACATCATGGTGTCCAGGATGTATAAAGTTAAAAAAGTATCTAAACATGAAGGGGGTAGAATTTCAAGAAATTAATGTTGCAGATAAACATGAGGATAGAGAAGAAGTGTTTAAGGTATCAGGGCAAAGAACGGTACCAGTTCTAGAGTTTAATGGAGAAGTAATTGTGGGGTTTGATAAATCTAGAATAGATAAAATAATTGGTTAAAACTGAGGTGAAAAGATGTTTGATAATTTATGTAATGATAATAAGATATTCAAAAACCTAATAGGTGGAGATTGGGTTATAGCAGATGATAGTGAACTAATAGAAATTAAATCACCGATAGATGGAAGTTTAGTTGGAAAAGTTGGTGCTATGAATACTGGGGAAGTAGATAAAGCTATTAGAGTAGCCAAGGAAGTTCAAAAAGATTGGAAGTTAGTCCCTATAAGTGAGAAGGCAAAGGTGCTTCATAAAGTTGCTGATATCTTAGAGGAGAAAGTGAAAGAGTTAGCAAGTATAATGATGCACGAAGTTGCAAAGGACAAAAAAAGTGCTGAATCAGAGGTTATTAGGACTGCGGATTTTATTCGCTTTACGGCTGATACAGCAAAGAATATTGCTGGAGAAAGTTTACCGGCTGAGAGTTTTCCAGGTTATAAAAGAGATAAGATATCAGTTGTAACTAGAGAACCTCTTGGGGTAGTGTTAGCTATATCTCCATTTAATTATCCATTAAATTTGGCTGCATCTAAAATAGCTCCAGCTTTAATGGCTGGAAATACTGTTGTGTTAAAACCAGCAACTCAAGGAAGTATTACAGCATTACATTTGGTAAAGATATTTCAAGAAGCAGGTCTACCAAATGGTGTCTTAAATTCTATAACAGGTAAAGGCAGTGAAATTGGAGATTATGTTGTAACGCATCCAGAAATAAATTTTATTAATTTCACAGGAAGTACGGAAGTTGGAAAAAGAATTTCGTCGATAACTACAATGGTTCCGTTATTAATGGAGCTTGGTGGGAAGGATGCAGCAATTGTTCTAGAAGATGCAGATCTTGAGTTAGCAGCGAAAAATATAATTGCAGGAGCTTTTTCATATTCAGGTCAAAGATGTACGGCGGTAAAAAGGATTTTAGCTGTTGATACAATTGCTGATAAATTAGTGGATATTTTAAAAAGAGATATTAAAAAGTTAAAGGTAGGAAGTCCACTTGAAGGAGATGCAGATATAGTTCCTCTTATTGATGAGAAAGCGGTTGAATTTGTAGAAAATCTTATTAAAGACTCTAGGGAAAAAGGGGCAACCCTTGTAGTAGGTGGAAATAGGGAGGGAAATATAATATATCCTACACTATTTGATAATGTAACAAGAGAAATGAGATTAGCTTGGGAGGAGCCATTTGGACCTGTTCTTCCAATAATAAGGGTAAAGGATAAGGATGAAGCAATAGAAATAGCAAATGAATCGGAGTATGGGCTTCAATCAGCGATTTTTACAAATAACATAAATGAAGCATTTTATGTTTCAGATAGGTTAGAGGTTGGAACAGTACAAGTGAACAATAAAACTGAAAGAGGTCCAGATCATTTCCCATTTTTAGGTGTTAAGGCATCTGGATTGGGAACTCAAGGTATTAGATATTCTATAGAAGCCATGTCTAGACCAAAAGCAGTTGTTATAAATATTAATAATTAAAATGGGGTCAGGGTAAGTTTATGCTACTCTGACTCTGCTTTTTGGTGTGCTAAAAATTGGAGATACAAAAAAAGACTATTGGAGGATTTCCAATAGTCTTTTAATAAGAAAGTATTAAATAATACATTAAATTCTGATTAACTGCTACATGAAAAATTATATATTTATTGGTGTGAGAGATTGGTAGATGAAATAATTGTCTACTTCCTACTCTGCTATTTAGATAATGCAGTATCTATTGCTGGTTTATCAAAACCGATAATAACAGTACCATTTATGTCTAGAACAGGAACTCCCATCTGCTTAGATTTTTTTAGCATTTCTTCTCTTGCAGACATATTTTCACCAACATTAAACTCTTCAAATTCTATATTTTTAGATTTTAAGTAATTCTTAGCCTTTACACACCAAGGACAAGAATTAGTAGTATATACTTTAACCATCTTAATGACCTCCATAATTATATTTTATTAAAAATAGAGTACAACTTTTTAATGCTTTTTACAATATATAATATGTAGAAAACTAATTTTTGAGACTCTGCTTTTTAACGTGCTATCTTTTTAGAAGAGAAAAAAATTTATTATTTATAATATCATCCCTTAATATCTTTAGTATTTGGCAATAATTAAGGTAATATACTTGTAAATATGCATATTAATTTAAAAAGGATATATTGATATTTAAATTATTTACGATAATATATAGAAAATTATTTTTTATATTATCGCCGCTGAATAAATTTCTATAATAACTATTAATGATTTAATAATCTATGATATTATAAAAAGGGTAACAAACGTTATAGTTTCTTATTTTTATTAGAGAAGAGGGATAAAAATGGCTAAAATTAAATCTATATTTACATGTCAGCAGTGTGGATATGAATCACCAAGATGGCTTGGAAAATGTCCTTCTTGTAATGCTTGGAATACTTTTGTAGAAGAGATAAAAGGAAATTCTTTAAGCAATAAAAGTAATGCAACTAAGAAGAGTATTCTACCGGAAAATATGCCTAAAAGCATTAAGGAAATTAAATCAGGGGAGAAGGAACGACTTAAAACAAATTTAAAAGAATTAGATAGAGTTTTAGGTGGAGGGTTAGTAAAAGGTTCACTAACATTAATATCAGGTGATCCTGGTATAGGAAAATCAACATTGTTACTTCAAACTGCTAATAATATAGCAACTAATTACGGGAAAGTTTTATACGTATCAGGAGAAGAATCTGAAGAGCAGATTAAAATTCGAGGAGATAGATTAGGTGTATCATCGAAAGATTTATATATAGTATCAGAAACTAGTTTGGATATAATAGAAGCTTACATAGAGGAAATTAAACCTGTATTTGTAATAATAGACTCGATTCAGACAATTTATAAAGAAGGTGTTACATCTGCTCCAGGAAGTGTTTCACAGGTAAAGGAATGCTCAAATCAAATAATGAGAATAGGAAAGGGTAATAATATACCGCTTTTTATAGTAGCTCATGTGACTAAACAGGGTGAACTTGCAGGTCCTAGAGTTCTAGAGCATATGGTTGATACAGTTTTATACTTTGAAGGAGAAAGAACCGAAGAATTTAGAATATTAAGGACAATGAAAAATCGTTTTGGAACTACTAGTGAAATAGGAGTGTTTGAAATGAGGCAAGAGGGACTTATTGAAATCTATGACCCTTCTAAAATGTTCTTAGAAGATACTACGTTTAATCAGGAAGGATCTGTAGTAATAGGAATTATGGAAGGTACCAGACCTATTTTGGTAGAGATACAAGCTTTAGTAACTCAGACTAATGCCCCAATGCCAAGAAGGACTGCTGTTGGAATAGACAATCAAAGGTTAAGTTTAATACTTGCAGTTCTAGAGAAAAAGTTAAGAATTCCATTTTACAATCATGATGTATATGTGAATGTTGTGGGTGGTTTAAGTATAGAAGGCACTACTGCTGATTTAGGATTGGCAATAGCACTATTATCTAGTGTTAAAAATAAAGGAGTATCTTTACCAAAGGTAATGATAATAGGTGAAGTTGGGCTTACTGGTGAAATAAGGCCAATTAATGGCGCTGATAGGTTAGTGAATGAGGCTGAAAAAATGGGTTTTGAGTATGCTATTATACCTTATAGAAATAGAGATAAGATAAAAAATGTAAGCATAAATATAATGGGGGTTAATAACTTAAGAGAAGTAATTGGAAAGGTATTATAAAGAGAGGTGGGTATATGAGGTTAGAGAAAGATTTAGAAATACAAAAGATTTTGAAGATAATGTGTCCGGGGACAGCATTAAGAGAAGGGCTTGAAAATATCTTGAAGGCTAAGACTGGTGGATTGCTAGTTTTAAGTGATAGTGAAGAGATTATGAGAATGGCAGATGGTGGGTTTTTGATAAATTCTGAATACACTGCTGCTTATGTATATGAACTTGCAAAGATGGATGGAGCTATTATATTAAGTAAGGATTTGAAAAGAATAATTTCAGCGAATATACAATTAATACCTGATTCATCCATACCAACTTTTGAAACAGGAACTAGACATAGAACAGCTCATAGGGTGGCGAAGCAAACTGGGGATGTAGTTATAGCAATTTCACAAAGGCGAAATATGATAACTGTATATAAAGGTGATATTAAATATGTACTTAGAGAGAGTAGCGTGATATTGGAAAAAGCAAATCAAGCTATTCAAACTCTAGAAAAATATGTTGCTGTATTAGAAAGAGGTGTAAATAGTCTAAATTTATTAGAATTTCAAGATTTGACTACGTTATTTGATGTTGCAACAGTTGTTCAAAGAACAGAAATGGTTATGAGAATAGTTGAAGAAATAGAGATTTACATATTAGAGTTAGGGAATGAAGGAAGACTAATTTCTATGCAGTTAGATGAATTAGCTAAAAATATAGAAAGAGATGGAATTTTACTGATAAAAGATTATTTAACTGAAGGAATGAATGCAGCTGATGTGTATAAAAATATTCAAAAGTTATCGCAAAATGAACTTTTAGATTTAGAGGCTATAGGCAAAGTTATTGGATATGGAGGAGAACCATTAGTTGAAACTTTAATATCACCTAAAGGGTATAGGGTATTAAGTAAAGTTCAGAGAATACCAGCTAATGTAATAGAGAATTTAATTAGAGAATTTAAGGATTTGACAAGCATAATAGAAGCAGAAATAGATGACTTAGATAAAGTAGAGGGTATTGGAGAAGCAAGAGCAAGAACAATAAGATCTGGATTAAAGAGAATAAGTGAACAAGTTTATTTAAATAAGCAATTATAATTTTTTATAGATGGGGGATCATTAAAATTTATTTTATAATGATCCCCTTTACTTATCTAAATGTAAATTTACCCAAAGTATTAATCTTATCCTGTTCTTTTAACAATATATCATATAAGTTAATATCTAAATCGTTGCAAAGAGAAGTTAGATAAAAGAGATTGTTTCCCATTTCTCTTTCAATCACTTCACGACAATTATCACATAATTCACCTTCAACATGTGTATTTAAACAATCACATAGATCTTCTATAGAATTTTCATCTAACAAGTGTTGTTTTGTTGCATTAATTTTAATACAACCACAATTTGTAACAGCTTTAGCAATAGCTCGATTTACCCTTGCACTAGATTCAGTATATTTTGACATTAAGTCTAGAATACTTTTGTGTCTAAGTAATGATTCGTTTACTGAATTTTGAAATTCATCAAAAATTATATCCTTCATGAGTATCAACTCCTCTGTATTTTTAAAGTGTGATTGTAATTATATTATAGTTATAAAAATACTTTAATGTCAATATAAGGTGAGAGTCGTATGTCATTACTATATTATAATATACAACGAAATATAAGATTCATAGGGGGTAAAAATTAAAAAAATCTGAATTTATAAATAATTCGTTTTAGAGTTATATTCATTATGATATAATGAGAATAAATTAAATATTATGTAAATTGATTTTATTATTAGAAAATTGTCAATAATTATATAAGGAGGTGAAGAGATGTTAAAGAAATTACTAAGAGGAATTTTTTCATTAGCTGGAGTAATAGCTGGTTATGGAGTTTCAGAAGCCATATTACAAATTCCTTCAATGCAGCAATGGGGATTTTTATCAAATTCATATGAGAAGCTTTTATTTTTAATTTTTATTTCTTTGATATTCGGTATTATTTTTTATTTGTTATCTCCAAAAATTTATTCTGCTATAGCAGAACTTATTGATTATGTAGAAAAAAACGCACAAAAGTTGACAGTAGGAGAAATAGTATATGGTGCAGTAGGTGCATTAATTGCATTAATTATAACGAGTATATTATCAAGACCTTTGTTATCTATTCATGAAGTTTTTGGACCATTAATTGTTATAGTTTTAAATATAATAGCAGCAATAATTGGAACAGATATTATGATTAAGAAAAAAAATGACATTACTAATATATTATTAAGCTTAAAGAAGACAGGGACTACAAAGGAGAAAAAGTCAAAGACTACTACTAAGTCAGTACCAAAGGTGTTGGATACATCTGTTATAATTGATGGCAGAATATTTGATATTTGTGAAACTGGTTTTATAGAGGGACCATTAATAATTCCAAACTTTGTTTTAGATGAATTAAGACATATTTCAGACTCATCTGATTCATTGAAAAGAACAAGGGGAAGAAGAGGGTTAGATATATTAAATAAAATTCAAAAGGAATTAACTATAGAAACTCAAATTTGGGAAGGCGATTTTCCGAAGATTGCAGAAGTTGATAGCAAACTTCTAAAACTTGCACAAAACTTAAATGGAAAAGTTATAACTAATGATTATAACTTAAATAAGGTAGCAGAGGTGCAAGGAGTACCAGTACTAAATATAAATGAACTATCAAATGCAATCAAGCCAGTAGTAATACCTGGTGAGGAAATGACAGTAGATGTTGTTAAGGATGGAAAAGAATCAAGTCAAGGAATAGCTTATTTAGATGATGGTACAATGATTGTAGTAGAGAATGGAAAGAAGCTTATAGGGGAACGAATAGATGTAATTGTTACATCAGTACTTCAAACGGCTGCAGGAAGAATGATTTTTGCTAAACCTAAAGAGAGTTAATGGCAAGGAGAATGGATTGATGGTTTCAGCAATAATTTTAGCTGGTGGAAGAGGAAAAAGAATAGGAAAAGACATAAGTAAACAATTTATTATTATTAATGAAAAACCTATTTTATACTATACAATAAAGAAATTTTTAGAGTGTAAAAGTGTAGATGAGATAGTACTTGTGTTGCCAAAAGATGAAATTTCCTATTGTAAAGAACATGTTCTGAAAAAGCATTCATTGAAGGTTGATAAAATAGTTGAGGGTGGAAAAGAGAGACAAGATTCTGTTTATAACGGATTGAAGGTGTTAAGTGAAACAGATATTATAGTGATCCATGATGGAGCAAGACCTTTTATTTCGGAAAGCATAATTGATAAGGGGATAGAATGTGCTGTAAAATATGGAGCAGCAGCTCCAGGAGTTATGCCTAAGGATACTATAAAGGTTAGAGATAAAAACTTCTTTTCTAAAGAAACTCTCAATAGATCAGAGTTAGTATCTGTACAAACTCCCCAAGTTTTTAAGTCGGAGATTATTAAAGAATGTCATGAAAAGATAAAAGAAGATAATTTTATTGCGACTGACGATACAATGGTGGTTGAGCGTTACGGGTATAAAGTATATCTTTATGAGGGAGATTATAAGAATATAAAGATTACTACACCTGAGGATTTATTTTTAGCAGAATATATGCTGAAAAAGGATAGCAAGAATTTATATTGACATGAAAATATCGAGGGGATATAATATTAATAAATTTTTATGAATAAAAGTTATGATGAAGAATAGTAGAAATCATTTTTTTCAGAGAGAAAATACTAGGCTGTAAGATTTTCAATAGATTTTGAACCTGCTTCTGAACTATAGTTAAAGACTATCGGTTTAAAACCGTTAACATTATTAGAGAACAAATTTAGGTGGTACCGCGAGCAAAATTCGCCCTAATTATAGGGTGGATTTTTTTTATTGAAAAATATAATGTTTAGAGAGGATGTTATAATATGAAAATGTCAAAAATGTTAGTGTCAACATTAAGGGAAGTCCCAGCAGAAGCTGAGATTGCAAGCCATAAGCTTATGTTAAGAGCTGGTCTTATGAGAAAAATGGCATCAGGAGTATACAACTATATGCCTTTAGGGTTAAAGGTATTAAAAAATATAGAAGATATAGTAAGAGAAGAAATGGATAAAGCAGGAGCTCAAGAATTTTTAGCATCTGCAATGCTACCAGCAGAACTATGGCAGGAATCAGGAAGATGGGATGCTTATGGAGCAGAAATGTTTAGACTAAAAGACAGAAATAATAGAGATTTTTGTTTAGGACCTACACATGAAGAAGTATTTACTGATATAGCTAGAAATGAAATAAAGTCATATAAACAGTTGCCTGTTAATCTTTATCAAATACAAACAAAATATAGAGATGAGAGAAGACCAAGATTCGGAATTATGAGAAGCAGAGAATTCATTATGAAAGATGCTTATAGTTTTGATAAAGATGAAGAAGGATTAGATAAGTCATTTAAAAATATGCATAATGCGTATGTAAAGATATTTAATAGATGTGGGCTTGATGCAAAATGTGTTGAAGCAGATTCAGGTGCTATAGGTGGGGCTAATTCAGCTGAATTTATGGTTAAGTCAGAAGTTGGTGAAGATGATGTTGTTTTCTGTAATCATTGCGATTATGCAGCTAATATAGAAAAAGCACCATCTACTCCAGAAGAAGCTTTAAAAGAAGAATTTAAAGAAGTTAAAAAAGTTGAAACTCCAAATGTAAAAACTATTGAACAATTGGTTGAGTTTTTTAATACAACAGAAAAGAAATTTGTGAAAACTCTTATTTTTAATGCTGATAATAAAATAATAGCAGTAATGGTTAGAGGAGATAGAGAAGTAAATGAGGTAAAGGTAACTAATGCACTTGGTGGAGTTATTAATTTAAATATGGCGACTCCAGAAGAAGTCGCTAGTGCAACTTCGGCAGCAGTTGGATTTGCTGGGCCAATAGGAATAAAAGTATCTAGATTACTAGTGGATGAAGAAGTAACTAAGATGTATAATTTTATTGTAGGAGCAAATGAAACTGGATATCATTTTGAAAATGTTAATTATTCAAGAGATTTCGAAGGGGAAGTTGGAGATTATAGAAATATAACAGTTGGAGAAAAGTGTCCTGTATGTGGTAAAGAAATAACTATTTCAAGAGGAACTGAAGTTGGTCATATATTTAAGTTAGGAACTAAATATTCTGAGTCAATGAATGCTAATTTTATAGACGAAAATGGAAAAGAAAAGCCTTTTGTAATGGGATGTTATGGAATAGGAATCACAAGAACAATGGCATCTGTAATTGAACAACATAACGATGAAAATGGTATTATATGGCCATTGTCGATAGCTCCATACCATATGTCTATAATACCTGTTAATGTAAAAGATGAAGAACAGATGAAAGTTGCAGAAGAGTTATATAATTCATTAAAAGAATTAGGAATAGAAGTTTTAATGGATGATAGAAACGAAAGAGCAGGAGTTAAATTTAAAGATGCGGAACTTATTGGTATTCCAATGAGGGTGACTGTAGGTAAAAAGGTTACTGAGGGTTCTGTAGAGTTTAAATTAAGAACAGGTGGAGATAATGAACTTATTAAAATTGAAGATGTATGCAAAAGAGTTAAAGAAGAATTTGAAAAAAATAATCTTAAAGTAGTTTAGGAGGGATGCTTAATGAAGCTATATAATACTCTAACTAGAAAAAAAGAAGAATTTAAACCCCTAACACCTGGAGAGGTGAAAATGTACGTTTGTGGACCTACTGTATACAATTTTTTTCATATAGGAAATGGAAGAACTTTTATAGTATTTGATACTATAAGAAGATACCTTGAGTATAGAGGGTATAAGGTAGATTTCGTACAAAACTTTACAGACATCGATGATAAGATGATAAATAAAGCAAATGATGAGAATACTTCGGTAAAAGAGGTTGGAGATAGATATATTGGCGAATATTACAAGGATGCAGATGCATTAAATATTGAAAGGGCAACGGTTAATCCAAGAGCTACTGACTATATAGATGAAATCATAAAATTTGTAAGTGACTTGATCGAAAAAGGATATGCTTACGAAGTTGATGGAGATGTGTACTTTAGTACAAAGAAGTTTGAGTCATACGGAAAGTTATCAGGTCAAAACTTAGACGAGTTGCAGGTTGGAACTAGAATAAGCGTAGATGATCGTAAAAGAGATCCAATGGATTTTGCCATATGGAAAGCTCAGAAGCCAGGAGAACCAGCTTGGGATAGTCCTTGGGGCATGGGAAGACCAGGATGGCATATAGAATGTTCATGTATGGCTAAAAAAATATTAGGAGATACAATTGATATTCATGCGGGGGGAATGGACTTATCTTTCCCTCATCATGAAAATGAAATTGCGCAAAGTGAAGCGTTAACAGGAAAAACATTTGCAAATTATTGGATGCATTCTGCATACATAAATGTAAATAATAAAAAAATGTCTAAGTCATTGAATAATTTTTTTACAGCTAGAGATGTACTAAAAGAATATGATGCGGATGTAATAAGATTTTTTATGTTATCAGCTCATTATAGGATACAAATAAATTTCAGCAAGGATTTACTTGATTCAGCAAAAGCTTCTGTAGAAAGACTATATAATACTATTTCTATATTAGAAAATCTTTCGGATGAAGTATCTTTGGAAAATATGAATGAAGAAGAAGCTAAGTATCTTAAGTCTTTAGACAAATACAGAGAAAAATATATTGAAAAGATGGATGATGATTTTAATACTGCAGATGCAATAACTGTATTATTTGAATTATCAAAGGATATAAATACTAATGTTTCGGTGAATTCATCTAAGGAGTTAGTAATAAAAACTTTAGAATTAATTAGAGAGTTAGGTAGACCTTTAGGAATGCTTCAAAATACAACAAAGGGAAGTATTGAAGATGAAATAGAAGCTTTAATAGAACAGAGACAACAAGCGAGGAAAGATAGGAACTTTGCGTTAGCAGATAAAATAAGAGATGATTTAAAAGCTAGTGGAATTATATTAGAAGATACGCCTCAAGGGGTAAGATGGAAAAAATCTTAACAAAAAATATTTTAAGGGTTGCAAGGTTTTGCAGCCCTTATTTAGAGGAGAATAAAATGTTAAATGATCTAAGAATAAGAGAATTTTCAAAAGATGAAGTAAAACAATTAAATCCATTGCAATTAGCACTAGTTGGAGATGGAGTATATGAGGTTTTTATAAGAAACTATATACTGGCTTCAAATATGAGTTTATCAGCCCATAAAATACATGTTAAAGCTATAGGATTTGTAAAGGCAAAAAGTCAATCATTAATAATGCATAAAATTGAGGATACACTAACAGAAGAAGAAGAATACATATTTAAAAGAGGTAGAAATGCAAAGTCTGCAACAGTGCCTAAGAATGCAGATGTTAGAGATTATAGAATGGCAACAGGGTTTGAATCCTTAGTGGGGTATTTATATCTAATTGGTGATTTTGAAAGATTACAGTTTATATTAGAAAATAGTATTGCGATATTAAACAATTAGTGAGGAGAGTTGCTTATGAAACAAGTTAAAAGAACGGAAAATAAAAAAACTAATGAAAACAAAATTGAAGAAAGAGAAGATTTAATTATTGGTAGAAATGCAGTAATGGAAGTGGTAAAAGGGAATAGGACAATAGAATGTATTTATGTATCTAAGGGTCCAATGGAAGGGTCAATTAATTCGATAATTAAGATGGCAAAGGAAAAGAAGTTAGTAATTAAAGAAGTAGATAGAAAAAAATTAGATTTAATGAGTGAAGGAATTGTACATCAAGGAGTTATTGCTAGAGTAACGCCTTATAAATATTGCGAAGTTAATGATATATTAGAATACGCAAAAGAAAAAGGAGAAGCACCATTTGTAGTTGTATTAGATGAAATTGAAGATCCTCATAATTTAGGATCTATTATAAGGACTGCCGAATTATGTGGAGTCCATGGGATAATAATACCAAAACGAAGAAATGTTGGAGTAACAGCTACTGTATATAAGTCATCAGTAGGAGCAATAGAACATGTTAAAGTAGCAAAGGTTACAAACATCAATACAGTTCTTGAAGAACTTAAAGAAGCTGGAATTTGGGTGTATGGAGCAGATATAACGGGAGAAGAATATAGTTATGAAACAGACTTTTCGGGGCCTTGTGCTATTATTATAGGAAGTGAAGGTAGGGGGATTTCTAAGTTAACGTTAAAAAAATGTGATAAACTTATTAAAATCCCTATGGTTGGAAAGATTAACTCTTTAAATGCATCAGTTGCCGGTGGTATAATTATGTATGAGGTGCTAAAAGGAAGATTGAAGTAAATTTGTAAGGGGGAATTCATGAAAATAATTTTTATAGATGGATATAATGTTTTAAATAGTTGGCCGAATTTAAAAGAAGGTAAAAATGATAGTTTTCATGGCCGAAGGTTAAAATTAGTTAATATACTACATAATTATGGTTCATACAGTGATTCAAAAGTTATATTAGTGTTTGATGGACATAAGGTTGCAGGAAATTTGGAAAATAAAGAGGATATAAATAAAAATCTATCTATAATTTTTACAAAAGATGGAGAAACAGCTGATAGTTATATTGAAAGAGAAGTTCATAGCTTAGGAAGAAGATTTGAAGTGTATGTAGTTACTTCGGATTGGCTAGAGCAACAAACTATATTTCAAAGAGGGGCTGTCAGAATGTCCTCATTAGAATTTTACAATGAAGTTATGGAGACTGAGCATAGTATTAGAAAAAAAGCAGCAAAAAATAGAGTCGTAGCGAAAAACCATTTGCAAGATAATTTGGATATTGATGTAGTACAAAAACTTGAGAAGATTCGTAGAAGTGAGTGAATAGTTGAAATAGTTTGACTTGAGAGATTTCGTTAGAGTATAATTTAGAATGTAATTGACATAGTTCGGAGGGGGAGAATTGTACAGTAAAGGGTATTCAATGGGTAATTATTCGGAATTTGAAGAAAAATTAGATGAAGAAGTTGTATTAGAAGCTAAAGATGGTAATGCTAGAGCTCAAGAATATCTTATCACTAAGTATGAGAATTTTGTTAAAGCAAAGGCTAAGTCTTACTTCTTAATTGGTGCAGATAAAGAAGATATCTATCAAGAGGGGATGATAGGTTTATACAAGGCTATAAGAGATTTTAGACCTGACAAGTTAACATCTTTCAAAGGTTTCGCTGAGCTATGTGTAACAAGACAAATTATTACAGCTATTAAAACTGCAACTAGGCAGAAACATATCCCTTTAAATACCTATGTTTCTCTTAACAGACCAATATATGAAGAGGAATCAGATAGGACTTTATTGGATGTACTTGCTGGATTGAAGATAACTGATCCAGAAGAATTAATAATAAGCCAAGAACAGATGGCTCATATTGAAAATGAAATATCTAAAGTACTATCAGAACTTGAATTGGAAGTTCTTACATCATATTTGGATGGGAAATCTTATCAGGAAATTGCATGTGATTTAGACAGGCATGCAAAATCTATAGATAATGCATTGCAAAGAGTTAAAAGAAAACTAGAGAAATGCTTAAATCTAAAGTAGCATTTTTTTATTGACAAATAAAATGATTGATAGTAAACTTTATAATTGGTATATTGAGAAAATAGTCGATATACGAGTGCTCACGTAGCTCAGTCGGTAGAGCGTCGCCTTGGTAAGGCGGAGGTCGTCGGTTCAATCCCGATCGTGAGCTCCAAGAATTTAACAAAACGCTAGGCAAAGTTTATCAAAGAATAGAAGGAGGAATTTTACAATGGCAAAGGAAAAATTCGAAAGAAGTAAACCACACGTAAATATTGGAACAATTGGTCACGTAGACCACGGTAAGACAACATTAACAGCAGCTATTACAACAGTATTAGCAAACAAAGGGTATGCTGAAGCATTTGATTATGCAGCAATAGATAAAGCGCCAGAAGAAAAAGAAAGAGGAATCACAATCAACACAGCACACGTTGAATATCAAACAGATAACAGACACTATGCGCACGTTGACTGTCCAGGACATGCTGACTACGTTAAGAACATGATAACAGGAGCAGCACAAATGGATGGAGCTATACTAGTATGTTCAGCAGCAGATGGTCCAATGCCACAAACAAGAGAACATATACTACTAGCATCAAGAGTTGGAGTTGACTATATCGTAGTATTCTTAAACAAGGCAGATATGGTAGACGATCCAGAATTATTAGAATTAGTTGAAATGGAAGTAAGAGAATTATTAAGCGAATACAACTTCCCAGGAGATGATATTCCAGTAGTAACAGGATCAGCATTAAAAGCATTAGAAAACCCAACAGATGCAGAAGCAACTAAGTGCATAATGGACTTAATGGATGCAGTAGATAGCTATATCCCAACTCCAGAAAGAGCAACAGATAAGCCATTCTTAATGCCAATCGAAGATGTATTTACAATTACAGGTAGAGGAACAGTTGCAACAGGAAGAGTTGAAAGAGGAATCCTTCACGTAGGAGACGAAGTAGAAATCGTAGGATTAAGTGAAGAAAAGAAGAAGACAGTAGTAACAGGAATAGAAATGTTCAGAAAGTTACTAGATGATGCTCAAGCAGGAGATAACATAGGAGCATTATTAAGAGGAATACAAAGAACTGATATCGAAAGAGGTCAAGTAATCTCTAAGCCAGGATCAGTACACCCACACAGCAAGTTTGTAGGTCAAGTATACGTACTTAAGAAAGAAGAAGGTGGAAGACATACTCCATTCTTTGATGGATATAGACCACAATTCTATTTCAGAACAACAGACGTAACAGGATCAATCAAGTTACCAGAAGGAATGGAAATGGTAATGCCAGGAGATCACATAGATATGAATGTTGAATTAATCACTCAAGTAGCAATGGATGAAGGATTAAGATTTGCTATAAGAGAAGGTGGAAGAACAGTAGGATCAGGTGTTGTTACTAGCATAGTAGAATAATTAACTTGATTACAGGAGGGCTGGGTATTAATACCTAGTCCTTTGCAAAGGGATATCATATTGACAGTACGTGACTTTTGTGGTAATGTGGAAAAGTAACTCACAATTACGCAATTAGTTGAATCAGTAAGAGTATTGTCTCTTAAATATATACGAATAACTGGAGGTGCAGACCGTGAGAGTAAAGATAACTTTAGCATGCACAGAGTGTAAGCAGAGAAACTACAACTCAATGAAGAATAAGAAGAACAACCCAGACAGAATGGAAATGCAAAAGTATTGTAAGTTCTGTAAGAAGCACACTCTTCATAGAGAAACAAAATAATTAGCGATTGAGTAAAGACACAGACTTACCAAATTTAAGGATGTGAGAGAAATGGCTGTAAACAGTAGTACAAAAATAGAAAATAGCACTCAAAAGGGTGGGATTTTCAAATTTTTTAAAGACATTAAGGCTGAAGTGAAAAGAATAACTTGGCCGTCTAACAAAGAAACAAAGAAAGCATTTATTGCTGTTGCTGTAGTCACCATAGTGTATACAATTATGGTTGGCGGATTCGATTATATTTTTCAAAACCTCTTCGAAGTGATTTTGAAACTTAAGTAAGGGAGGTTCAGGTGAATTATCACCAGTCAAATATGAGTGAAAGAGCAAGATGGTACGTAGTACATACATATTCTGGATACGAAAATAAAGTAAAGGCTAGCATAGAGAAGGTTGTTGAAAACAGAAATCTTCAAGATTTACTATTAGATCTTCAAGTTCCAATGGAAGAAGTAATTGAAGAAAAAGATGGTAAACAAAAAGTCTCTTTAAAGAAAAAGTTTCCGGGATATGTATTGGTTAAAATGTTTATGTCAGACGAATCATGGTATGTTGTAAGAAATACCAGAGGTGTGACAGGCTTTGTTGGACCTGGATCAAAACCAGTTCCTCTTACCGATGAAGAGATTGAATCAATGGGAGTAGTAGAACTTCCAGAAGATATAGACTTAGAGGTAGGAGAAAGTGTGAGAGTGATTTCAGGACCTTTAAGAGAATTTGTTGCAACAGTGCAAGAGATTAATCTTGAAAAGCATAAAATTAAGGCATCAGTGGATATGTTCGGCAGAGAAACTTTAGCTGAACTAGACTTTAATCAAGTTGATAAATTAGTTTAATAATTTAATTATACTGATTTTTAATTAAGTGGGAGGACTTTTAAGTCCGTAAACACCACAGTATAGGAGGAATAACAATGGCTAAGAAAGTAACTGGAATGATCAAACTTCAACTTGCTGCAGGTAAAGCAACACCAGCACCACCAGTTGGACCAGCATTAGGTCAACATGGGGTAAACATAATGGGATTCTGTAAGGAGTTTAATGCTAAAACTGCGAATCAAGCAGGATTAATAATACCAGTAGTAATTACTGTATACCAAGATAGATCTTTTAGTTTCATATTAAAGACTCCTCCAGCTGCAGTTCTAATCAAGAAAGAATTAGGATTAGAAAGTGGTTCAGGAGTACCTAACAGAACTAAAGTTGGTAAGTTAACTAAAGACCAAGTTAAGAAGATCGCAGAATTAAAAATGCCTGACTTAAATGCTGCTACAATCGAAACTGCTATGAGCATGATCGAAGGAACAGCAAGAAGTATGGGTGTAACTATCGAAGAGTAATTCATAAATTAGTGGGAGGTCAGGACCGTTATTACCACAAAGGAGGCTTATTAATGGGAAAGAAATATGTTGAAAGTGCAAAGTTAATAGATAAGAATACTTTATACAATCCTGCAGAAGCTCTAGAGCTTTGTGTAAAAACTGCAAAAGCTAATTTCGATGAGACAATCGAATTACACGTAAGACTTGGAGTAGATCCAAGACATGCGGATCAACAAGTTAGAGGAGCTGTAGTTTTACCAAATGGTACAGGAAAGACTGTTAAAGTATTAGTATTCGCTAAAGGTGATAAGGCTAAAGAAGCGGAAGCTGCAGGAGCAGATTATGTTGGAGCAGAAGATCTAGTGCAAAAGATTCAATCTGAAAACTGGTTTGACTTCGATATAGTTGTAGCAACTCCAGATATGATGGGTGTTGTTGGTAGAATTGGTAGGGTTTTAGGGCCTAAGGGATTAATGCCAAACCCAAAATCAGGTACAGTAACATTTGATGTTGCTAAGGCAATAGCTGAAATTAAAGCTGGTAAGGTTGAGTATAGAGTAGATAAAACTTCTATAGTTCACTGTCCAATCGGTAAGAAGTCATTTGGTGGAGAAAAGTTAAAAGAAAACTTCCACGCATTGATGGAAGCTTTAGTAAAAGCTAAACCAGCAGCTGCTAAGGGACAATATGTTAAATCAGTAACTGTTTCAAGCACAATGGGACCTGGAGCAAAAATAAATCCAACAAAAGTTTTAGATTAGTATTGACTTAAAGAGAGTAAGCTGATATAATTTAATTCGTTGTTAAAAAGAATATTAACTCCGTAGACAGTAGGTGCGAAAGCGTAACGTAAATCAACCTGCCGAGGTAGCATATAATGGTTATTATAGGTCTTCCTTTGTCTACGGGAAGACCTTTATTAATATAATAAAGCAGTTAAAAAACTGTGAGGAGGTGGACACACAGTAATGAACAAAAACAGACAAATTAAAGAAGCAAAGGTTGCTGAAATTAGAGAAAAGCTAGAAAAGGCACAAGCTGTTATTCTTGCTGATTACCAAGGTCTTACTGTTGAAGAAGATACTCAATTAAGAAAGACTTTAAGATCAAATGGTGTAGAATATAAAGTATATAAAAATTCTTTAGTTACACTAGCTGCAAAAGAATTAGGATTAGATGGTATAGAAACATACTTAGAAGGACCAGTAGCAATAGCTTTCGGGTACGAAGATGCTACAGCTCCTGCAAGAATTCTTAATGATTTTGCAAAGGATCATAAGAAGCTTGAGCTAAAAGCTGGTATTGTTGAAGGAGAAATCTTTGATACAAACAAGGTTGTACAACTTGCTTCAATACCATCAAAAGAAATTCTTATTGCGAAACTTCTTGGAAGTATCAAGGCTCCATTATCAAACCTTGCATACTTATTAAGTGCAATAAGAGATCAAAAAGAGGCTGAATAGTCTAAAAAATAAACATAATAGTTAAGTAATTTTGGAGGTGCAATTTAAATGACAAGAGAAGATATCATTCAAGCTATAAAAGAAATGAGCGTTTTAGAATTAAATGAATTAGTAAAAGCTTGCGAAGAGGAATTCGGAGTAAGTGCTGCTGCTCCTGTAGCAGTTGCAGGTGGTGCAGTTGCAGGTGGTGCAGCTGAAGAAAAATCAGAATTTGATGTAGTATTAACTAATGCTGGTGCTAGCAAGATTAAGGTAATTAAGGTTGTTAGAGAATTAACTGGTTTAGGATTAAAGGAAGCTAAAGAAATAGTTGACGGAGCTCCTAAGACTTTAAAGGAAGCTGTTGCTAAGGAAGAAGCTGAAGACATTAAAGCTAAATTAGCTGAAGTTGGAGCTGAAGTAGAATTTAAGTAAGATTCTTACTTATAATATAAAAAGGTGCTAATATAGCACCTTTTTTATTGCCTATATATGAGAAGTAAAAAAGTAAAAAAACATCTTTTTTTATTAAAAACATTGACATTGTTTTTGTGTTATGCTACCATATTTTAATGTACTGTTCAATATGGATAAGTATATAAAAATGGAAAACATAGTATAACTAATGAGATATTGGTTATACTAAGATGATGATGCTCTCCGAAAGCACAAGTCCTTAGGGAAAGTGTGTTTTTGGTTATTTTAGTTTATACAAGGGGTGAAAATTCATGGTACATCCTGTCCAAGTTGGAAAAAGAACAAGAATGAGTTTTGCTAAGGTTAAAGATGTAACCGAAATGCCAAACTTAATTGAAGTGCAGTTAGATTCTTATGAATGGTTTTTAAGGGAAGGACTTCATGAAGTATTTGATGATGTAAATCCTATAAGCAATTTCACAGGTAATCTAATACTTGAATTTGTCGATTACAAGCTTGATATGGAAAATATCAAGTACTCAGTGGAGGAGTGTAAAGAGCGTGATGCTACTTATGCTGCACCATTAAAAGTTTCTGTAAGATTACAGAATGAAGAAACAGGAGAAATAAAGGAACAAGAAGTATTTATGGGAGATTTCCCATTAATGACTGAACAAGGTACCTTTGTTATTAATGGAGCTGAAAGAGTTATAGTAAGCCAATTAGTAAGGTCTCCAGGAGTATACTACAGTAGTAGTAGAGATAAGAGTGGTAAAAAACTATTCGCATCTACAGTAATACCAAATAGAGGAGCTTGGCTAGAATATGAAACTGATTCTAATGACATAATTTATGTAAGAATCGATAAAACTAGAAAGTTACCAATTACTATACTTGCAAGAGCTATGGGTGTTGGTAGTGACCAAGAGTTGCTTGATTACTTTGGTGAAGATGAAAGGTTTAAAGCCACTATTGAAAAGGATAATACAAAGACTAAAGAAGAAGCGCTACTAGAAATCTATAAGAGATTGAGACCAGGTGAACCACCAACGGTTGATAGTGCTATATCTTTAATTGATTCATTATTCTTTGATGCAAAAAGGTATGATTTATCAAGAGTAGGAAGATACAAATTCAACAAAAAACTTGCTTTGAATTTAAGAATAGCAAATCAAGTTGCAGCAACTGATATAGTAAATCCTTCTACAGGAGAAATCATGGTAGAAAAGGGTGGAAAGATCAGCAGATTAATGGCGGAAGACATTCAAAATGCTGGAATTAATTCAGTTGATATTTTAGTAGAAGATAAAGTTTTAAAAGTAATAGGAAATCATTTTGTAGATATACATAAGTATATTAACTTTGATATTTCTGATTTACACATAAAAGAACTAGTTCATTATCCTACTTTAAAAGAAATTCTTGATAATTTTACTGATGAAGAAACAATTAAGGAAGAGATAAAGAAGAATATAACAAGGTTAATACCTAAACATATAATCAAAGAAGATATCTTTGCAACTATTTCATATGAAATAGGTCTTGCATATGAAATAGGATATGTGGATGATATTGACCATTTAGGAAATAGAAGATTAAGATCTGTTGGAGAATTGCTACAAAATCAATTCAGAATAGGGTTATCTAGAATGGAAAGAGTAGTTAAAGAAAGAATGACCATTCAAGATCAAGAGTCAATCACTCCGCAAATGTTAATAAATATAAGACCAGTAGCAGCTGCTATTAAAGAATTCTTTGGTAGTTCACAATTGTCACAGTTCATGGATCAGACAAATCCTCTTTCAGAGTTAACTCATAAGAGAAGATTATCTGCTTTAGGACCAGGAGGACTATCTAGAGAAAGAGCTGGTTTCGAAGTTAGAGACGTTCATCATTCTCATTACGGAAGAATGTGTCCTATAGAAACTCCTGAAGGTCCAAATATAGGACTTATTAACTCGCTAGCAACTTATGCTAAAGTCAATGAATATGGCTTTATAGAAACTCCATATAGAGTTGTTGATAAGGAAAATATGAGAGTTACTTCAGAAATAAGATATTTTACAGCTGATGAAGAAGATCAGTATTTAGTAGCTCAAGCAAAAGAACCATTGGATGAAAGTGGGCACTTTGTAGATAGTAAGATTACAGTTAGAAACAAGGAAGAATTTTTCGTTGTTCCAGCACAAGATGTTGATTTAATGGATGTATCACCAAGACAAATTGTATCTGTTGCAACAGCAATGATTCCTTTCCTAGAAAATGATGATGCATCAAGAGCACTTATGGGATCTAACATGCAACGTCAAGCAGTGCCATTATTAAAACCACAAGCACCAATTGTTGGTACTGGTATTGAATTTAAGGCTGCTGTTGATTCAGGAGTTCTTCCAAAGGCAAAGAATGCAGGGGTAGTTAGTTATGTTTCAGGGAATGAAGTAAGAGTTAAGAGGGATTCAGATGGTGGAATAGATACTTATAGACTTCGTAAATTTAAAAGAAGTAACTCGGGTACATCTATAAACCAAAGACCAATAGTAAGTACTGGTGAAATTGTATTTAAGAATCAAGTGCTTGCAGATGGACCTTCAACTGACTTAGGTGAAATCGCATTAGGGAAAAACATAAGAATGGGATTCATTACTTGGGAAGGTTACAACTACGAGGATGCTATGCTTATATCAGAAGAACTAGTTAGAGAAGATGTATTTACATCAATTCATATTGAAGAATATGAATCAGAAGCTAGAGATACAAAACTAGGACCTGAAGAAATCACAAGAGATATTCCAAATGTTAGTGAAGATGCATTGAAGGATATTGATGATAGGGGAATAATTAGAATAGGTGCTGAAGTTAGATCTGGAGATATACTAGTTGGTAAGGTAACTCCAAAAGGTGAAACAGAACTAACAGCTGAAGAAAGACTTTTAAGAGCTATCTTTGGTGAAAAGGCAAGAGAAGTAAGAGATACTTCATTAAGAGTTCCACATGGAGAAGCAGGTATCATAGTAGATATTAAAGTATTTACTAGAGAAAATGGAGATGACCTTAATCCAGGTGTGAATGAACTTGTAAGATGTTATATAGCTCAGAAAAGAAAGATATCTGTTGGAGATAAGATGGCGGGTCGTCATGGAAATAAAGGTGTTATTTCAAGAGTCCTTCCAGAAGAAGATATGCCTTTCTTGCCAGACGGTAGACCACTACAAATATGCTTAAATCCACTAGGGGTTCCTTCTCGTATGAATATCGGGCAAGTACTTGAAGTTCATTTAGGATGGGCTGCAAGTCAATTAGGATGGCACATTGCTACCCCAGTATTTGATGGAGCAACTGAAAAGGATATTGAAGAGTGTCTTGTAAAGGCTGGTTACAATGCTAATGGGAAAACTGTTTTATATGACGGTAGAACTGGAGATGCATTTGATAACGAAGTAACTGTTGGGATAATGTATATCTTAAAACTAGCTCACTTAGTTGATGATAAGATTCATGCAAGATCAACAGGACCTTACTCATTAGTTACTCAACAACCACTAGGAGGTAAAGCTCAATTTGGTGGTCAAAGATTTGGTGAAATGGAAGTTTGGGCATTAGAAGCATATGGTGCAGCGCATACACTTCAAGAAATACTAACAGTAAAATCAGATGATGTTGTTGGTAGAGTTAAAACTTACGAAGCTATAGTTAAAGGTGAAAATATTCCTGAACCAGGAGTTCCAGAATCGTTTAAGGTTCTTATTAAAGAACTTCAAGCACTATGCTTAGATGTAAGAGTTTTAAATGAAAACCACCAAGAAGTTCAATTAAAAGAATTTTCAGAAGATGATTCTGAAGATTTAGAAGTTAATATAGAGGGTACTGAAGAATTTACAGTAGAACAAACTGTCGATACAGATGATAGCTATACAATAGCTGAAGAAGATCCAGATCAAGAACCTGAAGAAGATTTTGACAATTTTCAATTAGATGGATTACAAGAAGATTTAGTACTTGATGATTTTAATGACGAACACTAATTTTGAAGGGAGGATATACCCTTGTTTGAATTAAATAATTTTGATGCAATGCAAATTGGGTTGGCTTCTCCAGAGCAAGTTAGACAATGGTCTAGAGGAGAAGTAAAGAAACCAGAGACAATTAACTACAGAACTTTAAAACCAGAAAGAGATGGTTTATTCTGCGAAAGAATATTTGGACCTATGAAGGACTGGGAATGTCACTGTGGTAAGTACAAAAGAGTAAGATATAAGGGTATCGTCTGCGACAGATGTGGCGTAGAAGTTACTAAAGCAAAAGTAAGAAGAGAGAGAATGGGGCATATTGAACTTGCAGCCCCTGTATCTCACATATGGTACTTCAAGGGGATTCCATCAAGAATGGGATTAATTCTTGATATGTCACCAAGAGCATTAGAAAAGATTTTATATTTTGCTTCATATGTAGTAATTGATCCAAAGGAAACACCGCTTTTAAAGAAGCAACTTCTTAATGAAAAAGAATATAGAGAAGCAGCTGATAAGTATGGTGAAGAAAGCTTTGAAGCTGGAATGGGTGCAGAAGCAATAAAACAACTTTTAGGTGAAATTGATTTAGAAGCACAATCTGTAGAACTTAAGGGAGAATTGAAGCAAAGTACTGGACAAAAGAAGATTAGAATAATAAGAAGACTTGAAGTGATTGAATCATTTAAAAAGTCTGGTAATGATCCAAAGTGGATGATTATTGATGTTATTCCAGTTATCCCACCAGATTTAAGACCTATGGTTCAATTAGACGGTGGTAGATTTGCAACATCTGATCTTAATGACCTTTATAGAAGAGTTATTAATAGAAATAACAGATTGAAGAAGTTATTGGATTTAGGTGCTCCAGATATTATTGTAAGAAATGAAAAGAGAATGCTTCAGGAAGCAGTAGATGCTCTTATTGATAATGGTAGAAGAGGAAGAGCAGTAACAGGACCAGGTAACAGAGCGCTTAAATCTTTATCTGATATGCTTAAAGGTAAGCAAGGTAGATTTAGACAAAACTTACTTGGTAAGAGAGTTGACTATTCAGGTAGATCAGTTATAGTTGTTGGACCTGAACTTAAAATGTATCAATGTGGACTTCCAAAGGAAATGGCTATTGAATTATTTAAACCATTTGTAATGAAGAAGTTAGTTGAAGATGGTATAGCTCATAATATAAAGAGTGCTAAGAGAATGGTAGAAAGGCTAATGCCAGCAGTTTGGGATGTTCTTGAAGAAGTAATTGCTGATCATCCAGTATTGCTTAACCGTGCTCCTACTCTTCACAGATTAGGAATTCAAGCTTTCCAACCAGTATTGGTAGAAGGTAGAGCAATAAAGCTACATCCATTAGTATGTACAGCATATAACGCTGACTTTGATGGAGACCAAATGGCTGTTCATTTACCACTATCGGTTGAAGCGCAAGCGGAAGCTAGATTCTTAATGCTTGCTGCAAGCAATATACTAAAGCCATCTGATGGTAAACCAGTTTGTGTACCTACTCAAGATATGGTACTTGGTTCATATTACCTAACAATGGATAAGGAAAATGGAGAGGGTTCTGGAAAGCATTTTTATTGCAAAGAAGAAGCGATAATGGCTTATGAACTTAAAAAGATTGATATTCATTCAGAAATATTTGTAAGATTGTTTAAAGTTGTAGATGGAGTTAAAAAGTCAGGAATAATCAAGACAACTGTCGGAAAAATAATATTTAATGAATCAATTCCTCAAGATTTAGGATTTGTTGATAGAAGTAATAATAATGATGAATTTAATTTAGAAGTTGATTTCCTAGTTACTAAGAAATCATTAGGTAAGATAATAGATAAATGCTATTTGAAACACGGAGCTACTAATACATCAATAATGCTTGATAAGATTAAAGCACTAGGATATCATTATTCGTCTGTTGGAGCAGTTACAGTTGCAGCCTCAGATATGATTGTACCTCAAGCTAAGTTCGATTTACTTAAAGAAGCTGATGAAACAGTAGATAAAATCGAGAAGATGTATAAAAGAGGTTTCATATCAGATGATGAAAGATATGAAAGAGTTATCGAAAAATGGACTAAGACAACAGAAGATGTTGCTGATGCCTTAATGGAAAGTTTGGATAAATTCAATCCTATTTACATGATGGCAGATTCAGGAGCCAGAGGATCTAAATCTCAGATTAAGCAATTAGCAGGGATGAGAGGACTTATGGCCAGTCCATCAGGTAAGATTATTGAGTTGCCTATTAGAGCATCATTTAGAGAAGGATTAGATGTATCAGAGTACTTCTTATCTACTCATGGAGCGAGAAAAGGTAATGCTGATACGGCCCTAAAGACTGCCGATTCTGGATATTTAACAAGAAGACTTGTAGATGTTTCTCAAGATGTAATTGTTAGAGAAGAAGATTGTGGAACTAAAGAGGGAATGTATGTATCAGAAATTAAAGAAGGTAACGAAGTTATTGAAGGATTAGAAGAAAGACTAACTGGTAGATATTTAGCCGAAGACGTTAAGGATGAAAAATCTGGAGAAATAATTGCAACAAATGACAGTTATGTTGATCCAAATATGGCAAAAATCATTGCTTCTACTGGTATAAAGAAAGTTAAGATTAGATCAGTATTTACATGTAGTTGTAAAACTGGTGTGTGTGCTAAGTGTTATGGAATGAACATGGCTACAGCAAAACAAATTAATATAGGTGAAGCTGTTGGAATAATTGCAGCACAATCTATTGGTGAACCAGGAACACAACTTACAATGAGAACATTCCATACAGGAGGTGTTGCTGGTGCTGATATAACTCAAGGTCTTCCAAGAGTTGAAGAACTTTTTGAGGCAAGAAAACCAAAAGGTCTTGCAATTGTAAGCGAAATTAATGGTACAGTAAGAGTTGAGGAAACTAAGAAGAAGAGAACTGTACACATAATGGATGCTGATGGTGAGGAAAAAAGTTATGATATACCATTTGGTTCAAGACTTAAGGTTAGTAATGATGAAATAATTGAGGCTGGAGATGAAATAACAGAAGGTTCTGTTAATCCACATGATATAGCAAGTATTAAAGGGATTGATGGAGCAAGAAGATATCTTCTTTCAGAAGTTCAGAAAGTTTATAGACTTCAAGGTGTTGATATTAACGATAAGCACTTAGAAGTTGTTGTTAGACAGATGACTAGAAAAATTAAGGTTTCAGATTCTGGAGATACAGATCTTTTACCAGGAACAATGATTGATATATTCGACTTCGAAGAAGCTAATGAAAAAGTTAGAGAATTTGGAGGAGAAGAGGCAATCGGTGAACAAGCGCTATTAGGAATAACAAAAGCAGCTTTAGCAACAGATAGTTTCTTATCAGCAGCTTCATTCCAAGAAACAACAAGAGTACTTACTGAAGCAGCCATTAAAGGAAAAATAGATCCACTTGTGGGATTAAAAGAAAATGTTATTATTGGTAAGTTGATTCCAGCTGGTACAGGTATGATGAGATACAGATCAGTAAAGCTAGATGTTGAGGATAATAACGAAGAAGAAGAGTATATAAATACGATAGAATAGTATGATGCAATTTTATTGACATGTGTATGCTTAAATGATAAAATACGAGTTGTGTGATTTTTAAAGCTACACTACAGTATGATTGTCTACATGAGTTCATGAGGATAAAGTTTAGTTTCTTTGTCCTCGTGAGTTTAATATAAGGAGGGATCCCATGTTAGACAGACTTGTAGGAAAAAAAGTAATAGGTATAAAACAATGTTCCAAGTTCATTAGAAATGGAGAAGGACATATTTTATATATAGCAAAAGATGTAGATGAAAAGTTAATCGCACCCTTAGTAGTTTTAGCAACAGAGAGTAATATCAAAGTAGAGTATGTTGAAACAATGAAGGAACTTGGCAAGTTATGCGGAATTGAAGTGAAGTCTTCTGCTGCATTAATGCTATAAAAAAGTTTTATCTTTTTATATTTAAATAGATAAATAAAAATTCAGGAGGTGAAGAAATGCCAACTATAAGCCAATTAGTAAGAAAAGGAAGAAAAGTAGTTACTACTACTTCAACTGCGCCAGCACTTAAAGAGTGTCCTCAAAAGAGAGGTGTTTGTACTGTAGTTAAGACTACTACTCCAAAGAAGCCTAACTCAGCGTTAAGAAAAATTGCTAGGGTAAGACTTACAAATGGATATGAAGTTACTGCATACATTGGTGGTGTAGGACATAACTTACAAGAACATAGTGTTGTTCTTATAAGGGGTGGTAGAGTTAAGGACCTTCCTGGTGTTAGATACCATATTGTAAGAGGTGCACTAGACTGCGCTGGAGTAGCTAACAGAATGCAAGGAAGATCAAAGTATGGAGCTAAGAGACCAAAAGCAAAATAGGCTCTTAACCAAAAGTAGTGCTTATCTTCAGCATTTACATAGATTTTAAGTTAAGTTTATATAGATGAAGAAGTTAGCGCTTTGCGGTATGAAAGTAATACCGAGTACCGATGAACTTAAATTATCATGTTAAGGAGGGAAGAAAAGTGCCAAGAAAAGGACATATAGCAAAAAGAGATGTATTACCAGATCCAATGTACAACTCAAAGGTTGTTACTAAGCTTATAAACAGCATAATGGAAGATGGTAAAAGAGGAGTAGCACAAAAAATATGCTACGCAGCTTTTGAAACAATGGCTGAAAAAACTGGTAAGGATGCATTAGAAGTGTTTGAAGAAGCAATGAATAATGTAATGCCTTTACTAGAAGTTAAAGCTAGAAGAATAGGTGGAGCTACATATCAGGTTCCAATAGAAGTTAGAGCTGAAAGAAGACAGACTTTAGGTATCAGATGGATGTTAGCAGCAGCTAGAAAAAGAGGCGAAAAGCTTATGAGTGAAAGATTAGCTGGAGAATTATTAGATGCATCTAATAATACAGGAGCAGCTGTTAAGAAGAGAGAAGATACTCATAAGATGGCTGAAGCTAATAAGGCTTTTGCTCATTACAGATACTAATGAAAAAACTGTTTTGGTTCTTTTACCAAAACAGTTTTCTCGAATTTAATAATAACTCATTGAGAGGAGGACTAGTAAATGGCTAGAAAATTTCCGTTAGACAAATTCCGTAATTTCGGTATAATGGCACATATTGATGCCGGTAAGACTACTACTACTGAACGTATTTTATTTTATACAGGAAGAAGTCATAAAATAGGAGAAGTTCACGAAGGTGCTGCTACAATGGACTGGATGGTTCAAGAGCAAGAAAGAGGTATAACAATTACTTCAGCAGCAACTACTTGTTTTTGGGAAGGTCATGAATTAAACATCATTGATACTCCAGGACACGTAGACTTTACAGTGGAAGTTGAAAGATCTTTAAGAGTACTTGATGGAGCTGTTACAGTTCTTGATGCTAAGAGTGGGGTTGAACCACAAACTGAAACTGTATGGAGACAGGCAGATAAGTATGGGGTACCAAGAATGATCTATGTAAATAAGATGGATGCGACTGGTGCTGATTTCTTTAGATGTATTAATACAGTAAGAGATAGATTAAAAGCTAATGCAGTTCCAATACAAATTCCAGTAGGAGCTGAAGATCAATTTAAAGGAATGATAGATCTTATAGATAATAAGGCTATATTATTCTATGATGATCTTGGTCAAGATGTAAGACGTGAAGAAATTCCAGCTGATTTAAAAGATCAAGCTGAAGAATACAGAAATTCAATGATTGAATCAATAGCAGAAACAGATGAAGAGCTAATGATGAAGTATCTTGAAGGTGAAGAAATAACTGCTGATGAATTACATGCGGCATTAAGAAAAGCTACTATATCAAATGAAATTTATCCTTGTATTTGTGGTTCTTCATATAAAAACAAGGGAGTTCAAGAAATGATTAATGGTGTTGTAGCTTACTTACCATCACCACTTGATATTCCACCAGTTCAAGGAACTACTTTAGATGGAGAAGAAGATTCAAGAGAAGCATCAGATGAAGCTGGAATGTCAGCTTTAGCATTTAAGATAGCTACTGATCCTTTCGTAGGAAAACTTGCATTTACAAGAATATATTCAGGTGTAATGGAAAGTGGTTCTTATGTTCTTAACTCAACAAAGGGTAAGAAAGAGAGAATTGGAAGACTTGTTAAGATGCATGCAAATCATAGAGAAGAAGTTGATTCTTTAGAAGCTGGAGAATTAGGAGCTGTTATAGGTTTAAAGAATACTACAACTGGAGATACTTTATGTACTGAGGATAAGCCAATTATTCTTGAATCAATGGAATTCCCAGACACAGTTATAAATGTAGCTATCGAGCCTAAGACAAAAGCTGGTCAAGAAAAGATGGGATTAGCATTAGCTAAACTTGCTGAAGAAGATCCAACTTTCAAGACATGGACTGATCAAGAAACTGGTCAAACAATTATCGCTGGTATGGGAGAACTTCACTTAGAGATTATTGTTGATAGATTACAAAGAGAATTTAAGGTTGAATGTAACGTTGGTGCTCCACAAGTTGCTTACAAAGAAACAATCAGAAAACCTGTTAAGGCAGAAGCTAAGTATGCTAAACAATCAGGTGGTAAAGGACAATATGGTCACGCTGTTATTGAAATGGAACCAACTGATGGTGAGTATGTATTTGAAAATGCTGTTGTTGGAGGAGCTATTCCTAAGGAATATATCCCAGCAATCGATGCAGGTATACAAGAAGCTGCTTTAAGCGGTATAATAGCAGGATATAATGTTATTAACTTTAAAGTTAAGTTAGTGCATGGTTCATACCATGAAGTTGACTCATCTGAAATGGCATTTAAGATCGCTGGATCTATGGCATTTAAGAATGCTATGTCTAAAGCTGATCCAGTATTACTTGAACCAATGATGAAGGTTGAAGTTACTGTACCAGAAGAATACATGGGTGATGTTATCGGTGATATCAATTCAAGAAGAGGTAGAATGGAAGGTATGGAAGCTGTTAATGGTGCACAAATCATTAGAGCATTCGTTCCATTATCAGAAATGTTTGGATATGCAACTACTTTAAGATCAAGATCTCAAGGTAGAGGTAACTACTCAATGGTATTTGATCATTATGAAGAAGTGCCAAAGAGCGTACAAGAAAAGATAGTTGGAGAAAGAAAGAAGTAGTTTGAAGTCTGCAACTATTGGTTGATATGGTTAAGTACCTGTTATTTGGGTAATTAATTGATATAAGTGAAATATTAAAGTTGAATGATTAAGCTAGATATTGGAATCTTTTTAAGTTATAATATTCTCGAAAAGATTCTATATCGATTGCTATGAAGGAGGAATTTTACAATGGCAAAGGAAAAATTCGAAAGAAGTAAACCACACGTAAATATTGGAACAATTGGTCACGTAGACCACGGTAAGACAACATTAACAGCAGCTATTACAACAGTATTAGCAAACAAAGGGTATGCTGAAGCATTTGATTATGCAGCAATAGATAAAGCGCCAGAAGAAAAAGAAAGAGGAATCACAATCAACACAGCACACGTTGAATATCAAACAGATAACAGACACTATGCGCACGTTGACTGTCCAGGACATGCTGACTACGTTAAGAACATGATAACAGGAGCAGCACAAATGGATGGAGCTATACTAGTATGTTCAGCAGCAGATGGTCCAATGCCACAAACAAGAGAACATATACTACTAGCATCAAGAGTTGGAGTTGACTATATCGTAGTATTCTTAAACAAGGCAGATATGGTAGACGATCCAGAATTATTAGAATTAGTTGAAATGGAAGTAAGAGAATTATTAAGCGAATACAACTTCCCAGGAGATGATATTCCAGTAGTAACAGGATCAGCATTAAAAGCATTAGAAAACCCAACAGATGCAGAAGCAACTAAGTGCATAATGGACTTAATGGATGCAGTAGATAGCTATATCCCAACTCCAGAAAGAGCAACAGATAAGCCATTCTTAATGCCAATCGAAGATGTATTTACAATTACAGGTAGAGGAACAGTTGCAACAGGAAGAGTTGAAAGAGGAATCCTTCACGTAGGAGACGAAGTAGAAATCGTAGGATTAAGTGAAGAAAAGAAGAAGACAGTAGTAACAGGAATAGAAATGTTCAGAAAGTTACTAGATGATGCTCAAGCAGGAGATAACATAGGAGCATTATTAAGAGGAATACAAAGAACTGATATCGAAAGAGGTCAAGTAATCTCTAAGCCAGGATCAGTACACCCACACAGCAAGTTTGTAGGTCAAGTATACGTACTTAAGAAAGAAGAAGGTGGAAGACATACTCCATTCTTTGATGGATATAGACCACAATTCTATTTCAGAACAACAGACGTAACAGGATCAATCAAGTTACCAGAAGGAATGGAAATGGTAATGCCAGGAGATCACATAGATATGAATGTTGAATTAATCACTCAAGTAGCAATGGATGAAGGATTAAGATTTGCTATAAGAGAAGGTGGAAGAACAGTAGGATCAGGTGTTGTTACTAGCATAGTAGAATAATTAACTTGATTATATAAATATGGAGGTAAAAACGAGACGTCAGTTTTACCTTCAGTAGAAATAGGAGTAAAGATTTCTTTACTCCTATTTTTTTTATATAGAGTATTAAAAAGTATACTTTGGAGATAATAAAAAGAGTGTTGAATTTTGCTAAAATAAATAAAGATAAGTTTATTTCAAAATAAAAAAACAAAATTTACTTCTATAAAAATAATATAAAAAAACATAGCTGATAAAAAAATAATATTATATTGAAAAAAACTTGAAAAGAATAATTAAAAATAGTATAATAAAGAAGTTGCAGAGCAAACAGCGATGAATCAAGAGGTTGCCGGACTTCCGGGTAATTCTTGATGAGTATGTCTGGATCTAGAATCCGACGACAGGGATTCTATAATTTTGTCTAAGTGTTATGAAACACCAGGAACAGTTTATAGAATAACCGCTGTTGTGCGCTCGAAGTAAAGCGTACATGAAAAGGAGGGAAACCAAGATGGCAAAACAAAAAATTAGAATCAGATTAAAAGCATTTGATCATACAATATTAGATCAATCTGCTGAAAAAATCGTAGAAACTGCTAAATCAACAGGAGCTAAGGTTGCAGGTCCAGTACCACTACCTACAGAAAAAGATGTTGTTACAATATTAAGAGCAGTTCATAAGTATAAGGACTCTAGAGAGCAGTTCGAAATAAGAACTCACAAGAGACTAATCGATATCGTTAATCCATCACCAAAAACTGTTGATGCATTAATGAGATTAAATCTACCAGCTGGTGTAGATATCGAAATCAAGCTTTAGTAGCAAATAGTTTTATAATAGACAATGAACTATTATGATTGTGAAAGCAATCCGCTAATTAGTTTAGGAGGTGCAAGTATAATGAAAAAAGCTATTATTGGTAAAAAGATAGGAATGACTCAAATTTTCAATGAAAATGGAAAAGTAGTTCCTGTAACAGTAGTAGAAGCTGGTCCATGTGTTGTTGTTCAAAAGAAGACAATAGAAAAGGACGGTTATGAAGCAATTAAAGTAGGTTTTGGAGACATAAGAGAAAAGTTAGTCAATAAGCCAACTAAAGGTCAATTTGTAAAGGCAGGAGTTTCATTAAGAAGAACTCTTAAGGAATTCAGATTAGAAAATGCAAGTGAATATGAAGTAGGTCAAGAAATAACTGCTGATGTATTTGTTGCAGGAGATAAAGTTGACGTTTCAGGAGTTTCTAAAGGTAAGGGATTCCAAGGTGTTATAAAAAGATGGAATGCTCAAAGAGGACCAATGTCACACGGTTCTAAGTTCCACAGAGCGCCAGGTTCTATGGGAGCATCTTCAGATCCATCAAAGACATTTAAAAACAAACATATGCCAGGACATATGGGAGCAGTTAATACAACTGTAATGAATTTAGAAGTAGTTAAGGTTATAGCTGAAAAGAACTTAATACTAATTAAGGGTGGAATCCCAGGACCTAATAAAGGTACAGTAGTAATAAGAAACGCAGTTAAGGCTTAATTTCTGTAAGAAAGGAGGAAGCAGGATGCCTACAGTAGGATTATTTAATAAAGAAGGAAAGCAAGTTGGTGATTTTCAATTAAATGAAGAAGTTTTTGCAGTTGAAGTAAATGAAAACGCAATTCATCAAGTAGTTGTTGCATTACTTGCAAACAAGAGACAAGGAACTCAATCAGCTAAAACTAGAGCTGAAGTTAGAGGAGGCGGAATCAAGCCTTGGAGACAAAAGGGAACTGGTAGAGCAAGACAAGGTTCAATCAGAGCTCCTCAATGGATTAAAGGTGGTATTGTATTCGCACCAAAACCTAGAGATTATAGAGTGTCAGTACCTAAGAGTATGAGAAGAGTAGCACTTAAATCTGCTTTAACAAGTAAGGTTCAAGCAGGAGAAATGATCGTTATGGAAGATTTAGCTTTTGAAGCTATCAAGACTAAGCAAGTTGCTGAAATGATTAAAACATTAGGTTTTAAGAAAACATTAATAGTAACTGCTGGATCAGATGAAGTAGCTTACAAATCAGCTAGAAATATAGCAGGGGTTGCTGTAATACCTGCAAACAACATCAATGTTTATGATTTGCTAAAATTTGAAAAAGTAATCATGACAAAAGATGCTGTATCAAAGATTGAGGAGGTGTACGCATAATGAAAATGACAAGCCATGATATAATAAGAAAACCTGTTATAACTGAAAAGACTATGACAGCTATGGCAGAAAATAAGTACACTTTCATAGTTCACATCAACTCAAATAAATCTCAAATAAAGAGAGCTGTTGAAGAAGTTTTTGGCGTTAAAGTAGCTAACGTTCAAACTATCAGAACTATGGGAAAAACTAAGAGAATGGGCGTACATGTAGGAAAGAGAGCTGACTACAAGAAAGCTATCATTACTCTTGCTGAAGGAAGCAAGGGAATTGAATTCTTCGAAGGATTACAACAATAGTCGATTAAAGTGATTTATTGGTGCGATGCACCAGATAAGCTGTAAAAAGGAGGGAAAACCAATGGCAGTTAAGAAGTTTAGACCAACTACCCCTTCAAGAAGAGAGATGACAATGGCAACTTTTGAAGAAGTTACTTCAAGTTCACCAGAGAAATCACTTCTTGTTTCTTTAAAGAAAACAGGTGGTAGAAATGCACAAGGTAAAATAACTGTTAGACACCATGGTGGTGGCGCTAAGAGAAAATATAGAATTATAGATTTTAAGAGAAATAAAGATGGAATTCCAGCAAAGGTTGCAACAGTAGAGTATGATCCAAATAGATCTGCTTACATAGCATTAGTTGTATACACTGATGGAGAAAAGAGATATATCATAGCTCCAGTTGGATTAAAGGTTGGAGATGTTGTAGTATCTGGAGTAGATGCAGATATTAAACCAGGTAATGCTCTTCCATTAAAGAATATCCCTGTAGGTACAATAGTTCATAACATAGAACTACAAGCTGGTAAGGGTGGTCAATTAGTTAGAGCTGCAGGTAATTCAGCACAATTAATGGCTAAAGAAGGTAACTATGCAACATTAAGATTGCCTTCAGGTGAAATGAGATATGTAAGAATCGAATGTAGAGCTACTATTGGAACTGTATCTAATTCAACTAATGACATAGTTAACTTAGGTAAAGCTGGTAGAAAGAGACATTTAGGATGGAGACCAACAGTAAGAGGTTCTGTAATGAACCCTAACGATCACCCTCATGGTGGTGGTGAAGGTAAGTCACCAGTTGGTAGACCAAGTCCAGTAACTCCTTGGGGTAAACCTGCACTTGGATATAAAACAAGAAAGAATAAGAAGTATTCAGATAGATTCATTATTAAGAATAGAAACGCTAAGTAATATGAAGAGAATACTAGATTCTCTTCACAGCTTGGTCGTGCCTGATGTTAATGAAGGGAGGCAATGTTAGTGAGTAGATCAACAAAAAAGGGACCTTTTGTCCATGAAGGATTATTAAAAAAGGTTGAAGAAATGAATGCAAGTGGAGAAAAGAAGGTTGTTAAGACTTGGTCAAGAAGTTCAACAATTTTTCCACAAATGATAGGACATACGATTGCTGTTCACGATGGTAGAAAGCATGTTCCAGTATATATATCTGAAGATATGGTTGGACATAAGCTTGGTGAGTTTGCATTAACAAGAACTTACAGAGGACACGTAAACACAGACAAGAAATCAAAGAGATAATTAGTTAGCCTGGAAAGGAGGAACATAAATGGAAGCTAAAGCTATAGCTAAATATGTAAGAATGTCTCCAATTAAAGTAGGAGCTGTTACTGATTTAATAAGAGGAAAAGATGTTAAAGAAGCTTTTGCTATTTTACAATACACTCCAAGAGAAGCTGCAGTAGTTATTAACAAGGTGTTAAAGTCTGCTGTTGCTAATGCAGAAAATAATTTTGCACTTGATACTGATAAGTTGTATGTATCAGATGTATATGTTGGTCAAGGTCCAACTCTTAAGAGATTCAGACCTATGGATCATGGTAAAGCATTTAAGATTCTTAAGAAAACAAGCCACATAACAGTAATTGTTAAAGAAAGAGCTTAGAAGAAGGAGGGAAAGATAAGTGGGTCAAAAAGTAAATCCTCATGGACTTAGAGTCGGAGTTATTAAAGATTGGGATGCAAAATGGTTCGCAAACAAGAAAGATTTTGCTGATAATCTAGTTGAAGATAATAAGATCAGAACATTTGTTAAAAAGGAACTTTTCGCAGCTGGAATCTCAAAGATAGAAATCGAAAGAACAGCTAAGAGAGTTAAGTTAAATATACACACTGCAAAACCAGGAGTTGTTATAGGTAAAGGTGGATCAGGGATTGAAGCTTTAAAGAAAAAATTAACTAACTTTATAAGTGAGAAGAATGTTTTAATAAACATTGTTGAAGTAAAGAATGCTGAAGCATCTGCTCAATTAATGGCTGAAAACATTGCTGCTCAATTAGAAAAGAGAGTTTCATTCAGAAGAGCTATGAAACAAACAATTCAAAGAGCTATGAAACATGGCGTAAATGGTGTTAAGACTGCTTGTTCAGGTAGACTTGGTGGCGCTGAAATAGCTAGAACAGAACAATATCATGAAGGAACAATTCCACTACAAACATTAAGAGCAGATATCGAATATGGATTTGCTGAAGCAGACACAACATACGGTAAAATCGGAGTTAAGGTTTGGGTTTATAATGGAGAAGTACTTCCAACTAAAAAGGTTGAAAAGGAAGAAGCTCAAGCATAGAAAGGAGGAATAGATCATGTTAATGCCTAAAAGAGTAAAGCATCGTAAGGTACAACGTGGTAGAATGAAAGGTAAAGCAACAAGAGGAAATTTCCTAGCTTATGGAGATTTCGGTATTCAAGCTACTACTTGCGGTTGGATTACAAGCAATCAGATTGAATCTGCCAGAATTGCTATTAATAGATATATCAAAAGAGGTGGAAAACTTTGGATAAAGATTTTCCCAGATAAGCCAGTTACTAAGAAACCAGCTGAAACTAGAATGGGTAAAGGTAAAGGAGCTCCTGAATACTGGGTAGCAGTAGTTAAACCAGGTAGAGTTTTATTTGAATTATCAGGAGTTAATGAAGAAGTTGCAAGAGAAGCAATGAGACTTGCATCACACAAGCTTCCTGTAAAAACTAAGTTTGTTACAAGAAGAGATTTTGAGGAAATGGGTGGTGAAGAATAATGAAGGCTAGAGAATTTAAAGAATTAAGAGCAAATGATCCTCAAGATTTAGTTGCTAAATTAGGTGAACTTAAAGCTGAATTATTCAACTTAAGATTCCAATTAGCTACAGGACAATTAGAAAATCCTATGAGAATAAGAGAAGTAAAGAAATCTATAGCCCAAATAAAAACCATCTTAAGAGAAGAAGAGTTAAGGGTTCAACAGTAATTCTGGAAGGAGGTAAAACCTAATGGAAAGAGGATTAAGAAAAAAGAGAGTTGGCAGAGTTGTTTCAGATAAAATGGATAAGACTATTGTAGTTGCTGTTGAAACTAAGGTTAGACATCCACTATACGGAAAAACTGTTAACAGAACTACTAAGTTCAAGGCTCATGATGAAAATAATGAAGCTAAAGTAAATGATAGAGTTTTAATAATGGAAACTAGACCATTATCTAAAGATAAGAGATGGAGACTTGTTGAGATAGTTGAAAAAGCTAAATAGGCTTTAAGACTGAAAGGAGGGTAAATTCAATGATACAACAACAAACCTTATTAAAGGTAGCAGATAACTCAGGTGCTAAAGAAATTATGTGTATCAGGGTTTTAGGCGGATCTAAAAGAAAGTTCGGTAACATTGGAGATATAATAGTTGCTAGCGTTAAAAGTGCAACACCAGGCGGAGTTGTTAAAAAAGGCGAAGTAGTAAAGGCTGTTATAGTTAGATCTGTAAGAGGTTTAAGAAGAGCAGATGGTTCATATATTAAGTTTGATGAAAATGCTGCAGTTATAATAAAAGATGATAAGCAACCAAGAGGAACTCGTATCTTCGGACCAGTTGCAAGGGAGCTAAGAGATAAGGAATTCAATAAGATATTATCATTAGCACCAGAAGTTCTATAATAGAAGGAGGTGGCTTACTTGAAGGTACATGTAAGAAAGAACGACACAGTTGTAGTTATTTCAGGTAAAGACAAAGGTAAGACTGGAGAAGTTTTAAAAGTATATCCTAAAACAGGAAGAGTCCTTGTTCAAGGAGTTAATATAGTTAAGAAGCACCAAAAAGCTACTAGAAATCAAGCTGAAAGTGCTATTATAGAAAAAGAAGCTGCAATAAACAGCTCAAAGGTAATGTTATATTGTACAAAATGCAAATCAGCTACAAGAATTAGCACTAAGTTATTAGAAGACGGAGCTAAAGTTAGAGTTTGCAAGAAGTGCGGCGAAACATTCTAAGATCTGAAAGGAGGTAACTCAATATGACAAGACTTCAAGAGAAGTATGAAAAGGAAATTATACCAGCAATGATAGAAAAGTTTGGATATAAAAACATAATGGAAGTTCCAAAACTTGAAAAGATAGTAATCAACATGGGTGTTGGTGAAGCTAAAGAAAATCAAAAAGTTTTAGAATCAGCAGTTAGTGATTTAACATTAATATCTGGTCAAAAACCAATATTAACAAGAGCTAAGAAATCTGTAGCTAACTTTAAGATAAGACAAAACATGGCTTTAGGATGTAAAGTTACATTAAGAAAGGCAAATATGTATGAATTTGCTGATAAGTTAATGTCAATTGCTCTACCAAGAGTTAGAGATTTCAGAGGTGTTTCAAGTAAGGCTTTTGATGGAAGAGGAAATTATTCTCTAGGAATTAAAGAGCAATTAATATTCCCAGAAATTGAATACGACAAAATCGATAAAGTAAGAGGAATGGATATTATCTTCGTAACAACAGCTAATACTGACGAAGAAGCAAGAGAATTATTAAGATTCTTTGGAATGCCATTTGCTCAATAATAAGGAGGGAAAACTGTGGCACGTAAAGCTATTATTGAAAAGTGGAGCAAAACACCTAAGTATAAGACAAGAGCTTATACAAGATGTAGAATATGTGGAAGACCACACTCAGTACTTAAAAAATTCGGTATTTGCCGTATTTGCTTTAGAGAACTTGCTTACAAGGGCCAAATCCCTGGTTGCAAGAAAGCAAGTTGGTAGTACTAAGTTAAGCGAAAGGAGGCACAATTAATGGTTATGACAGATCCTATAGCAGATTTGCTAACACGTATAAGAAATGCAAATGCTGTTAGACACGAAGTAGTAGAGGTACCTTCTTCAAATGTAAAGAAGGCCGTTGCAAATATATTATTACAAGAAGGATACATTAAAGAGATTGATGAATATAACGATGGAGTAGTTCCAATGTTAAGAATTTCTCTTAAGTATGGTTCAAATAAAGAAAGAGTTATAACTGGTATAAAGAGAATATCTAAACCAGGATTAAGAGTTTACTGTAAGAAGGATGAGACTCCTAAGGTTCTTAACGGATTAGGAATTGCTGTAATATCAACATCTAAAGGAATTATGGTAGATAGAGAAGCTAGAAAGATGGGATTAGGCGGAGAAGTAGTTTGCTACGTTTGGTAGTATCTTTATAGAAATTTTATTAGAATAAATGTTTGTATAAAAAACAACAGGAGGTGCAATTATGTCAAGAGTAGGTAGATTACCAATAGCTATACCTGCTGGCGTAACTGTTACTGTATCAGCTGACAATGTTGTTACAGTTAAGGGCCCTAAGGGCGAGCTAGTAAAAGCTATGCACAAAGACATTAATATAGCGGTTGAAAACAACGAAGTAGTTGTTACTAGACCAAGTGATGATAAAAATCACAGAGCTCTTCATGGATTAACAAGAGCACTTATTAACAATATGGTAATTGGAACAAATGAAGGTTATCAAAAAACTTTAGAACTAGTTGGTGTTGGTTATAGAGCTCAATTACAAGGAAAGAAGCTTGTAATGAACCTTGGATTCTCACACCCAGTTGAAGTTGAACCAATGGATGGAATTACTTTCGAAACTCCAGCTGCAACAAAAGTTGTAATTAAGGGTATCGATAAGCAAGTCGTTGGAGCACAAGCTGCTGATGTAAGACGTTGGAGAAAACCAGAACCATATAAAGGTAAGGGTATTAAGTTTGAAGGCGAATATATCAGACGTAAAGAAGGTAAAACTGGTAAGAAATAATAGAAAGGAGTGAGCTTTATGTTCAAAAAGGCTGACAGAAAAGCAAAAAGAGAAAGACGTCACCTTAGAGTTCGTAAGAAAGTTTTCGGTACTCCTGAAAGACCAAGACTTTCAGTATATAGAAGTGAAAAAAATATATATGCACAAATAATTGATGATATAAATGCTGTAACTTTAGCTGCTGCATCAAGTGTAGAAAAAGATTTTTCTGCTAAGGGTGGTAACAAAGAAGGCGCTAAACTTGTAGGAGAGTTAGTTGCAAAGAAAGCTTTAGATAAGGGAATAAATGAAGTTGTATTTGACAGAGGTGGATACATATATCACGGAAGAGTACAACAATTAGCTGAAGCTGCTAGAGAAGCAGGATTAAAGTTCTAATAAATAAGGAGGGAAATAAATGAGAATCGATCCTAGTACACTAGACCTTAAAGAAAAGGTTGTTTTTATAAACAGAGTTACTAAGGTTGTTAAGGGTGGTAGAAACTTCAGATTCAGTGCACTTGTAGTTGTCGGAGACGAAAACGGTCATGTTGGCGTTGGAATGGGTAAATCTATCGAAATACCAGTAGCAATTAGAAAAGGAATAGAAGATGCTAAGAAGAACCTAGTTGAAGTTGCAATGGTTGGAACAACAGTTCCTCATGAGATATATGGAACTTTTGGAACTGGTAAGGTTCTTATAATGCCAGCTAAGGAAGGTACTGGAGTTATTGCAGGAGGTCCAGCAAGATCAGTATTAGAATTAGCAGGATTAAAGGATGTTAGAGCTAAGTCATTAGGTTCAAACAATCCAAGAAACATGGTTAACGCAACAATAAACGGATTAGCAAGCTTAAGAACAGCTGAAGATATAGCTAGATTAAGAGGAAAATCTGTTGAAGAGATATTAGGTTAGGAGGTATATTGCGATGGCAAAGTTAAGAGTTACGTTAGTAAAGAGCTTAATAGGTAGAAAAAAGAACCATATCGCTACTGCAAATGCCCTTGGACTTAAGAAAATCGGTAAAACAGTAGAACATGAGGGAACTCCTCAAATACAAGGTATGATTAACAAGATAGACTACTTATTAAAAGTAGAAGAAGTATAATATAGAGGAGGTGCACTAAATATGAAACTTCATGAATTAAAGCCAGCTACTGGTAGTAAGAAGGCTCCTAAGAGAGTTGGAAGAGGAACTGGTTCTGGATTAGGAAGAAATGCTGGTAAGGGTGAAAAAGGACAAAACGCTAGATCTGGCGGTGGAGTTAGACCAGGATTTGAAGGAGGTCAAATGCCTCTATATAGAAGACTTCCAAAGAGAGGTTTTACAAATATATTTGCTAAGAAGATAGTTAGTATAAACGTAGATAGATTAAATATATTTGAAAACGGGACAGAAATAACTCCAGAACTTTTACTTGAAACAAGAGTAGTAAGTAAAGTTATGGATGGAGTTAAGATATTAGGAAACGGAAACTTAGAAAAAAGCTTAACTATAAAAGGGTGTAAGCTTTCAAAGTCTGCTGTTGAGAAGATCGAAGCAGCTGGAGGAAAAGTTGAGGTGATTTAATATGCTATCAACCCTACGTAATGCCTGGAAGGTTCCTGACTTGAGAAAAAAGTTTTATTGGACTATAGGCTTAATTGCAATATTCAGAATAGGAATGCACATTCCTGTTTCGGGTGTTGATTCTAGTTTTTTAAAGCAAATGACTCAGTCTGGATTATTTGGATTCTATGATCTAATATCTGGAGGTGCTTTTAGTAGTTTCAGTATATTAGCACTAGGTGTAATGCCATATATTAATGCATCAATTATAATGCAATTACTTACAATAGGAATACCTTCTTTAGAGCAACTTCAAAAAGAGGGCGAAGAAGGTAAGAAAAAAATACAAAAAGCTACTCGTTATTTATCAATAGTAATAGCAGTATTTTTGGCTTTTGGAATTATGGCTTCTCTATCTCAAAAAGGTGGAACAGCCGGATTAAACACATTCCAATATATAGTTGTGTTAATTTCTTTAGTAGTTGGTTCAACATTTTGTATATGGTTAGGAGATCAGATAACAGTAAAGGGATTTGGAAATGGAACATCAATTTTGATTTTTGTTAATATCATTTCTAGATTACCTATGACTGCAGGAAGAATATATCAGCTTAAGCAAGCTGAAACAGTTAACATTGTACAATTAGCACTATTTGCAGTTGGTGTTGTTATACTTTTAGGACTATCAATTTTTTTCAGTTTAGCTGAAAGAAGAGTGCCAGTACAATATGCAGGAAAAGCAGTTGGTAATAAAGTGATGAAGGGACAATCAACTAATATACCACTTAGTATAATTAGTGCAGCAGTTATCGCAATAATTTTTGCAATGTCTGTTATGGGATTCCCAGAAGCTATAGCTAATTTCTTTCCACAAAAAGACTGGGCTATTTGGATAGTATCAAGTCCTTATAGTATATTTAATAAAAGTACATGGATGTACCCAGTAGTATATGCTCTATTAACTATTTTCTTTACTTGGTTCTATAATGAAGCAACATTAAAGCCAGAAGAGATTGCAGAAAACTTAAATAAATCTGCTGGATTTGTACCAGGTATAAGACCAGGAGAGCAAACTACAAACTTTTTTGAAAGGGTAATTTTGAAAATATCAATGATTGGTGGGGTGTATGCGGCAATTTTAGCTGTTATCCCTGTATTGGTAGATCAATTTACTGAGTTTAAAAATATGTCCTTTGGCGCTACTGCACTATTAATAGTAATAGGTGTAGCATTAGATTTCTCAAGAAGACTTGAGTCTCAAATGGTTATGCGTCATTATGAAGGATTTCTTAAATAGATTATAAAATGGAGATGATGCCCGTGAAGATTATATTATTAGGTCCTCCAGGAGCAGGCAAAGGAACACAGGCAAAATCAATTAGTAATAGATACTCAATACCACATATTTCAACAGGGGACATATTCAGAAAGAATATTTCTGAAAATACTCCTCTTGGAATAGAGGCAAAGAAGTATATAGATAACGGGCAATTAGTTCCTGATGAAGTTACAATTAACATGGTTAAGGATAGACTTCAACAAGATGATTGTAAAAATGGATATCTATTAGATGGGTTTCCAAGAACGGTTAGCCAAGCAGAATCACTTCAAGGGTTCTTAAAAGATAGAGATGAATCTCTAGACACAGCATTATTAATTGAAGTTCCTAGAGACTTTATACTTGAAAGAATGACAGGAAGAAGAGTATGTCCTTCATGTGGAGCAAGTTATCATGTTAAATTCAACCCAGCTGTTGAAGGAAAATGTGAGCTTTGCGGTTCTGAGGTTGTTCAAAGAAAGGACGATACTGAAGAAACTGTACAAGAAAGACTTGATGTTTATGAAAGACAAACACAACCACTAATTGATTTCTATAAAGAGAAAAACTTACTTTCAGTAGTGGAAGGAACAAAAGCTATTAACGAAGTGTTTGAAAGCATTTGTGATATATTAGGAAGTGTTAAATAATGATTATCATAAAAAATAATCAGGAAATACAACTAATGCGAGATGCTGGTAAAATAGTAGCTGAAACTTTGCTACTTGTAGAGAAAAAAATTAAACCTGGTATAACTACTGCAGAATTAGACAGAATTGCAGAAGAATTTATAACTAAGCATGGAGCTAGACCATCCTTTAAAGGATTATATGGTTTCCCTTCGTCCTTATGTATATCTGTTAATGAGCAAGTAGTTCATGGAATACCAGGAGCCTATATTCTAAAGGAAGGCGACATAGTTAGTATTGATTGTGGAGCTTGCCTTAATGGATTCCATGGAGATGCTGCAAGAACATTTCCAGTAGGAAAGGTATCAAATGAAGCAAAAGCATTAATAGACGTAACGAGGGATTGCTTTTTTGAGGGAATTAAATTTGCTCAAGTTGGCAATAATTTAACAGATATTTCAAATGAAATACAGCGTTATGTAGAAGGTTCAGGTTTCTCGGTAGTAAGAGATTTCGTTGGACACGGGATAGGCAAAAATGTTCACGAAGATCCTGACGTACCAAATTTCGGTAAACCAGGTAGAGGTCCTAAACTTGTAGAAGGAATGGTTTTAGCAATAGAGCCTATGGTAAATGCAGGTGGTTTTAGAGTGAAAACTTTAAAAGATAAATGGACTGTTGTAACAAGTGATAAAAGCCTATCAGCACATTATGAAAATACTGTTGCAATTTTACCAGATGGACCGGAAATATTAACACTAAATAAATAGAGTGTTGCTTAGTTATAAATTCGCATATAAAATATGTGGTTTATACTAAGGTAATCATCGAGGTGAATAATTTGCAAAACAATGACTTGATTGGAAAAGTAGTACTTTCGAAAGCAGGAAGAGATACAAATCATTTATATGTTGTAATTAGGAAATTAGATAATGAATATGTTTTGTTATCTAATGGTGTAACAAAGACATTAGATAAGCCTAAGAAAAAGAAACTTAAACATTTAAGTTTCATAGATGCAGTAGATGATGAAATCAAATTAGCGATCGTTTCAAATGATAATAGTACTGATTTAAAAATTAAGAGACTTCTAAAATTTAAAGGCATTGTTAAGGAGGGTTGATTACCTTATGTCAAAAGATGATGTTATAGAAATGCAAGGTACAGTCCTAGAGGCTTTACCAAATGCCATGTTTCAAGTTGAACTTGAAAGTGGGCATACGATTCTAGCTCATATATCAGGAAAGTTAAGAATGAACTTCATAAGAATTCTGCCAGGAGATAAAGTTACAGTAGAACTTTCTCCATACGATTTAACTAGAGGTAGAATTACATGGAGAGCAAAATAAGATAGTAAAAATTCTATCAGGACTAATACAAGGAGGGTTAGCTATGAAAGTAAGACCATCAGTTAAGCCTATTTGCGAAAAGTGCAAAGTTATAAGAAGAAAAGGAAGAGTAATGGTAATCTGTGAAAATCCTAAGCACAAGCAAAAACAAGGCTAATTAATAAATAATATTAGACAAAAAATACAGATAAGGCATTTAAAATTTATTGACTTTTTAAGTAAAGTCAAATATGATTATATAGGCATTAATTTAATAATTAGGTTTTAGGGCGGCTGACTTAGAGAGGTATCTCTCTAATGCCTAAAATTTTATTATATACTATAAAATCAACTTTTTAAGGCATTTTAATTACCAGGAGGTGTAAATTTTAATGGCAAGAATAGCAGGTATTGACCTACCAAGAGAAAAAAGAGTTGAAATAGGTTTAACATATATATTTGGAATTGGATTAGCTACTTCTCAAAAGATATTAGCTGCTACTGGAGTAAGTCCAGATGCAAGAGTTAAAGATCTTACAGAAGATGAAGTTAATGAAATCAGAACCTATATCAACAAGAACTTAAATGTAGAAGGTGACTTAAGAAGAGATGTTGCTTTAAACATAAAGAGATTACAAGAAATAGGATGCTATAGAGGAATTAGACATAGAAAAGGTCTTCCAGTTAGAGGACAAAAAACTAAAACTAATGCGAGAACAAGAAAAGGTCCTAAGAAGACTATCGCAAACAAGAAGAAGTAGTAAGGAGGGAAGATAATGGCAGCTCAAAAGGTTAAAAAGACTAGAAGAAGAAAAGAAAGAAAAAATGTTGAGCATGGTGCTGCACACATCAAGTCAACTTTCAATAACTCAATAGTTACTTTAACAGATGCAGTAGGTAATGCATTATCATGGTCAAGTGCAGGAGCTCTTGGTTTTAGAGGATCAAGAAAAAGTACTCCTTTTGCAGCACAAATGGCAGCTGAAACAGCAGCTAAGGCAGCAATGGAACATGGATTAAAGAGCATTGAAGTATATGTAAAGGGACCAGGAGCAGGTAGAGAAGCAGCTATAAGATCCCTACAAGCGGCAGGATTAGAAGTAACTTTAATTAAAGATGTTACTCCAATCCCACACAATGGATGTAGACCACCAAAAAGAAGAAGAGTCTAGTACAACCATCACAGGAGGTGTAATTTAATGGCAAAATATACTGGAGCTACATGTAGATTATGTAGAAGAGAAGGTATGAAACTATTCCTTAAGGGAGATAGATGTTATACAGATAAATGTGCTTTTGCTAGAAGAAGCTATGCACCAGGGCAACATGGAGCTAACAAGAAGAAAGTTTCAAACTATGGTGTTCAATTAAGAGAGAAGCAAAAAGCGAAGAGAATATACGGTGTGTTAGAAAGCCAATTCAGAAATTATTATGAAAAAGCTGAGCACATTAAAGGTATTACTGGTGAAAACCTATTAAAGTTACTAGAATTAAGACTTGACAATGTAGCATTTAGATTAGGGTTCGGTGCGTCAAGAAGTGAAGCTAGACAATTAGTAACTCATGGACATTTCTTAGTAAATGGTAAAAAAGTTGACATTGCTTCATACAAAGTTTCTGTTAACGACGTTATCTCTGTATGTGAAAAGAGCAGAGCAAGCGAGAGATTTAAGACTTTTGCTGAAAACCCAAAGACATTACCAAAGTGGTTAGAAGCAAATCTTGAAAACTACGAAGGCAAAGTAGTTGCTGAACCAGCAAGAGAAGATATTGACGTTCCAGTTAATGAAACTCTTATCGTTGAGTTATACAGCAAGTAATTTATTAATATTTGTTTTGTAGAATTAACTTTTACAGCAAATATGGAATCAGTTGCCCTCAAAAGGTTGCCATTTTAAAAATAAGGAGGGTTTGTGTATGTTAGAAATAGAAAAGCCAATAATCGAATGTGTAGAAGCGAATGAGGATGGTACTTACGGTAAGTATGTGGTTGAACCTTTGGAAAGAGGTTATGGAATTACTTTAGGTAATGCGCTTAGAAGAATTTTATTATCTTCTTTACCAGGTGCTGCAACTACATCTGTAAAAATCGATGGAGTACTTCATGAATTCTCTACTGTACAAGGGGTTAAGGAAGATGTTACTGAATTAATTCTTAATATCAAAGCCTTAGCTTTAAGAATGAATGGTGAAGGTTCAAAGACCATCTATATAGATGCAAAGGGTCCTGGCGTTGTTACAGGCGCAGATATAAAGAGTGACGGAGATGTTGAAGTTGTAAATAAAGATTTACATATTGCAACTTTAGATAACGATGGAAGACTTTATATGGAATTAACAGTTAATAAGGGAAGAGGATACGTTACTCAGAATAAAAATAAGAGTGAAGAGTTACCAATTTCTGCAATAGCTGTGGACTCAATATACACACCAGTAAAAAGAGTTAACTTTACTGTAGAAAATACAAGAGTTGGTCAAATCACTGATTATGATAAGTTAACTTTAGAAATATGGACTAATGGTACTATAAAAATCGATGAAGCGATAAGTTTATCAGCTAAGATTCTTATAGAACACTTTAAATTATTTATGTCATTGACAGATAATACAAATGATGTTGAAATAATGATAGAAAAAGAAGAAGATAAGAAGGAAAAAGTCCTAGAAATGACTGTAGAAGAACTTGATTTATCAGTTAGATCATATAACTGTTTAAAGAGAGCTGGTATCAATACTGTTCAGGAACTTGCAACAAGATCTATGGATGATATGATGAAAGTTCGAAATCTAGGAAAGAAGTCCTTAGAAGAAGTTGAACATAAACTTAAAGAATTAGGTTTAGGTTTAAAACTAAACGACGAGTAAGGAGGTAAATCCATGGCAGGTTATCGTAAGTTAGGTCGTCCTACTGACCAAAGAAGAGCGATGCTTAGAGGGCTTGTTACAAGCTTCTTAAAGTATGGAAAAATAGAAACAACTGAAACTAGAGCTAAGGAAACTAGAAGCCTTGCAGAAAAGATGATTACTCTTGCTAAGAGAGGTGATCTTCATGCTAGAAGACAAGTTTTATCTTTTGTTCAAGAAGAAGCAGTTGTTAAGAATCTTTTTGAAAATATAGCTCCACAATACGTTGAAAGAAACGGTGGATATACAAGAATGTATAAGAAGGGTCCTAGAAGAGGGGACGGAGCTGAAGTAGTTATACTTGAATTAGTATAATAATTAGGGGATTAAGTATAGACTTAATCCCCATTTTATAATATAAAATTATTAATCTATATATTATAGAGAAGAAGATTTAGAAAATAATTACTAAAGAAGAATTTTAGTATATAATTATATTATAAAGTTCACTATATTATTCTTTTGTATAATGTATGGAAGGTTTTAACACGGAGGAAATAGCTATGATTGAAAATATGATAGAGTTTCAAGGTATAACATATAAATATACTTCGATAGAAGAAGAAAAAGAAATAGAAAGATATGCAATAAAAGGGATAGACTTAGAAGTTCGAAAGGGAGAATTTCTTGTAATATTAGGACATAATGGTTCAGGAAAATCTACATTAGCAAAACATATTAATGCATTACTTTTACCGACTGAAGGGAAAGTAATGGTAGCTGGATTAGATACTTTAGATTCAAATAATCTTTGGAAAATCAGAAGTAAGGCAGGAATGGTGTTTCAAAATCCAGATAATCAGTTGGTAGCAACTATAGTTGAAGAGGATGTGGCTTTTGGTCCAGAAAATTTGGGAATAGAGCCTAAAGAAATTAGAAGGCGTGTAGATGAAAGCTTAGAAAGGGTAGGGATGTCTGAATATAAGAGACATGCACCACATCTTTTATCTGGAGGACAAAAACAAAGAATAGCAATTGCTGGGGTTTTAGCGATGAAGCCTGACTGTGTGGTTTTTGATGAACCAACTGCTATGCTAGATCCAAGTGGTAGAAGAGATGTTATGAAAAATATTAAGGAATTAAATAAGAAGTATGGAATGACTATAGTTCTTATAACACATTATATGGATGAGGCTGCTGAAGCTGACAGAATTGTCGTTGTAGATGATGGTAAAATTATAATTGAAGGTACCCCAAGGAAAGTATTTTCTAAAGTTGAAACTATGAAGAAAATTGGGCTAGATGTTCCGCAAGTTACAGAATTAGCTTATGAACTAGAAAAGTCAGGTATTAATATTAGTACTGAAATATTAAATGTTGATGAAATGGTGGATGTATTATGTCAATTAAAATAGAGAATTTAACTCATATATATATGCAAAATGGACCATTTGAAAAGGTGGCATTAGATAATGTTAATATAGATATAGAGGATGGAGATTTTTTAGCACTCATTGGGCATACTGGGTCAGGAAAATCTACTCTTATACAGCATATGAATGGCTTGCTAGAAGCTACGAGTGGAAAGATAATAATAGATGGAATAGATATTACTAAAAAAGGTGTAAAGTTAACGGATATAAGAAAAAAGGTAGGTTTAGTATTTCAATATTCAGAATATCAATTATTTGAAGAGAGTATTGAAAAAGATATAGCGTTTGGACCAAGAAATTTAGGACTTTCAGAAGAAGAAATTAATATTAGAGTTCGAAATTCAATGGAGAAGGTGGGCTTGGATTATGAAACTTATAAGGATAAATCACCTTTTGATCTTAGTGGAGGACAAAAAAGAAGAGTGGCTATTGCAGGGGTTATTGCCATGGAACCTAAAATATTAATATTGGATGAACCAACGGCAGGATTAGATCCAAAGGGAAGAGATGATATTTTAGGACAGATTCAAAAGCTACATAAAGATTATGGGATGACTATAATTTTAGTAAGTCATAGTATGGAGGATGTTGCTAAAATTGCAAAGAATGTTATTGTAATGGATCATGGAAAAGTAGCACTTAAGGGAAAACCTGAAGAAGTTTTTAGCGAAGTTGAGACATTAGAAAAAATAGGATTAGGGGTTCCGCAGGTTACATATTTAATGAGAGCCCTTAAAGAAAAGGGGTTTAATGTTTCTCAAAATGCTTATACAATAGAAAAAGCGCGAGAAGAATTACTTAAAATATTATTAAAAGATAAGCAATAGGGAGGGGTATGAATGCTAAAAGATATAACTATAGGTCAATATTTACCAGGGGAATCATTTATTCATAAACTTGATCCAAGAACTAAGATAATCATATCCCTGCTATTTATTGCTTCATTATTTGTCATTAATAAATTCGTAGGATATATATTGGTAGTGGCTTTTTTAGCGGCTGTAATAATAAATGCAAGGATACCACTAAGCTATATATTTAAAGGATTGAAACCAATTTTATTTCTTATAATAATAACAGGTATATTAAATATTTTTATGATAAAAGGTACTGATGAAACCTTAATAACTCAGATAGGTTTTATAAAAGTTTATAAAGAAGGCTTAATGACAGCTGGCTTTATGGCATTGAGACTAGTTTTTTTAATTATAGGAACTTCTTTGTTAACATTAACTACATCTCCAATTGAACTTACCGATGGAATAGAAAGATTGTTAAGACCTATTGGAAAGGTATTAGCTCATGAGCTAGCTATGATGATGACGATAGCATTAAGATTTATTCCTACTTTAATGGAAGAAACAGATAAGATAATGAAAGCGCAAAAAGCAAGAGGTGCAGATTTTGAAACAGGTAATATAATACAAAAGGCAAAAAGTTTAATTCCGTTATTGGTACCACTTTTTATAAGCTCTTTCAGAAGAGCAGATGAATTAGCTATGGCTATGGAAGCTAGATGCTATAGAGGTGGGTCTGGAAGAACTAGAATGAAGGAATTAAAGTATTCTATTAATGATATAATAGCATATGCAATATTTCTGACTTTATTTATAGGCAGTTTTTTAGTTAGATTTATGCTATAGGGTATAGGTGTTATGAAGAACATAAAGTTAATAATCGAATATGATGGTACAAAATACGGTGGATGGCAAAAACAAAATAATAGTAAAACAATACAAGAAACTATTGAGAAAGCATTAAGTAAATCTACAGGAGAAGTTATTGAATTAATTGGTTGTTCAAGAACTGATGCTGGAGTACATGCTAGAGGCATGGTTGCCAATTTTAAAACTAGTAGTAGTATCCCACCTGAAAAGTTTAGAGAGGCTGTTAATAGGAATTTACCAGATGATATAGCTATAATAAAGTCAGAGGAAGTTGCTCTTCAATTTCATTCAAGGTATAGCTGCAAAGGCAAAACTTATAGTTATACTATAATTAACAGATATGAGAAGCTTGCTATAGGAAAAGATTATGCTTATCAAGTTAGAGATAAGCTTGATATAAAGAGTATGGAAAAAGCTTGTGATTTTTTTATAGGTAGGCATGATTTTTCGGCATTTAAAAGTAGTGGAAGTTCAGTTAAAACATCTATAAGGACAATTTCTAAATTACATTTAACCCAAAATGATGAAAAAATAGAAATATATGTATCAGCAGATGGATTTTTGTATAATATGGTTAGAATAATAGTTGGTACGTTAATAGAAGTTGGCAAAGGTAAGATTAGGGTCGATGATATTAAAAGTATAATTGAATCTAAAGATAGAAGTAAGGCAGGGCCATGTGTTAAGCCAAATGGGTTAATTTTAGAAAAAGTTTTTTATTAATAGCAAAAAAACAAGAAAAAATGTTGACACGCCCGTAAGCGTGTATTATAATAAGTTTGTTTGTTAGAAATATTTATGTGTAAAAGATCCACTAGCCCCGGGTCTTGACATAAAAGCAATACTTCAAAGAAGTAAAGCAAGATGTAAGTTCAGGGAGGGAAATAGATGAAATCATACATTGCAAAAGCACAAGACGTTGAAAGAAAATGGTATGTTGTAGATGCTGCTGGTAAGCCACTAGGAAGAGTAGCTAGCCAAGTTGCTTCAATATTAAGAGGTAAAAATAAGCCAACATTTACACCAAATGTTGACTGTGGAGATTTCGTTATAGTAATCAATGCAGAAAAAGTTGTTTTAACTGGTAAGAAGTTAGATCAAAAGTTTTTCAGAAAATACAGTGGTTATGTTGGCGGATTAAAGGAAACTCCTTATAGAGAAGTTTTAGCTAAGAAGCCAGAATTAGCTTTCGAAGAAGCTGTTAGAAGAATGCTTCCAACAGGTGTTTTAGGAAGACAAATGCTTAAGAAGCTAAAAGTTAACAGAGGAGCTGACCACAATCATGAAGCTCAAAAACCAGAAGTGCTTGAGTTAAAGTACTAATATCAGCTCGGGAGGAGGAATAGAAAATGGCAAAAGTTCAATACATGGGAACTGGAAGAAGAAAAAAATCAGTTGCAAGAGTAAGACTTGTACCAGGAAGTGGTAAGGTTGTTATAAATAAGAGAGATATAGAAAACTTTTTTGGTTTAGAAACTTTAAGAATGATAGTAAACCAACCATTAGTTTTAACAGGAACTAAGGATAAGTTTGACGTTTTAGTTAACGTACATGGTGGTGGTTTCACAGGTCAAGCTGGAGCTATCAGACACGGAATAACTAGAGCATTAGTTAAAGCTGACGAAGCTTTAAAACCAGAATTAAAAAAGGCAGGTTTCTTAACTAGAGATCCAAGAATGAAGGAAAGAAAGAAATACGGTCTTAAGAAAGCAAGAAGAGCTCCTCAATTCTCAAAGAGATAGTTTTCGGAGTTATGCAAAGCCCACAAACTCAGTGTTTGTGGGCTTTTTTTATGTGTGCCCAGCATGGGCACGTACTAGTCGGTGAAAGTCCGATATGGGGGTTGATAGTGCCAACCATTA
>NZ_JACSRA010000028.1 GCF_014836335.1 Clostridium cibarium
CCGCCGTATACCGAACGGTACGTACGGTGGTGTGAGAGGTCGGTAGATAAAATAATTATCTACCTCCTACTCGATTGACCTAAATACGGAAAAATAAATTATTAGATTTTTATTTAAAGAAAAAAAATAAATTGACGATAATAAAATAGTTAGTAAAAATAAAACAAAGAAGGGAATAATATGAATAGTAACTGGAGTGTGTTTGGGTTAGGGTTATGGAGACAAATGGGGATTCACCAATCAAATTTGAATAGATCTATGGAAAGACTTTCTTCTGGATTGAGAATAAATAGTGCGGCAGATGATCCAGCAGGGTTAGCTATATCTGAGAGGATGAGAGCACAAATAAGAGGATTAAATGCAGCAGAGAGAAATGTGCAAGATGGCATTTCGATGGTACAGACAGCAGATGGTGCGCTTTCAACTGTTCAGAATATTTTACAGAGGTTAAATGAATTAGCAACTCAAAGTTCAAATGGAACTTACAATGATAAGGATAGAAAAGCTTTAGCTGAAGAATTTAATCAACTTTTAAGTGAAATTAATACAATAGGAGATCAAACTGAATTTAATACAAATCCTTTATTTAAAGAGAAAAATGGTAGTGGAAGTAATAAATTTGTTCTTCAAATTGGAGCTAATGCAGGACAAACTTTGGAAATAGATTTGGGAATAATGAACACAACAGTTATCGGATTAAAGGATGTAAGTATTGCAACACAAGAGGATGCTATGAAAGCAATTAAACCAATTCAAAATGCAATAGATCAAATATCAATGAAAAGAGCAAAGCTTGGTGCCGTGCAAAATAGATTAGAATATATAGCAGATAATTTAGAAAACTATGCTGAAAATTTAACAGAAGCAGAATCTAGAATAAGAGATGCTGATATGGCAAAGGAAATGCTAGATTATTCAAGAAGCAATGTGTTAATGCAAGTAACTCAAAGTCTTTTTGCACAAGTTAATAAACAACGTCAAAGCATGATAGATATGTTGAAATCAATGTTAAATAGTTGAATTAACAAATAATTATTTTTAGTAAATAAAAAATATCTATTGAAGTATTTTATTCTTAATAGTATTATTTATGTAAGATAAAATATGGAGGATAATTAAATGTTAAATATAGGATGTCATTTATCAACTACCAAAGGATTTGAAAACATGGGAAAAGAAGCTCTTGAAATTGGTGCTAATACATTTCAATTTTTTACTCGTAATCCAAGAGGTGGTAAGGCCAAAGAAATAGATGAAAGTGATGTTAATGCATTATTAAAGCTATTAAAAGAAAATTGCTTCGCTACCCTTTTAGCCCATGCTCCTTATACATTAAATGCATGTTCAGCAGATGAGAGAACAAGGGAATTTGCTAGAGAGATGATGGCAGATGATTTAGAGAGAATGGAATATTTACCTAATAATCTCTATAACTTTCATCCTGGAAGTCATGTTAAACAAGGAGTGGAAGTTGGAATAAGTTATATAGTGGATTTATTAAATTCTGTTATTAAGCCTGAACAAACCACAAAAGTATTGTTAGAAACTATGGCTGGAAAAGGAACAGAGGTTGGTAGAACATTTGAAGAGATAGGTGAGATAATTAATAGAGTTGAGTTAAAAGATCATTTAGGAGTATGTTTAGATACATGTCATGTATACGATGCTGGATATGATATTGTTAATAATTTAGATGGTGTATTAGATGAGTTTGATAGGATAATAGGATTAGATAGACTATGTGCAATTCATTTAAATGATAGTAAGAATCCTTTTGAAAGTCATAAAGATAGGCATGAAAAAATTGGAGAAGGATCAATTGGAATTGAAGCAATTACAAGAATAATTAATCATCCAAAGTTAAGAAATCTACCATTTTTCCTTGAAACACCTAATGAACTTGAAGGGTATGCAAAAGAGATAGAGTTATTAAGAAATGCTTATAAATAATACCTTTTAAATTTAGTGAATTATAATTTCTATATTGTAGATAATAGTAATGTAGAGATTTTTATTAGGAGGAATATTTTATGAGCGAAAAAAAAGATCCTTCTTGCAAAAGCCAACAGGAGAAGGAGAGAAAATCAAATAACGGTAAAACAAAGCACAATAAGAAAGTATATAAAAAAGATTAATATAGTCTTTAAGAGTCAGTTAATATGAACTGACTCTTTTGTGTTTTAAAAATGATTGTTTGTGCCTGGTTCTGAAATACTACTAAGAGCATCTTCTGCATTGTGTTGAAGTGCTGGTTCAACTGAAATATCACCAAGGGATATCATTCCAACAAGGCTATTGTTTTCAACAATAGGCAATCTTCTTATTTGCTCTCTGCTCATTATTTTGGCTACATCTTGAACATCCATATTAGGATTTCCTGTAATAAGATGTGAAGTCATAACATCAGAGATTTGTTGTTCAGTTGGATTTTTACCAGATGCAACAGAGTTTAATGTAATATCTCTATCTGTAATTATGCCAACTAATCTTTTTTCATTGCATACAGGTATTGAACCTACATCAAATTGTTTCATCATTTGAGCTGCTCTTTCAATAGAGTCTTTTGAATCTAAGCTTACTACATCTTTTGACATTATATCTTTTACTAACATAAATCCACCTCCTCAAGTATATTACCCAATAATAAATTTTTTATTATGGATTTTAAATCCTTAAGAAAGTATGTCATTAAATTATATGTTATTAAATATATTTGAAGTGAAGGAAACTAGTAAAGTTATAATATTCTTGAAGACAGATAACCTGTAAAGGCCCAAGTTATCAGCATATTCTTAAGAATATTACCATATAAGAATATTACCATAAAGGAGTGTTATCATATGGTATAGTAAGCTATACTTGTTAATTAAAAATATAAATAAGAAAAGCAGTGAGTTATGTCTTGCTGTTTTTTTGTTATAATATAAATAATAATAGATAAATATTTTTAGGGAGGGCATAAATGGCAACTGGTACATCAATAAAAGAAAAGAATAAAGTTAAAGTTAGGGAACCTAAAAAATACAAAGTAGTAATGTATAATGACGATTTTACACCTATGGAGTTCGTAGTTTATATATTGATTAATATATTTAAAAAAAGCGAAGAAGAGGCAGTGCAAATTATGATGAGTGTACATAAAGGTGGAAAAGCAGTGGTAGGAATATACTCTTATGATATAGCTAAAACAAAAGCTGATATAGCTATATCACTATCAAGGCAGGAAGGTTATCCTTTTAGAATAAAGGTAGAAGAAGTGTAGGAGGACTAGTAATGAAATATTCTAGAATAGTAAATGAGATACTTGGTAAGATGATAAGTTTTGCTAAGGCAAAAAAACATGAGTATATTACTCCAGAGCATCTTTTATATATAATTACATTTAATAATACATTTATTGAATGCTTTAAAAGTTGCGGTGGAGATGTTGAAAAACTTAGAGTAGATTTGGAAACTTATTTAGGGGAGAACATAGATAAGATAGATGTAGAAGAACCTATAGTTAGTCATGGATTAAATGAAGTATTATCATATGGAAGTTTACAAGCAACTTCATCAGGGAAAGATGAAATTGAACTTATCCATATATTATCAGGTGTAATGAATTTAAGGGATAGTCATGCAGTTTATTACATATCTTCACAAGGAATAGAGAGGACTAATTTGCTTTATGAAATGTGTGAAATAGATTTTAAGCAGGAAGAAGAATCTAAAAAAGTAGAAGTAGATAAAAAAGAAAATGTGGATTCAAGCTGGAGACAGTATGTTACCTGCTTAAATGATATAGTTGAAGAAAATACCCCTCTTATAGGGAGAGAAGCAGAACTTAAAAGAACTATGCAAATACTTTGTAGAAAATATAAAAATAATCCTATTCATATAGGAGAAGCAGGGGTTGGAAAAACTGCAATAACAAATGGTTTAGTAAAGCTTATAAATGAAGGCAAAGTTCCGGAAAAGTTAAAAAATGCAAAGGTATTTTCTATAGATTTAGGAGGAATGCTTGCAGGAACTCAATATAGAGGAGATTTCGAAAAAAGATTTAAGATGATTATGGATGGGGTAGCTAAAGAAAAAAATCCAATTATCTATATAGATGAAGTTCATAATATTGTGGGAGCAGGATCAATTGGTGGTGGATCTTTTGATGTATCTAATATGTTAAAACCTTATTTAGCAGCAGGAAAAATTAGATTTATTGGAGCTACTACCTACGAGGAGTATAATAAACACTTTGCAAATAGTAAAAGTTTAACTAGAAGATTTCAAAATATTGATGTTAAAGAACCTTCAATAGAAGAAACGATTGAAATTTTAAATGGATTAATACATTACTATGAGGATTACCATAACGTTAAATACAGTAAAGGTACAATTGAACACGCAGTAAAGCTTAGTGATAAGTATATTAATGAGAGATATTTACCAGATAAGGCTATAGACTTAATAGATGAGGCAGGAGCATATAGGGTTCTTAATCCAATAGAAAAAAAGGTTCAAACAGTAGATAAAAAACTCATTGAAGAGGTCTTATCAAAGATATGTAATGTTCCAAAACAAACTGTTGAAGGTGATGAAATTAAAAAGTTATCTAATGTGGAAAAGAAGCTTAAATCACAAGTATTTGGACAAAATGAAGCTATCGATAAGGTTGTAAATGCAGTTAAATTATCTAGAGCAGGATTAAATGAGGATAATAAACCAGTAGCAAGTATGCTTTTTGTTGGACCTACTGGAGTTGGAAAAACTGAAATTGCTAAAGAGCTTGCCAAAACCTTGGATATAGAATTAATAAGATTTGATATGAGTGAATATGTAGAAAAGCACACAGTAGCAAAGTTAATTGGGGCACCAGCAGGGTATGTTGGTTATGAAGAAGGTGGATTACTAACAGATGCAGTTAGAAAAAATCCTCACTGTGTGTTACTTTTAGATGAGATTGAAAAAGCTCATGGAGATATCTTTAATATTTTACTTCAAGTTATGGATTATGCTACTCTTACAGATAATAAGGGGAGAAAAACTGATTTTAGAAATGTTATTTTAATTATGACATCGAATGCTGGAGCAAGTAACATTAATAAAAGCCTTATTGGTTTCGGAGAGAGGCATATAAATTCAGATATAATAAATGATGCAGTTAAAAGAACATTTACACCAGAGTTTAGAAATAGGTTAACTAAAGTTGTTATTTTTAATACCATTGACAAAGATATGGCAGCTAAGATTGTAAGAAAACAATTCAAACTATTAAGTGAGAAGTTAGAGGGTAAAGGAATTGAATTGTCTATATCAAAAACTTGTATATCTTACATTGAAGAAAAAGGAATTAGTGAAGAATATGGTGCTAGAGAAATTAGTAGAATAATAGATGCTGAGATAAAGCCATTGTTAGTTGAAGAAATATTATTTGGAAAACTAAAAAAAGGGGGGAAATGCAAAGTAAATTATACTGACAGAATAGTTATTGAAATTTAATTAAAATACAACTAAAGATGAAAGGAAAAAGACATATGGAGAGGTTCGAAGCAGAAATTAAAGAAGTAATTGGTAGAGGCGGGGCTTATGTAGAAATTCCATTTAATGTAGAGGAAGTGTATGGGGCAAAGAGGGTAAAGGTTAAAGCAACTTTTGATGATACACCTTATAGAGGGTCAATTGTTAAAATGGGAACAGAATGTCACATAATAGGCATTACAAAGGAAATAAGAAATAAAATCAATAAAGATATTGGTGATAGAATTTTAGTTACTGTTGAAAAAGATGAAGAAGAAAGAGTAGTTGAAATACCAGAAGAATTTAAAGAAAAAATTGATAGTGAAAAGGAAGCTTTGGAATTCTGGAATGAACTATCATTTTCTAATAAAAAGAAGTATGTTAATTGGGTATATTCGGCAAAAAGAGAAGAGACACGTAATAAGCGTATAGAAATTGCTATTGAAAAATTAATTAATAAAGAAAAATTATAAGTTTATGAAATTTTATAAAACGAAAAGCAAAAGATGGCTAAGGTAGTTCTATCTTTTGCTTTTTATTTTGATTTAAAATCACCTATGAAACTAAGTGATAATAATCCTTGACCAATATAATATACAAAAAGATTAATAGCACTAAATATATGTGGACATTCTGTATAATATATAACAAATAATAAAATAAAATCAGAAATAAAAAACAGAGTGGTGCCAGATATAGTAAGGTATGTTCCAAGTTTATTTCCTTTTCTCAGCTTTAATAAGGAAAAAGATTTTGTAAGCATAAAAAGAATTATTGAAGTATAAATTAAAACAAGGGGTAACATGCCTTGAAAATGAAAACCACTTTTGCTAGTAATAAATGATACAGCTAAAGTAATTAAAATAAAATACATTATTAAATCTTTTAATGATATAGATGTTAGATAAATAAATCCTAAAATAAAGAATATATGACCTATGGCAAAGCTGCCTACGCCTGAAATAAATACTGTTTCACCGGGAAAAGATAAAAATATGTCCCCAAACAAACAAAAAATTAATCCTATAAACATCAAAGAAAAATATTTTTTGTTTGTGGGGCATTTTCTAAAACTAAAGAAAGAACAGCAAACAAAGCAAATGCTACAGAGAGTTTTAAAAATTTCCTCATAATATCCAGTTGGAGTAATGTTATAATGCATTAAAGGAAAAAGTAATATCAACATCAATAAGAAAAAAATAAAATTTAACACTGTTAAAGTTCTCCTTTTAAGTAATTGCACTTCTAAATTATACAATAAATTTAATATATTAACAATTTAATTCTTTCAGGAATTGTACTTGAAATATATTAAATGTACTGAGGATTGCAACAGAATCTGTATTATTTTTACATTGTTAAAAAATACACATTGTGGAATTAAATTGTACAAAGTAGTATAATCAAATTGCTATATTTTAAGTATAAATTTATATAACTAGGAGGAGATAAAATGAGTTTTGATAAAGAGTGTTTTTATTGTGTAAAAGATCAAAGACTTACAGATATTATGATTGAAATTTGTGAATTAGAAGCATCAATTCTATATTTATTTAAGGAGCAAACATATAGAGGAAGATGTTTAATAGCCTTTAAGGGACATAAAAGTGAAATGTTTGAACTAACAGAGGAAGAAAGAAATAGTTTTGCTAAAGATATAGCTACTGTTGGACAGGCATTACATAACGCATTTTTGCCTAAAAAAGTCAATTATGGAGCTTTTGCTGATAATATGAAGCATCTACATTTTCATATTGTACCTAAATATGAAGGTGGACCTGATTATGGAGGAACATTTACTATGAATCCTCAAAAAACATATCTAAGTGATGAAGAGTATAAAGAATTAATTTATAAAATTAAAAATAATTTATAGCTAACTTCATAGCATGATAAAAACTTATTTTTTGTAAGAAATTACAAAAAGTAAATTTTTATCAAAAATATATTGAATAGAACAAAGAAATTATGTAAAGTAAAGATAAGGTAGAGCGATTTAATAAATGCATTAGCTGTTAAATATAAATGTTGAACTTATTTTTATAATTAATAAGCATAAGTCATGGAACCCAAAATGCAAACGATTGCACTAAACTTATTTAGGAAGGGGGTTGAAGAAAAAATCTAAGTTAATGCTAGAGTTGCTGCCTTAATAATTTATATATAAGGAGATGGGAATATGATAAGATTAAGAAAAAGACTAACTAGTTTAATATTGACTATTGCTGTTGCTAGTGGGCTATCTTTTGGAAACGTTGCCAAGGAGGCAAGTGCTGCTGTTAATTCTGAAAATATAGAGGCTAAAGCAACTAGTGATGTTAATAATTATGGACTTGCAAATAGAACACAAGACGGTACTATACTTCATGCTTTCAGTTGGAGTTTTAATACAATAAGAGAAAGAATGAAAGAAATAGCCGATTGCGGGTACTCAAGCATTCAAGTTTCACCTATACAAACATGTTATCAAGGGCCAAAACAGCATACATGGGAGTGGGAAAATACTTACCAGCCTACTTATAATAAAATTGGTAATTATATAGTTGGATCAAAAGAAGAATTTAAAGCTATGACAGCTGAAGCACACAAGTATGGTATAAAGATAATAGTTGATATTGTGGCAAATCATGTATCTGGACACAGGGAAAGTGTGGATCCTTCAATAATGAATAATTATAATTTATTTCATCATAATGGAATAATTGGAGATGGTGAATGGCAAAATAGATGGGCTCTTACTCAGAAAGAAGTACTAGGACTTGCTGATTACAATACTCAAAGTAAAGATGTTCAAAATATGATTATAAGTTATTTGGATGATTGTATGGATTCAGGGGCTGATGGATTTAGATTTGATACAGCTAAGCATATAGAACTTCCTAATGATGGTAACTTTGGTGGAGATTTTTGGCCTACAATACTTAATGCTATAAGATCAAAAAATTCTAGTGCCTTTGTTTATGGAGAAATATTACAAGATACTGGAGATAATTATTTAGGTTATGCTGCACTAATGGGGACTAACGGAGATACTTACAGCAGAGTTGTTAGAGGTGCTGTTTGTAATCATAATTTATTTACAGATTTAGTAAATTATCAAGTGCCAGATGGAGTACAAGCAGATAAGATAGTTACTTATGTAGAAACTCATGACACTTATGCTAATTCTGATAATAATAAGAGAGATCAAGGTGGCACAAGACCAGTTAACAATTGGCAAATAAGAAAAGGTTATTCAATAATTGCTGCAAGAGCTAAAGGAGTTCCTTTATTTTTTGCTAGACCAAAGTTTGACGGATATAATAGTGAAGGAAAATTAGAAGGACCAATTGGAGTTTCAACTGATGATTGGAAGGATCCAGAAGTTGTAGCAGTAAATAAATTCCGTAACGCTATGATTGGTAAGAGTGAGTATGTAAGACAAATAAATAATAATACAATAGGAATTGAACGTGGAAGCGATGGTATTGTAATAGTTAATTTGGATGGTGGATATAATGGTAGACTTCAAACTAACTTAAAAGATGGACAGTATAAGGATCAAGTATCAGGAAGAACAGCTACAGTTTCAAATGGATATATTAATTTACAGATAGATTCTGGAAAAACAGCAGTTTTCTATAATCCATCTGATATAAAAGTGGCTTCAGTTTCTGCTTCTCCAGAAAGTACAAGTTTTAGCACAAATACATTAGATGTAATGCTAAATGCAAAATACACATCAGAATCATATTATTCAATTGATGGTAAAGAAAGAGTAAGTTATTCTGATGGTAAAATAATAAAAATTGGTGCCGAAAAGCAGTATGGCGAAAATGTAACTATAACATTATACGGTAAAGATTTAAATGGGAAAGAAATAAGTTCTAAAACTTATACTTTTACAAAGACTAAGGAGCCTATAAGCAAACATACTGCATATATAAAATTACCAGCGGGATGGGGAGAACCATATGCATATGTTTATGAAGAGAATAATGGAACAGTAAAAAATAATGCTTCATGGCCAGGTGTTAAAATGACTAGGGTTAAAGATGATATATATAGCTATGTAGTAGATAGTAGTTTCACGAATCCATTAGTAATATTTACAGATAAGAATCAACAATGTCCATACCAAGGAGCTTCTGGTTTAAAACTATCAGGATCGATGATATATGAAAATGGTAATTGGCATAGTTATATACCTGATGTTAATACAGATAATGTGGCATATATAGAATTGCCATCAGGATGGGGAGAACCATATGTATATGTTTATGAAGAAAACAATGGAACAGTAAAAGAGAATGCTTCATGGCCAGGGATAAAGATGACAAAAGTTGAAGGTAATTTGTATAGCTATAAGGTAGACAGTAGTTTTACAAATCCATTAGTAATATTTACAGACAAGAGGAATCAATATCCAGCTAGTAATAGCAGAGGGCTAATGCTTAAAGGAAGTATGATATATCGAAATGGAACTTGGACTAATATGTAATTGTAAAAATTAGTACAGGCTATATGATAAGGAGCTATTTGGATGAAAAGTAATCAGCTTATATTCCAGATAGCTTTTTATATGTTTATAGTAAATAGTAAATAATTGATGAGATTATTAATTTACATTTTTATTTGGTATAGGTTATAATTTCTATGTAAACAGTTAATTTGGATAAGTAGAATGGGAGATTTTAAACTACTGCAAATGATAATTATACTGTTACCCTATATAGTGTTATAAACAAATGGTGGGAGAAAAATGAATATAGGATATGAATTAAATTTATGTTCCAAACTAGTTAAGAAAAGGTTAAATAAAGAACTAGAACCTTATGAGCTTACATCAGTGCAGTTCTGTGTGTTGAAATATATGGATATACATAGTGAAGATAATAATTTTAGCACTGCAGTAAATATAGCAGAGATGTTAGATATGGATAAGCCAACTGTATCGGCGGTGGTAAATAGACTTATTGAAAAGGGATATATAAGGAAATCACCACATCCAACAGATGGCAGAGCATGGGTATTATCCTTAACTAACAGATATAGAAACAATTCAGATATATTCGAATGTATAAGTGAAAAAATTATGAGGTCTGCTACCGTTGGGATGGATGAAGACGAGATTTCATTTATGCAAAGTACTATGTCTAAAATAATTTCTAATTTAAAAAATGAAGTTTAGATAGCAGAATTTTGAAAGTATAAAAAGGATTTAGAAACATAATTTAAATAAGTTCTTAGGGAAATCATTAATAAATGATTATAAAGAAGAAAAAGGAAATAATAAAACTATATAGGGGGAAAAACTGTCTCATTTTAATGAGACAGTTTTTTTTACTTAATAATAAATTTTGAAATCATTTCTTCTAATTTGTTAACTAATACTTTTAATTCGTCAGAAGAATTTTTTACATTATGAACAGATTCTAATTGTTCATGTACTGTTGCAGATATTTCTTCAGTTGAGGCAACATATTCTTCACATATTGCAGTTATGCCGTGAATTGCTGATAATGCAGATTCCTTGCTTTCTTTAATTTCATTAATGTTAGTAAGTAAATTGTTAACTTCATTAGACATAGTGTCAAAAGAATCTTTCATTGAATTAAAGGTCATCTTAGATTCGTTCATTGTAGTATTTACTTCGAGAATTGTAGAGGTTGATTTATTCATATTATCTTGAGTTTTAATAATTTCTGAACTTATCTCATTTATTATTGATTCTATCATTTTTGTAGATTCAGCAGTTTGTTCAGAAAGTACTCGTATTTCCTCAGCAACAACTCCAAAACCTTTTCCAGCCTCACCAGCTCTAGCAGCTTCTATGGCAGCATTAAGAGCAAGTAGATTCGTTTGTTCAGATATATTATTTATTGTTGAAGTAATATTGCCTATTAAAAGAGATTTGTTAGATAATTCATTTACACTTTCGTTAGTTTTCTTAGAAATATTGTTGTTTTCTTGTACTTTTCCAACTAAATTATCTATTGAGTTTATAGCACTATTATTTTGTGCTTTTGCTTTATCAAAGTTATAATTAAAGCTTTTTGCTATTTCTAGAATGTTTTCAATTTTGTCAGATAATTCTTCAAGTTTTTGAGATCCAAGTTGTGCATCATTAGCTTGAGCTTCAGCACCATTTGCTAATTCTAAAATAGCTTTATCAATTGAATTTACTGATCCTTGTAAGTCATCGGTTATTAGACTTAGTTTATTTGATTGATTGTAGGTTTCGCTAGAGCAACCTCTAATATTACTAATTGTTTCTCTAATAACTTCTCTTAAATTAATAACAGATTTTCCTATTATTCCTGTTTCATCTTTGAATTTGTGTATTTTAAGATATTTAGTATCTTCTCGTAAATCTAAATCAGATGTAGTATTGACAAGTTTTGTAATAAATTTAATAGGATTGCTTATCATATTTCCTATAAAATAAGCCACTATAGAAATTATTATACAAACAATTATAGTTATAATAAGAGATATAAGAATATTTTTGTTTACATCCTTGAAAATATCACTTTCGTCAGCACTTACAATCATTACATTGCCATTAGCTAATTTAGTATAAGCTAGTACAGAATTAGTGCCATTACTTGTATAGTATTGAATTCCATCATCTTTAGAATCTATATCAATAGAATCTCCTAAAGCACTTTTTATATTATCTTCCTGAGAATATTTTTTATCCACCAAGTATTGTCCATTTTTATTTAATAATGATGCGTGTCCTTTATCATATATACTTATGTTGTTTATCATATCCTTATAATTATCAAAGAATAAATCAACAGCAACCACACCAATTAGTTGATTATTTATGTATATTGGTTCAGTATAAGACATTCTCATACTAGCAGAACTACTATCTGTATGAGGGTCACTCCATATTGCAGATTTGTTGTTAATAGGAGTATAATACCAACTCATGTCAGGATTACTTTGATAAAATTGATCTTTTGTAAATTTGTTTAGTCTATTTACGTCTTTATCACCAATTTTTCTTTCATAGATAAGTTGATGAGCTGTATTTGTAATCTCAGGATTTACTATTATGGCTATTCCTAATAAATTTGATTGACTATATGTTAATTCTTTTATAAATGGATTTAGTGATTCAATGTAAGTATTAATATATGTGTCATCGTTTACGTTGACTTTAGATAGGTCTAAGGTATTTGTTAATAACTTACTTATAATTTGAACATTATCTTTAGTTGTTATAAGACCTTCATTTACAGTTTTTGATAGGTTTTTTGTCGTTTGCGTCAGATTTGTTTCCGCTTCACTTTTTAGTGTGCTTTTATTTACTAAGGTTGTTGCGGTTGTTATTACTATTGAAGTTAGTACACAAAATGATACAATAGTTACAATAATTTTAGTTGATATTTTTTTCATCATATCCCTCCTAGATTAAGTGTTATTTACCTATCAATAATTATTTTAAGTTTTTAGATAATGTTAGTCAATAAAATAGGGATTTATTCACATATTCTTCATGTATATTATGGCAAACGTGAGAAACTATTCATAAATGATATAATTAAAATATGAATTGTTTAATTTTATATATTATGATGGTATAATATCATTTGAAAATGAGGTGTTAATATGAGTAATATAGCAGGTCAAGGGTGTGAAAGGTTAATTCCGGAAGAAGACAAAAAGCCCCTTAAAGAAATAGAAAGAAGTATTGTTAAAAGATATAGAAAGCCAATATGGTCAAAGTTTGTAAAGGCTATAAAAGAGTATAACTTGGTAGAAGAAGGCGACAAAATTGCAGTTGCTATTTCTGGTGGTAAGGATAGCATACTTATGGCAAAATTATTTCAAGAATTGCAAAGACATGGTCAAGTTAACTTTGAATTAGAATTTATTGCAATGGATCCAGGATATCATCCACAAATAAAAGAACTTTTAAAAGATAACTTAGAGTATTTAAATATTAATGCACAAATATATGATTCAGGAATATTTGGTGTAGTTGATAAAATGGCTAAAGATTATCCATGTTATTTATGTGCAAGGATGAGAAGAGGATCATTATATGCAAAGGCAAAGGAACTTGGTTGTAATAAATTAGCTTTAGGACATCATTATAATGATGTAATAGAAACTACTCTATTAAATGTACTTTATGCAGGCAATTTTAAAACTATGCTTCCAAAGCTTAAAGCTAAGAATTTTGAAAATCTAGAACTTATAAGACCATTATATTATGTGGAAGAAGAGGCCATAAAGAGATTTATAAATTATAGTGGTATTTGGCCATTAAACTGTGCATGTATGATTGCAGCTAAGAAAATAGGAAATAAGAGATATGAAATAAAAGAACTTATAAAAGAATTAAAAACAAAGTTTGATGGAGTTGACAAATCAATATTTAAGTCTGCATCTAATGTAAGTATGGATTCAATACTTGGATGGGAAAAGGATGAGGTAAAATATTCATTTTTAGATTTTTATGATGATGAAGAATAATTATATATAGAAAAGTTAATATAGCTTATACATCAAATAAAAAAGAATTATATTAAATAAAGTTAATAAATTAATAAACGATAATAATATGAAAAGTAAGTTTTTGTAATTATAAGGAGGAAAAAAATATGAATAGAGATTCGTTATTTTCGATGGATCCTGATATTTTATTGAGTATATTAAATTTAAAGCTTAGAGATAATTTTAGTTCCATAGAAGAACTTTGTGAAGATATTGGGGTAACAGAAAGTGAGATTGCACAAAAACTAGAGAGTACTGGACGTATATATAACAGAGAAACTAATCAATTTAAATAGATTGAAGGTTGTAGTCAAGACTGTATAGTTAACATTATTATAAATATTGTTAATAAATCTAGAATATTCATATATTCATAGGGTATAATATAATAAGATTTTATAATTATTATGGAGGTAGCGTGATGAATGTGAAAAAGACTGGAAAGTTGCTAGCCCTTTTAGGAGCTACTACGGCTTTAGTAGTATCTATAGTTAAGGACAAAAAGGTAAAAGGAAATGATGAAATAAAAGAAGAGGAATAATAAAGTATTTTGTTTATATAATTAGTGTCATTAGGTGTAATTGTATAAATTTATCTCAAGGGGAAATAGAGATGAATAGAATAGAAAATTATAATATTAAAAATATAATAGGATATTCAAAAGATAATTTTTTGGTAATTCATATTGAGAAGAGAACAATAGAAGTATCAGGAAACTTAGTTATGAGGATGAATAACAAATATACCCTTGAACTTACATTTGAAAAAGCCATTAGCTTAATTAGAAATGAAGATTTGAAAAAAGTTAAGGATGGTTTTTATGATGGTGTTGCTAGTAAAAAGCCAATAGAATTGGATTTTTATATTTATTCCGGAAGATGGGAACAATTATGTGTTAGTTTAAAGATTAAACCTTTCATTAACAAACAAGAGATAGTAGAATATTTTTACGGATATATACACGATATATCTTTAGAAAGAAAAGCAGAAGAATCTCTAAAGAGTTTAATGGAATTTGATCCTTTAACCAAGCTTCCGTCAACGTATTATATAAAAGATTATATAAATGAATACTTATTATATAGAAAAAAAGATAATTTCAGAGGAATCTTGTTATTAATAAATATAGATAATTTTAAGGTTATCAATGATTCATTTGGATATGATCAAGGAAATTTGTTATTAGTAGAGGTAGCAAATCAATTATTAAATATAATTGAGAAAGAAGAACTGATTTCTAGATATAGCGGAGATGAATTTATAATATTCAAACCACAGATTAATGAAATTGATGAAGCGAAAGAAGTAGTTAATAAAATTAAATCTATATTTAATAAGCCTTTTAATATTAAAGGATGCAATATGTATATAACAGCAAGTATAGGAGTGGCTGTTTTCCCTGAAAATGGAGACAGTTTTAATGATCTTCTAAAAAGTGCTGATCTTGCTATGTATAGAGTAAAGAGTAATGGAAAAGATGGATATGAATTATTTGATGCTAATATGAATCCTAAAACAATAGATAGAGTTTATTTAATTCAAAAAGAGCTAAAAAATGCATTATTGAAAGAAGAACTATATGTAGTTTTTCAACCCAAGGTTGTGTTAGATAATTCAACAGTAACTGGATTTGAAGCATTAATAAGGTGGGAAAATAATAGTTTGGGATTTATAGGACCAAGTGAGTTTGTTTCAATAGCTGAAGACACAAGATTAATAATTCCAATAGGGAGATTTGTATTAGAAGAAGTTTTTAAAAAAATTAAGACTTTATTAAATGAAGGTTTTGATGAGTTTAAGGTAGCTGTTAATTTTTCAGAAGTACAATTTAGGTATGGAACTATTATAGATGATTTTATTGAATTTAGTGAAAAATATAAAGTATCGCCACAATATATAGAAGTGGAAATAACGGAAAGCATATTAATGAAATCCTTTGATGACAATATAAATAAGCTCCAAGCAATAAGAAGTTTAGGTGCTACTGTTGCCTTGGATGATTTTGGAACAGGATATTCTTGTTTAAATTATTTGACAAAACTTCCTATAGATGTATTAAAGATTGATAGAAGTTTTGTTATTGATTTATTGGAAAACTATAAGAGTAGATGTGTAGTAGAGAATATAATTAATTTATCACATGCTTTAGGAATTGATGTAGTAGCTGAAGGTGTAGAGGAAATAGAACAAGTAGAATATTTAAAAAAAGTATTATGTGATATAGTGCAAGGTTACTACTTTAGTAAACCTAAGAGATTTGAATGCGCTAAAAAGTTATTAGGAAAAAAATTATAAATTATATTGACAAAATTTCGATATATGAATAGAATATATTATAACATAGTTAATAAATCTAATGAAAAGGGATAGTATCCAGGTGCATTGTTTTAGAGAGCTGATGATGGTGGGATTTCAGTACTTATGCTAATGGTGAATGGGCCTTTGAAGAGCGATATGAAATTTTTATGAGAGTAGTTTAGCCGGTGGTTGCACGTTATAGCAAATAGAGTATGTTAGTACTTGAAGAGAGGCATTTTATGTGCAATTTAGGTGGTACCGCGGATATCTCCGTCCTATTAATTTAGGATGGAGTTTTTTTATTTTAAAAATTAATTTATTGGGGGGAATAAAATATGAATACAAAAAAAATGATAATCAATGCTATTTTAATAGCTATAGGTGTAATATTACACATATCAGCACCATCAATTGGGTTGCCAGCTCAGCCAGACTTTGCAGTAGCCATGTTATTTATAATAATGATATTAAATAAGGATTATAAAACAACTCTTTTTGCTGGCATTATAATTGGTATTTTTACAGCTATGACGACTAAAACACCAGGAGGACAATTACCTAATATTTTAGATAAACTAATTACCTGTAATGTCATGTACTTTGTATTATTGCCACTTAGAGATAAAATAAATAAGAATATACAAGCTGCAGTTGTATTACTTTTTGGAACAATGTTAAGTGGGCTAACTTTTCTTTTATCATTAGCTACAATTTATGGAATAGAAGGATCAATATTGGTGCCTATAGTAGCTGTGGTTGTACCTACTTCACTTGTTAATTTAGTTGTTGGAGTTATAATATATAAAATTGTTGAAAGGGCTATAAAACAAACTAAATTTAAAATGAATTAAAAATTTATATATTAGAGAAAATAGTGCTAAAAAATAGCACTATTTTTTTATATAGTGAAAGAATTCTTCAGTTTCACTTGTTATTGGTTTAAATACATACCCTTTATCTTTATAGTATTTTATTATTTCAGGAAGGGCTTTGGGAGAATTTTTATTAGCATAGCCACAGTGCATTAAAAGGAAAATAACATCTTTATCACTTCTTGCATTTTTTGTAAAGCGAGTAGGAGGAGAATTAAAATTTGCACCATCAGTTGTATCTACATTCCAATCATATATTTTAAAATTATTTTGATGGAGTAGATTGACTAATTCAGGTTTTAAGGTAAATGTGCTGTTATTACAGCCAAAAGGAAATCTTAAGATATTTGTATCTTCACCTGTAACTTCTTTTATGTAAGCTTTAACTTCAAGCATTTCATTTAGAAAACTAGTATTACAAGAATATAATTTACATCTATCGTGGCTCATGCTGTGAAGTCCTAAAGAATGCCCTTCATTTTTCATCCGTATAAGTAATTGTTCTTGTCCTTTTATTTGATTCCCTATTAAGAAGAAGGTTGCAGGCACCTCTTCCCTTTTTAATATATCTAAGGTGGCTTCAGTTACTTTTCCTCCAGGACCATCGTCAAAGGTAAGATATATTATTTTGGGATTAGCTTCACTAGCATAAGTTGGAACTAATCTTTGACTCAATACCAATAGTACAGTCAAAAAAATAGATATAAATCTTCTGTTTTTTTTAAACATTATATCACCTTCATATAAAATATTTATCTTATTTAGTATATATCAAAACTTTGGTTTTATTCTCTAAAAAGCTTTATGAAAAATATAGAAAGGGATGTGTATTGTGGTAAAATATGGTAGTATTAAAATAGCAACATAATTATGGGTGAGGTTGTGATAGACTTATGGAAAGAGTATTAGATGGTTTAACATTAATTTTAGTTTTGTTTTTTTTAGAAAGAGTCAAATAGCGGCGATTATGATTATTTACTCTGTAGTTGTTTTGGTAACATTAGCAAGAATATTAAATAATAAAAGGCATGCTAGAAAAGATGAATGTAAATTTAATAGTTATGAAGTAGCATTAGATGCACTAAATGTTACTATTTGGGAGTGTTATGAAAATAAATTTTTTGTTTCAAATAAGCTTAGAGATATTTTGCATACAAATAGAGAAATAAAATGCTTTCAAGATTTTTATTTCTTTATTTGTAGGAGGATGCAGAATATATACAAAGTTTTTTTTACGATATGATTAAGGGAAAGATACAGGAAAAATTCTCTTTAGAGTTTAAGATGGTGGATCAAAAAGGTAAAATAATTAATATTGAGTGTTCGGGAAAAGGAAAGATAAGAGATAACTGTTATGTAATGACTGGAATTATAATAGATATTACGGAAAAAACAAATCAAAATGAGCTGCTTAGAATAAGTGAAAAAAATTATAGGAGAGCATTAGAAGGAAGTCAAGAAATAATGTTTTATATTTATTTGCGCAATAATTGTATAACTCTTAATGGAAAAATATCTAAATTGCTTGATTTTCAACAAAAAAATGAGTACAACTTTACAATGGAAGAATGGATTACCTATATAGTAGAAGAGGATAGAGATAAGTATAAAAGGGCTTACTTTGATTTTGTTTCAAATAAAAAAATGTATTTTAATATAGAATATAGAGTGAAGAATTTTTCAGATAAATATGTGTGGTTAAAAGTGCGTGGAAAGAGAATATTAGAAGAGGATGGTGAATATATTTATGGATCTATGAATGATGATACTGATAGGAAAGAAAAAGAACTTAAAATATATTATATGAGTAACTACGATGAAGTAACTGATATACCAAATAGAAGGTATTTTGTTCAAAGGTCAACTGAAATATTAAGAGAATCTATAAAGGACAGAAAAAAATTCGCTATAATATTTATAGATATCGACAATTTTAAATTTGTTAATGACACATATGGACATGCTATTGGCGATGAGGTATTAAAAAAGTTTTGTAAAAAATTAAAATATGTTTTGGAAGAAAATTGTCTTTTAGCAAGGTTTGGAGGAGATGAATTTGTAGTAGCTGTTCATCATATGGAAAATAACAAACAAATTATCGGAATTTTAGATAAGATATTAGAGGAATTTAATTTGCCTCTAGATATAAACGGAAAAGAAATATATAATACAGTAAGTATGGGGGTAAGCATAGCAAAGGTTAAGGAAGATAATATTCAAACTCTTTTAAAAAAAGCAGATATAGCTATATATACTTCAAAGACAGGTGGGAAAAATAGGTGTTGCTTATTTAATGAGGCACTTTCAAAAAGGTTAGATAGAGAATTATCACTAAATAGATGTATAAGAAAAGCGGTAAAGAATGAAGAAGTATATTTTCTGTTTCAACCTAAATATTGGACAAAAAACAATAAGATACAGGGATTTGAGTGCTTAGCAAGGTGGAAAAGTGAGGTACTTGGAATAGTTTTCCCTATGGAATTTATTCCTTTAGCAGAGACATCAGGATTTATAATTCACATTGGGAAATATTTGATGGAGGATGCGTTTAAAAAGTGCAATAAGCTAATAGAATTATTTTCTAATAATATAAAAATAGCTATAAACTTGTCTCAAGTTCAAATTAGAGATGAGGGGTTAGTTTATTTCATAGAATACATGATAAAAAAATATGGAATAAGTCCTAATAATATTGAATTTGAAGTAACTGAAAGTATTATAATGAAGTCTGTAGATAAAAACATACAAGTTTTAGAAAAACTAAAATCATTAGGAGTATCTATAGCTTTGGATGACTTTGGAACTGGTTATTCATCTTTAAATTACTTAAAAATATTACCTATTGATACCGTGAAGATAGACAAAAGTTTTATAAAAGATATAGGAAAAGATTTTAAGGATGAGTTCATAATAGAAAAAATTATAGAATTAGCTCATTTATTAGATTTAGAAGTGGTTGCAGAAGGGGTAGAAACTGAGCAGCAATTAAAATATTTAATAGGTATAAATTGTGATATTATTCAGGGATATTATTTTAGTAAGCCACTTGAGTTTGAAAAAGTGATAAATTTAGATAAAGAAAAATAATGAATCACATATGTTCTTTATTTCTCATATTTTAGTATAGAAGAAAACTAAGGAGGTTTTTTTGGTGAAAGATGAGAAATCTAAGAATATATATTTTACAAATATGCAGGAGAACGATCCTTTAATGGAAAAGTTTATGAATGAATATATAGATAAGATGGGGGAAAAAGGCAAGATTCCTACAGCTGACGACTTAATAGTAAACTTCGATATAACTTATGCAGATGGAACAAATAAAAATTATACTTGTGGATCGGAAAGTTGTGTATTTGGAGATGTAGATGATTGTGATGAAAAAAAAGAATATGAAGATCATAATATGGAGGAAGAAGGGATAAGATATAACTCAGAGAAGAGTGAGAATTATAATAAAGACTTTCCGCATCAATCTTTGTTAGAATTTGAAGAAGATAAATGGGATAACTGTAGAGATGAGTGGAGAGAGTATATAAAAAAATGTAAATGTTACTATGATAAAGAGGATAAGAGAGAAATTATAGAAAAGATGGGTAAAGTAACAGTCTATTCTATTCTTAAGGGCGAAGAAAACACCAAGCTAAAAGGTGTAAAAGTTAATCTTTATAGAATAAATGGATTATCACCTGTTTTGGTGGAATCACAAGAAACCGATTCAGAAGGAAGAGTGGTATTTTCTAATATAGAAGATGGAAGTTATAGAATTATTGAATTCATAGATAGAACTTATTTTGAAAAGCCATCATATGTTAAATGGAATGAAGTTACCATAGATAAATGTAATAAGGAAAGTACTATTTATGCTATGAATTCAATAAGGCAGTGTCCCAAATATTAAGTCTAACAATAAAAAAGGTTTATTTATAATAGGCCTTTTTTTATTGTTATAAAATTAAATATTATATAAGAAATGATTTTTTGTTATAATAATAGAAAAACAATTAATAGGAGTAACATATGAAAATTAGAATTAAGTATTTTGAAAATGCAACTAAATTAAAAAAGATAGAAAAAGGAAATTGGATTGATGTATATGCAAATAAAGAGGTATTTGTTAAATTAGGAGAAAGAGCAATGGTTCCATTGGGATTTGCATTAGAATTACCTAAGGGATGGGAAGCTCATTTAGCTCCAAGAAGCTCAACATTTAAAACATGGGGAGTAATTCAAACTAATTCAGTAGGTGTAGTTGATGATACATATATAGGAGATAATGATCAGTGGCATATGCCAGTATATTGCTTGCAAGGAAAAGATTTAAATAATAATGTAGAAGGAACATGGATAAAGAAAGGGGATAAGATAGGGCAATTTAGAATAATGGAAGTAATGCCAGAAATAGAATTTGAGGAAGTAGAATCTTTTGGAAATGATAGTCGTGGTGGATTTGGCACAACAGGAGCAAAATAAAAATCGCGAGATTGTGAAAAAATTTATATAAAAAACACACCCATTAATTAGGGTGTGTTTTTTTATATACCTAAGGTTTGTTAAAGATGTCTTCATACATTATTGACAATTCTCCATATACTTTTCCTTAAGTTTCTTCATGGGAAGGTCTATTTCTTAATTATTAAATTTGTTATCTAATTAATAGAAATTTACCTTGATATAGACAAAATAAAATAAAAGAGATAAAATATAAGTGATAATTATTATCAATTACTTTGAAGTTACTTGATAATTGATAGATTTCCTGCATATAATTTTGTAAATTATATATGACAAATAATAAGGAGGAGTATAATGAATGACGTATTAATTGCCTTTGGATTAACACTTTTTGCTGGACTATCCACAGGAATAGGAAGTGCTATAGCGTTTTTTGCTAAAAAAACTAATACAAAGTTTTTATCTGTGAGTCTAGGATTTTCAGCTGGGGTAATGATTTATGTTTCTATGATTGAATTATTTCCTCAGGCAAAAAAATCTCTCACAAGTGAATTGGGCATAAAGATGGGATCATGGGTTACTGTTATAGCTTTTTTTGGAGGAATGTTATTAATAGCTCTTATAGATAAATTTATACCTAGTGGGGAAAATCCACATGATATATATAAGGTTGAAGATATGGATAAGGAGAATTTAGAGAAAAACAATAAACTTTTAAGACTTGGAATATTTACAGCCTTAGCAGTTGGAATTCATAATTTTCCAGAGGGGTTAGCGACTTTTATATCATCACTTCAACAGCCAACAATAGCTATATCAATTGCTGTAGCAATAGCTATTCACAATATTCCAGAAGGAATAGCAGTGTCGGTACCAGTATATTATGCTACTGGAGATAGAAAAAAAGCTTTTCTTTTTTCATTTCTTTCAGGACTGTCAGAGCCAATAGGTGCACTTGTTGGATATCTTATTTTAATGCCATTTATAAATGATATGGTTTTTGGAATACTTTTTGCTGCTGTGGCTGGGATAATGGTTTTTATATCTTTAGATGAATTATTACCTTCAGCAAGAGAATATGGAGAACATCATCTTTCTATATATGGGTTAGTCGCTGGAATGGTATTAATGGCAGTAAGTTTATTATTGTTTATCTAAATAATTAAGTAATAATATCTATTATTTAATGCATACTAAAAAGGATTATAAATTATGATTAAACTTAATTATGGAGGAACTAATGAGTAAAAAAAATATTATTATATTTTCTATTATACTAGCTGTAGTTTTAATATGTACTGGGGTAATATTTAAGTATGTGAAAAAATTAAATACTATTAATGAAGATAACGCATATTTAGTTGTAAAAAGTGAATCTTCATTAAAAGATCTATCACAGCAGCTTAAAGATAAATCTATAATTAAATTCAAGAATGTATTTTTTATTTATGCAAAAGTAAATGGATTAAGTGAAAAAATGAATGGTGGTAATTTTGTTATCAGGCCAAATACTAGTTATAAAGATTTAATATTAAAACTACAAAGCGAGGAATCTGATTTTTCTGTTGTTACTATACCGGAAGGATTTACTTTTTATCAAATAGCTGAAAGATTAGAAAAAAATACAGGTATAAAAAAGCAAGATTTCTTAAGATTAGGAATTGGTGATTTAGTTTCAAATAATATAGTTTCAAAGAAAAATAATACGTACTATGAATTAGAAGGATTCTTATATCCAGATACGTACTATATACCAAATGGATCTAATGATAAAGATGTTGCAAATTTAATGTTTAATAGATTTAGAGATGTATTTTCACAGAAATATGTTAATCGTTCAAAGGAATTAGGATTAAATACTAACGATATTATAACAATTGCATCATTAATTGAAAAAGAGGCAGCAAATGATAGTGAACGTAAAAAAATAGCAGGAGTTATATATAATAGAATAAAAAAAGATATGTTATTGCAAATAGATGCTTCTGTAATATATGCAATAACTAAAGGGGAAAGTATAATAGATAAGGTATCATATAATGACTTAAAAGTGAAAAATTTATACAATACATACATTAATAAAGGATTGCCACCTGGGCCTATTGGAGCAACAGGGAAACCTTCAATAGAAGCAGCTCTTTACCCTGAGGAACATGATTATTTATATTATGTTGCAAATGGTGAAGGCCATGTTTTTAGCAAAACCTATGAAGAGCATTTGAGTAATGTAAAAAAATATATTAAATAGAAATACTAAATTATAAAGAGTGAAATTTTGTAAAAGATATAGATGTATTTTCGACTATATCTTTTTTATATGGGATTAGATTAGCTTAAAAGATTTTAGTGGATAATTTTTAATAAGAGAGAAACAATAAAATAATAAGAATTTTTTATTCTTGATACTTTTGTAATTATATTTTCTGATTAAGGTAGAATGGAGAAGATAAATTTATGCTATTAAATGAAAAAATTATGCATGATAAAGTTCTAGATAGTACTTTAAATATGCTAAAGGAAGGGTATCTTTTTATTAAAAACAGGACTACTAAGCAGCAAACTGATATAATTGAAACTAATTTAATGGGAGAAAAAGTAATTTGTATTAGTGGAAAGGAAGCTGTTCAGTTATTTTATGATGAAGAAAGATTTCAGAGAAAAGGGGTTGCACCAAAGAGGGTACAAAAGACCTTGTTTGGGATGAATACAGTTCAAGGGATGGATGGAAAGGAACATTTTCGTAGAAGACAACTCTTTACGTCTTTTATGACAGAAGCGAATCAAAGAAAACTGGGGAATCAAGTAAGGGAAGAATTTGAGAGAGCTATTACTAGATGGGAAAGTGCAGAGGAGATTATACTCTTTGATGAAGGAAATGAGATTCTATGTAAAGTAGCATGTTCTTTTGCTGGAGTTCCACTCTTAGAATCAGAAGTGAAGGAGAGAGCTGGAGATTTTAGTGCAATGATCGATGCCTTTGCTGCTGTTGGACCTAGACATTGGAAAGGAAAAAAGGCAAGAGATAGAGCAGAAGAATGGATAAAGAATATAATAGAAAATGTTCGAATAGGCAAGTTTTTGGCTGATGCTGATTCAGCTCTTCATGCTATGTCATTTCACAAGGAACTTGATGGAAGTTATATGGATTCACATGTAGCTGCAGCAGAACTTATTAATATCTTGCGCCCCATTGTGGCAATTTCTACTTACATTACATTTACAGCTTTAGCATTATATAATCATCCGGAATTAAAAAGCAATTTAGCTAAAGAGAATAAGAAATATGAAGAAATGTTTGTACAAGAAGTTAGAAGATATTATCCATTTACACCATTTCTAGGAGCCAGAGCAAAAAAAGATTTTATTTGGAATGAACATAAGTTCAAAGAAGATATGCTTGTATTACTTGATATATATGGAATTAATCATGATTCTCGTATATGGAAAAATCCTGATGAATTTGATCCGGAGCATTTTAGTGAATATAAGGATAAGTTATGTGAATTTATACCTCAAGGTGGAGGAGATTATGAAAGAGGACACCGCTGTCCAGGAGAAGGTATTACCATAGAAATTATGAAAGCAAGCTTAGAGTTTCTTGTAAATAAGATTGAATATGAAGTTCCAGAGCAGGATTTAAGTTATGATATGGGAAGGATTCCTACATTGCCAGAAAGTAGATTTATAATAAGGAATGTAAAAAGGAAGTTTTAGAGATTTAATTATAATAAGCTTGCTATTATTTATTTCCAATAATAGCAAGCTTATTACATAGTAATTATTATTTTTTACATCTTGGATTATAATATCTACCTTTATCTCTTGTAGATTTACCGTATTCAATAGCCTTTTTAGGACATCTATTAATGCAAGCTAAACATTGGGTACAGTTTGTTCCCCATTTAGGCTTTCCATCAACTTTAATGTTGTTTGTAGGGCATACTTTCTCACATAATCCACAGGATATACAAGAATTACTTGCAAAAAATTTCTTGGGTTTAATTCCATATTTCATAAATAGTGGATTAATAAGTTTACTTTTTATATATGGAAAGTGTCCTAAAGTAATTTCAAATTTATTTTCTCTTTTATCTATAGATGTATTTATTTCTTCAATTCGTTCTTCAGCAGTATCCAATATAGCTTCTATAGAAGTTTTAGACTTTACATGAGTTAATATTATATAGTTACTTGGCATAGCAATGGAAAATCCACTATCTAATTCTAATCCTTTGCTATTTAAAGTATCTTTTAAATTTCTCATTGTATATCCAACATTAGCTTCACAAGTGCTAATTGCAAAGGTATAATTTGCTTTGTAATTTTTAAGTTTTAGCTTATTTATAAAATCAACAACCATTTTAGGGGCATTCCATGCATAGATGGGAAAAACAAACCCAACAAGTTCACTGTCATCAAGTGTATATTCAAAATTATTCTTTTTAATTTCATCTGCTATAGAAAAAAGTTTCTGGCCTTGAGCTATAGAAATTTTTTCAGCAGCCCATAGGGAATTTCCTGTTCCTGAAAAATAGAATATCATTAGTTTTCCTCTTTTCTAATCATTTCTTATTCTTAATATAATTGTAATAATTTTTACAGAATGTGTCCACTAATTTATTCTAAAAGTATTATTTTAGCTTTAGTTTTTCTAAGTAATGTAATTACTAGAGCAGATAGGCAGAAGGTTAAAATAAATTTAATCATGGAATTTGTAGCAGCATTAGGAAGAAGTGCTTGAATCCACAACATTAGTATTTGATGAGAACAATATATGCCTATGCTATATTCTTTACAAGTTTTAGAAAATTTATTGGAGATGTTTTTTTTATAATTAAGAGCCCAAATTAAAATTGATGGAGCAGCAATTATAGCAGATAAGTACATATTTGCATCCTTAGCAATGCCAATTTTGTTTAATACAAATGTTTCAATTAATAATAAGATAATTGAAGAAATGCTAAGTATTCCAGCATTTTTTATCTTGTAATTTAACTTGTATTTATTAATTGCTGCACCTAAAGTGATAAAAAGTATTGATTCAGTAATACCTATTTGTGGAAGTACAAATATTGATGTATACCCATTTATTAAAGGATTATTAAATAATCCATAATAAGTATCTCCTGTTGTTCCAAATAGATATAGTATAAATCCAATTATAAGCAAAAAGATTATTTTATCTTTTTTTAGTAATTTTGATATTAATAGAATAGTAATAATCAGTGAAGAAATATACCAAAGACTGCCTGTAACCCCAAATAATAATAGTCTCATAATAATAGAGAGTGGGTCTTTAAAATAATTTAGTATACCTGGTGATAAGGCTACAAATTCTATAGCCACCCATGATCCATAAAGTATCAGTAATCTTTTTAATGTAGACTTGGGCTCTTTTTCTAAATTAATTCTGTTATATAAAAAGTATCCTGAAACTATAAAGAAAAATGGCACTGCTATTCTACAAATCCCCATACTAGTTACAATCCTTAAATCCTCATTTATAGAACTAAAAGCCATTGTATGAATGACCATGACTAAGATAGCAAAAACTAAGCGTAGTATATCAATCATTCCATAATATTTTTTTGTCTCCATATTATCTATATCCCCCTTATAAATATTTACATATATATATTCGTAGAAAAAAAGAAAAAATTTTAAATAATCCCAAATGGATTTTATATATCAGATATCCTTAAAATGTAAAGTTAGTTGTGCAAATGAACAAAGAAAAAAGTTAAGTAAACAATATCAAAAAGGGAATGAATAAATTATTATTAATAATGTAACTTAGGTAAACGTTAACGTTAAATGATTATTACTAGAATTAACAAATCATAAAAATCATCTAATTTGAGGAGGAATAAAAATGTCAGTTATTCATTGGAGTGGAGCAATAGTTGGATTGATTTTAGCTATAGTTTTAATATTTAGAAAAGTAAATCCTGTATATGCCCTTTTTGGCGGTGCTATAGTAGGAGGATTAATTGGTGGTGCAAGTTTAGCAGAGACAACACAAATTGTTATTGATGGTACAAACAGTGTAATGGGTGCAGTAGTTAGAGTGCTTGCAGCAGGGGTACTTGCAGGGATTTTAATTGAATCTGGAGCAGCAGAAAAAATTGCAGAAACAATAGTAGAAAAACTTGGTGAACAAAAAGCCCTTTTAGCAATAGCTTTAGCAAGTATGGTTATTACTGCAGTAGGTGTATTTATTGCAGTTTCAGTTATTATAGTTGCTCCAATAGCATTATCTGTAGCAAGAAAAGCAGGACTTACTAGGTCTTCAATACTTTTAGCTATGATAGGGGGAGGTAAGGCAGGTAACATAATTTCACCAAATCCTAATACTATTGCAGTAGCAAAAGGATTTAATTTAGATTTAGCAGATGTAATGATAAATGGGTTTATTCCAGCAGTAGTAGGATTAGTAGTTACATATTTTGTTGCAACATGGTTAAACAAAAAAGGAGAAGCTATTAAAGAAACTGGAATATCAGAGGCAGCAACAACAACTAGTAAAGAAAAACCAAGTTTTGGTAGAGCTATGGTGGCTCCAATTGTGGCTATTGTATTATTATCAATTAGTCCTATTGGAAATATCTTGAACGTTAATTTCTTGGCAGCTATTAAAATTGATTCTATGATTATACTACCAGTTGCAGGGATAATAGGTTTAATTGCTATGGGTAAATTTAATAAAGTTATTCCTTATACAACCTCTGGGTTAAATAGAATGACAGGTACTGCAATATTATTAATTGGAGCTGGGGCAATAGCAGGTATTATTTCTAAATCTAACTTAAGTGAGGTAGTAGTATATTGTATTAAAACAACAGGTGTTTCAGGAGTTTTTCTAGCACCAATATCAGGAATATTAATGGCAGCAGCTACTGCATCAACATCTACAGGATCAATTGTAGCAGCTGGTAGTTTTGGAGATGCAATATTATCCATGGGAGTATCTCCATTAAATGCAGCAATTATGGTACATACAGGAGCAGTAGTTATCGATCATTTACCGCATGGTAATTTCTTCCATGCAACAGCGGATTCTGTTAAGATGAAAATAAATGAACGGATGAAGTTGATTCCATATGAGTCTATAGTTGGTGGATCGATGGCTATTGTAGCTACAATAATATATGGATTTTTAAGATAGCAAGATTTATTATAAATATATAATAGGTAAGGGGAGTTAGAGATGAAAAAAGACTTAATTATAGCATTGGCACCAGATTCTTTTAAGGAAAGTATGACGGCTAAAGAAGTCTGTGAAGCAATGGAAAGAGGAATTAAGAAGGCAAATAGCAATATTAAATGCGTACATATACCTATGGCTGATGGTGGAGAAGGGACTATGCAGTCGCTAGTAGACGCTACTAATGGAGAAGTACACTCATTGAAGGTAGTTGGTCCGCTTGGAAATGAAGTAGAAGCACAGTATGGTATTTTGGGACATGGTGAAATAGGAATAATAGAAATGGCTAGTGCTAGTGGAATACAACTAGTGTCTTCAGAAAAAAGAAATCCTCTAATAACTACAACTTATGGTACTGGTGAACTTATAAAAGCTTGTCTTGATCATGGGGTAAAGAAATTGTTAATAGGTATTGGTGGAAGTGCTACCAATGACGGTGGTGCTGGAGTTATTCAAGCGCTTGGAGGAAAACTGTTAGATCTTGAAGGAAATGAATTAGGTTATGGTGGGGGAGAATTAGGAAAATTAAGTAAAATTGACTTAAATAATTTTGATTCTCGTTTAAATCAAGTTACAATAGAAGTTGCTTGTGATGTTAACAATCCACTTTGTGGAGAAAGAGGAGCTTCAAATGTATTTGGACCACAAAAAGGTGCTACAAAAGAAATGATAGAAATATTAGATCACAACTTAAAGCACTATGCGGATGTAATAAAAAAACAGCTTGGAAAAGATGTAATAGATGAGCCAGGAGCTGGGGCAGCAGGTGGACTTGGAGCTGGACTTATGGCATTTTTAAATGGTACTTTGAAAAAAGGTATCGAAATGGTAATAGAATATGCAGAGCTTGATAAAAAAGTAAAAGATGTAGATATGGTTTGGACTGGTGAAGGAAGTATAGATTTTCAAACTCAATATGGTAAGACTCCTTTAGGTGTTGCAGCGGTTGCTAAGAAATATAATAAACCAGTGGTTGCTCTTGCTGGAAGAGTTGGTGAAGGTATTGAAGTTTTATATGAAAAAGGTATAGATTCAATATTTGGAATAACTAAAGGATCAACTTCCTTAGATGAAGCTTTAGCTAAGGGACAGGAAAATATAGAAAAGACAGCTGAGAACATAATAAGGCTTATGAACTTGTTATAGTGTGAAAAAGAATGTATAATTGAGAAGTTTTTAAGGTGTTTAAAATATTTGAAAGTGCGCTTGATTTTTGGCGCACTTTTAATTAATATTTATTTTTAGTTGCTTATATTTTAAGTGTCTATAATTGTATTTTACTATATTTGAAAGGTGTGAATTATATGAAATTATCTAAATCTATAGCGCAAAAAATTGTTTTAGAGATGATGAATGTCATTCCTTATAATATAAATGTTATGGATGAAAATGGAGTAATTATAGGCAGTGGAGACATTAAACGTATTGGCAATATTCATGAAGGTGCTAAAAAAGCAATAGATAAACAACATGTAAATGAAGTTTATGAAGAAAAAGGAAGAATGAAACCGGGTGTAAATGAGCCTATCATAATTGATAATAATATAATAGGTGTAATTGGAATTACAGGTAATCCTGATGAAGTGATGAGATTTAGTAAGCTGGTTCGTGTTACTGCAGTTCTTTTAATAGAACAAGAAAAAATTAATGAAGAAACCCAAAATAAGAGGTTAAATAGACAAAGATTTTATCATGAACTTGTTCATAGAAAAACAGAATATGATAATGAATTTTATGTGAGAGCAAAAAACTATGGGATTGATTTAACCAAAAAGTATCAGGTGATTCTTGTAGATTGTAATATAGATTCACAAGGTTTTAGAACAATATGTAATAGGCATTTTCATTATTTCGAGTTAGATAACAATAAAACAGTATTTTTTATTAGAACTAATCAAGAAGCCAATACATTGATAAAGGATTTAGAAGAATGTGAAGATATAAACAAGATAGGTATTGGAGGAGAAGAAGATATTGTAGCTGTTTCGTTAGAAAATGCAGGACTTGCAATAGAATTTGGAATTAAGATAAAACCTTCTTCAAAGATATATATTTATGATGATCTAAAACTATTTATCCATTTATCTTATGATGATAAGTCAAACTTAATTTCATTACTTTCCAATCTTGATAAGGTTGGAAATAAGTTAGAACTTATTCAAACTTTAGAAGCGTATATCGAAGAGAATGGTGATATTAATAATGTGGCAAATAGGTTAAATATACATAGAAATACTTTGAATTATAGATTAGATAGGATAAAACAACTAACAGGGAAAAATCCAAAAGTTTTGTTAGAGTTATTTGAACTATTATGTGGGTTAATTTGGAGATAATTATATGGTAATAGATTGTTAAGGGATAAACTATAGAGGAGTTTATCTTTTTTTTTATTTACAAATATATTCAAGTAGAAGATGAAAATAAAACTTATTTCCAAAATGGTCAAAAGGTGATAAAATTATCTATAGGAAGGAAGTGGAATTTTAAAGTGTTAAAAAACTTTGAATCATTGAATATAAGATGTAAAAATATATTTGGAGTTGTTCAAAAAAATGGGCCTATTACTAAAAGTAAATTAATTGATATAACAAAAATAAAATTAACTACCTTAAATAGGGATCTCAAAATATTAATAGATGAGAAAATAATTGTAGAAACTGATATTGGAGAATCTACAGGGGGAAGAAAACCTAGTTTGTATGATGTAAATACAGAGAAGTTTTATATTGTTGGGATAGATATTTCAAGAACCTATACGCGTATAGTTATTACAAATTTGAAACTTGAGATAATAGGAGAAGAGACACTTAACCATGATTATAACATTGAAAATTCAAATGATATTATACTTACTTCACTTAAAATACTATTTAGAAAATTGCATGTAAAAGAATCAGAGCTTTTAGGAATTGGGATAGGAATAGTTGGTGGATTTAATATTAATCCATTATATAAAAGATTAAAAGAAGAATTTAATGTATCAATTTGCATAGATAATGGTGCAAATACAGCTGTTATTGGAGAATACTATTTTGGAAGTGGGAAGGGTAAGAATAATATAGTATATATAAACTGCGGTGTTGGGATAAGAACAGGAATTATCTCTTCGGGAGTTTTAATCAGAGCAATTAATAATCTAGAAGATGTATTTGGGCATATGGTCGTTGATGTAAATGGAGAACTATGTTCTTGTGGGAATCATGGTTGTATTGAAAGTTATGTATCGATACCATATATAATAAAAAAGTTTAAAGATGAAAGTAAAGTTAATGATGATATAGGCTACAGAGATATTTGTAGGCTTTCAGAAGAAGGTAACAAAGTTGCTACAAATATAATAAAAAAATCTGCATTATATTTTGGAATAGGGCTTTCAAATTATATAAAACTATTTAATCCAGAATTAATAATTTTAAGTGGACCATTAATACAGAATTCAAGGGTATTCTATGAAGAATGTAGAAAGGTAGCAGTAGAAAAATGTCATGTTAAAAATGAAAATATAATTTTTGCTAGAGGTGGTTTATATGAAGATAAATCAATAGCAATTGGTGCTTGTGTAATGGTTATACAAAAGATGGAGGGAAGATAAATGGTGGATACAATATTATTTATAGTAATTGGTTTAGCTGCTGGAGTGTTAAGTGGTATGTTTGGCATAGGAGGTGGGGTAATAATCGTTCCTGCATTAATGTATTTTTGCAAATTTAGTCAGCTAAAAGCACAGGGAACATCACTTGCAGTTTTACTTCCACCAGCAGGATTAGTGGCATTTATTCAATACTATAAAAGAGGACAAGTAGATGTAAAGGCAGGAATTTTAGTATGTGTATTTTTAGTTATTGGATCGGTTTTTGGATCTAAAATAGCTGATAATGTTCCAATACCAATTTTAAAAAAGAGTTTTGGAGTTATGATGATTTTAATATCATTGAAAATGATCTTCTCAAAATGATGGATCAAGGTAGAATGGTATATATAAAAATTATCATTAAAAGTAAATTGGGGAGGCGAAAGTAGAAATGGCACAAAAAACTGTTTTAGATACATTAAGAGAAGAAGGAGAAGGTATAGAATTAGAAGATATCACATTATTTTTGTTGATGAATAAACTGAATATAAGAAATAAGAAAGTGGTGTAACTAATGTATGCAGAAGAAATAGAAAATTATTTTTTTTCAAGAAAGTATTCTGCTTAGACCCAATAATTAAGGAGGCAACATTATGTTTTACATTGTTCAACCTGGGGATTACTTAAACTTAATTGCATGGAGGTTTGGTGTGAGTATTGAGCAAATACTACAATTCAATCCAGTGGCATATTATTACCCTTTATATGTGGGACAAAGACTCTTTATTCAATCCCCTAATTTCAGAGCAATTGTTACTTATACGGTAACCGGTGGGGATACTCTAGACTCTATTGCAAGAAAATTCAATACTACAAAACAATCGATAATGCAACTAAATAATTTATCTAGTGAGGTTGTATCTTCAGGACAATCATTAAAAATTCCTACTAAGCTATAGTTTTTGCTAAATATAATCTATAAAATAATACTTTACTTTAGGCTATGTCTAAGAAGCATATTAGTATTAAGGAAACTATAAATGAGTTTCCTTAATACCTATTTAAATAATATTTTGTTATGTATTACTTTTCTTATTTCTATATCTAGAAAATTTAATTATTTATATGTTAAGCATCATATCCTTTTAGTGAATAGTTGAAAATTTATTGTAGAAATTTATATACAATAATCATATTGTATTATATAAATAATCATTAAAAAGGAAATTGACTATGCAAACAGGAAGTTTAAAAATTCATGTATTTCAGGGTGATTCATATATACCTTTAGAAAATGCTAAAATTACTGTAATTCAAGATAAGGAAACAAGTAATAGACAAATCACTCAAAACTTATCAACAGATTCATCTGGAATTACAAATGAAATAGAATTAGAAGCTCCTTCACTAGATTATTCTATGAAATTGTCAGATAAACTACCTTACAGCCTTTGCATTATAACTGCTGAAGTACCTGGTTATAAAAAATTAACCATTAAAGGATGTCAAATATATCCTGGTATTCAGTCTATTCAATATTGTCATTTGAATCCTATAAGTACTAGACAAAATAATACTGAAGACATTATAAATATATCAGCAAATGCACTGATTGGGAATTATCCAGCTAAAATACCTGAATCTTCATACCCAATCCCTTTAACTAAACCTTCAGTTAATTTTGCTATTATTGATCCAACAAGACAAGTAAATCCTTCCACCATAAAGGTACATGATGGAGATCCAAATGAAAATGCTACAGAGTTTATAGAGGATTTTAAGCAATATTTCAAAATCGTCTTAGCATCAGAAATATATGCTAATTGGCCTAAAGAAACAATAAAAGCTAATGCAATTGCTGCTATGTCTTTTACTTTAAATAGAATATTTACAGAATGGTATTTTGGAAAGATGAAGAAATTTCATATTACAAGTTCAACAGCTTATGATCACAAGTACATCCATGGAAGAAATACTTTTGCTTCAATAGATGGAGTTGTAGATGAGTTGTTCACAACTTATATAAAAAAACCAGGTTATGAGTTTCCTCTTTTAGCACAATATAGGGATGGACTAAGAGTACCTCCTTGTTCTGGATGTCTATCACAATGGGGGAGTAAAGAACTAGGAGATAAAGGGTTAACAGATAAAGAAATATTAAAATCTTATTATGGTTCTGATATAATATTAAATAGAATAACAAAGAGTGAAAATATGTCTGAATCATATCCAGGATTTCCATTACAAATAGGTTCCACAGGTGAAGCTGTTGAGACAATTCAAAAATCTTTAAATAAAATCTCAACCCATTTTCCATTAATACCAAAGTTAACTGTTGATGGGATTTTAGGTAGTAGTACTAAAAAAGCAATAGAAACTTTTCAAAGCATTTTCAATTTAGCTAAAACAGGTACTGTAAATTATCCAACTTGGTATAAAATTTCAGATATTTATGTAGGAGTAAGTGGTGCTGTTAGACATAGAGGGGTAGAAAAAACTTTTATACCACCTTTTTTTTACGGATATGACTATAATATACCAACACTAACTTATTTTGATGAGGAATATTAGTTGAATTTTACAATTAATTGCCTATATTGTTTACTCTAGAACTAATTTTTTGTACTCAATTCATTAATATATATCTTTAGTGTTTAATTTTAGAAACAAATGATGTATTACTGTATATTAGTCAAAAAAAAATGTTTATTTCTAGAGTAAACAAATTATATAAATTGATTTGAAACAAGTTATGATAAAAACTTTAATGTTTTAGAAATTTCTTGTATATTGTATTTGTCAGCCCATAATATGAAATAATAATAGATATTATCATCAACTTTTATTTCTTTAGGGTATTTTACTAGTAATTCTGCTTGATTATTAAATGCTTGTGATTGATCATTAGAGGGCATTATTAATCTTGCCTCTTGACCTTGAATAACTAGTTCAGTTATTTTAGGATTACTTCCATATGGTTTTAGTGAATGGCTTGATTCAATTTTTGCTATTTCATCTATTTTTAAATTTTCTCCATTATAAGCAGAAACCTGAAAAAATCCATCTTTTCCTTCGTATTTTTCTGTATAATTAGGATTTGGTTTCCATTCAGAATTATATTCTAATGAAACATTAAAAAAATTATTTCTATAAAGTTTTGTACTATGTTGCTCTTGTAAATTTGATGTGCTTTTTAATGTAGCTCCTAAAAAACAAAATGTAATAGCAAATATATTAACAGTTAAAAATATTTTTTTTATAACATTCATAAGTTTATCTCCTAATTTAGATAAAATAGATTAGTATTTAATCTAAGTCTTAAAAATTGTTTTTTTCTTTACCCACTTAAATCCATCAACTTTAGTAATAATTACTACATCAGTTGATCCACCAACAGATTCCAAATCAGTTGTAAATCTACGCCTTGTAGAGGTTAAATTAACAAGTGCTTCAGCTAGAAAAATCATTTCTTCTTTACCAAGAAATGTAACCATATCTGAAAAAGGTTTGGTATATTTTTCCTTTTGAATAAGTTCAAAATCATCTTTTATTTCCTTATTAAGTTTTTTTCCTAGTCTTTTTAGTATATCTATTTCTTCACTAGAAAATTCATGAGCTAAATTGGCATTAGATTCACTTTGTATTGCATCTTGTATTGCTTCGAAAAAATTGTTGAAAATAGTATCTGTCTTGTTAAATATTGTATTTTCAAGTTCTGTGTCTATCCCTTTTGTATAGGTGTCTACTACATCTCTTTGAGCAAATGGAATAAATGTTGCTTCAACATCACTTTCTTCCAATCCCACTTCTACCTTGGTTACAAGTTCATAAATTAGTGTTCCAGAAATTACTCCCGTAATTTTATATTCAATTATTGATGGGAATATTTCTTTATTTCCATAACCTGCAATTACTATATTAGTTGGTCTTTTTGTTGATCTAAATAAACAATCACTTTTACTAATAATATGTGCACACAATAATACTATATTTTCTTGAGTTTTTCTGTCAATTCTAATATTATCAATTTCGTTCATGTACTTCTTTAGATATTCTCCATGAGTTTCTAAAAATAATTCTACAAAATTATCATTAAATCCACTTAAACATCTCATACTTGAAAAATATTTGAGGTTTTCTTCTACATTTTTCCTTAAAGTTTCCTTTCGATTATGCACCGATTTTTGTTTAGGAATATTCTCCATTAGGCAATAATCTAAAACTGATTTTACAAGTCTTTTCTCATAACCTGAATTATAAACCTTTCTGTTTTTTGATAAAAAGCTTAAAAAATCATCAGCATACTCTTGTAATGTATCAAAGTATTTATCTTTAAGAGATGTTTTATATACTTTTATTATTGTTTCACATGGTATGTCGGTAAGATCAGGATTGTCATAAAACATAATTCCAACAGGATGATTTTCAGATATATTAAAAAGTTTTTCCACTGTAATAAATTTCTTTACGCCTTGTATGTCTACAGTGGCAACACTATCTGTAGCTAATGCAACTCCAGTCTTATTAAGAATTGCTATTTCAGCAGTCATATTACAACTCCTTTCGTTATTGCTTTCATATTATTATGATTCAAAATATAGCTACTAAAATATTATTTGCTATTTGTAGTATGAGATTAATATCATTATTAAATTCTATATTAAAAATTTATTTTTTTGTCATAAATACAAAGCCATCACCTTTAGTAATAAGGGCAATATCAATTGGACCAACTTCTGCTTGTTCGTAAGAACTGAACTTAACCCCAATTGCAGTTAAATTTACAAGTGCATCAGCTAGAGATATCATATCTTCTTTTCTAATGAAATCAATCATAGATAAAAGAGGATCTACCAACATTTTTTGTTGCAAATCTTTAATGTTTTTCTTTAAATCTTCTATAATCAGCATACATATTTTATCTATTTCATCTTTCTCTTTAACAATAAATTCCTGAAGTGCATTATTGTTATTATATTTATTCTGTATTTCCTTTAAAAATTTATCAAAAATTTTTTTAGCTTCATCTAATATCTTATATTCCAAATTCGGATTAATTCCATTTATATAAGTGTTTATTAAATCTTTTTCACCAAAGGGAATAATTTTTTTTAGTAGCTCATTCTCATCATCGGATCCTATACTATAACTTTCTATTAATTCATATATTAGTTTCCCATCAATTGCACACACTATGTTGTATCTATACAATGATGGAAATATTTCCTTATCACCATAACCTGAGATTACTATGCTACCATTGTAAATGTTTCTAATCATATAATCAGTTTTACTTATAACATATGCACACATGGTTATTAAATTTTTTTGTGTTCTTTCATCAATAGCAGATATAACTGGATTAATTATATGATCTGTACTGTTTTTTATATATTCTTTTAAATCGTTTGTATGTTTTTCTAAAAATAATTTTATAAAATTGTCATCAAATGAATTTGAAAAAATTTTTTTTGAAAGAGATGCAATTTGATTATCTATTTCATCACTTATAGCCTTTTCATTACCTTCTATTAATTGAACTCTATCTTGGATTTTACTTAGACAATAACGCAAAACTTCCTTTAAAAACCCCATTTCTGCACTCCAAGAATAAAAGCGATTATCATTTGGTATAAATTCAATAAAATTTTCTGCATATTCTTGCAATTTATCAAATGATTTGTCTCCAATTTGTGACCTATAAACTTCTATTATTGATTCCCAAGGTATAGTATCCATAAATCTAACACTACCATCTAGCATAATTCCAACAGGGTTATATTTTGATAAAGGAAAGATTTTGCTAATTGAAACAAACTTCAAAGATTGAATTCCTACCACAGGTTCAAAAGTATCAGCAGATAATACAACTCCACTTCTATTGAGAATTCCTATTCCGACAGTCATTACTATAAACCTCATACATTTAATGTTTTATTTCAGTATATAATTTATGATTGATAAATATTAAATATAACTTTCTGAATTTTTGACGAAGATTAAGTTGATGGTTATTATATTATAAATTTGGTTGTTTAGGAGAATTTTTAGCTATTAAGTTTATGGATTTGTTTTTTAGGTAATGAAATCTATATAAAGGAGCTAAGATGTAGAAGGGTAGCTTGAATAATAGAAAGAATTTCAAAAAAGTCTGGTAAATAAAAAAAGCCATATTACAAGATAAATCAAGTAATATGACAATTCTATTAAATAATGGTGCCGGTAGCCGGAGTCGAACCGGCACGGTATTGCTACCGGCGGATTTTGAGTCCGCTACGTCTGCCAATTCCATCATACCGGCACGTTTTGCAACATTGATATAATAACATATTATTTTTAATAATTCAATAAGAAATTTTTTTTTGTTGGAAATAAAGAAAAAATTTGAATATAAGGTTGTTAGAAAGTGTTACTTTTGCTAAAATAGATGGTAGGATAAAAATATCCCCAGTGGGACGTTTTTTAACCTACCTTATTTATGTAGCTAAGGACAAGCTATAATAATTTAATAATTAAGGAGGAGAAGATCAATATGATGTATTCAAAAGAAGTTGAAGAAATGTGCGTTGTTGCAAAAGGCCCAAATCATGGACCAGCACCAATTCCTGCAGAAGGAAAATGGGTTCAATCTAAAGAAGTAACTGATATATCAGGGTTAACTCATGGTATAGGTTGGTGTGCACCACAACAAGGAGCTTGTAAATTAACATTAAACGTTAAGGACGGTATAATCCAAGAAGCGTTAGTTGAAACAATTGGATGTTCAGGAATGACTCATTCAGCTGCTATGGCTTCAGAAATTTTACCAGGAAAGACTATTTTAGAAGCATTAAACACAGACTTAGTTTGTGACGCTATAAACACAGCTATGAGAGAATTATTCTTACAAATAGTTTATGGAAGAACTCAAACTGCATTCTCAGAAGGTGGACTACCTATCGGAGCAGGACTTGAAGACTTAGGTAAAGGATTAAGATCTCAAGTTGGAACTATGTATGGAACTCTTGCAAAGGGACCAAGATACTTAGAAATGGCAGAAGGTTATGTTACAGATGTAGCTTTAGATGCTGATAAAGAAATCATTGGATACAAGTTCGTTAACTTAGGAAAGATGATGGAAAACGTTGCTAAGGGAATGGATGCTAATGAAGCATTAGAAAGTGCTAAGGGACAATACGGAAGAGTTCAAGACGCTGCTGAATTAATTGACCCAAGACATAAATAATTATAGGTAAAGGAGGAAAATATATTATGGCATTATTTGAAAGTTATGAAAGAAGAATAGGACAAATCACTCCTGTATTAGAAAAGTACGGAATGAAGACTATGGAAGACGCTAAAGCAGTATGTGCAGAAATAGGAATAGATCCATATACTATAGCTAAGGAAACTCAACCAATCGCATTTGAAAATGCTGGATGGGCTTACACTTTAGGAGCTGCTATAGCTATAAAGAAAGGTTGCAAGAAGGCTGCTGATGCTGCTGAAGCAATCGGAGAAGGTTTACAAGCATTCTGCATACCAGGATCTGTTGCAGATGACAGAAAAGTAGGACTTGGGCACGGAAATCTTGGAGCTATGCTTTTAAGAGAAGAAACTAAGTGTTTCGCATTCTTAGCAGGTCACGAAAGCTTTGCTGCTGCTGAAGGTGCTATTAAAATAGCTGAAAAAGCTAACAGAGTAAGAAAAGAACCATTAAGAGTTATCTTAAACGGTCTTGGAAAAGATGCTGCATTCATTATTTCAAGAATTAATGGATTCACATATGTTCAAACTAAGTTTGACTATTACACTGGAGAAGTTAAAGTAGTTAAAGAAAAAGCATACTCAAACGGAGAAAGAGCTAAAGTAAGATGTTACGGTGCTGACGACGTTAGAGAAGGTGTTGCTATAATGCATATGGAAGGTGTTGACGTTTCTATCACTGGTAACTCAACTAACCCAACAAGATTCCAACACCCAGTTGCTGGAACATACAAGAAAGAATGTGTAGAACAAGGTAAGAAATACTTCTCAGTTGCATCAGGTGGTGGTACTGGAAGAACTCTTCACCCAGATAACATGGGTGCAGGTCCAGCTTCTTACGGTATGACTGATACTATGGGAAGAATGCATTCAGATGCACAATTCGCTGGATCATCTTCAGTTCCTGCTCACGTTGAAATGATGGGTCTAATCGGAATGGGTAACAACCCAATGGTTGGAGCTACTGTTGCTGTAGCAGTTGCTGTTGAAGAAGGAATGAACAAGTAGTTTATATTAAAGGCTTTAGAGCATTTATATATTTGACTATATTGGAACTAATGTTAAGTTAGTTCGTTAAGATATAGCACACGTTATTTAGGGATAATCTAGTTGACGTGTGCTATTTTTTCATATCTTCTAGCAGATAATCACAGACTTCCTTGTGTATTCCTTGACGTTTCAAAGCTAACAATAAATACCTAGTGTTAAGTTGTCCATCAATATACGTTTGTACAAAGTTTTCATATTCCTTGTATGTAGGGCTTGCGTCAATAAATAATGAACTTAAATTCTCACCATAAAAGGCTTTTGTATTTTGTGATACTTTACCTTTTGCAATCCTGTCTTTTAATACACTTAAACCGTTAAGAATTATACTAACCTTTTGTTCTGTTATATTGTGGTCAATGACAAAATTGTAGAATGCAAATTTATCTTCTGTTACACTAGACAACATCAATTGTAGTATTTTTATTTGATATTTTAATAATTCATATTTTTCGTCTCTTGCTCCTGGCATTGTTTCCATTTAATCACCCCTATTTTAGTATAATATATTATATCAGAATGAGTAAGAAATTCTATTTTAATAGGTTACTTTTCTTAATCAGGTATGAGTATGATATAATTTTTATTCCTTTAAATTTTTAATCATTATTTTCACAATAAAACTTAAAAGATTCTCCAATAAATCTAGCTGCCCCTTTTCCATATTTTTTATCTGTAGGACTCATATCATTATCAGCGTTTTTTAGATAAAGGTCAGCTAAACCTGAAATAACTGCATTGGACTTTAAACCGGAATCTATTCTATAAAAATCATAATTTCCTTTAGTTGTTTTAGCTATTTCATTAACAATCTGCTGAATCTCTTTAGAAGTAGGGTCTTTACTTAAATCAGATGTTAAATTTACATATAGTCTATCTAATTTAGGCATCTTATCTTTAAAATGAATCTTAAAAACCTCTCCCCAGAATTTAGCTGATCCACTACCATATTTCTTATCAATTGCATCTATCCATTTTGGATCTTTAGAAAAATTTTTAGAGAGATGATACCAACGAGTGTCGCCTTTAATATCCATATTAAAAAGCTTATAATCCTTTTTAACAGTATCAGTTATTTCTTTAGCTATTTGCTGAATCTCTTCTGAAGAGGGAGCTTTAGTTAAGTCAGATAGAAGTTTTTTAAATAATTCTTTTAATTTTGGATTATTATCATTGAGAAAATGATCATAAAATTTATCCATTTCATCTGATATAGTCCTTAGCATAGGATTACTTAAGTCTTTCTTCAAAGCTTCAACATAATTTTTCATACTTCCGTAATTTTTTATAGCACCTTTAACTATTTTGTCTTCATTTGCTTTAAGGGCTTCAATCATTTCATCAAATTTATCTATACTTCCAAAGCGTTTAATAACTTTATTTTTATCTTTATTCTTATATTCTTCCCATACATTATAATATTCGGTCATATCAAATTCTTTAAAACTCATAGTATCCTCTCCCTTTATGGTTTTATTTATAAGCTTTATTAAGCCATTCAATCTATTACGCTTTATAATCAGTAGCTTTTTTTGATTTTCTAGAGCTTGCATTTTATTAAAATTGGGTTTATCCATGATTTCCTTAATCTCTTTTAGAGGTATATCAAGTTCTTTAAAAAATAAAATTTGTTGCAAGCTTTCAAGAGCTTCATCATCATAGAGTCTGTAACCTGCTTCTGTAACTGCACTTGGTTTTAACAATCCTATTTCATCATAATAATGCAGCATACGTACACTTATTCCTGTCAAATCTGAAACTTGTTTTACTGTTCTCATGATTATTCCTCCAAATATGATTTTATAGCCGTGAATACAAAGAAAATACTTTGCCGGCTATAAGTTTTGGCTTATATTTTTAAACTCTATTTTTATATTACACTATGACATGGTGTTAGAGTCAACACTTAATTATGAAGTAAATGGAAAACATAGATATTATTCTAAATAAATGGTATTATAAAGAAGTAGTAAATTATAAATTTAAGTCAATGAATATTATTAAAGGTGTGAAAATCTTGGGAGCGTGGATAATACACAAATGAAAATTAATATGTATATATAGGGGTGAATAATGAAAACAATAGTAATTTATAAGTCCAAAACAGGGTTTACCAAAAAATATGCAGAGTGGATTGCAGAAGAATTGTCAGCTGATATTTTTAATATATCAAAAGTTAATATCAATATGCTTGATAAATATGATACCATAATTTATGGTGGTAGTTTGTATGCAGTTGGTATTATTGGCGTAAATTTAATTACAAAAAACATTAATAAATTAAAAGGAAAAAAGATAGTGGCTTTTGCTACAGGAGCATCACCTTTAAGAGATGAAGTTATAAATGAAGTTAGAGATAAGAACTTTACTACAGAACAACAAAAATATATCAAGTTTTTCTATCTAAGAGGTGGTTTTAATTATAACAAACTAAATCTTTTTGATAAATTTCTTATGACATTATTAAAATTGAAAATAAAAAATAAAAAGAAGGAAGAGTTATCATCTGACGAAATAGGTATGCTTGCTGTGTATAATAGGCCAGTAGATTTTACAGATAAGAAGAATATAGATAAAATAATAACTTATGTTAATTCATAGATAAGTATTTGCTCCCTTGTTAAAATTATCATAGTAATTTTAACAAGGGAGCATTGTTATATGAATAATAATAAATTAAGCAGGAGGTGGAAAAAGTACTTTACACATGATTTAAAGATAAGCGAATATGCTAATAGAGTTATACATATAAGTAAGTAGGATTAGTTAAAAAATTATAAGATGGGAGGTTGGTATGGATGAAAGAAAGAGAGCAAGTTATTAAGAATTACTTTCAATCTTGGATAAGTAATGATTGCAAAATATTAAGGGAGATTTTTGATACAGAAATAATATATAGTGAATGTTATGGCCCAGAATATAGAGGAATAGAGGTTGTTACAAAATGGTTTAAGGATTGGCATAAGCGAGGAGTTGTGTTTTCATGGGATATAAAGCAATTTATTCATTCGGCCAATATAACTGTAGTCGAATGGTATTTTAAATATAAGTATGATGAGAGTATTGAGGAGTTTAATGGTGTATCGCTTATTGAATTTGATGAAGGTAAACGTATCATAAGCTTAAAAGAATTTCAATCAAAAATCCCACATTATTACCCTTATGATTAATATGGTAATATTCCAAAGAATATATATTCTTGTATGGTAATATTCTTCAGAATATGCTGCGAAAATGCGGGTTAAGAGGAACTTGAATGAAAATATAATAAAATTTAAGCTATTTAGCTTAAAAAGAAAAAAGAAATATGTATATGCAAATGAGCTAGTTAATTTACTGGTTCATTTTTTTATTCCTACTACCAAATTCGACAAGAAAAGCTAAATGTTTTATACTTATAGTATATTTTTTTACTGGAGGAATGCAATGGATATATTTGATCAAATGATATTATATTTTAAGTTTTTTTGTGCTATTTTTATTATAACTACGATACTAAATAAATTATTGTTTAAAGATTTAAACGCAAATGATGGATATTATTATACTAGTAAGGAAATTCAAGAATCAAATGAAAGGCTTAGAAAGAGCATTTTAATAATTAAAGGTATTAGTTGTTTTTTTACAGTTTCAATAGGTATAATTGGACTTTTTATAGTTGTAGCTTCTTTGGGATTTGCTGGAGCAGGTGGTAATTCTGGCGGTGGATCAAGTTATTCATCAGAAGATAATAACATACATCATGTAAGACCAAATGATGTACAGGATTATTATAGACAGGATGGTACTCATGTTGATGGATATCATAGAGGTGGAGATGAAGGCTATTATAGAAGTAATCCAGATGGAAGAACAGATAATAATCTGAACTCTCGTTAAATTACAAGCTTTATGAGAAGAAATATACAAATTGTTAAGTTAATATATTAGAGAATTAGGGATGCATACATCTAGTGGTGAAATAAGAACTACGATGTATGTCTTTTTTTATGGAAAATCATAAAAAATGTGAAGCTAAAGGATAGAGTGAGGCTAGTTTTGGTTTCATTATGTGGTAAAATTAGTTAATGGATATAAAATAATATAGAAGTATATTTTGGTTGAAGTAATTATCGCTAAAGTTTTTGGAGGAAAATTTATATGAGCAAGTATATTATAAGAGAAAGTAAAAATGAAGAAGCAGATTTAATTGTTGATAAGATAGTTGAATACAATTTATCAAAAGTGCCACTAAAACAGGAAATTGATTTTTTGTGGATAAATAGAGTTATTGAGGACATGGATGGAGAGATTGTTGCTGGAATACTTAGCAAGATGTATTGCTGGAATTGTTTGTATATAGATACATTATGGGTTAAGGAAGAGTATAGAAAAGACGGGCTAGGTTCTAAATTATTAAAAGAGATTGAAAAGGCCGCAAAAGAAAAAGGATGCCACTTAATTCATTTAGACACCTTTGATTTTCAAGCTAAGGACTTTTATCTAAAGTATGGGTACGAGGTATTTGGAATATTAGATGAGTGTCCAGAAGGTCATAAAAGATATTATATGAAAAAGAATATTTAAGCAGTAGGGAATTAATAAAATTATTATACAAATAATGAGTCGTTTTTATAAAGCAATTGTGATTAAAATTATAGGAGAGTAAAGTGATGAAAAATCTTATTTTTATAAATGGAACTATGGGGGTAGGAAAAACAGCAACAAGCAAAGAATTGCAGAAAATGTTACCTAATTGCGTTTTTCTTGATGGTGATTGGTGCTGGGATATGTCTCCCTTTATTATAACGACTGAAACCAAAAAGATGGTTGTAGATAATATTAGTTACATCTTAAATAATTTCATTTTATGTTCAGAATATGAAAATGTTATTTTTTGTTGGGTAATGCATGAGCAAGCCATTTTTAATGATGTATTATCTAGACTGAAGAAAGATGATTGTACATTATATAAATTTTCTCTTGTATGCTCAGAACAATCATTAATTGCACGAATTACAAAGGATATTAAAGAAGGGGTAAGGAAGAAAGATGTTATTGAAAGAAGTGTGCCAAGATTAAAAAACTATTTTGAAATGGATACAGAAAAAATTGATGTAAGTGAGATTTCTGCTAAAGAAACAGCAGAAATAATATATAAGTATATAATACATTAACTATAATTATTATATTAAGATCTTATAAAGCCATTAAAAAACTAAGAGAATCTTTTTATTTATGTAGGAGGAAGCTATGAATAAGGATAAGGTTTATCCAAGAACAGGTGACAAAGAGACGGTATACTTAAAGTCAACTATTACAAAGCCTAATATTACTGTTGGGGATTATACTATGTATAATGATTTTGTAAATGATCCAACAAAGTTTGAAACTAACAATGTTTTATATCATTACCCAATTAATGATGATAAATTAATAATTGGTAAGTACTGTTCTATTGCTTGTGGTGCAAAATTTATGTTTACTTCTGGAAATCATAATATGAATTCACTTTCAACTTACCCATTTCCAATTTTTTATGAAGAATGGGAGTTAAATGGTGTTGATATAAAAAATGCGTGGAATAATAATGGAGATATTGTAATAGGAAATGATGTTTGGATTGGTTATGAAGCAGTAATAATGCAAGGAGTTCATATAGGTGATGGTGCAATAATAGGAACGAGGGCTGTTGTAACAAAAGATGTTCCTCCATATACAATTGTAGCAGGAGTACCTGCTAAAGAGATTAGAAAACGCTTTTCTAAAGATATAGTAGCAAAATTATTAGAACTCAAATGGTGGAATTGGGATGATGAAACTATTCAAAGAAATCTACCTAATATTATGAAGGGAAATGTTAATGGATTTTGAAACTTGTTTTAATATATATCAATCAATTTTGATGGAAGGTGCTTTGGGAGGAAGGCTAAAACCAGAATTTAACATTTATAAAATCTTAAGAGGATGTGTGGTACTGACAATACTTATATTGAGGAAATAGCAAAAAGGTGAAAGCAAGATCAATTGAATATTATGCTACTGGAGGAAAAGATGGTTGTTGAAGAGAAAAGAATAGAATGTAAAAACATAAACTGGATACTTCGTTGTCCAACAAAATATGATGCAATGGAATTATCCAAACTAAGAGTTAAAATTGATGGAGAAACAGAAAATCTTGATAGAGAATCTGGTGAAGGGTTACTAACACCCGAAGATTTTGAAGAACTTATTTATGAAGATTCAATAGATGAAAAGCATATGTTTTTAGTTGCAGAAGTAGAAGGTAAAATTGTTGGGTTTACTCGTTGTGAAGGAAGTAAGTTGAGTAGATTCAGACATAAAGCAGAGTTTGGAATATGTATATCTAAAGAATACTGGGGATATGGAATTGGTAAAGTAATGATAGAAAATATCTTGATGTGGGCAGATACTGCTGGAATTAAGAAAATTTCATTAAGTGTAGTACAAACAAATAAAAAGGCAATTCATTTATATAAAAAATACGGATTTGTAGAAGAAGGAGTATTAATAAATGACCGTATCCATAAGGATGGGAATTATTACAATACCGTTATGATGGGAAGAATATTAGATAAGTAAGTACTAGAAACTAAAATAGAAAACAACATGTTAAACTAAGTGTTTTTTTATATTATACAAAAAAATAAATTAATGAGCCTATATTTTTTAGGCTCATTTTTATTTTAAAGAATTAATTTAAATTAGCAATTAGAAGATAACTGATTAATGAATATTGTATTTAGAGTTATAGTCAAATGTAAAAAATGTGGATTAAAATGTAATATATTTAAATTTATTTGATTTTACGATCAAATTTTTGCATTTAAGGAAATATGTGTTTATTTTAATTGGATATTATGAGAACATATAATTGAAATTGAGTTAATAATTGTAAAAACAAGAGATATTAAAAAAACATTGGGGGAGGTAACATGGAAAAGCCATTTATTCATTTATTATCATCAATTAATGGTTTTTATTTCTATGATGTAAATAGAAATGAGATTGTAAATGTTGATAAAGACGTTTATGACTTTTTGATAAAGTTATTAAATGATGAAGAAGTTATACCAAATAAAGAAGTAAAAAACAAGGTTAGTGAATTAAAGGAAAATAATTATTTGTCAAGCAATACTATAAAGGAAATTAAGCATCCTGAAAGTGATAAATTAGAATATCATCTAGATAGACATATTGATCAAATTACGCTTCAGGTAACTCAAAATTGTAATTTGAGATGCTCATATTGTGCCTATTCTAAGTTTGATAATTTAAGTCAAAGAAATCGTTCTAATAAGGATATGTCAATAGAAACTGCAAAAAAAGCTGTTGATTTTTTACTTCAACATTCTAGCGATAGTGATAAGGTTGTTATTTCATTTTATGGTGGAGAACCTTTATTGAAATTTAACTTTATTAAGGAAGTAATTTCATATGCACAAGAAAACTTTATTGGAAAAGAGTTGAGTTTTGCGTTAACTACAAATGCTACATTATTAACTGAAGAAATAATGGAATACTCAATAAATAATAATCTTGACATAATGATAAGCTTAGATGGACCAGAAGAAATACATGATTTAAATAGAAGATTTGCGGATGGAACTGGTTCATTTATGAAAATAGTAGAGAATTTACAGAAATTAAAGAATAAGTACGGTGATGAGCTTAAGAATATTTTAAGAATTAACACAGTAATGGATCCTAAAAATGATTTGGATAAAATGAATACTATTTTTGAAAATGAAATTTTTAAAGGTTTACCTGTTAGTTCAGTTATTGTTGAAAATTTTTTCTCCAATGAGCAAACAGTTTATTCAAATAAATTTCTTGAAAAATATTTCTATCAAATATTTATTGGAATTTTAGACTTAATTGGGGCAGTTAAAGATTTAAATACATATCCATTAATTGCAAGTGTAATTAATGCTATTTATACCTTTGAAGAAAATATGACTGTAGCTAAAGGGCTTCCAGAAGTTGGGGCTCCAGGTGGTCCATGCGTACCAGGTAAAAGAAGATTGTTTGTAGCTGTTGATGGTGAATTTTTTCCTTGTGAAAAAGTTAGTGAAGTTTCTAAAGTTATGAATATAGGAAACCTAGATAATGGATTTGAAGTGAAAAAGGCAGATGATTTGTTAAATATAGGACGATTGACTCCGGTAGAGTGTAAAAAGTGCTGGGCTTTTAGAAAATGCAATATATGTGCTAGAAAACTCGAAAAGGAAGGAAAGTTATCTGGGGATGAAAAGTTATCAATGTGTGGAGATGTTAGGGCATCTGTAGAAGAGGATTTGAAAAAATTCATTTTACTTAAAGAATGTAGAACAATTTATAAAATATAATTAGAGAAAAAATATTATGGGAGGAAATACATTTTAATAAAACATTAGTTTATTTTATGTATAATACAAGTTTATGAAGAAAAAAGTTTTAATTTATCCATTTTCAAATAAGTTTTTTCCGGTAATGAAAGAACTTATTAATAAAACAGATGAATATGAAATTATGTCTGTGGTAACTCCAAAAACTTGGTTTTTAGTTAAAGAAAACAATGATGTAAGTGAAATTAATAACAGTAACTATTTGGGGATTGCAATATCTAATAATTTCATAGAAGAAATAGAAAAATGCGATACAGTTATAATTGCTGATTGTAATAATGAAAAGATAATGTATAGCGATATAGTAAGTAAAATTAGAACTAGCATTAAATTTAATAAAAATGTTATATGCTGTTTTAAATTAGAGGATAAAGATATTTTACAAATAAATGAATTAAGCAAAAAAAGTAATGTTAAGTTTGAATATTTAAATGAAGTAGATAAAAGTCTTGAAGGGATAGAGACACTGGAACAAGATAAGGTGGGCATTTATTCAAGAATATACAAGCCTGATTCACCAGTTATTTTTGTAGGAAAATTGATAGATGAATTAGAGTCAACATTTAGTTTGGTTTCTATTTCTGAAAATTATAAAAAGGAAGGATATAATGTTGTAACAATTAGTTTAAATAGTAATTGTAGAATGCTAGGCTATTTAGCTTTTCCTAATTTTATATTTGAGTCAAATATTTCAGTAGAAAAGAAAATATTTTTGTTTAACTATTATATACAGGAAATAGAGAAAAGATATAGACCAGATCTTATTGTTGTTCAATTGCCTGGTGGAATGATGAAATATTCAGATATTATTACTAATGGCTTTGGAGTTTATCCATATTTAATTTCACAAGCTCTTTCAAGTGATTATTTTGTTTTAGTTACTCCTTTTAGTGAAATGGAGGAAGAGTTTTATGAAAGCTTAAGTGAATGTTTCTGGCATCGTTTTGGATTTAAAATTAATGTAATAAATATGTTAAATACAACATTGGATGTTGCTTATTCAATAGAACAACGTAAAGTTGATTTGGATTGCTTGCCAGTGAAAAATGTAGATGAAATTATTTTGAAGAAATTTCAAAATTCCAAGATATCGGTATTTAATCCGTTAAGTGACAAGGATTGTGAAAAGATGTTTAGAAATTCTGTTTCTACATTAACAAGTTATGTTAGCGTAGTGTAGCTGGAGGTATTTATATGGAAAATATAACAGAAGAAATTATTAAAATTCTAAATTTTGTAAAGCCACAAAAAGAATTATACATTGAAGAAAATTTTAATACTCCTTTGACAGGGAAAATGCTATTTTCATCAGTTGATATGGTGTATGTTTTTTTAGAAATTCAGAAACATTTTAATATTAAATTAGGAGCTGAGGATCTAGAAAATTATAAGTTCAATTCAATTAATGGAATTAGAGATGCTGTTTTTAATGCTTCGAAGTTTTAATAAACGTAATAATTGTTTGCAAGATGTCATCTGCTTAGAAGATTATTTTTTCTATAGTAGTTGAAAATCTTTCAATATATGATTTGAAAATTAAATTTAAGATTTAGTATTTTAAATCAAGTTAAGCAATATAAAGAAAGGGGGAATAATATATGAAAAAGCTAGGTAAAAATAATATGGTTGAGTCTAACACAATACAAGCATATACGTACAAGTGTGGATGTTACTGTTATTGTGGATGTCAAGCATGGTATCACCCATCATCTGCAAGCCATGCAACAAAGGAAGCACTTAGTTATGCTGCAACACTTCAGGAACGTTAATTTTTATTAAACCAAAGGATGTTATTTATAATAACATCCTTTGGTTTAATACCTATAATATTTCAGGGAAGTTTTTAATGCTTTGAAATTTTAATAAACATAATGATTGTTTGTAAGATATCACCTAATTAGAATGGTGTTTATTCTATAGTGGTTGAGAATCTTTCAATATATGATTTGAGAATTAAATTTAGAATTTAATGTTTCAAGTCTAAAATTAAGCTATACAGAAGGGGGGGAATAACATATGAAGAAGTTGCTTAAAAATAATGTGAATGAATCTAATACAATACAAGCATATATTGGACAATGTTCATGTAGATGTTATTGTGGCTGTCAAGCATGGTATCATCCATCATCTGCAAGCCATGCAACAAAAGAAGCGCTTAGTTATGCGGAAACATATTTGGAGATCTAATTTATATTAGACAGAAAGAGGTTATTTATGAATAATCTCTTTCTGTTTAATTATTAGAGTAGAAATACTAATAAGTTAAGTATTATTTTAGGAGATTATATTTTTATTATGAAGATTGCGATAATTGATGATGGAGTTAATATATCAGATTTATATTTTGAGGAAATAGAACAAAACTTAATAGTAGATGATAGTTTGAAAATTTCGAGAAGGCAAGATGAATCAAATAAAATATCACATGGAACTGTTTGTGCAGCAATTATTAAAAAGTATGCTAAAGAGTCTAGTATTATTAGTATCAAGATTTTAGATGAAGTAACCAGAAGAGGAAATTGTAATAAGTTATGCAAAGCTATTGAATGGTGTTTGGAAAATGGCATTAATATAATTAATTTAAGTAATGGAAGTACATATTATGGTGATTTTGAAAAGTTAAGAAAGGTGTGCAATAAAGCATTTGACAGGGGAGTATATATTACTGCAGCTAAAAATAATAATGGTGCATTTACTATACCTGCATGTTTGCCAAATGTATTAGGTGTTAGATGTCAAAATGAAATTATTACAAGAATATTTTTTTATAATAGATATAAAAGAATACGTATGCAAAAAAATACATATGATGGAATTGAATTTTTGGTAAATAGTATACATAAACTTACTAAAAGGAATGGAGAGATATATTTTACTGAAAGATGTAACAGTTTTGCTAATGCTTATTTTACTGCGTGTGTACATAATGTTTTGAAAAAATATGAAAAGTCTGGTTTTTACGGTAAGACAACAAATAGATTCAATCTAATAAAATATAATATTGTTGGAAAAAGATTTTATAATAAAGAATGGTGCAATATATTAAGAGATGTAAGTTATCTAACACATGCTTATATCTTAGATATGTCAAAGAATATTTTTACTGATTATCTATTTTTTGATTTTAAATATTTAAATAGTTATTTAGAATTTACAAAAATAGATGATAATCAGTTTGATGTAATAATAATATTTGATAATTATAATAAAACTTATATAAAGAATATTCAAGATTGTATAAAAAGTAAAATAGATAATATTCGCTCCGTTGTTTTATGTGGAGCTGTGTCCAATGAAATGAGAAGATTCCTTAATAAAAATAACATTATGTTTTGGTACGAAGAAAATTATAACAAATTAGAGACTAAAAAGTATAAAAAAGCCAGTGTTCCTATTATATACTTTACAGGAGATAAAAAGAATGTCATAGGGATAATAAATGAAATTAAAAATTTATTTTGCTCAGATGGATACTATGCTATTAAGGCTTCGAGTTATGAATTTTCGTATTTATATGGATTTTATTATTTTTCTGAAGGAAAAGAATATTACAATTACTTACAAAATATTGAAAGCAAGTATTCTCCTGATATTATTCTTGTTGCAATAGATTATAATAGAGTTGAAATAGAAGATGATGTCTTAATAAAAGTTAATGATGACTTAAATTATGAAGTTATCGTCAATGCTAATGAAGAGATATATGCAGTTGATGCTAGTGAAGTATATGAAAGTATATTGAATTATTATTCTGTATAAAATTATACTTGGATATTCAGTTTTGTTAGTTATTAGAATTCATAAACAATAAGGTTAAGTCACAGTTGATAAATTTCAGTTATAGACAATAAGGTTGTATTAAAAGTTGTGGACTAAGAAAGGATTTTTTTAATTCACAACTTTTTTGTTATGCAAAAAAGAAAATGTTAAACATAGAAATTGCAAAAAGATAAAATGTGAAAAGAAATTAAGGGAATTTTGTTAGTTATTCAAAAAAAGAGTGGTTTTGTATAAAAATAGTCAATTAATTGGTGACATATTCCAATAATAGGTATATAATATAGTTGTAAGCAATAAGGAGAGGGGCAGGTGTGATGAGTATTGATGATGAAATAAAAAGCACGATTATAAATGAAGTTTTTCAATTGTTTTCACAAGAAAAGTTTCAAGAAGGTAGAATATTACTACATAGAATGTATTTAAAGTATTACAATAAAATTACTATTCTTCATACCAAGCGGATTTTGATTCACAACCTAGCGTGGGTTGAAGATGAGCTAGGAGAAGTTGATAGTGCTAAAATACATATTAAGATGATTAGAGACGAAATAGAAAATGACATCGATTATATATATAGCAATATGTTAGACTATTGTTTAATTTTAAATCTTTATTGTGAGATATTTAAAGATGAAATAAGTATTGATGAATATAAAGAAATTAATATTTTTATTGCTAATTATCATCATGAATCTGGAAGTATAGGAAGAGAATATATTTCATTAACTAATGTATATAAAGTTGATAAGAGATGGGATGACATTCTTTCATTAATTAAAACTTTAGTAGAATTTAATGAAAATGAATATTTTATAAATGAAATACTAGAAGAACTAGCAAAAAATGATATGGAAGCTTTTAATAAAGGAAAAAAGTTATTGAATGGAGGTGAGGGTAATGTTTAATTTATTATTTGGTTTAGTTGGTCTAGCAAAAGATATGTGGGGATAAATTTAAACCTAAATATCATAACAAATTAAGAGGATTAGGTATAAGAAGCCTAGTCCTTTTACTTTACATAAAATTAGCTAAAGGAATTGGTAGGTGAGAAGAATAAATATAAGGAAAGCTAATGAAATGGATGCAGAAAAGTTTTTAGATATGTTAAAACAATTAGATACAGAGACAAAATATATGTTATTTTGAAGAAGTTGGATTCAAAAAAGAAGGACTGAAGGAGAAGGCTATGATATATAAAATTAATAGGATTATGAATATAAGTAGTCACATTAATGATAAAATATTTGATTATTTGGACAAACAGTCTTATAATATTTTTGAATTAATGGAATAGTTACAATTTTATTGAAAAAAATGTATTTTTTTTGAGGAAAGGCTCGTGATAATTTTATGCATAAAAGATTTTAATGAAGTAATTTAAAATAACAAAAACAAAGTATAAAATTTATTTATGTCTTAGTACATTAGGAGTATTAAAAATATGTCTTTTATGGCATATAGAGATAGCAGAAAGGGGAACAAAAAATGCTTCAAAAATTTATGGACATATTAATAGGGGAGCCTTTAGCAAATGAACAGGGGGCTCAAGAAAAATATAATGTTCCATTTGGACTAGCTATTATGGCAAGTGATGCGGTTTCATCTGTTGCTTATGCTGCAGAAGAAATTCTTTTGTACTTAGTTCCAGCAATAGGACTATTAGCATACAACTGGTTAACATGGGTATCATTAGCTATAATAGGACTGCTTGTGATTCTTACAATTTCATATATTCAAATTATAAGAGCTTATCCACAAGGAGGAGGAGCTTATATTGTTGCAAAGGAAAATCTAGGGGTAAAACCAGGACTTATAGCTGGAAGTGCTTTATTAATAGATTATATTCTGACAGTTGCAGTAAGTGCTAGTGCAAGTGTAGCTGCCATAACTTCAGCTTTTCCTCAATTAGATTCATATAAAGTAGCAATAGTTATAATACTTATTGCAGTATTAACTATCCTGAATCTAAGGGGAATAAGTGAATCGTCTAGAATATTTAGTGTACCTACATATATTTTTATTTTTAGTATGATTTTTATGATTCTATATGGGTTATTTAAATATTTCATTTTAAATGTTCCTCCAAATCAATTGGTTGATCCAATTAAAAGTGGAGAAATGATGGAGAACTTAAGTATATTTCTAATTTTGAAGGCCTTTTCTTCAGGATGTTCTGCATTGACAGGACTTGAAGCTGTAAGTAATTCAGTACCTAACTTTAAGAAACCTTCACAGAAAAGTGCAAAAACTGTAATGATATTATTAACTTCTTTAATATTATTTATATTTGGAGGAACATCTTTTCTTGCTAGATTCTATCAAGCTGTTCCTCTGCAGGAAGGACCAACTGTAGTGTCACAACTTGCATATGGAGTATTTGGCAGTGGGATAATGTTTTATGTTATTCAGTTTAGTACAGCAATAATACTTTTAATGGCATGTAATACTGCTTTTACAGGTTTTCCTATGTTGATGTATGTAGTTGGAAAGGATGGATATGCACCTAGACAATTTACTATAAGAGGAAAGAGGCTAGGATTTACTTTTGGTATTTTAGCACTTTCTTGTGTGGCATGTTTCTTAGTATTTATATTCAAAGCAGATACACATCTTTTAATACCTCTCTATTCTGTTGGGGTATTTATATCATTTACACTGGCACAATCAGGAATGGTTATGCATTGGAAGAGTGCTAAGGAAGATGGCTGGAAATATCGTGCTTGTATTAATGGATTTGGAGCAATAGTTACTTTAATTACTACTGGAATTATTGCGTCCGAAAAGTTTTTTGATGGTGCTTGGATAGTTATTTTGCTTATACCTAGCATTATGTTTGTTATGTTAAAGGTTCATAAACATTATGAGCATGTTGCTTCAGGACTTAGAATTAGTGAAAGAGCTTTAAAAGAAGTGGATTTTAAAATAAAGTATTATCATTTAGTGATAGTACCTATAGCTAGCTTAAATAGGGCAACAATAGGAGCTCTGCAATATGCCCAAAGTATAAGCGATAATGTAATAGCATTAAATATTTCAACCGACAAAATAGCTATGGAAAAGTTAAAGTCTAAATGGGCATTGCTTGATACAGATATATTATTAGTATCTAAATATTCTCCTTATAGAGCAGTAGTAACGCCTATTTTAAATTACATAGATCAGATTTCAAAGGCGGCAATAGATAATGAAAGAATAACTGTAGTGTTACCAGAATTTGAAACTCATGAAAAGTGGGGAAGTATATTGCATAATCATACTGGTTTTTTCTTAAGAGAAAGTTTGCTTAGAAAAGATAAGATAGTAATTGCTACTTTTCCTTATCATTTAGGAGATGCAGAATAGAATAAAATGAAAAATATATAATAAAAAAACACTTTATAGGATAGATTAAAAAGTCTGCTTATTGAGTGTTTTTATTAAAGTATAGAACTCTGTAATGATACCAATTTTAGAGTATATAGATGAGATTGCTAAGGAAGTAAGAGAAAATATCTATATAAATCATTACATTTTATTGGATAATGAGATATAATTACTATATGGTATAAAAGGAGGGATATATGGAAAATAAGTTCAAAATTCTTATTTTGGTAGTTTTAGTAGTATTATTAAATTTAACAGCTTGTGAGGATAATACTAAAAATATAATAGATGAAAGAGTTAGTACAATTTCTAAAGTTAGATTAGAAGATTTAGATGATTATAAAGATACATGTGTTGGGAATAATAGTGCTATAGGAGATATATTGCAAAAGTTACCTGCAAATATTTATAATGATGGATTTTCCTTAAAGACTGAAAAAGAGCCATATGGAATAATGGTAAATTATGATGCCAATCATAGTTTGGGTAGAGAGGATTATAATGATTTTTGGAGTGATAAAAATCCAAGTGAGTTTTTAGAGAAAAATGCAGTAGTTCTTTTAGCTCTTATAAAAAATGTTGAAGAGATAGAGTTCAAGGTGAAAAATATTGAAGGGGAAGTCTATAAGTATAATAGAAAAGAATTAGAAAAAAAATATGGTGAGGATTTAAAAGAACTTTTAAAAGATCAAGCTTCATTTGAAAAAGTTTAAACAAATCTTTTTTGAATGCCCTACAATTTGAAGTGAAGAAATTCAAATTGTAGGGCACAGTTTATGTTATAATTTATGGTAAATGGGAAAATTATTTATATAAGTGTTGGAGGAATATCATGGATACTATAAAAACTATTTTATCTAGAAGAACCGTACGAAAGTTTAAACAAGATAAAATTGAAAGAAAAACCTTAGAAAGTTTGATTAATGGAGCTAGGTTAGCACCTTCAGGCGGAAATTTACAGCCATTGAAATACATAATTGTAGATAAGGAAGAGGAAGTTAAAAAAATATATGAAAATGTAGCTTGGGCTAAATATTTAGGAGAGAACTTTAAACAAAATGAAGATGAAAGACCAACTGCGTTTATTGCAGTTTTAGTAGATACAGATATAAAAAAGAATGGATATGAGATTGATTTAGGGGCTGCTGTAGAAAATATATTGCTAGGAGCTTATAGTGAAGGAATAGGTACTTGTTGGATGGGGGCAATTAATAAAAAAGAGATTAGTAAAATCTTAAGAATTCCAGATAGATTTTTATTAAATACAGTAATAGCTTTAGGGTATAAAGGGGAATTTCCTACAACTGTAGATACAGAAGATTCTATTATATATTATAAAGGTGAAGATGGAGAACTTTGCGTTCCAAAAAGAAAACTTGAAGATATAATTTTAGAATTTTAGAAAATAAGACTACTATATTTTTTGATTATAGTTACAAAAAAATATGGTAGTTTTATTTTTTTACTTCAAAAAAAGTTTTTATCCCTTAGACAAAGGTAAAACTTCAGAGTTAAAGAGGCTGGGTTTGTTCTTTTGTTTTATTATGATTGAATTTATACTAGATTGACACACTATTGAATTTTTTCTAGTATATAATGCAAGAATAGGACGGTTTGTATTATAATATAAAGATAACTTGCATAATTATGCATTGATAATTAGAGGTGATATGATTGGCAATAAAAATATATCTTGTAGAAGATGAAAAGAACTTAAACGTTTTACTTAAAAAATATTTAGAACTAGAAGGATATGAAGTGACAACCTTTTCTGAAGGAAGCTCTGCAATGAAAAGGATTAATGATATGCCGGATCTTTGGATATTAGATATAATGCTTCCGGATATAGATGGTTATGGACTTATAAAAGCAATAAAATCAAAAAATAAAAATACACCAGTTATATTTATGTCTGCAAGAAATGAAGAGCTTGATAGGGTTGTGGGTCTTGAACTTGGAAGTGATGATTATTTATCGAAACCTTTTTTGCCAAGGGAGCTTGTTATAAGAACTAATAAGCTTTTGGAAAGGCTGAAAATAAAGGAAATAAAAGAAGTGGTTAATGAAAAAGAATTTGAAGTAGAAGGGTATAAAATTAATAAAAAACAGAGAACAGTATTTGAAGATGGCCAAAAAGTTCAATTAACCAATAAAGAATTTGAACTACTAAATTATTTTATCGATAATAAAAATAATTTATTATCCAGAGAGCAGATTTTAATTACTGTTTGGGGAAATGATTATTTTGGCTCTGATAGAGTAGTTGATGATACTATTAGAAGACTTAGAAAAAAGATGGAAGGATTAATGATTGAAACTGTATATGGATATGGTTACAAGTTGGTTATAGTGTAATGAAAAAGTTAAAATTTAAGTCATTAACAATAAGAATATGGATTACATTCACAAGTGCAATATTAATAATTGTAACTTGCATTTCATTACTATATCTTTTTGCTTTTAGAAAAATCGATGAAAAATCTAAAGCCCATGATTTAATGGTATCCCATAATGCAGTATTGGAAAACGATGGTTTTGTTCAACCAAATAGATTTAATGAAGTTAAAAGTCTTAAAGATAGTAAGCATTTTATTTTAGAATTTAGGGATAATGTACCTAGGATAGCAGATATAAGTCCAGGAGGAGGATTACATCCAGTGCCACCTATAGGTGATGAAAATAGGGTTAAAGCATGGATGTGCGGATTTGCTAAAGAAGATAATATGGAGGCAGAAAAATTTAAAGAATCTTATGGCAATAGTAGTTATATATTTATAATAACTTCAATTAAGAGAGAAGGAGCTACAAAGGCTTATGTAATATCGTATGTTCCCAATAAGCAAGATTATAGCATAGTGTATACAATACTTATAATAGGGGCTATATTCATATTTATTGGATTTTTTATAGCAAGAGTAATTGCAAATTATATTTCGAGGCCACTTAAGGAACTTGAAGGTTATACTATGAAAATAGCTAATAAGGATTGGAAGGATGCTATAAGAATTGAAAGTGATGATGAAATTGGCAGATTGGCTGATTCTATGAATGCTATGAGAAAAGAATTAAAACGTGCTGATGAAGAAGAAAAGATGTTCTTACAGAGTATATCTCATGATTTAAAGACACCTGTTATGGTAATTATGAGCCATGCAGATGCAATAATAGATGGTGTTTATGTAGAGTCAGTTGAAAAAACCGCTGAAATTATAAGAGATGAAGCAATTAACCTTGAAAAAAAAATTAGACAAATACTTTATCTAAATACACTTAATTATGTTATGGAAAGCAATAAGGAAGTTTCAGAAATTAATTTGAAAAATTTATTATTACATATAGTTAGTAGATTTGAAGTTGTCAATAGTAAAATAGAATGGGATTTAGATATAGAGGATGCAGTTATTTATGGAAATGTAGATCAAATACAAGTTTCTATTGAAAACATAATAGAAAATGGATTAAGATACGTTAAAAATATAATTGCCATAAATTTGAAAAAGGATGAGTCTTTTGTTGTATTAGAAATATATAATGATGGACCTAATATAAATAACCAACATATAGAACATATTTTTGATAATATGTATAAAGATAAAACAGGAAATTTTGGGCTTGGGCTAGCTATTACTAAAAAAGTTATAAATTATTATGGTGGAGAAATAAAAGCTGTAAATAGAGAAAATGGTGTAAGTTTTATAATTGAACTACCTATAGTAAAAAAAACAACTAGCATGTAATTATGCTGGTTGTTTTTTATATCTTGTTAGTTGGGGTTAAATTTAAAATGATTTATTCGTAGATAATGAATAGAATTTTAGCTTTGTACATCTGAATTTTGAATTATTTAAAGTAAAACTACACCTAGTGTGTCAGTATAAGTAATTTAGTGGAATAAAGAGAATTAAAGAGAACTATAAGAATTATTAGTAAATATGGAGACTTGATCTATAGGCCAAAGAAATATATATGTTAAGATAGAGTTCGTCCTAGGGAGACATGAAAAACGTAAATTTGAATTGATGATTCAAAAAAAGTTGACATGTAGTAAATAGGGTGATATGATAAGAAGGTCGCTTGAGGGCGATAAAGAAAATGGTCTTTGAAAATTGAACAGATATAAATAAGTTAAAAACCAGCAATTCTTTTAGAGTAAG
>NZ_JACSRA010000029.1 GCF_014836335.1 Clostridium cibarium
TTAAGCTAATGGTTGGCACTATCAACCCCCATATCGGACTTTCACCGACTAGTACGTGCCCATGCTGGGCACACATATAAAAGACTAATGGTAATAAATATTAACCATTAGTCTATATCCTTTATGGTGTTACGAGTCTAGTAGAAAAATCATTTGTATTGTAGCACATTACTGCATCAGCTCCAGACGTTTTAGTTACTTTCACCATCAATCTTTGATTGTTAAGTGAAACAGAATTTAAGTTATACGAGTATATTGTAGGATGATTTCCTCCGCCAGTAGCTGAAACATTTATAATTTTAGATCCAAGTAAAACTCCTCCGCTTCCATCAGCATTAACTTTAAGTAAATCAACCTTAACATTTGAAGTTCCCCCTGGATTATTAGTCCATAATGTAAAATTCCAATTTCCATTTCTATATGTCCCGTTCGTTACGGGTGTTGTCCAAACATTTTGAGTAGCACTAATAGCTTTTATAGGTTGCCACCCTGAAACAGAACTCTTTCCAGTTTGCATATTTTCACTTATAGTATTTACACCTGCTACCTTCTGATTGAATAAATACCAGGTAGTACTTGGAAGATTTCCTATTCCTCCACCACTTCTAATCGTATATGTAGCAACAGCTGTCAAAGAACTAGCTAATCCTGCCTTAAAAGCTTTTGCTTTAATAGTCTTAGTTGAAGTTACATTTATTGGTGTTGTATATTGTGCAGAATTTTCATTTGGTTCACTTCCATCAATAGTATATCTGATAGTAGCTCCAGGCGTAGCTGTAGAAATGCTTACATTTTGCACAGAATCATAAGTTCCACTTGCTAAATTAAATGTTGGAGTTGCTGCTTGAGTGCTTGGAGTTGTTCCTCCTTGCTGATACACACGTACATAATCAACATACATCTTAGCTGGGAATTGAGTTGTTCCATCTGGACTTCCTGGCCATTGTCCTCCAACAGCTAAGTTGAGAAGAATGAAAAATGGTCTATGAAATTCCTCTGTATCATTAATTGTAATATTTGCTTCCCAGTACTTAACACCATCTACAAACCACTTAATAGAGCTTGCATTCCATTCAACTGAATATACATGATATTGAGTTACATCGATTGTATTAGATTGTCCTGTATAATATTGATGTCCACTTTTATCCCAGTGAATAGTTCCATATATATTAGATCCATTGTTTACATTTTCCATAATATCAAGTTCACCACATTTTGGCCAACCAACTTGATCAATATTTGAACCTAGCATCCAAAAAGCTGGCCATATACCTTGTCCTTTTGGAAGTTTCATCCTGGCCTCAATTCTTCCATATGTAAACTGTCTCAATTCCTTAGTTTTCATACGAGCAGAAGTATATCCCATTCCACCATAAGCTTCTTTTCTAGCCTCAATAAGTAAATTACCATTTTCAATTCTTGCATTTTCAGGACGGTTTGTATAATATTCTAATTCATTATTTCCCCATCCTCCAGAACCAGTTCCAGTATCAAACGCCCAATTAGATGTATTTATTCTACTTCCATTAAACTCATCGCTCCAAACAAGATTCCAAGTAGTGTCAGCATGTACATTTACACTTGGAAGAAGCGAACCTATTAGTATAAATATCATGATTAGTCCAAATAATGTTTTTTTCTTCATAGAAATAATCCCCCTTTTAGTAAAAATCTATTATAACTTAAAATGTCCTATCAAAAAACTTCACTTAATACTTTAGCTTATCTACAATAATTCACTCCTTCCCTCTCTTCATTGTAACCACTTCTTTTAATATTTCATTTTAAACTATCATCTCAGTTCTATACTATTATTGAAAAATATACCACATGTTTTTTCATTGTGCAACCATTTCCATAAATTCAATTTTAATGCTATATAATTTTGTTAGCCAAACTAGTCTAAGCATAAAAAAAAGACTACGCATATGTAGTCCTAGTTATAATTCACCTTTAATCTATATTTATATTGAGGTCTTCCAACCTTACCATATTCGATAATCTTTTCTAGGTCGCCTTGTTTGCTCATGTAATCAAGATATTTTCTAACGGTTACTTTTGCTAGTCCAAGTTTCTCACATAACTCCTCAGCAGTAAAATATTCATCCTTTATACCCGGAAGTGCTTCTACTATTGATTTATACGTATACCTATTAAAACCTTTCTCTACATTATATTTTTCTTCTTTACCATTTGACTTGTTACTTTTTGTATTTAAAATAAGCTTATCTAGTTCAGCTTGTTCAATAGTTTCACCACTTTTCAACCCATTAACTCTATCTTGAAGGTTATTAAGAGATTCTTTAAATCTCTGAAAAGTAAATGGTTTTATTAAATAATCTACAACACCATATCTAAATGCATCTGTTATTCTTTCTATAGTTTTATCTGCTGTAATCAAAATAACATCTGAAGCTATTTCATTTTTTCTTAGCCATTTTAAAAAATCCATGCCATTTTCATTTGGAAGAAAAACATCTAAAAGAATTAAGTCAACAGAATTTTCTAATAAGAATTCCTGCGCTTCTGTAAGATTTGTTGCCGCTTTTTCTAGGGAAAATCCTTCTACCTTATTTAAAAATTTAGAATTTATTTGTATAACCATTGGATCATCTTCAACTATCATAGTTTTTATCATAAAATCAACTCCTTTCCCTTGGTATAGATATAATCCATTCTGTTCCTCTATTTATTTTAAAATCAATATTCCCTTTGGCTTCATCTATAATTTTCTTTACTATATGCATTCCAAATCCACGACTTCCTTTTTTAGTTGTTATTCCAATCTTATAAATTGATTCTCTTATACTTTCTGGTATACCTGCTCCATTATCCTTTATATTAATATTTATATTGTTTTCTTCTTCACATATTTTTACATATATTTCACCAGTTCCATCTTTTTTAACTTCATCTATAGAATTCTCTATTAAATTTCCCACAACGGATACTAATTCTTCCGAAGTCATATATTCTGGCAACCTAGTCAATTTTGAATTTTCATCTATTATTAACTTAATTCTATATTCCTCACATTTACTATACTTTGCTAAAATTAATGCTGCTAAAGATACATCTTTTATTTTATCTGATATTATGGTAGATATATTTTTTTTACTATCTGCTATTACATTTATAAATTTAACTGCTTCATCGTATTCTTCCAATTGAATAAGTCCTGAAATTGTATGAAGTTTATTCATAAATTCATGATTTTGCGCTCTCAATGACCACGCCATTTTCTTTATTCCAGTTAACTCTTCCGCCATCTTACGTACTTCAGTTAAATCTTCAAAAGTTACAACCAATCCCAAATCTTGATTTTTAAACCCCTTAATAGTACTGTATTTGCACATAATATTTAGCCCTGGTCTTGCCTTTATCTCTACATTTCTTATAGGCTTCCCACTGTGTAAAAACACATCTAACATACTATCATAAGTAAATTCTGTAATAGGACTTCCTATATCACTATCTTTTAACCCTAAAATTCTACTAGCTTCCTCATTAAATAATGTTATACGACCATTATTATCTAATGCAATTATTCCTTCCTTAATATTTTCTATTACAGTTTCTTTCTGTTTTAATATTAAAGCGATTTCCTCTGGTTCAAGTCCAAATATAGCTTTCTTTATGCTATATGAAATAGCAACAGCTCCTAAAGCTCCTAAAACCAATCCTGCTACTATGATAGGTATAAATTTATACATCTTAGTATAAACTTCATTATCAAACTTATTATATAACATTCCTACAGCTACTGCCCCTATCTGTTTATTATCATCATCATAAATAGGAGAAAAAGCTCTTACAGAAATTCCAAGACTACCACTTGCTGTAGATATATATTCTTCACCATCTTTTAATACTCTCTGTTCATCCCCACCTATGAATTTTTCACCTATTTTACTTTTTACTGGATGTGAATATCTTATACCTTCCATATCCATAACTACAATAAATTCCACACCTGTCTTTATACGTGCTTTCTCTATTTCATCATTTAATAATCCAATAGGCACCGTTTTATTGCCTTTTAAGTATTCTTTAACCTCATAAGTTGAGGCAAACGAATTTGCTATGTTTAACATATTTTTATCTATTTGATCTCTTAATAAGTTTTTCATTTCAATATAAGAAAAAATTGTTATGCTTCCAATGGAAATTATAAGAATGCCTATAACAAAAGACGCTATTTTCCCCTTTAACTTCATATTATCACCCTTATTTTAACTATTTACCTAAATTTCTTTTGATTTAATTATATACGATAAATTATCAAAAGAAAATGATTACACAAAAAGATTAGCCATATCTTTTAATAAAAATATGTCTAATCTTTGGTAGGTATAATTTCTATTTTGTTTTCATTAAAGTTATTGTCCACTTTCTAATAAAATTTTTACATGTTTCATTAATTACTTTTATTATGCCGCAGCTTTATTATCTAATTTTTTCATCTTATTATTTCTAATTAACTTAAATGCATAAGTAACGATAAACGGACAAACAATTGCAGACACTACACAGGCTGCTGCAACTTGGGCAGTAGCTACTGTTGCTATAGCAGCTAAAGTTGGATCTGCAGCTGCAACAGCAGCTGGTGTAGCTACAGCATTTCCTGCTGTTGAACCTGTTGCTAAACCAATTATTGGCTCTTCCTTGAATAATTTTAAAAGTATATAAGCTCCTATTCCAGTAAATGCTGCTATTATCCCTAATATTATGCCAGGTACCCCAGCTTTTACAATTGTTCCAAGATCCATTCCTGCACCTAGTGGGAATGAGAAAAATGGAATTAATAATAATTTACTGCTTCCAAGGAAAGCTCTCATATCAGAATCAATATTTCCTAAAATCATTCCTATTACTATTGGAATCATTACTGCTAAAAGTGCTTCAAAAGGAATTTGAGCAAGTCCTGATGCTCCTAATGCAACTAATGTGAAAAATGGGCCATCTTTTAAAGATAATAGAGCATAAGCACCTACATCAGTTTCATCCCCATATTGAGAAGCAAGAGATGCATACAATCCGCCATTACAATTTGTCAATGCTGATAAAATAGCAAGTGGTGATAACCCCAATACTCCTGCAGGTCCAAAAACTTTTCCTACAATTATACCAATCCCAGCACCTACTACAAACTTTCCTGTTATTAATAGTGCACCTTTTTTTAGTGCCTTTGGTGCTAACTTGAAATTAATTTGTGAACCGATCAAGAACATAAAGCAAGCCAAAATTGTTGTTGATGCTGTTTTACTAAATAATGCCGTTGTGAATCCCCCAATTTGTAAAAACTGTGGAAAAAATGTATTAGTCAATACTCCTAGAAAAAGTGGAACAACCATCATACCGCCTGGAATTTTATCTATGGTTTTCTTAATTGGAATTTGCATATCAATACCTCCTAAAATTTCATCTTATAATTGCTTCATTAAACCTTTCCATTGATAATCTTATTAAAATTTTGTATTTATACATGCTCTAAATATCCTTGAAGTTTATTTTAGTAGCATGTATAAAACAAATTACCTAATTACAATTCCTCTTATTTTCTTGCAACTCCACTTTCTATTGCAGCTTTAGCAATTGCTTCTGCTACTTTTTTAGCAACATTTTTATCCAGTGCACTTGGAATTACATTATTTTCATTTAAATCTTCATCCTTTATGTAATTAGCTATTGCATACGCTGCTGCAATCTTCATTTCTTCATTTATTTCTTTTGCTCTTACATCTAATGCCCCTCTAAATATTCCTGGGAAAGCTAAAACATTATTAACTTGGTTTGGAAAATCTGAACGTCCTGTACCAATAACTCTTGCTCCAGCTGCCTTTGCTTCATCAGGCATTATTTCAGGTGTTGGATTTGCCATTGCAAATATTATGGCATCTTTATTCATTGATTGTACCATTTCAGGTTTTAGTATTCCTGGAGCAGATACCCCTACAAACAAATCAGCACCTAATAAAGCATCGCTAAGACCTCCTTTTATGTTATCTGGATTTGTTATTTCTGCTAAAGCTTCCTTAGCATCATCAATTTTCTCCATTCCTCTATAAAGAATTCCTACTTTATCAACTGCAATCAAATTCTTAACTCCTGATGATAATAAAAGTTTTGCTATAGCTGTTCCTGCTGCACCAGCACCATTTACTACTACCTTTATATCTTCAAGTTTCTTATCAACTACTTTAAGTGCATTTATAACACCGGCAAGTACTACTATTGCAGTTCCATGTTGATCATCATGAAACACTGGAATATCAACTAATTTTTTTAATTTTTCTTCAACCTCAAAGCACCTTGGTGCTCCAATGTCTTCTAAATTAATTCCACCAAATGTTGGAGCTATTAATCTAACTGTATTAACTATTTCATCAACATCCTTAGAATCTACTAATATAGGAAATGCATCAACATCTGCAAACTCTTTAAATAGTATTGATTTCCCTTCCATTACAGGCATCCCTGCCATTGGTCCTATATCTCCAAGTCCAAGTACTGCAGTTCCATCTGTTACTACCGCTACTAAATTTCCTTTAGAAGTATATTTGTATACGTTTTCTTCATCCTCATGAATTTTTCTACAAGGTTCCGCAACTCCTGGTGTATATGCAAGACTTAAATCATCTCTTGTTTCAACCTTTACTTTAGATGTTACTGAAATTTTTCCTCTATTCTCCTCATGTAATTTTAAGCTTTCTTCAAAATAGTTCATTTGATACACCCTTTCTTTTTGGAAAATTTATATTTAACTTTTAATGTTTTTTCTCTGTGACTAAATAATAACATCAATTCAGAAATATAAAAATATTCTGTAAATTTAAATATAGTTTTGTAAATTAAAAAAACTTTGTATATGTTTTAACAAAGTTTTCAAATAGAAAAAGCGGGCAAATATCCCGCTTTTCCTTATAATTCTTCAGTTGCTAATTCAAAACCATCTATAATTACATCTTCATTAAGTTCAATTAGAAGACAAGTATTTCCGTGGCTATCTTTAACTTTTCTTATATTTTTAAGTTCTTTAGGCGCTATTGCTAGACTCATATCTTCAGTTGTTATTTTAATTGACTTTGAATTCATATTTGGAACTATATTTTGAACCTTAAGCTCATAGTCACTATTTCCTGTTACTCTTTCATAAGCCTCCTCAAGTTTTTCAACATTTTCAACGCCACTTTCTTCTAGCACACCTTTTAAATCTTCACGACTTACTACAGAGGCTTCACTTTCCTCTTCATCTTCCTCAAGTTTCTCTGAAAGTTTTTCATATATGTTTTGCATAGTTTCTGGAGCTATTTTTTCCCCTACTACAGTTCTTAATATATCCATAAACTCTCCTTTTTCCTCTTCAGCTGTCTTTTTAAACTCACAGTTTAATATATCCTCTACAAAACTAATATTTATATCTTTAGACTTAGATGCATAATACATAATTCTATTCACATCTGCAGAATTATTATTAAATACAGGGAACATAAATCCATCTAAAGGAGAATCAAGATTGATAGTTGAATCTAATGCAGAATTTGCTCTAAACTCTCTTTCTATATAATCAAATTTTAATGCTTTCTTAGGTGGTTCTATTTTATTTACGCTACACATCATAAATTCAAAAGCATAAACTTCATCATCTTTAGCTTCCTCAGCTTCTTCACTTCTTCTCTTATTTGCACCTTTCCAATATTCTGCTTTTATAAAAGTAATAACTACATCTGTTTCATACTTATAATTCTTTCCTATCCTTGAAACTATTTTATCAGCTTCTTCTTTAAAAATGTCTTTTTCTTCTTTTACAGCTGAATATAATATCTTCTGCGCATTATCTTCAATATCTACTGTTTTAAATTCAAGCTCAAAAAGTTTAGTATCTAATGCACCTGATAATATCTTTTTAAAATTTTTAATATATAATTCCTGCTTTTCACTATCAATACTATCAAAATATTCAAACTCAGAATAAATTACTGACTGGTTGTCCTTTTTTAGGTAAACACTGTATATTTCTTTAATACTAAGCATTGTATTTTCCGGCTTAAATTCTTTTCTTATTCCTGCTAAATCCTGTTTATTCATCTGATATACCTCACTTTATTTTCTAGTTATCTATTGCTAAAATTCATAGTACACAATTGTAGTTAAAATATATTTAAAAATTACAATAACAAAAACAACATATATATTATAAATAAATATATAAAAAAAAGCATATACTAATTTTTTGAAAATACTATTTGTGCTTTTGTTTCTTCTCTTTCTTCACTGCTTACTTGGATATTTCCTCCATGTTTTTTCACTATCCATTCAGCTATTGATAAACCAAGTCCGTGTCCGCCTTCTCTGCCACGCACTTTATCTCCTCTATAAAATCTATCAAAAATATATGGAAGATTTTCTTTACTTATACCTAACCCATTGTCTTTAACCTCTATAAATATCTTATTATTCTTCTTTTTTAAGCTAAGTTTTATTATATCTCCTTCACTTGTATATTTTAATGCATTATCTAGTAATATTATCATTAACTGAGCTATCCTATCTTCATCAGCATTAATGTATACATCTTGTTCTAAATCTTTAATAAATGTTTTCTCTGCGAACTCAGCAATTTCTATATATGGTTCACATATTTCATCTAGTTTTTTACTTAAACAAAATACTTTTTTATCCAATTCAATAGCATTGCTGTCAGATTTTGCTAGAGTCAATAAATTATTCACTAGTTTTGAGAGTCTTCTTGTCTCTGATAAAGATATTGCTATACTTTCTCCTACCTCTTTCACTTTTTTCTCTGGAGACTTTAATAATAATTCTAATTTAGATTGTATTATAGTCAATGGTGTTCTTAATTCATGAGATGCATCACTTACGAATTGTTGTTGTTTCTCCCAAGCCTTAACTATAGGAACTAATGCTTTGCTTGCAAGATAAAATGCTACCACCACTGAAATAACAAAAATTAAAACTCCTCCAACTACTAGTATTGAATTTAAAGTTTCAAGAAATTCTTTTTGTGAATTTGTATTTCTTATTAATTGAACTATTACAGTGCTGTTATCCGTATCAATTTTAATAGCCATACTCCTAAAATAAAAACTATCGTATCTACTCTCTTCAATGTTATCTAAAGTCTTATATTTTATCTTATCTGCTATGTCTCTATAATAATTATTATGGCTAGTTGATTCAAGTAATTCCCCATCCTCACTCCACACTAAAACTCCATTATTAGGCTCTAATTTTTGAAACGTTAGTTTATTATTTTTTGATGACTTTTGAACAACTTTAGCCATGGATAATAAATTTTTATCAACTTCTCTATAAATTTCTGATTTAGTATATTGAAATAAGACTACTCCTAAAATTGAAAAAAGAACTAGAAAAGTTATTGTATTTACTAACACCAAATGTCTTTTTTGTTTTGCAAACATCTTATTTCTCCGTTTCTTGTAGTAAGTATCCAACACCACGAATTGTTTTTATATATTTATCATAACCGTATTTCATTAATTTTTTTCTTATATTATGAATATATACTTCCACAATTTCTAAAGTAGTATCTGATTCCAATCCCCAAATTCTATCATAAATCTGTTCTTTCAATAGAATTGTGCCTTCGTTTAAAATCAAGTACTCTAATAAATTGAATTGTTTAACTTGCATTTTAATTTCTTCATCCTTAATAAAAACTTGCTTTGTTCTATGTATTAAACTTAATTCCATAAATGATACTGAATTCTCTTCATGAATTTGTCCATATCTTCTTAATATTGCTTTCACCCTTAAAACAAGTTCCTCAATATGAAAAGGTTTTGTAAGATAATCATCAGCACCTAATGAAAGTCCTTTTATTCTATCATCAGCTGCTCCTTTAGCTGACAATAATAATACTGGTGTATTTATCCCTACCGCCTTCAAATTTTTTAATATACTAAACCCATCCATATCAGGTAACATTATATCTAATATTATTAAATCATAAATGTCTTGCTTTGCTAAAAATAAACCTTCTTCTCCATTCATGGAAACATCAACTTGAAATTCTTCCTCCAATACACATTTTATAGATTCTAATATAAATTCATCATCTTCCACTACTAATAACTTCATAAACTCCCCCTTAATAGCACACTCTCATAAATTAAATATATATCTTATTATCCTAATAATCTATATTTTTATATGCCTTATAAAATAAATATTAAAACAGCCTAACAAAAAAGTAATATTATTAGGCTGTTTCAAATTAATTATTCAAATCTCAATGCTTCAATAGAATTTAGCTTTGATGCTTTATTAGCAGGATACATTCCAAATATTATTCCCACACCAACAGAGAATAGGAAAGATCCTATAACAACATTATTAGAAATAATAACATTTAACTTAAATAAACTCTGGATTCCATAAGAACCTGTAAATCCAATAAGTACTCCTATTATTCCACCAAGTCCACTTATACATACAGATTCGATTAGAAACTGCATTAGTATGGTTGATCTCTTAGCTCCAATAGCCTTTCTGATACCAATCTCCCTTGTTCTTTCTATAACAGATACAAGCATAATATTCATTATCCCTATTCCGCCTACTATAAGTGAGATTCCTGCAATCCCTGCAAGCATTGTTGTTAAACTTGATGTTGTAGTATTTACAGTGTTAAGAAGTGAAGTTTGATCAAATACTCTATAGCTTTGAGTATTATTATTATATTTTTTATTTAAAAACAACTGCAAATAGCTCATAGCTTCACTTACTTTATCTTTATCCTCTGCTTCTACATATAAACTCTTAATATTTGTATTCATCAGCAATCTTTGAGCTGTAGATAACGGAACTATTATTCTATCATCACTTGAACCTGTTGTTGAAGTACCAATAGATTTAATTACTCCAACAATATTAAATTCTATACCATTAACATACATAGTTTTTCCTACAACATTAGTAGTTCCAAATATATTATTAGCTGTTTCAGTTCCAATAACAAGAGACTTATATCTATTTTCCTGATCTCTATCATTAATAAATCTACCATCACTTACTTCTACCTTTTTTACTTCTGAATAATTAGGCGTAGATGCTTCTATAGTAGTTGTAGATGTTTGATCTCCCTCCTTTATATTTATGTTACTTTGAGTAAATACTGGTGAAATCTCTTTTATACCAGGTTTGGAACTTAATTCAGCAATTTCATCTTGTGTAAGAGATGCTGTGCCATTTCCGGTAATTGTAACAGTTATAAGATTTGTACCTAAACTTTCTATACTATCAGTAATCTGTTTCTTTGTACCTTCCCCAATGGCTAGCATTATTATTACAGATGATATTCCTATAATTATACCCAGCATAGTTAGAAAGGATCGAACTTTATTGCTCCATACTGAAGCTATTGAAATTTTTAATAGTTTTGAAAATTTCATAATTCTATCCCTCCTTCCTAAGATTAACTTTTATAGCCTTGTTAAATATGGAGTTGTTTTTTTCATCACTAGTTTGCTCTTCTACTAATTCATCTAATGTAATTTCTCCATCCTTTACTGTTATCATCCTCTTTGCATTAGATGCAATTTCTTTATCATGAGTTATCATTACTATTGTATTTCCTTCTCTATTTAAATCTGTAAGCATTTGAAGTACTTCTTTTCCTGTTTTACTATCCAATGCACCAGTAGGTTCATCTGCTAAAATCATTTGTGGTTCTGCAACCAAAGCCCTAGCTATGGCAACTCTCTGCTTTTGCCCACCTGAAAGTTCAGTTGGCTTATGCTTTAAATGTGTTTCAAGTCCAACTTTTTTGAGAGCCTCAATTGATTTTTTTCTTGCTATGCTACTTGAAACACCTAAATAGAAAAGTGGCAACTCTACGTTTTCTAATACGCTAAGTTTAGGCAAAAGATTATAATTTTGAAAAATAAACCCGATTTTCTCATTCCTTATTTTAGCTAATTTAGAATCACTACATTTTGTATTTAATCCATCTAAAATATACTCTCCACTAGTGGGAACATCTAAACATCCTATTATATTCATTAGAGTAGATTTCCCGGCTCCTGAAGGTCCTACAATAGCTACATACTCTCCTTTATTAATAGTTAAATTTATATCTTTTAGTGCCACGAATTCATTATTACCCATTTTATAAATTTTATTTACATTTCGAATACTAATTACTTCTGTTTTGATTGAATTATTTGCCATACTATTCTTCCTCCAATATAACTTCAAATATTGGTCTATTTTCCTTGGCTTCCACCTTGTTGTTTATTTCCATTTCCAGAACCTCCAAATCCTCTATTTGATCCCCCACCCATCATGCTGTTTAAACCATTTTTATTATTTGAACTTGTAGAAGAGCTACTTGGCAAATTTATTAAAATTTCTTCACCTTCTTGTACTCCCTCTGTTATTTCAGCATAATTATCATTTTCAAGTCCAGTAGTAACAGGAACTAACTTTCCACTTCTTGAAGAGAAATTGAAATTTTGCCCACCTTGACGATTGCCTGAATTTTGACTTCCTTTACTTTGGCTATTTCCCTTTCCAGCTTGTCCCCCATTTTGAAATTCTTGATTATTATTACTATTCGATTTTTGGTCTGAATTATCTCCACTACTGTTAGAAGCCATAACAAATTTCTTTCCATCTTGTTCAACTATAGCTTCTTTAGGAACTACTAAAGTATCGTCTTTGTTTGCTACTAAAATATTTACATTTGCATTCATGCCTATTTTTATATCTGTTGGATTGCTAATTGAAATTATTACATCATAGTTGGTTGCATTATTAGTTGTAGTGCCAACTTCTGCTACTGTATCTACCGTACCTTGATATGTTTTTCCTGATTGAATTGTATCTCCATTATTTCCACTCACAGCAGTTATCACCCCATTTATTGGTGATGAAACTGTAGCCTTATTTAACTGGTCATTAGCATTATTTAATTGAGTTTGAGCATTTATTACAGCTATATTATCTAATGCTACTTCATTGTCAGTTTTTGCTGCTGCTAAAGTTAGTTTTTGTTTTTGTAAATTATTTTGAGCTGTAGTTATATTTTGTCTTAATATGTCACTATCAATAGTAAATAAACTAGTTCCAGTTGTTACTACCTGCCCAACTTTAACATTTAAATCTTTTATAGTTCCACTATTATTAGCTGTCAAATCTTTTGATATCCCTGCATAAACAGTACCAGTTCCCTGTATTTTTACTTGCATATTCATTTTTTGTGCCGTTACAGTTATTTGACGATTGGTTGATGCACTTACATTACTCTTATTTAAAAATTTCTTATATCCTACAAATCCTCCTATTAGGACTACACCAACAACTACCCAGACTATCAGCGGTTTAATAAATTTCTTTTTCATTATTGACCTCCTAAATTGTCACATATTATAAAAATCGCTTTTCGGTTGTAGAATTACTTTACTATTTAGTTTCTAAAAGTTTTTCATCCTCTTTTACACCATCTAATATCTCTATATAATTTTCATTCTCTATTCCCGTCTTTACTTCAATAAGATTATTACTTTCATCAATAACGTATTTTTTTCTATCTTTCTCTATTACAGCATCTGCTGGTACTGCTAGTGCATTGTCTTTACTATCAACTAAAATATTTACATTTGCACTCATTCCTATTTTTATACCTGTGGAATCATTAATCGAAACAGATACATCATACTTAGTTACTCCGTTTGTAGTAGTTCCAGTTTGTGGTATAGATTCTACTGTACCTTCATAAACCTTATCCCCTATTGCATCAAATTTGATTTCAGCCTTCTGACCTTCCTTTATCTTTGCTATATCTAGTTCATCTACTGAAACTTTAACCTTCATTGAACTTGGATCAACTATTGTAAGTACGACATCTGTTGAAGTACTGGAATTGCTGCTACTTGAGCTTGCATTGGTACTTGAGCTGATACTACCTGCTGAGTTTGAACCACTAGTTGTTCCACTTGATTTACCAGCACTTGACTGAGTTGTACTACTACTTTCATTACTATTTGCACCACTAATACTAGTGGAAATATTACTTTGTGAACTACCGCTTGAAACGCCTACGCTATCACCATTACTTTTATTTACTGCAGCAATCACTCCACTTATTGGTGATGTAACAGTCATTTTATTTACTGCATTTTTTGCACTATTTAACTGATTTTGTGCATCACTTATATCTAAATTATCAATTTGCAATCTTGTACTGTTTTTCAGATCTAGTAATGTAGAATTTTGTTTATCTAAGTTAGCTTGTGCTTTATCAACATTTTGTCTAACAGTATCACTATTGGAAACAAAAAATGCTTGTCCTATTCTAACTGAATCTCCTACCTTTAAGTTTAAGTTTTGTATAGTACCATCATTATTAGGTGTTATTTTAACTGTTTTATCTAGATTACCTTGATCTGCTACTATAAGCACTGTACTAGCTCCAGCAAAACCTATTGCACCGCCTTCATTTCCACCCTTCATACTAAAACTGCCACTGGTCTTTACGCTATCACCATTTTTATTGTTTACTGCAACAATAACTCCATTTATTGATGATGTAACAATCATTTTATTTACTGCATCTTTTGCACTATTTAATTGGTTTTGTGCTTCACTTATTGCAGTATTAATTTTTGCTATAGAATTATTATAATTATTTGTGTCATTTTGCAAATTAAGATTTTTTGTATCTAAATTTTGCTGTACATTAGTCACATTATTTACTAAATCATCACTATTGGAAACAAATAATTTTTGTCCAACATCAACCTTATCTCCAATCTTTAAATTTAGATCTTGTATTGTTCCGCTATTGTTTGACACTATATCTTTTGATATTCCTGCATAGACACTTCCATTCCCCTAAATACCTACTTCAATATTAATTTTTTTAGCTGTAACCGCTTTATGATTACTAGTAGCTGCTTTAGTACTAGCATTAAATTTACTATATCCATAATACCCGCCAGTTAAGGTTACACAAATAACTAAACTAATTATCAATGCCTTTACTTTTCTTGATCTCATTGTTAACCTCCCCAACCTTTTTATTTAAATGCTAAACCTATCTTTTATTATTGTGTAATGCAATTTTATAAAATAATCCTTAACAATTCCTTAATTAACTTATTTATTTTAATATAAAATTCTTTATAAATAAAAAGAGCCTCCATAAGAAAGCCCATAAAACCCAAAAATACTGATAAAGCTCATTAAAGTTAAATTTTCTACTCAAATCTTAAAGCTTCAATTGGATTTAGTTTTGATGCTTTAATTGCTGGATACATTCCAAATACTATCCCTACACATACTGAAAATATGAAAGAACCTATAACAACATTATTTGAAATAACAAGGTCTAATTTAAATAAAACTTGCATTCCATACGTTCCTATAAACCCAAAAATTACTCCTATTATTCCACCAAATCCGCTTATACATGCAGCTTCTATTAAAAATTGAATTAATATATTTGACCTTTTTGCCCCTATAGCTTTTCTTATACCTATCTCCCCTGTTCTTTCAATTATTGAAACAAGCATAATGTTCATTATACCTATTCCACCTACCAATAGGGAAATTCCTGCAATTCCAGCAAGCATAGTAGTAAAGCTTGATGTTGTAGAATTTATTGTTTCTAGCAATGATGTTTGATTAAATATTTTATAAGCTTGTGTATCCTTATTATACTTTCTATTAAAAAATAATTGTAAATACCCCATAGCTTCGCTTACCATATCTTTATTTTCTGCTTCCACATAAAAAGTTCTTATATCTGTACTCATTAGTAGCCTTTCAGCTGTAGATAATGGGATTATTATCCTATCATCACTTGACCCCATTAACGAACTTCCTGTAGATTTAATTATTCCGACAATATTAAATTCTGTACCGTTAACATACATATTTTTTCCTACAACATTTATAGTTCCAAATATATTTTTAGCCGTTTCAGTTCCTATAACAACAACCTTATATCTATTTCTTTCATCTATATTATTGATAAATCTTCCATTACTAACCTCAACTTTCCTTATTTCTGCAAAAATCGGAATTGATGCTTGTAATGTTGTTATTCCTGTTTTATCTCCAGCCTTTATATTAACATTAGGTTGAGTAAGCACTGGTGCAATCTCCCTTATTCCTGGTTCATTTCTTAATTTATTAATTTCTTCCTCTGAAATTGGCACTGTTTTATTTCCTATAATATTTACTGTTATAAGATTTGTACCTAACCCTTCAATCATTCCAATAACCTGATTCTTTGTTCCTTCTCCTATAGCTAGCATTATGATAACAGAAGATATTCCAATAATTATTCCCAACATAGTTAGGATTGTCCTAACCTTATTACTTAATACAGATGATAGTGAAATTGTTAAAAGCTTTGAAAATTTCATCTCGTTTAATTTCCTCCACCAAATCTTTTTAACTTATTTAATACATCGTCGCTATTTATACCTGCTCCTGCATCAGGTAAGCATATTAAGATTTCTTCTCCTTCTTGAATTCCATCAAGAATTTCAACATACTCTTCACTTTCCATCCCTGTATTTACTAGCATTAATTCACCATCTTGATTTTCATTTGATTTTGAAACCATCACATACCTTTTTCCATCTTTTTCAATTAAGGCTTCTTTAGAAATAACTAATGGACTATCTTTACTATCTACTAAAATATTAACATTTGCATTCATGCCTATTTTTACACCTTCCGAATTTTTTATTGACACTATAACTTCATAATTAGCTACATTATTTACATTGGCTGCAGCTTGATTTGAAGTAGTTACAACTTGTGATATTGTATCAACTACTCCCTCATAACTTTTATCCTCTATTGAATTAAATTTTATTTCAACTGGTTGTCCTACTTTTACTTTTAAAATATTCAACTCATCAATAGAGACCTTTATCTTTACTGAAGTAGGATCTACAATTGTAACTATTGGCTTTCCACCTTGAACAATATCATCATTATTATTTTTTTTTGCAATTACTATACCGTTAATTGGTGACTTCACTGTCATATTATTTAAGAGGTAATTAGCATTATCTAGTTGATTTTGTGCATCTGTAACCCCCAAACTATTAACAGCAACTTCAGTGTCATTTTTTGAGCTACCTAAAATTATTTTTTGCCTTTTTAAATTATTTTCAGCTCTTGCTGCATTTTGTCTTAATTCATTATTATCAACAGTGAATAAATTATTACCTTCAATCACTGTATCTCCAACCTTAATATTTAAATCTTTAATTTTTCCATTATTATTAGCTACTATGTCTTTTGAAACCCCTGCATAAACACTTCCTTTTCCTCTAACCTTTACTTCCATTTTCATTTTCTTTGCTTCTGTAATCTTGTATTTATTAGTAGGAATATTATCTTTATTACTGCCCAAATGTTTATATATCACAACTACAGTTATTACACTAATTATAACAATTATACAAATTGCTAATTGTTTGATGAATTTTTCTTTCATTCTTATCCTCCAAATTTATAAAGTAAATATTATAATATTTATCCTGCTCCAAATTAATCTGCTAAAATTTCTTCCCCTTCGCTGATTCCATCTAATATCTCTACATAATTTTCATTCTCTATTCCTGTTTTTACTTCAATTAAATTACCACTTTTACTTTTAACATATTTTTTATTATCTTTTTCTAGAATTGCTTCTATTGGTACGGCTAATCCATCCTTTTTACTGTCTAAAATAATACTAATATTTGCACTCATTCCCACTTTTGCATATTCTATATTATCGATAGATATAATAACATTATATTTAGTTACATCATTTATAGGAGTTCCTACTTCAGGAACATAATCTACATTGCCTTCATAAAGTTTATCTCCTGCTGCATCAAATCTAATTTGCACTTTTTGCCCTACCTTTATCTTTGTTATATCTAATTCATCCACTGTTACTTTAACCTTTAATGAAGTCGGATCAATTATAGTAAGTATAGTATTAGTAGGTTGCGGAATACCTAAACTACTTGTCCCAACACCATTTATCCCACTAACTAAATCTCCGTTTTTATTGTTAACTATAGTTACCACTCCATTAATAGGCGATATAACACTTATATTATTTACAGCTTCTTTAATAATATTAAGCTGAATCTCAGCATCATTTATATTTAATTTATCTAATTCTAACTTACTACTATTTTTAAGCTCTTCTAACATAGACTTTTGGCTTTTTAGATTGCATTTAATTTTTTCAATATTTTCATTTAATAAATCGCTAGTATAACAAAATAAAGCTTGACCTTCCTTAACAGTATCTCCTACTTTTAAATTCAAACTATTTATAATCCCATCATAATTAGGGGTTATTTCAATTTTCTTATTTAAATCATTTTTATCTGCAATTATCAATACTACAGTTGCCAATCCAATCCTTTTCAAATAATCTCCTGAAATTGACCCTAAACTTCCTTTTATTGCATCACCATTTTTATGTTTTATATCTAAAACCACTCCATTTATTGGAGATTTAATTACTAAATTATCATATATGTTATTTAATTTTGAACTTATGTTATTAAAAGCTGTATCAAAGCTCTCTAACAACTCATTATAATATTTTATGTAATTTTCTAAATTTCCTTTATCTTTATCTAAATTTTCTATGGCCTCTTTTAATAAATCGCCATTAAATGCTTCTGATATTGGCCCAATTCCATTTAACTCATTATCTAAACTTCTTAATAAACTATTTGCATCATTTATTGACTTTTTGACATTATCTAATGAATCATTATAATTTTTAGTATCAATTTCTAATGTTAGTTTTTGTCTACTTAAATTAGTTTCAGCATCCTTTAAACTTTTTAATAACTCTTCACTTTCAGAATCAAAAAGCTTTGTTCCAGCCTCAATAGTATCTCCTGCTTTGATGCTCAAATTATTTATTTTACCATTATTGTTTGGAGATATATCTCTTGAAATAGAAGCGTAAACACTTCCAGTTCCGTGAATACTCGCATTCATTCTAGCTTTTTTGGCTAGAACTTTTTTAGTATTAATAGTAATTATGTTTGATTTATTATTTAAAAATTTATTATACCCATAACATGTAGTACTAAGTACTATGCAAATCATTAAACAATAAATTGTAATTTTTTTGTTTCTTTTATTCATACTTGATCTCCCTATAATTCGCCAAAATCCATATAATATAAGTATAACCTACTACTTCCACTTTTCAATGCTATATTGTATTTTGTTACCATATCTGTTTCTCACTATTTACTCCATAAAATACCTATTATTGAATTGTTGCAAAAATTTCATATTATAAAGATTCAACAATATTGTCTAATAAACACTAAAAAAATAACTGTAATAAGACTTATTAAATCTTATTACAGTTATCAACTTATAGTGCTTCTCCAAGATAAGCCTTCTTAATATCCTCATTAGCAAGAAGTTCCTTACCTGTCCCCTTTAATTTAATTGTACCAGTTTCCATAATATAACCTAAATCAGCTATTTTTAAAGCTGCATTAGCATTTTGTTCTATTAAAAGAACTGTCATACCTTCTTCATTAATCTTCTTTATTATTCCAAATAATTCTTTTACAACTATAGGAGCCAGTCCTAAAGAAGGCTCATCCATCATTATTAACTTAGGTCTAGACATAAGAGCCCTTCCTATTGCAAGCATCTGTTGTTCTCCACCAGAAAGAGTTCCTGCTGCTTGCCAAGTTCTTTCTTTTAACCTTGGAAAAAGTGAATATACCTTCTCTAAATCTTCTTCTACACCTTTTTTATCCTTTCTTGTATATGCACCTATTTTTAGATTTTCCAATACTGTAAGATCAGCAAAAACCTTTCTGCCTTCTGGCACTAAAGCTATACCTTTTTTAACCATAATTTCAGTATTAAGCTTTGCTAAATCTGTCCCTTCATAACTTATAGTACCACTTTTAGTTTTAACAAGTCCTACTATAGATTTTAATGTAGTACTCTTACCTGCCCCGTTAGCTCCTACTAAAGTTACAATCTTTCCACTTGGTACTTCTAAACTTATTCCTTTTAAAGCCTCTATGCCACCATAGGCTACTACTAAATTATCTATCTTAATCATCTTCAGATACCCCCAAATATGCATCTATAACCTTCTTGTCATTTTGAATTTGAGAAGGTGTACCCTTAGCTATTGTAATACCATATTCAAAAACCTGTATCTTATCTGATAAGCTCATAACCATATTCATGTGATGCTCTATCATAAATATAGATAAATTGAACTTATCCTTTATCTCCTTAACAAAGGCTGTAAGTTCATCCGTTTCTGTAGGATTCATACCTGCAGCAGGTTCATCAAGCAAAAGCAGCTTAGGATTAGTTGCAAGCGCTCTTGCTATTTCAAGTTTTCTTTGCTTACCATAAGGAAGAGAACTAGCCTTTTCATCTTTTAAATCTTGAAGACCCAATTCCTCTAAAAGAGAAATAGATTTTTCAACCATTTCCTTTTCTTCTTTTCTATACCTTGGAAGCTTTAGTATAGCTTCAATAAAATTAGATTTTATATGAACATGATTTGCAATAAGTACATTATCAAGTACACTTAGATCTTTAAAAAGTCTTATATTTTGAAATGTTCTTGCTATACCTTTTTGAGTAATTAAATCCTGCCTCATACCAGTAATATCTTTGCCATCAAAAATTACCTTTCCATTGGTTGGGGTATAAACATTTGTGATCATATTGAAAGCCGTAGTTTTCCCAGCTCCATTCGGACCAATTAAAGATACTATTTCACCTTCATTAATTTCAAGGTTAAAATCTTTAACAGCAGTAAGACCTCCAAATTGCATGGTTGCATTTTCTACCTTTAATAATGCCATTGTCTATTCCCCCTTCCTTCCTAAAGGTTTATCGCTTGTATATTTAAATAATGATTTCCATGTGAATTCTTTTGTTCCCATAAGTCCATTTCTAAAGAATAATACTATAACCATTAGTAATATAGAAAAGATAACCATTCTAAGTCCTGGTATTCCAGTAAAACTAAATAATCCAAAATCAAATTGCTTTTCCATATCTAAAAATCTTAATGCTTCTCCTAAAATAGTTACAACAAAAGCTGAGATTATTGTTCCAGTAATACTTCCCATACCACCGATAACTATTATAAGAAGTATGTTGAATGTAAGAACAAATTTGAACATATTAGGATCTATTGTCCCCATTAGATTTCCTAGAAGTCCTCCACCTACTCCAGCAAAAAAAGCTCCTGTAACAAACGCTAATGTTTTATGTTTAAATAGACTAATTCCCATACTTTCTGCTGCAATTTCGTCTTCTCTTATGGCCTTTAAAGCTCGTCCATATGAACTATTTATAAGTGAAACTAATATTATTATAGTTAAAATTGCTATTCCAAAGCTCCAATAAAGATTAGTAGTACGAGGAATCCCTCTTAATCCTAAAGCTCCATTAGTTAACCCTTGAGCATTATTTAAAATTATTCTTATAATTTCTGCAAATCCTAAAGTAGCAATAGCCAAATAATCTCCTTTAAGTCTTAATGCAGGTGCTCCTATCAAAAAGGCTATAAATGCTGAAATAAGACCTGCCACAAGAAGTGCTACCGGAAATGGTATTTGAAAACTATTTAATGGAGAAATTAATGATTCCATAAAAAAGTTCTGTGTTTTTACCTTTTCTGTCATGGTTAAAAGAGCTGTCGTATAAGCACCTACAGCTATAAAACCAGCATGCCCAAGTGAAAATAAACCCGTAAATCCATTTATTAAATTCATACTAAGACCAAGTACTGCATATACTGCACATAGGTTTAAAATTCTAATTTTATATGAGTCCAAGCTATTATTTGCAGCAAATAAGAGTAAAAATATAAGTGCAATAAGAGCTATATTTAAATAATTATTTCTCTTCTTCATATTTACACCTTCTCTGTTAAATTTTTGCCCATTATTCCTGTTGGCTTAAATAGTAGTATTACTATTAAAAGTACGAAAGCAAACGCATCTCTATATCCAGTTAATCCTGGAAGAAAAGCAACTAACATAATTTCACCAATTCCTAGAATAAATCCACCAATAACTGCACCTTTAATATCTCCAATTCCACCTATTACAGCAGCTATAAAGCACTTAAGGCCTGGAATCATCCCCATAAGGGCAACTATTTGAGGATATTTAGCTGACCACATCATAGCTCCTACTGCAGCTAGCATTGAACCTATTGCAAAAGTAAAAGATATAATTCTATTTACCTTTATCCCCATAAGCTTTGCTGTTTCAACATCTTTGGAAACTGCTCTCATAGCCATTCCCACATTAGTCTTATTAACTAAGTGTAATAAAGCAAATAATATTACTATCGTTACTATAGGAATTATAAAAGTAAGATTTTGAATAGAAACCCCACCAATAACCACTACATCTGTAAATATACTTGGAGTTGGAAAAGCCTTTGGTCTTCCTCCAAATAAAACAACCGCTAAATTTTCTAGTAAAAATGATACACCTATAGCTGATATTAAAATAGATATCTTTGGTGCACTTCTAAGTGGTCTATAAGCTGTAAACTCTATCGTCATTCCAAGTATTCCTGTTAATACAATAGCTATAATAAAAGCAAAATACCAAGGAAGATTAAATGTAGCTACTCCAAAAAATGCAAAGTAAGCTGCCATCATAAATATATCTCCATGAGCAAAATTTATAAGTTTTAAAATTCCATAAACCATAGTATAACCAATTGCTATAAGAGCATATAAACTTCCTAAAGAAATACCATTTGCCAAATGTTGCATAAATGTGTCTAATGCCATATCTTTCCCCCCAATCTTCTAATCTTCTGCTTTAACTGTATCAAGATAAGTAAACTTACCATCTTTAACTACTTTTAAAACTGCATCTTTTACCGCATTATTATTTTCATCAATTGTAATTTTTCCAGCTGCTCCAGGGAAGTCTTTAGTTTTTGCCAATTCATCCCTTATTTTCACTGGGTCAGCTGAGTTGGCTCTTTTTATAGCATCTAATATAACTAAATACGAATCATATGCTAAAGCTGTAGCTGCTGCTGGTTCCTTATTATATTCTTTTCTATATGCATCTAGGAAAATTTTAGATTCCTCAGTTATAGGAGCTTCACTAGCAAAGAAAGTTGAAAGAACTGTACCCTCTACAGCATCTTGTCCTATATCTATGAATTCTGGCGCTTCCCAAGTATCCCCCCCTAGTATTGGAGTAGTTATTCCAAGTTGTCTAGCTTGCTTTACTATAAGTGCACCTTCTGTAAAGTTCCCAGGAGCGTATATTACATCTGGATTCTTACTCTTTATATTTGTAAGCTGAGCTGAAAAATCCTGATCTCCTGTATTATAGTTAGATTTTGCTATAATAGCATCTTTATCCCCTGTAATCTTTGTAAATTCATCACTAAAGAATTTACAAATACCAACTGAGTAATCACTAGAAACTTCTGTTAAAAGAGCTACTTTTTTAGCTTTTAGCGTATTAGCTACATATCTTGCAGCAACTTTTCCTTGAAAAGGATCTATAAAGCATACTCTAAAATAGAAATCATTACCTGCTGTTACTAAAGGATTTGTTGCAGTAGCTGCAACTGCAGGAATCTTAGCTTCCATTAGTGCATCTCCTGCTGCCATGGAATTTCCACTTCCCCAACTCCCTATAACAGCATTAACTTTTTCTTGTTCTATAAGATTTGAAGCTGCACTTGCTGCTTCAACTTTGTCCGACTTGTTATCTGCATAAACTAATTCGATCTTTTTACCAAGCACTGTTGGATAAAGCTTGTTTGCTAGTTTTACCCCTTCTACTTCAAGCTCTCCTCCAGCTGCACTAGATCCTGTCATTGGTTCAAACACCCCAATTTTTATAACATCACTTTCAACATATGTATTAGAATCTGGCTTAGAAGAACAACCACCAAGCACTAATACTGTTGACATAGCCAGTGCTAAAAGCATAGATATTTTTCTTTTCACGTTTAAAGCCCCCTTTATTTCTTTTAATTGACTTACTGGCATTTTTGCAAACAATCAGTGTTTAATTATTTTTCCTAATAATAAATTAATAATTTTTAATAATTTCTGATAATTCTTTTGTATCAAAATACTATACTAAGTAATTTAATATATAAGCACTGTCGTTACTTGTAAATTATACACTGTAATTTTCCTTTTGGCAAGGACATGTGTATTTATATTGAGGACTTCTTGAAAATTTTTTTATATTTTGTCGTCTTATTTTAGTAATAAAAAAACTATAGTTTTTTATTACTATAGTTTTAATAAGAATTAAACTGTTCATTGTTCTCCATACATCATAGTTCATTAGTTATATATAAATATGGCCTCAACTTCAGCCTTCACCTTATTTTCCCCTGGTTCAATAGGTGTACCTTCCCCAACGGATTTAAAAGTCATCATTTGTAATGGGGCAGTTGTTCCTGTATCCATCTCATTTACTTGCACTGGTATGATATCAAGTTTTACTCCAAGTTTTTTAGCTATAACAACAGCCTTACTTTGAGCATCCTGAACAGCAATAGAAAGGGCTTCATAATAATATTTTTCCTCATCTAAAACAATAAAATTGATTCCACTTATGCTATTGGCTCCGCTTCTTACTGCAGCATCGATTATTTCTCCTACATAATTAATATTTCTAATAAGCACATTTATATTATTGCTTACTTCATAACCTCTAAAAATCTGTTTTCCATCCACATAATCATAAATAGGCCTAATATTATAATTTTGAGTTTGTATATTTTCTGGCTGAACTCCTATTCTCTTTATATTGTTTATAACTTGCTCTATTATCCTAGCATTTTCTATCTGAGCTAATTGCACATCTTGATTTTGAATTATTACACCAATCGCTACTTCTGCTGCATCTGGTTTTACATTTACTAAACCTCTTCCTAAAACTCTAATTCTTTTACACTGATTATTATCACAATCATATAATTTATCATTATCCTTATCTCCCAATGGGTACATGATTTTCATCCCTTAAAATAATTATATAATTTATAATATGATCATTCCCTTAAATGTCCTCACATTCCAAGGAAAACTTTACTAGTTTAGTGTAATTAATTACATATGTTATAATTCACATATTACTGTTTATTCTAGGAGGCATACAATGATAGGGACATTACTTTTAAACAGATATGAATTAATAGAGAAAATTGGGGAAGGTGGTATGGGAATTGTTTACAAAGCAAAATGCAATACCTTAAATAGATATGTAGCTATTAAGGTATTAAAACCATACTTAAATAATCAAGTTGAAATCATAGCTAGATTTAAGAAAGAAGCACATTCAATTGCTAGCTTATCACATCCAAACATAGTTGGCATTTATGATATTGGATCAGAAAACAACATTAACTTCTTGGTTATGGAGTATATTAACGGAAAATCTCTAGATAAAATAATAAGAGAGAACAATAAATTAAGCACATCAAAAGCTTTAGATATAGCTTCACAAATTGCTGAAGCACTTGATTTTGCTCATAGTAATAAAATTATTCATCGAGACATTAAACCTGACAATATTTTAATTACAGAAGATAACACAGCAAAACTTACAGACTTTGGCATTGCTAAAGTAGCAAACTCTATGACTATAACAAATTCTGATAATATTGTGGGGTCCGTACATTATTTTTCTCCAGAGCAAGCTAAGGGTAATTTTATAGATTCTAGAACAGATATATATGCATTAGGTTCTGTTTTATACAAAATGGTAACAGGACAAGTTCCCTTTTCAGGAGATACTTCTATAGCTGTAGCTATGATGCACATTAATAATCCTGTTACTCCACCTAAAAATATAGTTAATTATTTACCTGAAAATATAAATGCAGTTATTTTAAAAGCATTAGAAAAAAATCCTATTGATAGATTTCAAACAGCAGGGGAATTTGCTGAAATTTTAAATTCTATTAGAAACAATCCTGATTTAGAAGTGAACTTTGGTGAAAAGTTAATAGATAGTCCAACAATTGAAATTAGCAATTCACACACATTAATCTCACATAGTAGATATAATTCTACAGTTGTTATAGATAAAAATTCATTGAAAAAAAGGCCTACATTTTTTAATAAAATAATGTTAGTTACTGGATCAATCGCCTTAACCTTAATTGTTTCTTTTGTAGGAATTTATCTTTCCAAAGAAACAAAAGAAACTCCCTCCACTGAAACTATATCTAATCAAGAAAAAGAAAATCAAGCGGAAACAGCTACTTCCTTAGAAGAAAAGAAAACTGTTCCTTCGCTTATTGGTCAGTCTCTAGATAATGCCCAAAACATTATATTAGGTAATGGTTTTGTAATTGGTAATATCGTAAATGAGTATAGCAATACTGTCCCTAAAGGCTCAGTTATTAATCAATCTCCTTTAGCTGATTCTCCTTACGAGAATAATGGAAAAATTAACTTAGTTATAAGTCAAGGGCCGCAACCTACTGAACCTGTTCAGCAAGTAAATGAAACTGGAACTGGAAATCAAAATGAAAAAGCTAAAGGAAAATCTAAAAAAGAAAAGAATAATAAGTAATCCAAGGGATATTTCCCTTGGATTACTTATTTGAAATCATATTTACTCTATTTTCCCACAGGCAGTAATAATCCTGCCCTTTTTAATATTGGTCTTAAAACATTATAAAGAAAACTTACTAGTATTACTGACACTACTGCATTAATAAAAGTTGCAACAACACTTACCTTTGCTAAAACTGCAGCCATCTGTTGCGGTTGTCCTAATATATATTGTTTATAAAAATACCCTACAAGTGGATCGAAAACAACATTAAATGCTAATCCACAAATTGCTGAAATAACGGTCCATTTAAATATATATTTTTTATCATTACTTCTATCTATTTTAGCAAATTTATGTGCAACTAATCCTGTTATTAATCCAATTAATAATTTTAATATAAAAGTTTTTGGTGCACCTAAAATATATACTGGATCAAGTACATCAGATATTGTCATTCCAATAGCCCCAGCAAAACCTCCATACCACCCACCAAGAAGCAAAGCAGCTAATACACAAAATGCATTTCCTATATGTATTGAAACTGCGTCTCCACCTGGCATAGGAATTTTTATTTGAATAAATGTAAATGAAACAAAACATAACGCTGCAAGTATAGATGTCTGAATTAGTTTTATTATTCTTAAATTTTTACTTTTCATATAATTAATCCCCCTTGTACTTATTGTTAATATACGAAAATACTTCTACAATTATAGCACCAGAGGAATATACTAGCAATTATACCGAGACAATTATTACATTTACTGCGTCCACTTCACATCCATTAATCAATTTTTTATTTAACTGTTATAGATTGTGGAAACTTAATGATTTGTTGTGGATCATATTTCCTTTTTATCTCTTTTAATTTTTCTAAATTTCCACCATAATATTCTTTTTCATACTCTTCTAATTCTGCACATGGGAAATTAATATATGATCCTTTTGTAATTTCTTTTATGTATTTTACCTTTTCTTTCACAAATTCCACATTTTCTAAGGCATACTTAGGATCTTCCCATACTGATTGGAAACCCATTATGAATTTCGCATCTCTATAATAAAATGCTGTATCCCTCTTCCCCCTATCCTTAACTGCTCCACCTAATCCATATAGTGATACAGCTGTATATGTTGATCCTTCTGCTCTATCCTTTACTAGATTTATGATATTTTTCATGTCAGCTTCAGAATAATCATCATACACAAATCTTCCTGAAGATTTATACTTTTCGTAAGGTGGATGACTATCTTGAATTATTCTGTTTACTTCTAATACAGTCGTATAATTCAAATCATAAATTTCATTTTTAGAAATACCTTTAAAGGATTGTAAAATCAAATCTGCTTCTTCCCTACTACCATAAAATATTCCTGTGATACGAAGTCCATGGCCTTTTTCTTTTGAATTGTAAATACCCATTTTTAAATTTATTCTTCTATCTAAGTCTTTATAAAGTTTTTGCCACTTCTTAAATCCTTTTATAATTTCGTGAAACTTTGTATTTCTACAATCTATATCTATTAATGTTGCCATTTTAATCTTTTTAGGAAGCTTAAATGTCATGCTAGTTATTACCCCAAAGTTTCCTCCACCAGCTCCTCTAAGAGCCCAAAAAAGATCATTATTACAGTCTTCTGTAGCAACTATTATTTTCCCTTCATAATCAATCATTTCGGCTTCAGTTAGACTATCTGCTGCTAATCCAAATAATCTACTTGAGTAGCCCCAACCACCTCCTAGAACCAGACCTGAAACTCCAACAGTTGGACATCCTCCCCCTGGAAATGGATATTCTCTCCTTCCTAAAGCTTCATATAGTTCTCTATTTCTAACTCCACCTTGTATTCTTACTATATTTTTTTCTTCATCTACAATAATCTCATTCATCTTACTTATATCTATAACTACTACATCATTTCCTGTTGAATAGCCTTCGTAATGATGTCTTCCTGATCTTATCCTTATTTCTAAAGAATTTTTCTTGGCCCATCCTATGGCACTTATAATGTCTTTTTTATTTTTACAAAAAACAATTACTAAAGGATATTTTTGAATTGCCCTATTCCACGACTTTCTATCTTCTTCATAATTGAAATCTTCTCTTGTTGTAATTTCTCCAGTTAGACCACTATAATCAAACTTCATACTTCTCTCACCTCTTTTATTTATTTTCAACTTAACTCAATATATTAGAGAAATTATACTATACAAGCACAATTATATACAATATTACTATGAAGATGTATGTACACTTTTTTAAATAAAAGATCATATATAAAATTAAAACTAGTAGAAAACCTTATGCTTAACGCTTAATTTTTCTACTAGTTAATTTTTTTATAATGATTTCAACTTACTTAAGTACTATTATTTTTCAGCTCTTGGAATGCCTTTTGTTGGTTTATGCATATCTCCATCTAATCCTCTTTCATTAGCTGTGCCAGTATTAGTTGGTTCATCAAGGCTCCTTTTTTTTGATTTATTCTCTACCATCTTTATCACCTCATGTAGTAGTTTTTCTAATTAACTGAGTTTATATTCATATACTCAATTATTGTATCATTATTTAATTTTTTCTTTACTAAGCAACCAAGCTCAATAAAAATGTTTATTTTACTTTTAAGGAAAAAAGTAGTATATTTAAGAAAATAGACAACATATTAACTATTTTAAACTAAGGAGATGCAAAAATGAACAAATATTATATACAGCAAATTTTTTCAACGATTTTCTATTTGTCAAATAAAATTCAAGTACAAGGTGATAAGCTAGACAAAAGAATAACCGTACGACAGTGGATGGTACTTTTAACGATTTTACATTTACCAGAAAACAATGCATCATACAGCCGCATAGCAGATAAGATGGGATGTACAAAACAGAATGTAAAACACATTATTGATAGTTTGCAAAAAAAGAACTATGTTATTTTGGAAAAGAACGAAAAAGATAAACGTGCCATAAATATCAAAATAACAACAGAATGTTCAGAAATCATGAAAGAATATTATAAAAACGGAGATAAGTATCTTAAAAATATCTTTTCCAATTTTGAAGAAAAAGAACTAAAAACCTTATGTGAATCACTAAAGAAAATAGCCAATTACGATGGGAGTAATTGGACTGGCTATGAAGAAATCGTTAATATAGGAGGAAAACCTAATGAAAAACAATTGTAAAATAAGTATTCTTCCAGAAGTATCAAGAACAGATGAACCTGTAAATATAAAACTAAGCGGACTTCTTAAAAATGAAAAAGTGACTATTCGTGCTCTAAGTAATGACTATTATTGTATAAATGCTTCCATATTTGATGTAGGAGATAAATCAATATGGGAATCTTATGCAACCTTTGTAGCAGATGAAAATGGAAATATAGATTTAGAAAATGCTCAGCCCATTGAAGGAACATATGAAAATATAAATAACATGGGGCTTTTCTATTCCATGAGTGTGAAAAAAAACATAAAAGCTAATGTACCTACAAAATTAAGTGATATAGGTGAAAACAGAAGTTACACTATTACCTTTCAAGTAGAGAATAATGGTGTAGTCATTGCATCCAAAGAACATAAAAGGATTTATTGTGATTCAAATATTAGAAGTGTAGATATAATAGAAAACAACCTTTTAGCAAGATATTTTACTACAAAAGATAATACACCCAAGCCTGCAGTAATTATTTTAAGCGGAAGTGATGGTAGAATCGAAAAGGCACAAGCAATTGCTGAACTTTTTGCAATGCATGGATATTCAGCGCTGGCTCTATCTTACTTTGCTCTTGAAGGAACCAATGTTAGTCTAAGTTGTATTAATCTTGAATGTGTTGAAAATGCAATAAATTGGTTAAAAAAACAAGATACCGTAATTAAAAATAAGATTGGAATTTACGGTAGATCCAAAGGCGGTGAAATGGCTTTACTTGCTGCATCTATGTTTAAAGACATAAGTTGTGTTATTGCTAATACACCTAGCTGTTATATTTATGAAGGTTTAAAAACTAATAAATTTCCTTCTAAACATTCATCATGGATGTATAAAGGAAATGAAATTCCTTATATAAAGTTTACTTTCTCTATTTTACTTAAAACACTTATTAAAATGATGTTAAGAGATAAAGAAGGAATAGCATGGATGTACAGTAAACTTATTGATAAAGGAAATATTAACGAAGCTACAATTCCAGTAGAGAAAATACACGGACCAATTTTAATGGTTTCATCTTCAAAAGATAAAATTTGGCCTTCTAAAATTCACTGCAAAACAATTGTAAAATTACTAAAAAAATCTAACTTTAAATATGAATATAAACATATTTCTTATGAAAAATCAGGCCACATGCTAACAATTCCTTATCAATCTATATATCCTTCAAATAAATATCCAGATGACATTGATAGTTATGGAGAAGCAAATGTTAACTGCTGGAATGAAACTATAAGTTTTTTAGATAAATGGTTACAATTAAATTTAAAATAAGACATGGTATAAAAAGTTATTCCTATTTTCAATAATACCTGTTATTAAAAAGAGCACTCACCTGTCTAATAATAATGATTTTATCTCTCAAAGCAGCATTTTACCAGCATATTCTGAAGAATATTACCATACTAGAATAAATATTCTTCAGAATATTGCCATATAAATAAATTATGGTAGCTATTCTTAACAATGTTGTTCTCACTAATCTATAGCTTACATTACTAAATATAATATTTCTTCAAAATTATCAATAACATAATCATATTCTTGAACATTTCCAAAGCCATATCTTGCATACACAAATGGAATTTCCGCCACTTTTGCTGACTCTGCATCTCCATTAGTATCCCCTACATAAATTGGGTTTTTTAACCCATTTCTTTCTATTATAATTTTATTGTTTTCTCCTTTAGATAGTCCTGTCACTCCTGAACATTCAAAATCAATAAAATATTTATTTAATTTATGTGCTTTAAAGAAACATTGTATATAGCCGTCTTGACAATTGCTAACTATAAACAACTTATATTTCTCTGATAACTTTTTTAATGTCTCCTCTAACTTAGGATACAACATTCCACCATGTTCTCCTAAATAAACTTGTTCTGTTTCACAACATTCTTTCATTAACTTCATTTGAAATTCTTCCTCTAAATTTGGAAACAACTTTTTGCCTATTTCATTTATTTGAAGCCCCATGCATCCTTCCATATCTTTAGGTGTTACTACCTTTGTTACATTGGGGTAATTTGCTAATATTGTTTTCCATGCACCACAAACTCCTTCTATGGCATTCCAAAGAGTTCCATCTAAATCAAAAATAATACTATCAATATTCATTTTTATTTTCATAGCACAAACACTTCCTTTCTCTGATCAACTTTAACAATAAATAACAATTACAATTTTACCTCTTATATTTCGGATTGTCTAAAAGAAAATGGGTCAATACTAAAAAGTACTAACCCATGTTAATATATAACCTACCTAGTTAAAAACTTATAAACTGTTGTATGCTTATATTTCTCTCCAGCCTTTAATATAGGTGATGGAAAATGTTTATGCTTTAAGGCATTAGGAAAATATTGAGTTTCTAAAGCTAATGCTGAGTGCTTTCTGTATATGGCATTATCTGTGCAATTCTCATGTTCATCAAGGAAGTTTCCAGTATATAATTGAATTCCTGGTTTTGTTGTGTAAACTTCCATAGCTCTTCCACTAGCTTCATCGAAAAGTTCTGCTGCTTTTTCTGGTGTCTTCCCACTTACATTAAGAACCCAATTATGATCATATCCGTTTCCAAGTTTTATTTGTTCATAATCACTAAATATTCCATCTTCAATAGCTTTCTCTTCTCTAAGATCTAAAGGAGTTTCCTCCACACTTCTTATTTCACCTATTGGAACACATTCATTATTTATTGCAGTAAATTTATCTGCATTAATCATAATCTTATGTTTTAGAATACTTCCTGATGCATGACCTGACAAATTGAAATATGAATGGCTTGTTAAATTCACTACTGTATCTTTATCTGATACTGCAAAATAATCTATCTCTAGTGAATTTTCATTAGTTAACCTATATATAACTTTAACATTTAAGTTTCCTGGAAAGCCTTCTTCCCCATCTTTACTTAGATAAGAAAGTTCAAGGTATTCATCATCTTCATTTTGTACTATATTTGCATCCCATAAAGCTTTGTGAAATCCCTTAAATCCTCCATGTTGATGATTGTTTCCTTCATTTTTACTTAGGTTATAAATCTCACCATTAATTTCAAAAGCTGCCCCTTCTATTCTATTTGCATGTCTTCCTACGATTGCTCCTAGATAAGGCTCATTTTTAAGATAACCCTCCAGTTTGTCGTAGCCTAATACAATATCATCAAGTTTCCCATTTCTATCAGGTGTTATTATAGAAATTACTACACCTCCAAAGTTTGATATTTTAACTGTCATCTCTTTATTACTTAAAGTAAAAATATCAACGTCTTGTCCTTCTGGTGTCTTTCCATAAAACTCTCTTTTAATCCCCACTATAACACCTCTTTTTCAGTATTTAAGTAATTAATAAATCTCTTAAGACCTTCTTTTCCTTCTTCATTTCTTTTATATACCCCAGCATCTTCAAGAACTCTTAAGAACTTATATCCTACTTCTTTATCTAAAATAATTTGAACAGTTTCTAATGTTATTTCATTTTTATATTTTTCTTTTAATTCATCAGCCCACTTAATGTGATATTCAGCTATTGAATTTTCTTCCCCTAGAAGATATTTCTTAACTTCCTGTAATTCAGTTTTAAGTCTAGCTGGTAAAACTGCAAGTCCCATTACTTCTATTAATCCGATGTTTTCCTTTTTAATATGTTGTACATCTTCATGTGGATGGAAAATTCCTAGTGGATGTTCTTCACTTGTTCTATTGTTACGCAGTACTAAATCTACCTCATAAAAATCTCCTCTTTTTCTTGCAATAGGAGTTATTGTATTATGAGGAATATCCTCTGTAAATGCAAACACTCCACTCTCTTCATCAGAGTATCCTCTCCACTTATTTAAAATATAATCTGATGCTTCTACTAATGATCCTATATTTTCACCTCTTAATCTCATTACTGATAAAGGCCATTTTACAACTGAAAATCTTATATCCTCATAACCATTTACTTTAAATGAAAAATCATCTTCTGATTTTGCCATGGGGAACTCATAAGCTCCACCTTGGTAGTGATCATGGGTTAATATGGAGCCTCCTACTATAGGAAGATCTGCATTTGAACCTACAAAATAGTGTGGAAATTTTTCTATAAATCTAAGTAACCTTTCAAATGCATCTCTATTAATCTTCATATCTCTATGATCTTTACATAGAACTATGCAGTGCTCATTGTAATAAGAATAAGGAGAATACTGTAAGTACCAATCTTCACCTAACAAATCTAAAGGAATTATTCTATGGTTTGAACGTGCAGGGTGATTTATTCTTCCAACATATCCTTCGTTTTCAACACATAGCAAACATTTTGGATAGTTTGTACTTTTAACTTCTTTTGCTTTTGCTATATCCTTTGGATTTTTTTCAGGCTTAGAAAGGTTTATTGTTATATCTAAATCTCCATATTCTGTTCCAACTTTATAGCTAATATTTTTTGCTATTCTCTTGGTTTGAATATAATTATTATTTTTACTTAATTCATAAAAATAATTTGTTGCTTTAACTGGGCTTTCATCATACTTTTTATAAAAATTTCTTATAACTTCCGAAGGCTTACTCATAAAGCAATTCATAATTTTAGATGCTAATATATCTTTTTCATCTGATAAGTCTTCAATTATATTATTTTCTGCTGCAAAATCAACTAACTCATCTAAAATATCAGGTATAGTTTCTTCACTTAAATCAATTGTTTTCTTTTCTATATCTTTTAAATTAAATAAATCCATAACTTGATTTGTACAATATATCTCATCTTGTTTTTCAATTAAATCACTTTTTATAGCTTTTGCAACTAACAATTGAATTTTATCTTGTAGTTCCATAGTAATCCCTCCTTAATCGTTAAAGCCATTTGGGTTATTCTTATGCCAATTCCAAGCATCTTGAATTATCTTTTCAACTGATGTTTTACTTGGAGCCCATCCTAAAATTTCTCTAGCTTTTTTAGATGCTGCAATTAATTTACTTGGATCCCCTGCTCTTCTTTCACCTAATACTGTTGGTATTTGATGTCCAGTTACTTTTCTAGCTACTTCTATTATTTCTTTTACTGAGAATCCAGTACTACTTCCAAGGTTAAATACATTACTTGTATTATTTTTCACTAGATATTTAAGAGCTAAAATATGTGCATCTACAAGATCTTCTACATGAATATAATCTCTTACACATGTTCCATCTTCAGTGTCATAATCCTCTCCATAAATAGTAATAGCTTCTCTCTTTCCTAGAGGTACTTGCAAAACTAAAGGAATTAAATGAGTTTCTGGAGTATGATCTTCTCCTATTTTTGCACTTTCTTTAGCACCTGCTACATTGAAATATCTTAAAGCTACATATTTTATTCCATAAGCTGTATCACACCATTTCATCATCTTTTCCATCATTAACTTAGATTCACCATAAGCATTAGTTGGAGAAGTTTCTGCATCTTCAGTTATTGGAATCTGTTTTGGCTCTCCATAAGTAGCTGCAGTAGATGAAAATACAATATACTTAACGTTAAATTCATTCATAGCTGATAACAAAACTTCTGTACCATATACATTATTATCAAAATATTTAATAGGATTAGTCATTGATTCACCAACAAGGGAATTTGCTGCAAAATGCATTACTCCTTCAATCTTTTCTTTTGAAAATACTCCTCTTAAGAATTCAATATCTCTTATATCTCCTTCATAAAACTTTGCACCTTCTGCAATTGCATCTTTATGTCCAGTTTGAAGATTATCTATAACTATAACATCATAGCCATTTTCAATAAGTTTGCTTGTTGCATGGGAACCTATATATCCAGCTCCCCCAAGAACTAAAACACTCATTAAATTACCTCCTTAGCGCCATCACCAATATTTGCAATATAAAAATCTGCCTTATATCCTATTTCATTTAAGTAAGTATTTGATACGTTTTCTATAAACTTATCTGTAGAATCCTTTTTAACTATAGCTATAGCGCAACCACCAAAACCAGCTCCAGTCATTCTTGCACCAAGGATCCCTTCTTGCTTCCACGCTGTTTCAGCTAAAGTATCTAGTTCTTTTCCTGTTACTTCATAATCATTCTTTAATGAAATATGAGATTGATTAATAAGTTCTCCAAATGCTTTTAAGTTACCTTTATTAAGTTCTTCTGTTGCTTTTACTGTTCTTATATTTTCATAAACAGCATGTTTAGCTCTCTTTAATATAACTTCATCCTTTATTAGATATTTATATTTTTCAAAAGTTTCAGCATCTAATTCTCCTAAAGCATTAATCTTAAGCTCCTTTTGTAAAATCGCTAAAGCTTCTTCACATTCTGCTCTTCTTTCATTATATTTTGAATCTGCAAGTTCACGTCTCTTATTTGTGTTCATTATTATAATGTTGTAATCATCTAACTTTACTGGTGCATATGAATATTCTAATGTATTGCAATCAAGTAAAATTGCACAATCTTTTTTACCCATTCCTATCGCAAATTGATCCATTATTCCACTATTAACACCTATATAATTGTTTTCCACAGCTTTTCCTGTTTTTATTAAGTCTATAGTATCAACATCAAAATTAAACATATTTTTTAGTAAAACTCCAGTTACAAGTTCAATAGAAGCAGATGATGAAAGGCCAGCTCCATTTGGTATTTCTCCATAAAATAAAATATCCATACCTTTATCTATTTTATATCCACTCTTTTCTAAAGTTTGAATCATACCTTTAACATAGTTTGTCCAATTATCTTCTTTTTTGTAATCTAAATCATCTAGACTAACTTCTCTAACTCCTAGGCTATCAAAATTCATGGAATATAATGAGCACTTGTTGCTGTTATTAAAACTTGCTACTGCATATGTTCCTAAAGTGATTGAACAAGGAAATACATGCCCTCCATTATAATCTGTGTGTTCTCCAATAAGATTTATTCTACCTGGCGCAAAGAAAAATCTTTCAGGGCTCTTTGCGAAAACGCTTTCAAATTTCGTTCTTAACATGTCTATAGTGTTCATAACTTTCACCCTCCAATAAATAATTTATATATCAATTATAAATCGATTTCAGTAAAATTTCAATTATTTTTTTACTAAAACTTTATTGCTTTTTTACTAAAGTTTCTAAAAATAAAAAAGCCATTATTGACCTCTCTAATATAATAATGATTAAAATTTTTTATTTAATAACTCAAACGGTAACTTATATTAAATATTTGTATTTATTCATATATATGTTGTATAATTCAATAAAGTCATACAATATATATTTGAGTTTGAAAGGATAAAAGTATAATGAATTATTTCGAAGAAAGTCTTAATATTATGAAAGAACTATATGGTCATGATGTTGCAATGCCACTTGCTACTGTTAATAATAGAGAGGCCAATATAAGGACGGTCAATGCTTATTATAAAGATAAGTCCTTCTATATCACAACATATGCTTTAAGTAATAAAATGAAAGAAATTGTGTCAAATCCTTATGTAGCTCTTAACCATAATCTTTTTGTTGCCCACGGAATAGGGAAAAATATCGGGAATCCTCTAGATGAAAATAATAAAGACATTCGTGAAGATTTGAGAAAAGTTTTCTGTGCCTTTTATGATAAACACGTAAACGAAAATGACATTAACACCTGCATTTTAAAGATAGATTTAAGCGATGCTATCGTCTTCGCCAATAATTATAAATATACAATAGATTTTAATAATGAAGCCTCTTCAAGGGAAAAGTGTGTTATTGATATAGTTTTTTAGTAAGAATTAAAGCTTACTCACGTAATATTATCATTTTCGCAGTAGTATCAAGTATAGCATATATAGGAATATATATTTTGAGAATATACTCCATTTTATGATTCATTCTTCTTATAAATTTAAGGAAAGCCCATTGGCTTTCCTTAAATTCAATACAATATTAAAGTCTATTTTAAAAAGAACTATTTCTAATAACTAACTCCGTTGATAGGCTGACCTTTTTAGCTATAGTTCTTCCGTTAATTCTCTCTACTAATAGCTCTACTGCAGTTTCCCCCATATTTTCAGTATATACCTTTACTGAACTTAGTGGCGGATTTAAATATTGAGCTACACTTATATCATTAGCACCAATTATATTAACTCTATTAGGCACTTCTACTGCCTGTTCTGTAAGTGCTCTTAATGCCCCAATTGCCATAGTATCATTTGCTACAAAAAAAGCTGTTGGCAACTCTTCTTTTAATTCAAGTATCGCTTTTTTCATTAGATTATATCCATCATCCACAGTAAATTTACCTATGTATATATTTTTTTCATTATATAGCTTAAGCTTTTTCAAATAGTTTTTAAAGGTTATTCCTCGTACATCTTCAACATAATCACTATTATCTTTAAAAAACTCTGTCCCACCAATATATCCAATGTTTTTATGCCCATTTTTAATATAATGATCAATTACATTCTTTGTTGCTAATTCAAAATTTGTAACAACAGAGTCAAAAATATTTTCATTTGGAGAATAATCAACAAAAATAACATTAGAATCCTCGCTAGCAAATCTAGCTATTTCATCTTTACTAAACTTTCCAACAGCTATGATATTTTGTATATTTTCATCCTTTATTTCAGAAACATTATCTTGAGTATACATTGCAACACCAAAGTTTAATTCTTTACACTTTTTTTCTATTCCAAGTCTTATTGATAAATAATACAAATCATTTAACTCTTCTTCTTCTGTGTACCACTTAACTATGGCAACTCTATTGTTGCTCTTCTTTTTAGTAATATGTTTATCATAAGAAAGTTCTGATGCAATTTCAAAAATTTTCTTTTTAGTTTCGTTACTTGTTGATATAGTTGGGTCATAATTAAGTACTCTTGAAACAGTAGAAATTGACACCCCAGCTCTTTCAGCAATATCTTTGATCGTTGCCATGTTTAACCTCCAATTATTCTATATTTCTCTTAATTTCTCTTATCTTTAGTAAAATTTTAATTTTATTTTACTAAAAAGTCAATTAATATTTGACGATCTAACCTTATTCATTAATACACCTTACTTTTATATCCATTATATTTATTTGTTTATTATACGCTTTTTGATCCACTGTTTAAAAAATATCAATTGTTTTTCAGTATGAAAATAATGCTCTCCCTGTTCATATACTTCTAAACCACAGTTAAATTGTTCTGCAAATTTTGATACAACATCTAATTCACACAAATTATCCTTTGATCCATATAGAATTGACGTTTCATTATTCCAATTAGTTATAGGATGTTCCTTTACATAGCAGTAATAATCCCAATATAATGTTTCTCCAATAGGTGTTGAAATCTCCTTTTTAGCCTTTAATTGCTCTTCATTTACATTAAACCATGTCATCATATTATTTATTATACGTTTCATATCTACTACAGGCGAAAGGAATAAAGACTGCTTTATTGGTTCATTATTATATGCTAACAAACTAAAATATGCTCCCATGCTACAAGCAAATATACTTATATTATTTGATAATGATTTTGCATAATTCATAATAACATTAAGATCTTCAACACAGTTTTGAACTTTACAAAGATAAGGTTCATCCTTGCGGTCACCATGCTCAGGCAAATCAAAACTAAGCACCTGATAGCCTTTTTCTACTGCCTCTTCTGCAAATATAACAATAACATCATCTGCCTTATTTGACATATTACCATGCACCGCTATAAATAACTTATCTGAATTCTCTCCCCACAAGATAGCAGGAATATTTTTTATTTTTATATCCTGTTTTTTCATCATAAACTCCTCTTTATTTCTATATTAACATTATATTGTTCATGTTTATTAATTACAATAATCCCAGATAAACCATAAAACAAAAACACTTAATTCTATATAAATAAAATGAGCCATTTTCACAAAGAAAATGGCTCATTTAATACTTATTTATTTAAAATTATATGTTTCTTGCAACTTCGTATGCATTCCATATTGCATACATAATATTTTGTACTTGACTTGCATCTCCAATTAAATGAACTTTTGGCATTTCAAATTTGATGTCATTATATAAACTTTTTTCTGAAACATAGCCTATACAAACTATAGCAGAATCAGCTTCTATAACTTCTTCTTTATCTCCTGATTTTAAGATAAATCCATTATCTGTTGCTCCAATTACAGAAGTGTTTAATCTAAGATCAATATCCTTAAAGTTAACTAAATCTTTAAGCATATCCTCGTTAGCGTGACATAATGGTCCACCAACTTTTAATATTCCATCTTGTAATTCTACAAGGGTAACTTTTTTACCTTTATCAGCTAACCATAAAGCTGTTTCACATCCAACAAGCCCTGCTCCTATAATAACTGTTGATTCTCCAGCTTCTTCTTTTCCTAAAAGTACATCTTCTGCAGTAAATACTTTTTTAGAATTATCTATGTTAAGAGTTCTTGGAGTAGAACCTGTAGCTAATATAATTTCATCAGCTTTTAATTCTTTTAACATCTCTTTTGTAACTGTTGTATTATAATGAACTTCTACATTTAAGTCTTTTAATTCATTAGTATACCATTTAGCTAGAGCTCTATCATCATCTTTAAAATCAGGTACTCCACCTGGTATTATGTTTCCACCAAGTCTATCTGTTTTTTCAAACAATGTTACTTTATGACCTCTAATTGCACAAACTCTTGCTGATTCAAGACCTGCTACTCCCCCACCTACTATTACAACTGATTTTTTTACTTCAGCAGGTTTTAATCCATATTCATTCTCTCTTCCACAAGCTGGATTAACAGCACAAGATATTGTTGCATATGATGCAAGTCTTCCCATACATCCTTCTTGACAAGAAAGACATGGTCTTACTTTATCATATTCATCAGCTAATATTTTATTAGGAATTTCTGCATCTGCAAGTAATGGTCTTCCAAGAGCTATCATATCAGTCTTTCCATCTGCTATAGCACTGCTAGCTAGTTCTGGATCTTCCATTCTTCCTGCAGTTATAACTGGAACCTTAAGAACATTCTTTAAGATTTCATTATAAGGTATATATAATCCTTTTTCTTGATACATTGGCGGATGACTCCAATACCATGAATCATATGAGCCTACATCTCCATTAAAAGCATCATATCCTGCTTCTTCAAGAATTTTTGCTGCTTCTATACCTTCTTCTATATCTCTACCCTTTTCTTCAAATTCTTCTCCTGGTAGAGCTCCTTGCTTCCAATCTTTTATAAAACTTTTAATGCTATAACGTAAAGAAACTGGGAAATCTTGTCCACAACTTTCCTTAATAGCTTGTACTATTTCTATAGCAAATCTTAATCTATTTTTTAAACTTCCACCATATTCATCTGTTCTATTGTTAAAGAATGAAATTGCAAATTGATCTAAAAGATATCCTTCATGAACTGCATGAATTTCTACTCCATCAAATCCTGCCTTTTTTGCAATAGCAGCTGATTCAGCAAATTTTCTAACATATGTTTTTATCTCTTCAACAGTCAGTTCTCTACAAGTAACACCTTCAATCCATCTATGTGGAATAGGTGATGGAGCTACAGCTGTTCTTCCTACTATTGAAGGTATACTAACTCTTCCAAATCCAGCTGATAATTGAAGAAATATTTTAGCACCATGAGCATGAACTCTTTCAGTCATTAATTTTCCTGTCTTAACAAAATTAAGAGGATTTAATGTAGGACATGGCATTGATGGTAGAGCACACTTCTCGATATCGTTTTCGACCATAGTAACACCAGTCATAATAAGTCCAGTACCACCCTTTGCTCTCTCAACATAATACTCTACTCCGCGCTCATTGTAAGTTCCATCTGCATCACATAACCCGCCTGGTCCCATAGGCGCCATTACAAATCTGTTCTTAATTTCTAACTTACCAATTTTTATTGGCTCATAAAGATTTTGATATTTTGCTTTCATTTTAGAACCCTCCATCCATAATTAACATTTTTTCATAAGTAAATTCACTGAATCAATTCACTGAACAATTTCATTATAATTTCTTTGATATATTTTTGTCAATCTGTTTTGTTTAAATAATATCAAGATATTGTTTTATTTGACAAAAAAACTTTATGAAATATAATTAACTTTAGAATATTTTTTAGAGGAGAAATATATGAAAAATCAAGGACTAACCAGTCGTCAGTTACAAGCACAAAAGACTAAAAATAAACTTTATAAGATTTCAATTGAATTACTTGAAAAGCAAGGATATGAAAAATTAAAAATTGAAGATATATGCAAGAAAGCCGGTGTATCTGTAGGTTCTTTTTATAATTATTTTAACTCAAAGAATGATATACTTATAGAAGTATATAAACGAGCTGATAATTACTTCGAAAATGAAGTAAAAAATAATCTTACAAGTACTAATAATTTAGATAAAATAATTGAATTCTTTGATTACTATGGAAAATATAACGATATAGTTGGTATTGATATAATGAAACAATTATATAATTCTAGCAATAAAATATTTCCTCAAAAAGGAAGACTCATGCAAGTCTTGCTCAAAGAAATTATACTTGAAGGACAAAGCAAGAATGAAATATCATCAAATATGACACCTGAAGAAATATGTGATTATCTTTTTATTTCAGCTAGAGGCCTTATTTATGACTGGTGCCTCCACGATGGCACTTATAACATAGTTGAAGCTATGCATAAATATATTTCATTACTTATTACTATATTTAAAGCTAATAATTAATTTAGAACTATACTCGCATTATTACAAATTATTCATTTCATTTCTCATGCTTTTATAGTAGACACTATATATATTTATACTAAATAATAAAAATCGCAAATTCATCTTTGAAAATGCGATTTTTACTATTTACTTTATTATATCTCTATCTGAGCTTTTAGATAAACTTAGTTTTTCCATCCTAAATCCTTTTGAATTTGAGAAGCAAGTTGATTTGCCATAAGTTCATGTGTTTTCACACTAGGATGCCAATCTTCCCCTAAACCATTTGCAAAATCTTGTGCTGGGAATTCAATAAAATGAACTTTATTATCTCCAGAAGCTTCTTTTGAAGTAGCTATTTGACTTATATAGTCCCTTGCACTATTAAGATTATCCCCACCAAGCATAGGTCCTACTGCACAGTAAATATCAGCCTTTGGATAATCTGTACGCACTTTATTTACAAGTCTTGTATATGCGTTTGTAAATGCAACTTTATCTGGAACTCCTATGCTGTAGTCATTAGTACAAAGATTTATAACTACAACTTGTGGAACCCAATTTTTAGAATCCCATTTTAAAGTTTTGTCATATGGTAATACTTGATCTACTAAATCTGGCATTACATCTGTAGTATCTCCCCCATAATTACGAATTACTCCTTTTCCTGACCAACAAATAGTCATTGGATCTGCTCCTAAAAGCTTAGCTGTCAAAGCTCCATAAGCTAAAGATGCATTTTCATTTTTAGTTGTAAATGTTTGATACTGGCTTGTTCCCTCATTTCCATAACCACAAGTAATTGAATCACCAATAAACATTATACGTCTTGAAGAAGCTGCTGGAGGAGAAGATAACTTTCCATTTGAAACCTTGAATCCTAAAAATTGAGCCTCTCCTACATTAGCTTCTGTCCTTTTAACTAATTCTATAGTATGCTTCTTTTTGCTCAAACCAGATGCTAACACGATAGGTGATGTTGTTGTAGGTGTAACATTAATAGGTTTCTGATTTACTCCATCAACTATTACATTAAACCAGTTATCTCCTGATGATTTTAAATTTACACTTATCCCAGTTCCACTGAAATTAGCTTTTATAGTAGTGTCACTCCATGCAAACTTTGGCCCAGCAGAATCTCTTGTATCAAAACGACCAACAAAAAGAGCCCGTGATTTTGACTTCTTATCGTTTAGATTTTGAGAATTAATCTCTGGCAAATTATTAAAGGTTGATTGACTAAAATTATACACAGTACTAGAGTATTCTTTATTTTGTTTCAACTCATTTATACCATTAGTTGTAGATGCTTTTGCCATTGGTGTAAAACTAATTAATGCCATAGACATGGCTAGTAAAAAAGTAATCTTTTTTTTCATGTTAGTTCCCCCTCGTCTTTATTATTTACATCTACATTATATATATTTTTAATCTTTGAACATGCAAAATGTCGTAAACTATTCACTATTTCTCATAAATAAAAGAGAATCTTGTTTAAAGAAATATACCATCTCATATTACATACAAATTATAATATAAACTTTTCTATTTCTAGTGCTACTCCATCATTTTGTACTGTATCTGTAATTTTTTTTGCATAACTTTTAACATAATCATCGGCATTTCCCATGGCTATTCCGCATCCCACTGTTGATAACATTTCTATGTCATTTTTTCCATCACCAAAAGCATAACTATTTTCTATAGGAATACCTAAGTACTCTAACGCCCTTAAAATTCCTGATGCTTTTGAATTTGTTTTTGAGTATAACTCAAATAAGCCTCCATCTTCATTATGAATATAATCAAGCTTACCTTCTATTAAAGATGAACAATATTCTATTCCACTTTTATCATTGCATACCATTTCAATTTTATATATATCCACCTCTTCAAGATTGTAATCATCTTGTAGATATTTTTTAGGTATGCTATAAGAATCATATATGGAATGTAATTTTTTATATTCATCTTTAATATATGAGTATATTTCCCCTTGCAATATATATTCAATATTATTTCTTTCAAAGTTAATTACTAACTCTTTTATAAGCTCTTTATCAATAGGTTCTTTATATATACACCTATCTTTAATTTTTACATATGCTCCATTGGTAAGTACAAAACCATCAAATCCAAAATCATATAAAGCGTCATTTAAAAATGCATATGGTCTCCCTGTTGCTATAAAAACATAATTTCCTTTTTGTTGCAATTTGCGTATAGCTTTTTTCACTTTATCAGTAATATCTGTAATTCCATTTAAGCAATCCATTAAAGTTCCATCAATATCAAAAAATATTGCCTTTTTCATAATTTCACCTTACCCCCTGCTCCTATTATCATTCATTACTATTTATTATTATTTACTACCATTATAAGCCATTTTTTCTTATAGTTCAATTGATTTTATTGATTTTTAATTTAATTATTGCTAAAATAAAACTAAATGAGAATGAATTGGAGGAAACTATGTTTATTGAAGAAAGATACAAACATATATTAGACTTATTAGAAAAGGACGGAAAAGTATTAGTAAAAGATCTAAGCTCACAATTTCAAGTAAGTGAAAGTATGATCAGAAAAGACCTTCAAGTTTTAGAGAAAAACAACTTACTACAACGTACTTATGGTGGCGCTATTAATATAAAACGTACTTTAGTAAATAGCGAAAGTTTCTCCAAGCGAGTTGAAAAAGATATGGATTTGAAAAAAATCATCGCTCAAAAATCCTATAATCTAATAAAAGATGACGATACAGTTTTTTTAGATGCATCAAGTATTTCATATATTATTGCCAAACTAATTTTACAAAATAATAAGAATATCACATTAATTACAAACATGGTTGAAATATCATCAATAATCAAATCAGATTCAACTACACATATTATTTTTATAGGTGGAGATTATAATTATATTGTAGGTGGAAATGTAGGCTCTCACTCTAATGAACAGATAATGCTTTATCGATGTAATAAAGCATTTATAGGCTGTACTGGAATAGATCTTCAAGATGGCAGTGTTACTACTTGTGAATCTGAAGATGCTGGAACTAAAAAGGCTATAATGAAAATTTCTAAAGAATTATTTCTAATGGCACCAAATGAAAGATTTAATATAGATGGAATTTTCAACTTTTCAAATATATCAGATTTTCATAGTATAATTACAGAAACTGCGCCTAATAATACTATAACTACTTTACTTAATCAATATGATGTAAATTTAATTTAAAGCTATACTAAAGCTTTTTTAAGATACATAATTCTATTAGAATTAATTTTACAATTGAAACTCTTATAGATTCTTTAAAATCTAAATAGGCAAAATGGAAGTTTTTGGTATAAAGTAAGAGAACACCTAGGAAGGTGTTCTCTTACTTTATAATTTAATTATATATTAATCAAATCAATCCTCTAGTGTTAACTGGGATTTAAATACTATTACAGCATTACCAGACACTTTCACTTCCACAGGTTCTTTATCTTCTATCTTTACCTCAACTTCAATGATACCTGCTCTACCTATAGCTTCCCCTTGTTTAGCCTTAAATTTAAATGTAGAATTATCATGCTCTACAAGATTATAATGAACAAGATATGCACCTAAAGGCCCATTTGCATTACCTGTAACAGGATCTTCATTAATACCTATTGCCGGTGCAAACATTCTCCCATGTATTAAAATATCCTCATCTTCTGAATCTACTGTGAAGACATAATATCCATTACAATTAATAATTTTGCTTAGCTTTGAAAGGGCATTATAATTGGGCTGCAATTTATTTAAGGTTTCAATACTTTTTATACCTACCATAACTTTAGAATGACCAGTTGAGACAATCTGTACTTCATAATCTTCTAGTAAATCACTATTTTCTATACTTAATGCTGCTAAAAGCTCTTCCTTATTTGCACCGTCAATAATATCTCCAAATTCAATTTTTCCTTGAGTCATAATAATTTTATAATCTTCATTTTCCTTTACGATGTCTACAGGCAAAATTCCAGCACCTGTCTTATGATAAACTCTTGAAGTGTTAAGACTATTTTCAATGACCCTAGCATAATGAGCAGCAATTGTAGCATGTCCGCAAATAGGCACTTCATTTGATGGAGTAAAAAAGCGCACATGTAAATCATACTCATCACTATCTGAAGAGAAAATAAAAGCTGTCTCTGAATTATTAAGCTCCCTAGCTATTTTTTGCATTTCGTAATCCGTTAATCCATCTGCATTAGTTATTACACCTGCTGGATTACCAGTGAATTTTTCCTTTGTAAATGAATCTATTTGATATAAATTAATTTTTCTTGCCATAACTCCCCTCCGTAACACGCCATATATTATATTCTAACTATACCATATTAGGTATTATGAATAACATAAAATAATATTCAAAAAATAGTTTTATAAATTTAACATGACGGCACACTAGTTTGTATTAATAGAAAATAATTATTTTTTAATAAAAATTACAAAAACTCTTGTAGTTAAAATAAAAATTTGTCATAATGGTAGAATAATTATAGAAAGGATGTGATTTAGATGGACTTACAAGAAAAAATACTTGAATTACTTGCTAAAGAAGACGCTATGAAATCAGTAGAAATTGCTGAAGCTCTCGGAGTTGATAAAAAAAATGTAGATAAAGCTATTAAACAGCTTAAAGCTGATGAAAAGATAATATCTCCAAAAAGGTGTTTTTACTCTGTAAACAAGTAATATCCCAAACTGCTTACAGTAATAAAAGTGGCAGTAAATCCTAGAATAACGGATTTACTGCCACTTCTATCTTATCTAGCTTTTTTCTCTTGTTTAAAAGTCCTTTCGATGCTCTCACACACCTCTTTAAGAGGACATCCTTTACAGTTCCTTATTATTTGTTCATCTAAAAGTGTACAAACAATATCATCATTTATCAATTTCCTACACCTCTTTTATAAATTTATTATTCATAAAAGTTATATTCATTTTCCCCAAAATATCCAAAAAATAATGAAACTTTTTATAAAAAACTTTCATAAAGCAATCTTTAACTTCTTTGTAGCCTTAAGTAATATATTAAAAAACAATTACTATATACTAAATACAACCTATTAAATCACTTTTATTTTCAAATCCAAACTCATAATTTTCTATTCTCCATTCCCCATTATAAATAGACTCGACTCTTAAATAATTGTTAGCTTTGCCAACTTTAATGATAAATATATTCCTTCTTGCTAATTCATAACTATTAAAATAATTTATAACAAATCTACTAAAAAACCTTTTTTCATCCTTAGTTAATCTATTATATCCATCAACTTGATTAAGCTTTATATCATGAATATAAAACAAATCTTCAAGTGTTCTTAACTTATAATCCTTTAACCCTCTTTCCTCATATAATCTTTCTACTCTAAACTTATTCAAAATTCTCACTCCCTTCCCATATCTCTCATCAAATCTAGCTTATAATTTCCATTAGATATATTTCCCCTATAAGATAATTATAACCAATATTTTACATATTGCGCAAGAACTTTCTGGAATATTTGTTAATTTTTGTTGCAAACATGCAATTCCTATACTTAATAAAAAAAGGTTTGATTCCACTTAAATATGGATATCAAACCTTTAATATATAACTTATAGTTTATAGTCATTAATTCCAAAAACTGAAATTCATAGCTGTTGGAACTTTTTTAGCTGTAATTTCATTTCTCATCTTAGCTATGGCTGCATCAACTTCTGCTCTTATAGCTTTTTGTTTTGCTGCATCTACCATTGCTATATTTCCACCCTTTGGTGCTTTTAAACTCTTTACTGAAAATGCTTGTACATTTGTAAATGTTCCAGCTTTCATTAGATCAAGAACATAGTCTCCACCTTTATTTCCAAATGCCATACCATTAACTAAATCAATTGTACCAGTTCCATTATTTTCATCAAAACCTTTTGACTTATTATCAAAAGCTAGACAGTTTTTCATCTTTCTTAAACCACTTGTTTGAGCTCCATATTTTGATGATCCTGAACCCATCTTAAATCCATTTCCATTTCCACTACACTTACCAACAGTTAAATCCTTATCTGTTTGAAGTCCATTTGCTTTATCATATGCTCCAGTAAAAATAGTTGGATCTCCATTGTGATATGCTACACAATATTCATATGTTACATCACTATCTTCTATAGCAAAACTATCCCAAGCATCATCTGAGTTTTCAGCTGATACACAGTGCGAGAATACATTACCTGTTCCAAGGAAAAGTTTCGCTGCAAATCCATCAGCATTTCCACCCTTTGTTAATGGGTCAAAGTTTCTATAAGCTACGCAACCTGTTACTATATTATTGCTTGGACGTACATGAATCCCTGCCTCTTCAAGTCCATTACTACCTGAGATTTGAAGTCCTGCATCACCATTATAGTTAAATGCACAGTTAATTATTTTATTATCATCAGGTTTTCCTGTTACTTGCTTAGCAGCTGGTATTGTACTATTATAATTTGGTTTTATAAGCATACCATTATCATATGCATTTTCTACTGTAATACCTTGAATTGTATAATTACCTCCACTTATTCTAACACCTGCATATCCATCCCCAGTTTTCTTAGGACTTGCTTTTTTAGCTGCTTCTCTAAATGAAGTAAAATCTAAAACTGGAGAATATCCATCTGCTGCCTTAATTGTAATGCCTGAATTCACTTTATCTAGTACAAGTTGGCTTGTACAATTAAGAGTATTTGTTGCAATTTCAATTGTTTGACCAGCAGTTGCAGATGCAACAGCTGCTTTCAATTCATCAAAAGACTTAACTGTAATAACATTTGCAGTTTTTACTGCCCCTACTTTTGTTGCTTGAATAGTATTAGCTGTGTAAGCACTTACATTATTATCCCCTGAGAAATAAGAAACAGACAAAGTCATAGCTACAACCATAGCTGAAACAGTAACCTTTGATAGTATCATCTTTAATTTTTTTGACATAGAAACATCTCCTCTTTAATTATTAAGTATTTTAAATTAATAATTTTGTATACATCTTTAAATGCACACATATGTTTACGTTTTCAATAAAATTTTAATATATTAGTATTTTTTTGTAAATATCCTTTTCTTTAAATTGTATTTTTTATTCTTAAAGTAATTAATTGTCATTAGGTTTCTCTTTTTGCGACATCTTTTTAATGTTTTAAGATTTTTCTTCTCACTTCTTGTATACACTCAATATAAAAAATGAAAGCATACTGAGTTTTTACAAACTAGTATACGTATTATTTATATGATCCACTTAACTGCATCTAATAAGTTCTCTGCATAATAATCTATATTAACATTAATGAATTTATTACTGACTGATTAAATATAATTAATTATGCATGAAAATGCTTAAAATTTTCATGAGTATTATTAATATGTAAAAGGAGAATTCATTATGTCACAAGTTATTGATTCTAAGACTGAAAAACATACTTATGGTACATTGTTCTTAAAAGAAACGGTAACTACAACACTCACTCTTCTTTATACTGGAAGTACAACCACCTACGGACTTAATTACGATTCCAAGTTTTCAGGCATAAAAGACGGTCATGTTCAAGGAGGCCCAATTTCTGTTTCTGACAATATTACAGTTGTAGTTAATGCTAATCCAAAGGTAACCGTTATAATTAGCGAATTCAACAATAACATTGAAAATCATTATATTTCCTTACATGTTATTATAAAAGTAGACATTCCTATAATAGGAGAAGAAACTATTTATGATCAGACACTTGGTGGAAAATACAATCCTGATAAAACTGGATGGGAAGTTGCTCTTTCAAATGTACAAACAAAACTAGAAAATTCTTTGAAATAAAATATTTATATCAAGACGATATTTATTTTATAGTATATCATAAATAAGATTAAAGCTTAGTTTATTATTTTCTTATATAAACTAAGCTTCTTAAATATTTTACGTTAAATAATTATTCTGCTAAATTATTTTTTCTCACTACTTTACAATGCAACCTAGTAGGGCTATAATAAAATCACTAGGTTGTATTATAAGGTAGGTGGAAATATGGCAAATACTTCACAATTACTAAAGGGTGTACTAGAGGGTTGCATCCTCAAGGTTATTAAGAATAGAGAAACTTACGGTTATGAGCTTTACAGTATAATGAAAGATTATGGATTTGAAAATATATCCGAAGGAACTCTTCATCCTTTACTAATAAGACTTGAAAAGAATGGACTCATAAAATCAGAATTAAGAGACTCCCCTTTTGGTCCCAAGCGAAAATATTTTTCACTAACAGAAAAGGGTAAAAGCGAGCTTGAAGAATTTGATACTTCTTGGAATGATATAGTAACCACTGTAAGGAATATATGGGAGGATAATAAAAATGAGTAGTATGAAAGAATTAATTAATGGTTTAAATAAATCAAAAGAAAATTTATCTGAAAGTAACAGAAAAATATTTGATGGAATAATAATTTATATTAGGTGCTCTAACATTAAAACAAGAGATGCAGAGGAATTTCTTCAACAAACACTAGATAATTTTATCTCTGCTGAACATCAAAATATTTCTATAGAAAGTTATTTAGGTACAAGTGATATAAAAGGTTATTGCAAAGAAATTGTAGATACTTACAAATCTACTTATAATAAACTTAGCCTTATGGTTCAATATATATGCTATGCTGCTTTAGGACTAACAATACTTTTGTCAATATCATACCTTTCACAAAATATCCAAGCTATATTAAAAAACGGTTTATCTAGTTTTAGCTTAAATATGCTTATTACTCCTATTATAGTTCTAGAATTAATTCTAGTTATCCCTCTAACGCTAGCTGCAATCACATGGGCAAAGCACAAAAGTTTTAAAGAATATACAAAAAAGCAATCTATTATTGAATTTTTTGTAATGTGGTTTATTATGGTGTTATTTATAGGTGCTTTAGTATTAGTCGGATTATTATTAAAAAAGGTAGTACTTTTTTCAATTCCAATATATATTTTACTTCCTATTTTAATACTAATTTATTTCATAAGTAACCATCTTCTAGAAAAGCAATAATAAATTCAATATAAACTAAGTGGCACATTTGGTGTTTATATACACTAAATGTACCACTTTATTTTAATTACTTTAATAACTCTACAAAATCTGAAAACACTGCTATCTTTTTCTTTAATTCAAGAAAATCTCTAAACTCTGCTCCATCACCATCTTTAATTTCCTTCTTAAAAGATTCAAATTTATCTACAGATTCTTTAAGGCATAATAAGAAAATTTTTATATCATCTGTATATCCATTTTTAATAGCTTGTTCATAACAATCCAGAGCTTTTAATAGATCTTTTTCTACTCCGATGCCTATATAATAACAGTTTGCAAGACGATATGTTCCTATAGTTTCTCCAAGTTTATGTGCTTTCTTAAAGTATTCATAAGCTTTTTTTCTATCCTTCTTTTCTACACCATTTCCCTCAAGATACGCTAGTCCTAAACAGACATATGCTAAAGGATTTTCATTCTCTTTAGACATTACAAATAATTCTACTGCCTTATTGTAGTCTCTTTCTAATTTGTCACCATTATAATAACATGCCCCTAAATGACATTGAGCTTCCCCATGTCCATTTTTAGCTGCCATATTAAGCCACTTAATTCCTTCCTCATCGTTAATTTCAACTCCATCTCCGTTGAAATACATCTGAGCATACCTATATTGTTTTTCTATATTCTCCATATTAACTTTTTTAGCATCATATTTTAAGTCTTTTCTTCTCATTAAATCTATAACATTCTCCATAAGCTACCCCATTTAATTTTTTATTTACCCATAGTTTTTATCGTAGCTTTTTGTAATTAATTTATAGCTTAATATATTCATTCTAAGTGGGGATTTTACATATTTAACACTCTGTATTTATACTGCATAATTACGGTATAATATCCAAGCTAGAATATAGAAATGCCGTAGTAGGAAGATGGAAAGATTATTTACTTATTTAAAACTTTCCCCTTCTCAATTTCCTTAACTCCAATTTGATGGCTAAACAGATTAATTCTTTCCTTAAAATAATTACTAAGAGCCTTATCCTCACACCATATGTAACATCCTTTAAGGCCTCTAGTCATAAGGATTCTATAAGTATTTTTAATCAGTTCATCACTAATCTTTAAAGCCTTTTCTTTGTCTTCCTTATATAACTTCTTAATTCCATTTAAGCTTTTATCTGTTTTTGCTCTTTTAGTAAAATCAGTTACTATCTTTCCACCTTCAAATCTTAGATCATTTCCTATAATTACTCCAACATATTCAAATTCAAGGCCTTGTGAAGTATGTATGCATCCACATTCTTTTATAGATTCTTTATCAATTGCCCATGTTGTGCTATTACTTAGATTCCACTTCATTTTGAAATCATATTCCGGAAACTCTATATCATATTTATCATTATTTTGCTTTTTAGTTATCCACTCATAACAATATCCTGCAAGAAGCCTAGCTTTATTATTTGTTTGATTTTTCTCTTCTATAGCTTGTCTCATTTCTGCTGGACTATCAAACACCTTAAAATCAAAATCAAATTCAAATCCATCAAAATTGCCTGTTTCTCTTATTTCTAAAATATCATCAAGCCAAGAAATATATCCATCGGATCCATTACATCTAAATTGTGATGTAAGCTTTAACTTTCTAGTTTTCACAGATAATGCTTTAGCATGTTTTTCCACTTCTTCTATGCTTCCTATATCATCCATGGTAACTCTTTGATTGTTATCTACAAAAAATATAGATACTTTTGCTGTATTTATAATTTCTTTTATTTGATTTTCACCTTTATTCTTAAACATACCTGATTTGGCATTAAGTCTATGAGCTTCATCTACTATTAAAACATCTATTTCATTTTCTGTGGTATCAGTATATACACCTGATCCCTTAAATAAGTTATTGATATATTTTTGAGTATAATTCCCTTTAAGCTTTTCCGTATAAACATATCTAGGTGCAGCATTTTTAGTTACATACTGACAATTTAAATCCATGTTACATATCTTAACTAAAAGATTTATAGCTAGTACAGACTTTCCTGTACCAGGCCCACCTTCTACAATTATTGCTTTCTTTTTATTACTTTTAATAGAATTGCGAACAGTTCTTATAATGCTTTCATAAGCTACTTTTTGATCATCTATCATTACAAATTCTTCATTTCCATCTATCATAACTTTTAAAGCATCTTGAAGTGACTTTGATGGACGTATTTTGCCACCTTCAATGTAGTAAATACCTTTGCCTTGGTCTGCCTTTTTTACATATTTACAGATGAATTCTCTAAGCTTTATAACATCACCTTTTGTATAGGCAGGTGCTTTATGTAGCCAATTATTATAAACTTCACTTTCAAGAGGATCATTTTCTTCTTTCTTTATGTAGTTATGTAGATATGCGCAAGGATGTAATTTTATATTTTTCTTTTCTACTGCATCATTGTAATCTTCAATTAGACTTGCATATGACCATGCTTGATAAGATGGATGAGCCGTTTTTACTCTACTGTTTCTTCTCATTGCAGTCCTTACTATGGCATCTTCATCTTCTACTGCTTCTACTTCATCCCATTGTTTTAGCTCCACTATGATTACATTTTCTTTATCCTCTTCATCAAGCCCAGTTAGGATAAAGTCTACTCTTTTTGATGTAGCAGGAATTCTGTATTCTATGGCAACTCCACATTCATCTGGAATATCATTTGTGTTAAGTGCTTTGTACATGTAGAGCATTGATCTATCCCATGCCTTGAATTCTGCTTCTCTGGTTTTTCCTATTTTATTTTTGTATTCTCTATCTATTAGTATGCTGATTTCATCATTTGTTACATGATCCATGAAATCTTTTTTGCTTGCTTGATATACAATCACTTTCTTTTTCCCCTTTTTGTAATTTATTTAACAATTACTTTATTCTTTTAGTATTGCCCTATTTAGGGTCTCATCAAATGAATCTTCTCCTACTTCTTTCGCACTTTTCGCATCAAAAAATATTCCTTAAGTTTTTTCACCTAAGCTAATTGCTTATAGTATTGAAATTTCTCTTTCATTAAAGAAATCAATGAATTTAACCTATTTATCATAAATTAATCTATATTTCCCTATCTACTTTTAAATAAAATTCTCCAAAATCGCAAATCCCTGATTAACAGCAATATTATACACAGGCATTATTTCTTGTTTTATTCTCCTATAAAACTCTTCCAAAGACTTTTCATTCTTAAATTTCTTAGCATCTTCAACCTTTAATATTTCTCTATATTCCTCAACTTGATTTTTTCTATTTTTATCCACAACATAAGAAAAAGCTTCATACTGTAATCCACAAAACTTGTTCACATAAGTATCACAATCTAACAAATTATCACTTTTCTTACTATTGACATTTTTAAAAGTAGGAACCAAATTCCACATCTGATCATGAAGCACAAAACTCCAAGGGATAAAATGATCAATACTTAAAACTCCATACTCTTTAAAATTTTCTTTAGTGAAATCTAAACCAGTATACAGATCCTTTATATGTTTCTCTTCAATTATTTCTTTCCATATATCTGCTTTTACTCCTAGTTTTCTATTTTTAGGAGCTTCCAATTTCATTGCTATCCCTGGTACATTTAGATTACGTTTTTGAAGAAAACATACAAGTTTGTAATATGCCCAGCCTTGAATAATCTTGTAATTATATTTTAAATAATTACCCCATTCTTCTTTAACTCTGATGCAATTTTCATTTTCCTCATTTTTATATATTTCATAAATACACTTATCACTTTCCATCGACAGCTCTTCTATTAACTTATTTACTTTTTTAAGACTTTTAAGCTTGTCCTCAAAGAATGGTGCTAAAAATCTATACGGTACATTTAATGTTAGTTCTTTAAGCATCTTATTTAATTCCCTATCATCAGATTCATATATAAAATTTAAAAGCTTATTATTATCATAATTGCTAACAAAATTATAAGTGTCTGAAATATAATTAACTACCTTAGCTAAATTATCTCATAACCCAAAACTAAGCCTACATTTTAATAGAGGATACCACGCTTTAACTACCATCCTACATATAAGTTTCCTAAATTCAATTTGTAAATTTCCAACTGAAATTTCATCCAATAAGGATAATAACCAATACATTTTGTAACTTGCAACTACCCTATCATCTTTTAATACTCTTGAAAAAGTCAAATAATCAACTTCATTACTGTATGGTACTTCTGAAATTTCTTTTGGCAATACTATAGATTTTTCTGAAACATATATTTTGCTCATAAAATTTACACCTACTTTTAATTCTTGTATCTACATTTTAACATATAATCTTAAATTCTCCTTATAATATAACTTCATATAAAATAAAAAAAGATATTAATCATCATAGTTTTTAGTAAAACCAATTAATATCTTAATCTATTATCTATCTCTTATTTTTAACTCTAATATTATTTATATGTTTCTTTTTCACATCATCTGACACACACGTATATGGCTTTAACTTCAAATAAATTTTATTAATTTTATCTTCACCATATCTTTCTTTAGAAATACTGCTAAGTCCATTTATTGCCCTAGTTAAATTATTTCTATTAACAACTTTAACCCTTTGTGACTCAACTGTTATTTTCTTTAATGTGCATCTCTCACTAAATACTATAACTGATTTTATAGAACTTTCATCTATGTTTAAAACCTTTGCTAAATTCTTTATGTGTGTATTATTTTGCATAATGGGATTATAGAATTTTTCCTTTCGCCCATTTGGAAATGTCTGCGTCCAATACCTACTCTTTTCATTTCCAAATATCCAACTACTATAATTTTTAGATTCAATAGCATAAATTCCAGTCTCATGTATGAATACTAAATCAATTTCCGTTGTTTCTCCATTCTGCTTTGGTAAATACACATTCGTAAGTATCTTCTTACAACCTTTTATATTTTCTAATTTGTTAAATGACAAATATTCGCCATAATTTCCTGCATTAAACCTAACTTCAAAATAGTTCTTCTTTGATTCTTTCTTGTAGTTGCTACTATTATATATCTCTATTTGAATAATTGCATATATTACAATTAATAAAATTAACAATAAAAATAAAATCAATTATATATTCCCCCTAAGATAAATTCATATTACTTACATATTATCACACTATATCCAAATACCCTTATAAATTTATTATTCTGAAAATAGAATTACACATATATTTACTATCTACTCTTTCCCTAATACCATTTCCTAAATGTACTAAACCACATTTAATAGATTTAGCTCCTTCTGTGAGTCGCTTTCTCATAATATCCTACACCCAAACTCTCCCAAGGCCCATTTTACCAGCATATTCTTCAGAATATTACCATATTACCATATATATTCTTCAGAATATCACCATAAAAGAATACTAATCCCCTTACTTAATTTCACACCTAGATAATGTGTAATTACCTCCTCTCACTAATCTTCTAAACAAAAAAGATATGGACTAGTTCTATCTAAAACTAATCCATATCTTTTTAAAACTTAAATATTTTATTTATCTCTATTTACAACTACGCATCTTCTTTGCCTTGTAAAAGTCCTTGCAGAAGTTATACCTTCTCCTGTAGGCCCAGCTATAGTGAATGTAGTAAAACCTTCACCTCCAAGACCTACTCCAGCAAAGGATTTAGAATTCTCAACAAAAATAGTAGTGTCTATTTCTTTTTCAAATCTATTTAAGTTTTCTATATCTTTTGAATACATATAAGCACTATGCTTTCTTCCTTGCTCTGCTTTTTTAGCACATTCTATTGCTTCATCAATATTTTTAACTCTTACAATAGGAAGTATAGGCATCATAAGCTCTGTCATAACAAAAGGATGGTTTGCATCTACTTCACATATTATACATTTGATATCCTTAGCTGCATCAATACCTATTTCACTCAATAATAATCTTGCATCTTTTCCTACCCACTTTTTATTAATTGCATATTCTATTTTTGAATCAGTATCTTTCTTTTCCAATACCAAATTAATCAATTTTTCTACACAATCCTCGCCTATTATCATGGCATTATTCTTAATCATATCTTTTATTAACTCATCAGCTACATTTCGAAAAACAAATACTTCTTTCTCTGCAATACAAGGCAAGTTATTATCAAAAGCACATCCCTCTATAATATTTTTTGCAGCATTTTCTATATCAGCAGTATCATCAACAATGACAGGAGGATTTCCTGCACCTGCGCATACAGCTTTTTTACCTGAGTTTAGGATTGCTTTTACAAGTCCAGGTCCTCCAGTTCCACATAGAAGTTTTACATTAGGATCCTTCATAATTATATCTAAAGATTCCATAGTAGGATCCTTTACCATAGTAACTAAATTTTCAGGACCTCCACAGGATAGTATTACTTTATTTATCATATGAACAGCAAATGCAACACATTTTTTTGCATTTGGATGTGCATTAAAGACTACAGAGTTTCCAGCTGCTATCATTCCTATACTATTACATATAACAGTTTCTGTAGGATTTGTTGAAGGAGTTATTGCTCCTATAACACCATATGGCGACATTTCTACAATGGTAAGTCCATCATCACCCTCCCAAGCAGTAGTAGTTAAGTCTTCTGTTCCTGGTGTATATTTAGCTAATAATTCATGTTTTAATATTTTATCTTCATAGTTTCCCATTTTAGTTTCTTCAAAAACAAGCTTTGCTAAAACTTCCTTATTTGCTAATGTAACACTTTTAATTTTCTCAATAAATTTCTCCCTGTCTTTTTTCTTATATGAAGAGATTAATTTTTTTTGAGCTTTTACAGCACTTTCAATAGCATCTTCTACTTTCTCAAATATACCAAGACAAGGAGTTTCCTTATCTATATCTTTTATTGAATCTATTAATGTATTTTCCATTTTACGTTACCTCCATATTTTAATAATATAATTATCAAAATAAAGTTTCAGCTTAAGTGAAAATTTAAAACTTTATCTTGATTTAGCGTGCAAATTTTAAGAATATTTACGTCAACATGGCCACCTCTAATTAATTAAGAAAACTATTATCGTCATAAGATATTGTTAAATCCTTCACACTTTAATGGACAGCATATCAAGTATATCATTAGGAGTGACACAATCTAAAAAGCATTTTCATTACTCTAATCCTATCTCTAAAACAAATCTTAAATATATAGTGCAATTAATTTATTCATGAGTACCTCCTTAAAATAGATGAGTCTTACATGATTATTGCTTATCCGGATAACTAAACCAACTAGTATATAGATATTATAATGCTAAAATATTACAAATAGTAATTTTATTTCCAAATAATTAGTGATAAATAAGTAAAGCGTTTACAATTAAAG
>NZ_JACSRA010000002.1 GCF_014836335.1 Clostridium cibarium
AAATAATACACCTAAAAATGTTAGATATAATATAACTAAAATATTTGTATATATTACATAAGTTAGCGGTGAAAGTGTACTAGTAATAAATTTTACGATTTCTTCACTAAAAATCAAATTAACATTTCCTGTCATGTTGTGAAAAAAATATTCACTCCATTGATTTTCAAAACTTGTATTCATTATACATTCAATAAAGGCAATTAAATTCAATCCAACATCAAATATTATGCTTGTAAAAAAAACTGTCAATATATTTATATTATATACTTGTACCTTATTTTTAAATTTTAAGTGATAATATTTATAAAAACTACTACTATTACATAGATTATAAAGAAGTAACAAAAAGAAAAAGCTTAAAAAATAAAATAAATTTAAATACTGAAATTGTTTAATTATCAAATCATAAAAAGTATACTTATATGGATTGTTTATTAATTCAACATATAGCAAAAATTGAAATATGACGATACATACAAAAATTCCAATGATTTTATTAGAGTTAAATTTTAAATTAAAGTAATTAATTATCTTTTTCATTTTTCCATAGCACCCCAAAATAAAATAAAATAAATCCAATTGCAAACAATGCACATTGATAAAATATTACATCAAATTCTGTTGCAATTTGATGTAATGTAAATAGTATAGTAGCATTAAGTTTGTTTAATCCTACTGACACAAATAATGTTGCACTAATTACATAATAGAAAAATGCTGATAGAATTGTTAGATATCTATTCTTTACCCATGCAGATATTCCTAATGCAAAAGTAGAAAATACCACATTAAAAACAAACGAAACCATCATCAATACTATCACATATAAGAATTTTGATTTTAAAAAAATAAAATCAAATGGTCCTTGCACTGGATTTAGACTAGTTTTAGATATTCCAAGAAATATATATAATATGGCATATATAATTATAGAAGATATGGCCATAATTAATCCGCTTGCTAAAGCATTAACTAACACTTTAGTTAAAACATATTTTTTCTTTGATATTCGTAAATAAATAAAATTTAGATATCCTGACTCTAAGTCTAATAAATATGAATCTGAAAAAATAAATGTTGCCAATAATGGTGCAACTAAAGCAATCAAATCTACTCTTATCATTATAAAAACATCTACAGAATCATATATTTCATTAAATTCTTTTAAATTGAATCCTTCATAAAGGGTAAGATTATGCAAAGATATTAAGTATAAAATCATAGCAATAATAATGGATAGTGCAGCTCTTTTGGAAAATATTGCTCTTTTTAATTCACATTTTATATAGTTGACCAAAGTAGTCCTCCTTAATAGTATATTTGATAAATTATAATAATAGGAACTACAAAATGTAGTTCCTACTATCATATATTACATATCTGTATGAAATTCACCAGATACATCACATGCATGCATAGTTGTTGGAGATGTCTTAAGTTTTAAACGTATATATCCACCTCTATATTGATTAGCAAGATTTTGAGCTATTCTCATAGAATAAGAACCAGTTCCTGTAACATCAGTTCTAGCAGATAATTCTGAATTTTTATATACCCAAGTATAAATTGTAGAACCTGACCAACCAAATGAATTAACAAAATTTTTCATTTCGGTTGAGTTAGTTGTTTTGTGAACTGCCTCAGTAGTAGCATAATTAAATTGTGGCACTCGAATATCATAGTTTGTATAAGCATTCCAATCTGCAGCCTTTACATTAGCTAAACCAGAAAACGCTAAAAGACCCACAACTGTAGTTGCAACTATTTTTGATATTTTTTTCATAATTTTTCCCCCTTTTGAACTTTTTCTACATAATAATACCATTAAGATATTATTTTGTAAATATGTATATAATGTTTACATATAGATATTAAAAGAAAATTTACCATATTATTTGAATAATTGTATATTTAGTATTTAAAAAAGATAATAAGCATAATTAAACACTTACTATCTTTAAATTTTATATCAATATTTATATTATTAAATTGCTATACACTCATTATTAAACAAGTATATTTCCATAACTAAAAATTCTTCTTTAATTATTAACACTTAACTCCAATTTCCCAACTCTCCACTCCCCATTATCAATAAACTCAACCCTTAAACTATTATTCTCCCTACTGACCTTAAGAAAAGATACATCCCTACTATCTAACCCACTACTATTATAATAACTAAGAACAAACCTACTAAACCTAATCCTCTCAATCTCTTCAAGCTTACTATACCCTTCAATTTGATTTAACTTAACCCCGTAAATATAAAACAGATCATGGAGTGTCTCCAATTTATAATCCATTAATCCTCTTTCCTCATAAACCCTCTTTAAACTATCTCTATTCATAAATTTCCCCATCCCCTTCTCTTCAATTTAACCTTCTCATCTTTACATAAATATAAGTTCCTGAATTAATATCATTAACTTCTACTCTATGATCTGTAAATCTATATCCTGGATATAAATTTTCAAAAACTCTTTTATCCCCTTGCTCTCTGCTTAATTCCCACACCTTTCTATGAGAGTACTTATAATCATTTACTTTTACTATTGGCTGCTTCAAATTTTTACTTTGGCACCATCTCTTACTTCCCTTAGGATCCTTAGCAATATAATTAGCTAACTCCTCATACCCTAGTTCATTTGCCTTTAACCTATCCGCATTAGAATGTTTCCCCTTCCCCCATATCCTTTCAACTTCATCTCTGTCCATGCCACTCATAATTACATGATGATGTATCCTTGTCCTGGTTCTCTTATCTTCAGTTGCTTCTTTATATTCTGTTACTGCTATATACTTTAGTGGTTCTAGTCCATTCTTTTTTCTATATGTTTTAACTCTTCTTAGAAAATTTTGTACATTCCTCTTAGCCTCTTCTTCATCTTTAGGTAAATTTTTTTCATCATAAGTTGCATGGAATGCTATATCCTTGTCTGTAAAATTTGCATTAATTAATCTCCTAAGATGCTTCTTTGCATTTTTATCATTTAAGTTTTTTTGCTTAGGAAGTGATACTTTATTTTTCTTCCCTCTCTTCTGTTTTTGTTCCATCTTTGTTATTGGATAAATTTCAACTTCTAAATATTTTCCACTATAAATTCTCTTCTCTCTTATAGGCAAATATCTCTTCACCTCTTATCTTTTTATTACTTGTGGTTGTTAAGATAATACCTATTACAAGCCCGATAAAAGGTTGTTTTATAACCAATTTAAGGTTATAATTAATATGAGGTTTTTAATCAGGCTTCACACACATTGCAACCCGTCCAAAGCTTGCAATGTGTATTTTTTTGTAATAGTTTTACTCTTAATTTCTTTCATCTAATAACTTCCTTCTTAAATTACCAGTCTTAATAGCTTGTCCTTCTTTTGCTTATACATAAGTCTCTACTCATAAAAAAAACTTCCTGCAACATAAAATAAACTTATTAATGTCCATATTGCTAAAATTGTATTAATAATAATGCCCTTTTTCTTCTTGCTTATTTTCAAATCCCTAAGGCACAATATTAAAATCATTATTAAATAAATTAAAGTTAAACTGCCAGCTACTCTTTTTACTAAAATGTACATACATCACCTCCATGAAACAAAGCTTGTCTAAATTCCTTGTCTTTAAGAATAATATTTATTATGTTACTTCCTATTTTCTTAAGGCATTAAGCCCCTTTTTCTTTAGCTTCCAATTTATCAATTAAAATTTTCAATTCTTCTGTACTTAACATATCACAAGCTATATTTGCCATTACCCTTGCATAGCTCCTTTCAAGTTCTTCTTTTCCTTCCTTTGTACTTGGCAAAACTATTGATACAGTATACATTGCCCACCCCCATTAAAGCATCCATACATGATATGAATTATTTAACTAAAGGGTTACTATCATTTTTCTTTTTCTTTATCTTTAATATCACTCTCTTCATCCATTGCCTCCTTATTTAAGATTTCATAAATTGAAATATTAAGCCCCTCTGCAATTTTACTTACTGTATCAATACGTGGATTTTTAGCTTTTCCATTTAGAATATCATGCAATGTAGAATAAGGTACTTTGCATTTATTAGACAACTCATGCATTGATATTCCTTGTCTTTCAAGTGTTTTCATAATTTTATTTATATTCATATCCCCTCCTTTTTATCGCCAAAGCGAGATTATACTCAAATTATATATCGCTTTTCTGATAGAGTAAATATTTATTTATCGCTTGTACCACTTATTTTTTGCATAGATTACCATATTATCTCATTAATGCTCCCTTTCTCTTTTATTTATATCATATTAGCGATAATTTTTACTTTATTTTGTCACATTACCGATAATTAATTGTATTGCATATTATCGGCAAACTGATATAATTTACTTATAACAAATAAAAATATATAGAGGATGGTTTATATGAATATTAGTACCCTAGGTGTAAATATTAGATCGTTAAGAGAAAAAAAAGGATGGAGTTTAAATAAACTTAAAGAAGAATGCGAAATTGGATATGCAACATTACATGACATAGAAAATGGAAAAAGTCAAAACTTAAACTCCAATAACCTTGAAAAAGTTGCAAAAGCATTAGAGACTACAGTTGATGAGTTATTAAATCTAGAAACAATTGAATATCATGTTAGTGATATAGCAGATACTTTAGATACTGTATTTGAATCTGACGAACTTAGACTAGATGGTCAAAAATTAAATGACTATGAATCAAAGTTTTTAAAAGACTTTTTCAAAGCTGGAATAGACAGAATAAGAAAGAAAAGAGATGAAAGTAAATAATGCCTAAACGAGTAGCTATTTACAGTAGAAAATCCAAGTTCACTGGAAAAGGTGATTCAATTGAGAATCAAGTTGAAATGTGCAAGGACTATATAAATAGAAACATAGGTCAAGATGTTGAATTTACTATTTATGAAGATGAAGGTTTTAGCGGTGGAAACCTTGATAGACCTAAGTTTAAGAAACTCATGCATGCCATAAAGAGTAAAAAGATTGATATTCTTGTATGTTATAGATTGGACAGAATTTCCCGTAATGTAGCTGACTTTTCTTCTACACTTGAAATTCTGCAATCTCATAATTGTGATTTTATTTCAATTAAAGAACAGTTTGATACAAGTACCCCAATGGGTAGAGCTATGATATATATAGCTTCTGTTTTTGCCCAATTAGAACGTGAAACTATTGCAGAAAGAGTAAAGGATAACATGCTAGAAATGGCTAAAAATGGTCGCTGGACTGGTGGCAAAATACCTGTTGGCTTCATTTCAGAAAGGAATACTTTTATTGATGAAAATGGCCTACCAAGGGAAATAACTCAGTTAGTTATAAATGAAGATGAAATGAACTTAGTAAAATTCTTATATGAAAAATATCTTGAACTTGGTAGCCTCCATAAGTTAGAAGTTTACATCACTCAAAACCAAATCAAATCAAGAACAGGTATTATGTACGAGAAATCTACTCTTAAGATTATCTTGCAGAATCCTATTTATGTTAAAGCCAATTCAGATGTTATAGAGTATCTAAAAAATAATAATTGGTCCATATACGGAAATACTGATAATGTCCATTCGTTATTAACATATAACAAAACTGAACAAACTAAAAAGAATGGGAAATTCATAAAGCAAAACAAACCTTTAAGCGAAAGGTTTGCTGCAGTAAGTTCTATTGAAGGATTCATAGAGCCTGAGCTATGGCTTAAAGTCCAAGAACAGTTTGCTAACAATAAAACTAAATTCCCAAGGCTAGGGAAAACCCACAATGCTCTACTAGTTGGCAAACTTAGATGTGGAAGATGCAAAGAATATATGCTGATCCAACATGGATCTGTCTCCAATGTTACAGGCAAAAAACGTTTTTACTATACCTGCTCATTGAAAAGAAAATCCCACAAAGCCTTATGTGATAATGATAATGCTAAGGCAGATACAATAGAAAGACTAGTAATGCTAAGCTTAAAGCAGCTCTCTTATACTAAGGAAGAATTTCTAAATTCCCTAAAAGAGCAGTATAAAGAGAAATCTAAAGCAAATAGTATAGGTATAGAGAAAATTTCTCTTGAAAAATCTTTATTGAATAAAAGGAATCAAATTGACAATTTAGTAGAGAAATTATCTTTAACTTCCGACATATCGGAAGTTCTAGTAAATAAAATTAAAACCTTAGAATCTGAATGTAAAGATATTGAGCTTAAAATAAAGAATCTTGAATTAGAAAAATCTAAATTGAAAATAGATATGTTAAGTACTCAGATTATAGAGAAACATCTGAATGATTGCAGATGTATTGATACTTTGCCTAGAGAAAAGCAGAAAGAGATAATTGATTGCCTTATTGATGTTATCTATTGGTATGGTAGTGGCAGGGGGAATGGTGGTATAAAGATAAAGTTTATTGGAAGTGATGAAAGTGATGAGGAGGTTGAATATACTGAGGAGGAATTAACCAAAATTTTGCAGAATGGACTATCTGGGATGACCTGTATCTAGAAGTATAATATTTTCTGCAAATTCTTTTAACGCATATTGCTGACATACTTTACTATTAAGCTTATCATAATTAACATCTTCCTTTGGTACTTTTAATACAACTACACCTTTATCATCTAATTCATTTCTTATTTCATCTGATAAACTATCCTTAGCTAATTTACAAGATCCACTCATTGCACCTAATACATCTTCTGCTCTTTCTCCTTGCAAATCAGATACTCCACATCTTTGACTGATACTTATTCTTGGACCAAAAGATGGACATCTTAAAATACACATAGAACAGCCATTCCCATACCTTAAACAGTTTCCCATAGGCCCAGTGGTACCTGTAGTTTCAATAAAAACATCGCCCTCTACAAAGGTATCATCAGCCAAATATAATCCTTTGATTTTATGTCCATCAAATTCCACATCTCTTACTCTACTTTCCATATGGAGGTTAATTCCCAGTGTTTCCACATAATCTTTAACTTCCCCTTCAATTTTGTTTACATTATAAAGAGTCGCATGTACATGCCCTGGGAAATCTATATCCTTATGAGTTGCAACTCTATCAGTAATTTTTATTAGATCCCCACCACCAAGCACTATTAACTCTTCTGATGCAGTATATCTACCGTTATTTCTCATAATACCGCCAACATTGCCTAATCCTAATAATAGATCGGTTTTTTCATAAAGATGCACTTCTGCACCTGCTTTTTTTGCACTAATAGCTGCTGCTGTTCCTGCCCAACCTCCACCAACTATAACTATCTTCATATAAATCTTCTCCCCTCAAAAATGCTTCTTGGATCTTCTTGTACTTTACAAAACCTCTTAACTTTATGTCCAGCAAATCTTGCAGTACAAGCTCCGCAAATTCCTTCTCCACAGCACATTTTAAAATTATTACAACATGAAAGTTTTATATCATTTCTATTTAATTCATTTAAATACTCAATCACACCATGAGTTAAAATATCTGCACCTGCTAAATGTATAAACTCTATGTTCTTATCCTTAATTGAATGATCTATTATAAATCTGCCTTCATCTGACAACTTTCCATTATGAAGTAGATTAGTTTCTTTAGGAAATATTCCATACTTCTCAATATATTCTTTCGCAAAGTTCTCCTTAAATGGGTTGCAATCTACATAAACATCTACCTCATTTTTATTAGTTATAAGCTTTCTAATAACTGGCATCATTGGCGCCATTCCTATTCCTCTAGCAAAAACTAAACAATTTTTCCCCTTTTGATTAGCTATATTCTCTAGTCCGAATACACCATTCCAGTATGGACCTCTTATAACTATTTCATCATATAAATTTATTCCCCGTAATTTCTTTGTTTTAATTCCTCTAATTTCAATAACAACTGTAATTATATTATTTTCTATATCTGACTCCATAATAGAAATTGGAATATCAAAGAAATAATTTTCATCTGTTCTTATAAATATATAACTTCCTGGCTTCACCAAATCTAAAGCTAGCTTATGAGGAGCAATAAATTTAATCATAGAAGCTCCACTATCGAAAGTATTAACCTCTATAACCTTACAAGTTATAGCCTTTCTTCCCTCTTTAGCTTTCATCCCATTATTGAAATATTCTTGATATACACAAACTCCTTTCCAGTTTAAACAATCACAAAAACATTCTCCATGAAGTTGAGAACATAGTATGCATTCACCTGATTCAGCTAATTTACATGGACAATATTCTGTTCCACAGTCAATACAATCCACTTTTTCTTTAATCATTAAGTACTCCTTAATAGAAATTACTCCTTATAATAAAGTATTTTTTAAAATCTAATTTGTTACATCATTATACTTTTATTTCATTCCTATTCTTCCTTAAAAGTTATATAATAAATATAGATGACTAATAAAAGGAGAGATAAAAATGGATTTTAATAGAAATGATCTCTGTTGGTGTGGTAGTAATAAAAAATATAAAAAGTGCCATTTAGAATTTGATCAAAAAATACAATCATATGCAAATAAAGGTTGTATAACTCCACCAAGAGAACTAATAAAAAACGCAGAGCAAATTGAAGGAATAAGAGCAAGTGCTAAAATAAATACTGAGGTTTTAGATTTAGTTGCTAAAAATATTAGGATAGGCATGTCTACAGAAGATATAGATGTTTTAGTTCATGATTATACAGTTTCTAAAGGTGCAATTCCTGCTCCACTTAATTTTGAGGGATTTCCTAAAAGCTGTTGTACTTCTATAAATGATGAGATATGTCATGGTATTCCTGATAAGAATGTAATTTTAAAAGAAGGAGATATTATAAACGTAGATGTATCTACCATCTATAACGGATACTATTCTGATGCTTCACGAATGTTTATTATTGGAGAAGCCCATGAAGATTTAAAAAAATTGGTTAGAGTGTCTAAGGAATGCTTAGATTTAGCCCTTGAAGCTGCTAAACCTTGGGGTTTTCTTGGTGACATAGGCGAAGCTTGCCAAAAGCATGCTGAAGCAAATGGTTACTCTGTTGTCCGTGAATTTGGCGGCCATGGTGTTGGAATTGAATTCCATGAAGATCCTTTCGTAGCTCACGTAGGGAAAAAGGGTACCGATATGTTATTAGTTCCTGGTATGATTTTTACTATAGAACCTATGATTAATATGGGTAAACCTAATTTATTTGTAGATGCCGATAATGATTGGACAGCCTTAACAGAAGACGGATATCCTTCTTCTCAATGGGAATATACAATTCTTATAACTGAGACTGGAAATGAAATACTTACTCATTAGTATTTTTATATAAATTTAATAAATCATTTAGTTAAGCAAAAAATTCCTACTTACCTTTTGATATTATTGAAAGGTAAGTAGGAATTAAATTTCTTACTAATTAATATCCAGTAACTTCTTCATTATTAATTATTTTTACAATAGAACTAGTTCCAAGTCTGCTAGCTCCAATATTAATAAACAATTCAGCTGTTTCTAAATCTCTAACTCCTCCAGCTGCTTTTATCTTTACATTTGGACCTACATGTTTTGCAAATAATTCTAAATCTTCTTTAGTAGCTCCTCCTGTTCCAAATCCAGTAGAAGTCTTAATAAAATCAGCACCAGCCTTTGTTACAACTTCACACATTTTTACTTTTTCTTCTTCTGTTAAAAAACATGTTTCAATTATAACTTTAAGAATTTTTGAACCACAAGCTTCTTTTAATGCTTTAATTTCATCTTCTATAAGATCAAATTTTTTATCTTTAACCCATCCAAGGTTTATAACCATATCTATTTCATCTGCTCCATTTGCTAAAGCATCTTTTGTTTCAAACACCTTAGTTGCTTTTGTCATATACCCATTTGGGAAACCTATAACCGTACAAAGAGCCAACTTATCGCCAACATATTCTTTAGCTTCTTTAATATATGAAGGTGGTATGCAAACTGATGCTGTTTGATATTTTATACCATCATCACATATTCCTTTTATTTCTTCCCATGTACTAGTCTGACTTAATAATGTATGATCTACTGTACTTAATATTTTTTTCTTATCCATTTAACTTCCCCCTGTAACTTTTACTCTCTTCAGATTATCAAAATACTGTAAAAAAAGCAAACCATTTATTACAAAAGCTTACGTCCTAACTTCAAACTGTGCCTCTTCTTTTTCAAATCCATATTCCTCATCTTGATTTTTTACAAGTTCCTTCATAACCATACTTTCATAAGCATTGATTCCTTGTACATATTTATATATCTTTTCTGTTTGATTCCACCTATCTGGACAATTTAAAACTACAATTATTATATCTTTTCCATTATCATTAATGGATGAAACTAAACACTTTCCTGCTTGCCCTGTATAACCTGTTTTTACACCATTTGCTCCTGGTATTTTCCATAATATTTTATTTATATTATTATAACTTCTTGTAAAGTTATACTTTGATTTATCTATTTCTTTAGTTCCTACTATTTCTCTAAAGGTATCATATCCCATACCTTTTGCTGTTAAAATTGCAAGATCATAAGCTGATGAATAATGATCTTGTGAATCTAACCCATGAGGAGATTCGAAATGAGAATCTAATAATCCTAAACTAACAGCATAATGATTCATTATATCTGCAAACCCTTCAATTGATCCACCTATTCCTTCAGCTATAGTTATAGCTGCATCATTACCTGATTTATACATTAATCCATATAAAAGCTCCCTAATAGTTATTTGTTCCCCTTCTTTATATCCTACCTTAGAACCTCTTACACATGCAGCCTTTTTACTCACTGTAAAACTATTATCTAAATCACCTCTTTGAATTGCAATTAATGCTGTCAATATTTTTGTTGTACTAGCCATAGGAACTAACTCATAGCCTTTTTGCTCAAATAGTATCTGGCCTGTTTCTCTATCTATTGCTATTGCATTGTGAGCACTAACTCTAAAGTTACTCTTACTGTATGCTTCAGCAGTACATAGATTTATATTTAATATATAAATAGTAGTCACCATAAAGACAAATATTTTCCGCTTTATTTTTTTCATATAAACCACCTTCTAAATTGTACTATATGTGTAGTTTTTCTTTTTTTCGTTAAATAATACACCTCGTAAATAAAAATTATAGTTTATTTTGTGCATAACTGGTAATACTAAGAATGTTATATTTACGGAGGAATATCATGAAATTATTTCTATTTATAATTTTTCTTATTCTTTTTGTTCCTATCCCTATTAAAATTCACATACTTTTTTCTAAGGAAAATTACTATATAAAAATATATAACTTATCATTAATAAAGAAAGAAAAAAAAGCAAAAAAGAGTTCTAATAAGGTAAAACCAGAACAAAAAGATAATAATGCTGAAAACAAAACTAAAAATGCAAAAAATACTTTTCTAAATGGGCTTTCTATAGATAAAGTATTAACAATAATTAAGGAATTTAAAAAATCAACATTTAAACCTAGCTTAAAAATTCATGGCTACTTTAATTACTCTATTGGAGATGCAGCTAAAACAGCTATTTTATATGGAATTTTATCAACGTATTCACCTTTACTCTCTTGGTTTTTTAGTATAATTTTTAAAATTAAAAAATTTGGATTCAATATAAATCCAATCTTTAAAGACGAAATTATTGCAGAAATTAAATTAACTAGTATAATAACCCTTTCTATAGCACAAATTATTTATATGGGAATTTTATTCATTAAGGTAATTTTATTCATTAAAGAAGATGAACTTAAAGGAGGTAAAATATGAATAATGAACATCCAATTGATAATTTAATGAAAAGTACAATGGAAAATCTTAGAGACATGATAGATGTTAATACAGTAATAGGTGATGCCGTTGAAACTAAGGATGGCAGTTATATTATTCCTATATCAAAAGTTAGTTTTGGTTTTGCATCAGGAGGTAGCGAATTTCCAGATAAATCAAATTCTGATAAACTTGAATCAAAATATCCTTTTGGAGGAGGGTCTGGTGCAGGTGTTACAGTGAAACCAGTTGCTTTCCTAGTTGTAAAAGAAGATTCTGTAAGGCTTCTTCCACTAGATCACGACAGTACATATGATAGAATTGTAGATACTGTACCTCAAGTTATGGATATGATAAAAGATCTTTTTAAAAAACCATCATCAAATAAAAGCCAAAAATCAGATTCATATGATTCCACTGATTATTCATGCAAATTGAATGATGAATAAACATGGAGTTAACTATCCTTAATAGAAATTTAATATTTCCATTTACACAAATAATTTTTTCATAAAAATATTTAAGTAAAAATAAGTGTCTTTAAATAATTTACTCATTATTCAAGACACTTATTTCTTTACTCTTCTTCCAATGTGATACTAGCTTCACTTTTCTCATCTTCTGACACGAATAGATCTAATGATGGTAACTCCTTCAAATCATTTAATCCAAATTGTCTTAAAAATTCTTCAGTAGTACCATATAAAATTGGCCTACCTGGAACTTCAAGTCTTCCAACTTCTCGAATAATTTCTTTTTCAACAAGTTTTTGAATAGCACTTTCGGATTTTACTCCTCTAATTTCATCAATGTCTATTCTCGTTATTGGTTGTTTATATGCTATAATAGCCAAACTTTCTAGTGAAGCTTGAGATAAGGATTGTCTTTTATTCTTTTTTAATAACTTTTGGATATAATCACTGTACTCACTTTTTGTTACTAATTGATATCCTCCGTTAATTTTAATTAACTTTATCCCTCTCACTTCATTTTCATAATCATTCATAAGCTCTGTAAGTAAATCTTCTACATATTTTGTACTAGCTTCTAGATGAATAGCTAAATCCTTTAACATAAGAGGTTCTCCACTTACAAAAAGCATTGCTTCTATTATAGCTCTTTCTACACCTCTTCTTGATGTCTCTTCGAATTCAAATTGTCCAACTTCAAAATTATTCATCCTCTTCTGCCATCCTTTCAATGATTATGGTACCAAAGCTTGAACTTTGATATACTTTAACGACTTTTTGTTTAATCATCTCTAACAAAGCTAAAAAAGTTACTACACATTCTATTTTACATTCACATTCCATCATTATATCTTCAAAATCTGTAGCTTTTCCTTTTTCTAATCTTTCTGATAAATAACTAAATTTATCTTCAATTTTATATTTGTCAACATAAATCTTTTTTTGAATAACGTTAGCTCTATTTTGTTTATTCCTATGGATTTCAATTAAATTATTATATATGTTATATAAATCTAATAAAGTAATATTCTTTAGTAAATCCTGATTATCTATAGGTTCTCTAACTTCTTCTATTATCTCTGGCTTTTTAGTGAATATACTACCGGAACTTGTATATCTTTCTCTAAAAAAATTAGTAGACTCCTTAATTTTTTTATAAAGAATTAGCTTTTCTAACAAATTCTTTTCAATATCTTCTTCATCTTCTTCTTCCTTTTTGGGCTTTGGAAGCAAAGTCTTTGACTTAATTTCTATAAGGGTTGCTGCAACAACAATAAATTCTGAAGTAATGTCCAAATCCATTTCTTTCATTTTATCCAAATAACTTAAATATTGGTTAGTTACCTTATATATTTCTACATTATAAATATTCATTTGATTTTTCTTTATTAAATGTAATAACAAGTCAAAGGGTCCTTCGAAATTATCTATTTTTATACTTGGTAATTCCATATATAATCCCCCTTTACCCTATAAAATTCTATAGTCTACTCTTTATTATAATATAATTTTTATTTTCTTTAAACCTAATTTTTTTCATAATAAAAGGCTGCTTCTTCAATAGAAACAGCTTTTTATTAATTATCCTATTTAAATATACTTTTTATATTATATTTAATACCTTCTAAGAATCCACCTTTTTCTATATCCCTATCAGAATATATTTGTACTTCTCCAACCTTCTCTTTTCCTAGATAAACTTCACATTTTCCTACTACATCGCCAACTTTATATTGTTCCTTAAGTTCGTCAATTACTATCTTCTTCTCTAATTCGCCATCAATTCCTTTTGGTATTACTACTTCTAAATCATTTAATGCTTTTGCTATAAAAAATTTATCAGTTTTTTCTCCCATTTTAACTTCTTCTACATCTTCGTCTTTTGATAATAATTTCTTTCCTTGAAACTTTGAAAAACCATGATTCATAAGAATACCAGCGTCTCTGTTTCTTATCTTATATGTAGGAGCTCCCATTATGACAGATAACATCCTTACCCCATTTCTTTTAGCTGTTGCAGAAATACAATATTTTGCTTCACTTGTATATCCTGTTTTTAAGCCATCACACCCCTCAAAAAACCTAACCAATTTATTATGATTTACGAGTTCTATTGGAGATTTTCTTCCTTCTGAAATTGTCTCCATATATATTCCTGAATATTTTAATATAGTTGGATGTTTTAGTAATTCTTGAGACATGATTGCAATATCCCTAGCAGTTGATAGATGTCCTTCTGCTGGAAGTCCGTTACAGTTTTTAAAAGTGGTATTTTTCATTCCAAGTTCTTTTGCTCTTTTGTTCATCAAGATAACAAAATCCCCTTCTGTCCCACCTATGTATTCAGCTATAGCTACTGCAGCATCATTTCCTGATGCGATAGCTACACCTTTAATAAGTTCTTCTAACGTTCTCACTTCACCTGTATCTAAGAGCATTGTACTTCCACCCATTTTCTTAGCATTTTCGCTACAGGTTACCTTATCTGATAAACTTACCTTTCCACTGTCAATAGCCTCCATAGCAAGTAACATTGTCATAATTTTTGTTACTGAAGCAGGTGCAAATTTCTCATCTATATTTTTCTCATAAATTATCTTTCCAGATATAGGTTCCATTAATAAAGCTGATTTTGCCTCTATGTTTTCTGCTCCACCTGGAGTACTTTCTTCTTTCCCCTCCTCTTTCTCATCTGCTTCTTCAGCTTCTGTTTCAGTTTCTGCCTTTTCCTCTGTTTTTGGTTCTTGTTTTATATCATCTTCTACTGCAAATGCTATGCTATTATTTGGAATTATAAAAAATGTTAGCATAAATAATAGATATAATGATATAACTTTTATGCATTTTTTCTTCATTTATCTTCCTCCTTTCAAGAATTATTATCTCCATTTACAAAAAAAATATCACATATTGTCATTTAAATAAAAAAGCTGTATCAAAGTTTTAATAAGTAAACTTTGATACAGCTTTATAATTTTTCTACTTTATTATTTCATAAATTAAAGGAATTGTTTCAATATAAGAATCAGAAATAACAATTTCCTGAAGAAGCTTTTCTACAGCTCTTTCACCCTTTTCTTTCGAATTTGCATAAACAGTAGCCAAGACTTCTCCTTCCTTAACCTCTTCCCCTCTTTTCTTTCCAAGTACTATTCCTACAGATAAGTCTATAACACTATCCTTAGTTGCCCTTCCAGCTCCAAGTTCCATTGCTATTATCCCTACTCTTTCAGCATGTATCTTAGAAATAAAACCAGCTCTTTTAGATTTAACTTCCAACTTATATTTAGCCTTTGGAAATAAGTCTAAATCATCAATCATATTAGGATCTCCACCTTGAGCTTTTACAAATTCCTTTAACTTTTCTATAGCTTTACCATTTTCTATAGTTTCTAATAAAAGTTTCTTACCTTCTTCTATATTATATGCCTTCTTAGCTATCATTAACATGTTGCTACCTATTGTCAATGCTAACTCTAATAGATCCTTCGGTCCATTTCCTTTAAGAGTTTCAATAGCTTCAATGATCTCTAAAGAATTACCTATAGCAAAACCTAAAGGTTGATCCATATCTGAAATTACTGCAACAGTTTCTCTTCCTACATGTTTTCCTATATCAACCATTTCTCTAGCTAATGCTCTTGCATCTTCTGGAGTTTTCATAAAAGCTCCTTCTCCAACTTTTACATCAAGAACTATTCCATCAGCACCAGAAGCTATTTTTTTACTCATTATACTAGATGCAATTAATGACATATTATCAACTGTAGCTGTAACATCTCTTAATGCATATAGTTTTTTATCTGCTGGCGCTAAATCTGTTGTTTGGCCCGCTATGGCTATTCCTATGTTATTTACATTTTTAATAAATTCTTCTTCTGTAAGTTCTACTGAGAATCCATTAAATGCTTCTAACTTATCTATAGTTCCTCCGGTATGTCCAAGTCCTCTACCTGACATTTTTGCAACAGGAACGCCAAGAGCTGCAACCATTGGTGTTAACACTATTGAAATACTATCTCCAACACCACCAGTCGAATGTTTATCAACCTTTATTCCATTAATTCTATCTAAATTATATTGTTCTCCTGAATTAACCATTGCCATTGTTAAATCAGCAGTTTCTCTCTTATTCATACTCTTAAAGAAAATTGCCATTAAAAGAGCTGAGGCTTGATAATCAGGAATTTCTCCCTTAGTAAAGCCTTGAATGAAATAATCTATTTCTTCAGTTGTTAGCTCTTCTCCTCTCCTTTTCTTTAAAATAACATCGTACATTCTCATACTTTATCCACCTAAACCTTTATAGAATGATATCTATAAAAGATTCGCCTTTCAATTGATTTGGAACATTCAAGTAATCTAATATAGTCTTTCCTATATCAGTAAAAGATTTTCTTACTCCTAATTCTGCTCCACCCTTAACATTTTTGCCATACACAAGTATTGGTATGTATTCTCTTGAATGGTCAGTACTCTTAGTAGTAGGATCACAGCCATGATCTGCTGTTAGTATTAAGATGTCATCTTCCTTAAGCTTACTATATATTTCTCCTAATCTAGAATCAAACTCCTCGATAGCCTTTCCATATCCTTCAGGATTATTTCTATGACCATAAAGCATGTCAAAATCGACTAAATTGGTAAATATAAGTCCTTCATCAATACTATCCATGTACTCTAATGTCTTATCTACCCCATCCATATTTCCATTTGTATGAACTGCATCTGTTATTCCCTTTTTATTATATATATCTTCGATTTTACCTACTGCAGCTACTTTCTTATTTGATTCCTTAATATATTCAAGCATAGTCTTACCAAATGGATCCAAAGCATAATCCCTTCTATTTGAAGTTCTCTTAAAGTTTGGTGCTTCTCCAACAAAAGGTCTTGCAATTACTCTACCTACCGCTTTATCTCCAACTAACATATTTCTAGCCACTTCACACATTTTGTAAAGATTATCAAGTCCTACAACCTCTTCATGAGCTGCAATTTGGAACACACTATCAGCTGATGTATAAATAATTGGGTAACCAGTTTTTACATGCTCTTCTCCTAATTCCTCTATAATCTCAGTTCCTGAAGCTACTTTATTTCCTAGTATACCTTTGACCCCTGCCTTATCCATAAATTCCTTTATGATTTCCTCTGAAAATCCATTTGGATAAGTATTCAACGGTTTATCCAATACAACTCCTGCTATTTCCCAATGTCCAGTAACTGTATCCTTACCTATAGATTTTTCCATAGACTTACCAAAGGCCCCAATTACCTCTTCTTCTTTTCCAAGTTCATTAACTCCATCAATATTTCCAAACCCTAATTTTTTTAAATTTGGAACATTAATACCTCCAACACTTTTACATATGTTATCTAAAGTATGACTTCCTTTATCACCAAAAGCTTCAGCATCGGGCAATTCCCCAACTCCTAGGCTGTCTAAAACTATTAGTATTACTCTTTTCATTTAATGTTCTCCTTTCAATCTAGCAAATATCCTTTGTAAAAAATCATCATTTTCTTATGCTCTTGGATGTGATTTTTTATAGATTAAGTTTATTTTATCACTATTTATGATTTCATAATAGGTATCCATGTAAGTTAATACTTGATTTCCAAGTAATTTTTGAACTGCACGTACATTTGCACCATTTTGCAACATGTGAACTGCAAAGGAATGTCTAAAAGTGTTTAAATTAACATCTTTATCAATTCCAGCTTTATGAGAATATTCTTTTACTATTCTCCATATTCCTTGCCTTGTTAACTTGTTTCCATTTAAATTAACAAAAAGATTATTTACTCCTACTTCTGCTACCTGATCTCTAATAGAAAGATAATCTTCTATTGCTCTACATGCGCTTCTTCCAATAGGTATTAATCTTTCATAATGCTTGTTATCAGTACATTTTACAAAAGACAAATCAAGATTAACATCCTCAACATTTATTCCAATAAGTTCAGACACCTTCATGCCAGTTGCATACATAAGCTCAAGTAAAGCATTATCTCTTATCCCTTTAACTCCATCTTTGTCTACAGACCTTATTATTCTATCTACCTCATCAATAGTCAATATTTGTGGTAATTTTTTTGTATTTCTGCTACTTTTATAAGTTATCTTAGGTATATCATTTACTAAAGATCTACTCTTTAAATATCCGTAAAAACTTCTTAGACTAATTACAATCCTATTTATTGAACGTTCTGATTTTCCTTGGTTTAAGAGATGTTGAATATAAGCCATAACTGCCACATTATCAGAACTATACAAATTCATTTCCTTCTTTTCTAGGAATTTTGTATAAAGATTTACGTCAGTCACATATGCATATACTGTATTTTCACTCTTATCATTTTGCAGCAAGTAGTTCTTATAATTATTTATAATTTCTATCATTACCTTCTCCTACACCATTATTATAATTATATATTCGACATAATCAACCTTTTCCCTTCATCTATTCATCATTATGTTGTCATTATTCTAACTATATATCTTTGTTACCACTAATTTTATTAAATTTGGACACACATAGGTTTCTATCATTATTCCAATCACAAATAGCCCAGCTATTATTATAAAGTAATTCCCTAAACTTTTGGGATTAAATTGAACATTACTCTTTTTCAAGAACTTTACTCTAAACTTGGAAGCAGACAGCTCTAAGGCTATAACACTTAATGCTATAAAGCATGGTATATAAATAATGTTTTGAGGTATTATAGATGCAAAAGCTAAGCCTATACCTTTTCCTTCAAATGTTGTTAATAGAAAAGTAAAAGTATATCCTAAACTAAACCCTTTAAAAAAATCGATAATTAAAATAATTGGAGCTCCAAAAAAAGTAAAACCTAGTACAAATATTGGAAGTATCAGATATAAGTTTTTTTTAACTACATCAAATAGTAAAGTGCTATAATTTATCTCTCTATCACCAATACCATTTACAAATGTAGTAAAATAATTAGCTAAATCTTCTTTATCTCCTAAGTTCATATATTTTACTGTATAAGATCCTACTACTATTCCTACACAAAATAAAAGTAAAACAATTATATAGTAAAGTTTATTTTCTCTAAAAGTTTCATTCATTTTTTCTATTAACTTATTCATCTCTTCATCCTCCTACTGTTGTTCTAAATAATACTATGATTACTATTTATAAATTATGCCTAGTAGGTAGGTTACTAATATGTGAAGAGTGGAAAAAGGTACAAAACCTAAAATCTCTTTTAAGTTTTGTACCTTCCATTTGAAAATAATTTATTAAAGATACATCATAGATGATATTGTTTTTGCATCAATAATTTTTCCTTCTTTAATAAGCACTCTTACATCTTGAAGTTTATACGGTACTACTTCAATAAATTCATCATCATCTCCACCCTTAATTCCTTGAAATAGTTCAGAAGCTTTATATATGTGTATTTTTTCATCTGTAAATCCTGCACCTGTTGCAATCGTTCCTAAATACTCCATTTTTCTTGCTTTATATCCTGTTTCTTCTTCAAGTTCTCTATGTGCACACTCTACAGGATTTTCACCTTTTTCAAGTTTGCCAGCTGGAATTTCTAGTAAAGTCTTATTTAATGCCATTCTAAATTGCTCCACTAATAATATTGTTTCAGAATCTAGAAAAGCCAATAGTGCAACAGCTCCTGGATGTCGAACAACATCTCTGTTTCCTTGATTTCCATCAGGCAACCTTACCTTTAACTTTTCTACTACTAAAAAGTCACCTCTAAATACTTCTTTTTTATCAATAAGTGTTTCTTTAAAATCCATTACAATCCTCCCGATAAATATGTTACCAATTTACAAAATAATTATAACAAATCATCAGCATCAGTAATACTACTTATTTCCTCTTTAGAGCTTTCTTCTAAAACACTTTCTTCATTTTCAAACATTTCTTCTGTCGTTGATTTTTCTTCATATCCTTCACATTCTTCCTTCATCCACTTTACGTAGTCATTAATCTTCTGCACTACATCATATATTTCTATTGATTTATCTCTGTGAGCCTGACTTAATTTAAAGTCTCTTTCATTCTTTATTACATAGCTTGATTTGTCCTCAATAAAATCTATAGTACTCTCTAATGTGCTAGCCAAATTAAGCAATGAATTTCTTATTTCAGTAGCCATGGAAGGGAAATTATCAATGACATACTTAGTTATTTCTCTATCCATTATAGTTGTGTCTTTAATTTTTTTAAACTCATAATTTTCTACTTCCTTTTTCTCAATATTGTTTGTTTCATTCTGTGAAATTTCTGTATACTCATTACTTTTCTTAAAAAAACTTGATTTAGCCATATTATTTAATACCACCTTTATATTTTATTAAATTATATTCTATATGTAATATATTACCATATTATTCCAATAAAAAACACCTCTATAGTAACTTTTTTTACTATAGAAGTGTTTTTAGTATTTGCATATTTATTAAAATCTATTAAGGGTTGTTTAATTTTTAATATATTGTTTTAAGCCAATCTTGGGAGCTTAATTGAATGCTTCCTGCTCCAGCTCCATTAACTCCTGTTAATCTATCTATTAATGTTGCTGGATCATCAATTTTGTAATTATAAGGTAATTCAGAAAATCCGTTCCACGAGAAGCTTAAAGCTGGTGCTACCGGATTTGGTGCTAAAGGACTACCTGCTGTATCACTATCTCCTCTATATGACACATTATCATATTTATAGATAGTATCCGTTGCCTTAATCTTACCTGTATAATTTGCTTTATTAGGATCTTTTTGATTATTTCTTAGTGGGTTTTGAACCCCTAAAATTTGGCTCTTTTCTACAAGCACTGCACCACCTTCTGTAGATAATGCACCATTACTTGAAATGCCAAAATGATATCCTGCCTTTATTATTGCAGCAGTAACAGCTGAAGGCACTAATTTCGAAGCTTCATGAGCCCCTGTTGCATCCATTACTACATTATAAACATGTGCATTTCCACCTCTTAGTCTAGGCATACGATCTTGAGAATCTTTATAATAATTATGATGTAAAGTTACTTGTAGTTTTGCATTGTCACTTGCAAACTCTGTAGAACCAATTAAATGTGTTTTCTTTTGTGGAGCTGAAACTTTCATTATATCTTCTTTGCTTAATCCTTGAGATTTAACAAAGTTATACATTGGATACTTTGCTATGTTCTTCTCCATCTCGTCAAACATAGCAGTATAGAATCCTCCACTTGTCATATCACCTGGTAAGAACTTAGACCAAGATATAGTAAGACCTGTTGTACCTTTCTTTGAATCAACTATACCATCGTATGCTTTGCCAAAAGTACAGTGATCAATCCATACACCTTGACATCCCTGAACAGTCATGTAATCCCAGTCATTTCTATCATAATTTCCTTTTGTATTCTCATCCCATTCCCAAAGTTCATCAAATTGTAGATTTCTAATAACTACATTCTTACAACCATCTAAGGTTATACCAGCATGTTTCAACTTAGCTCCATTCTTAGAATAAATGGTAAGTCCATTAAAACTTTTAACATAAAGCTTACTTACACCAGTTTCCTTTAATATTGGATGTGTAAGTGGTGTATTAGCAGCACCAAAAGGTGATCCTTTTGCTGATTCTGGAATCTCGTTCCATCCTAAATTAATATCATTCATTATTTCTATAACTTTAGCATCTGATCTCTTATTCAAGGCTTCTGCTAATTCTGCTGCATTTGTTACTTTCTTATAATAAGGACTTGATTCGTCAATTACTCCACCACCTTGGTTTCCAGATGAAAATCCTGTAATTGAATATTCATTTAATGTTCCTACATTTCCTTGGTTTGGATTCACTGGCTTTGTTGGTTCAGATGGATTTGTTGGTTTTGTTTCATCATCGTTTGTATCAGTAGTTGATCCTATAACTTTTACATTATCATAAGTAGCACTTACTTTACTTGCCATTAATCCAACTGCTCCATTTTGTAAAGAATTATCATCCTTTTCTAATAGTAAAGTATCGTTTATGTACACTTTAATTGTTGTTCCTACCATTTCAAGCTTTACATTATATCTAGTACCAGCTTTGATCTCTGTTGAAGCTTTTGCTATAGTTTTATTGGATCCATTTACTTTCTTTTTTAATTCAACAGTTCCACCATTTTTGCTACTTAAGCTAACAGCATAGTAATTTTTAGCATCAGCATAACGTCCGCATAATAATGCTTTATTAGATCCATTAAAATCTAATACTTTTACATCTGCTTGTACACTATAGTCTGTCCATGCCTTGTCTCCTCTTGTAGCAACACCTTCAACTTTCTTTGAAGTCTGGCTAAACACTTGACTCTCGTCACTAGTTAAATCCCAACTTCCCTTTTCAACATTCCAGTTTTGACAACCTGATTCAAAGTCATCACTAAAATAACTTTCAGATGCAAATGTCACTTTTTGTGGCACTGCAACACCCATGAGCAAAGAAGTTGCAACTATACAGCATAAAGTTTTTCCTTTAAACTTTCTCCTGTATTTCATAAACATAAACCTCCCTCTATCTTTTTGTCTGCACTTGTATACTAATATTACATAAATTCATACACATACTAACATATTGAAAATGTCAACACAACAGTCATTTCCTAAAGTTGCTATTCTACTTCTTGAAATACACATACTTAAAATTTACGACTTTATTGTATACCATTTTTATGAATGTCTGCTATTTTTTGATTGAAATAAAAAAACTTCATATTCTCAGGTAATATTTCATATAAAAAAACAATCTTATTAATCTGCAAATCAATAAAAAACATCTCCTATCCATTAGTACTTAAACTAATAAATAGGAGATATTTGCCTAACAATACCATATTCTATTTACAGATATAATTTACTAAAATCAATAATAAACTTTTTAGAGTTTATATTAATCCATTAATAATATGCCATTATTACTAGTCTAGCTTACTTTGTTTTTTAATCTTAGCTTATCTGCAATTATTGCAATAAATTCACTATTTGTTGGCTTACCTTTTTCATTATGAACAGTATATCCAAATAGTCTATTTATTGCTTCTACTTGACCTCTTCCCCAAGCTACTTCTATAGCATGCCTTATTGCTCTTTCTACTCTTGAAGCAGTAGTATTATATTTTTTTGCTATTGAAGGATATAATTCTTTAGTAACAGCTGATAATAACTCCATATCATTAACAACCATTGTAATAGCTTCTCTTAAATACATATATCCTTTAATATGTGCTGGTACTCCTACTTCATGTATAATATTTGTTATTTCTGTTTCAAGATCTACAGGTCCTTTACTAGTTGCTGCTGTTTCTCTTTGCATAATTGGCATTTGAGCAACATGTCTTCCTATATCAGCTACTTCTGTTGTATTGAACATTTCTCTAATTCTTTTTGTGAAAATATCCATGTCAAATGGTTTAACAACATAATAATCTGCACCTAATGTAATTGCTTGTTGTGTTATTTTGTCCTGCCCTACTGCAGATAATACTATTACTCTTGGAACCTTCTCTAAAGTCATACTATTAAGTCTCTCTAAAACTCCTAAACCGTCTAAGTGAGGCATAATAATATCTAGAACAACCAAATCAGGTTGTCTCTCTTCAATTAGCTCTAAAGCTTCTCTCCCATCCTTCGCAATTCCTGTTACAACGATATCTTTTTGATTTAATAAATAATCATTAAGTATGCTGCAAAACTCTTTGTTATCATCAGCAATAAGTACTGATATTTTTGAATCTTCCATGTATTTCTCCCCTTTATCCAATATTTACCATCATAATTGATCTATTTAAATATTGTAAATTATTCTAACATGATGAAAATATATTATTTCCGTATCTTAACTGTATTCGACAAAACTAACTCGAAATCCTTCCTAAAAATAAATATAAAAAATTCAAGATATTAGAAATAATTTGACAATATATTTTTACAATTTTTATGATAGTACCCAATTCAAATGGATTTAATCCATTTATCTTTAATATTTCTTCCACTATTTGTAAATTATACACTATTATTTATTATTCGTAAATACTTTTAAATCATTTTTTTTATTTTGTTTACTCTATAGTAACTTAATTAGCTAGAATTGTATCGTGAATATAATAATAATTGGCAAGAATTTTGTATTCTTGCCAATTATTATTACTTAATTAATCCTACGTCTTCCAACATCCAGTCTATATAAATTCCATACCCTACATCTGGTTTATTAATTAACACATGTGTTACAGCTCCTATTATTTTACCATTTTGTATTATTGGACTTCCACTCATACCTTGCACTATTCCTCCTGTTTTTGCCAAAAGTTCCTCATCCGTTATCTTTATTATCATGCTTTTAGGCCCAGGCTCATTTTGTTCAAATAGCTTTACTAGTTCTATTTCATATTCTTTTGGTTCATTTTCATCTACAGTTGTTATTATTGATGCCTTTCCTATATTTATTTCATCCCTCTTTGCCACATGCATTGGTTTTGTATTATTAAATTTGCATGCATTTTTATTTCCTTCTCCAAATATCCCACATTGAGTATTTTTTTGTATTTTTCCTAATGGACTATCCTCTTCTTGGAATATCCCTCTAAGTTCTCCTGGAAGTCCCTTTTCACCTTTTTTTACACTAATAATTGATGACTTTAACAATTCTCCTTCCCTTATTGCAAAAGGCTCATTTGTTTCTCCATCTGTTACAGGATGTCCTAATGCCCCAAACTTACCACTTTTTTCATCATAAAATGTCATCGTTCCTACTCCAGCAGTTGAATCTCTTACCCATAATCCTATCTTGTACCCCTCATCTTTTTCCTCTATAAGTTTTATCTCCTTCTTTACATTCATCCCATCTCTAACAATATCTAATTCTAATTTGTTTGATTTTGAATTTTTCACTTTATCAATTAAATCTTTAGACTTCTCTATCTTTTCACCATTAACTTTAATTATTAGATCACCTATTTCGACACCTGCAAACTTTGCTGGACTTTCTTTTTTTTCATTATTAACCATTACATCTGAATGGCCTACAACTAATACACCTTCTGATGATAACCTAACACCAATACTATTCCCTCCTGGAATTACCTCTATATCATCTACTTTTCTAGCTGCTACAGATTTAGCTTGAAATGCTTTTAATAATTTATCTTTAAATTTTATATTTGAATTATTAAAATTAGCTAAAAGAGACATGTCTTCTTTAAAAGCTTCCAATGCCTGCATTTTATTTTTATTAGAATAATCAGGTATACTACTAATAGAAAGGCATGCCATAATTACCAGAATCAAGATTGGAGTTACTAATTTTATTCTTTTATTTAATACCTTCTTCATCTTTTCTCCTCCTCCTTTGCTTCTGTCTTTAAGTTGCCCTTTGTACATACCTTATATGCTATATTAAGTTTTCTATTATAGACAAAAATTTTTAACTAAAAAAAATAAAACCACATATCCTATGTGGTTTTATTTTTTCCAAAATCCCATTACTTATGTACTCTAATTGCCTTTTATCTCTTGTTTTTTATTTTCTGAAAACCTAAGCATTTCTCTAACGTTTTCCAATGTTGCCTCTGTAACTTCTCTACCGCCTAACATAGATGCAACTTGTTCTATTTTTTCATTAATTGATAAAAGTTCTATTTTGGTAAAAGTCTTTTCATCTTTCACTTCTTTTGAAACAAAATAATGATAATCTGACAATATTGCAATTTGTGGTAAGTGTGTTATGCACAAGACTTGATGTCCTAAAGAAACTTCATACATCTTTTCTCCAACTCGTTGTCCAACTTCACCACTTATTCCAGTATCAATTTCATCAAATATTAATGTAGAAATATCATCTTTATCTGCAAATACGCATTTTAATGCAAGCATTATTCTTGAAAGTTCACCACCAGATAAAACTTTTTCAAGTGGCTTTAAAGGTTCTCCAGGATTAGTCGATATCATTATATTAACCTCATCAAAACCTCTTTCTTTAATATCATTTTCAAGTTGCACTTCAATATGCATTCTTGATTTATCTAAGCCTACATAGGAAAGTTCTTCTAAAATCTTCTCTTCTAAAAACTTACTATTTTCACATCTTATATCATGCAATTTGCATCCAATACTTCTTAATTCCTTCAAAATATTATTTTCTTTTACCTTTAACTCATTTATTATTTCTTCGGCATTTATAAGTTCATCATATTTTTCTTTTAATTTTTTATAATATTCTATAACTTCTTTTATTGTTGTTCCGTACTTCTTTTTGTATGTATTTATTTCATAAATTCTTTCATTAATCTTTGCAAGTCTAGATTCATCATAAACTATTTCACTACCTAAATCTCTAATATCCCTTGCTACTTCTTGAATATTAAAATAAGCACCTTCAAGCAATTCTCTTTTTTCTCTTACTGTTTCTAAGTGTTTCTCGATGGATGAAATTTCACTTATTACTTTTGATAAAGATTCTAGTATTGAATTTCCATCTTCTCTAGAATCAAGATAACCATAACTAACTTTTATTGATGATATTATTTTTTCTGCATTGGATAAGATATTGTATTCTTCTTTTAATTCCTCTTCCTCACCAATTTGTAATTTTCCTTTCTCTATATCCTCAATTTGAAATTTAGTGTAATCTATTAATTTTTCTCTGTCCTCGCTTCCTTTAATGGCAGATATTTTATCTCTTATACTATGTAATTCTTCCTTCAATTTTAAAAATTCATTTAAAGGTTTTTCTATTTCCTTACCTATAAAATTATCTAAATATAAAATATGGCTTCCTCTTTGTAGTAGTGTTTGATTTTGATGCTGTCCATGAATATCTAATAGTTTTTCACGAATTTTTTTCAATTGAGATACTATTAAACTTTTTCCGTTTACCTTAACTATACTCTTTCCACTTATTAAAGTCATTCTTGATATTATTAATATATCATCGTATTCTATACCAATTTCATCTAAAATTAAATTAATTTTTTTATTATTTAATGAAAATACTGCTTCAACATAAGTTCTATCCTTGCCTGTTCTAATAAGATCTTTTGAAAACTTTCCACCTAAAACATAGTCTATTGCATCGATAAGTATAGATTTTCCTGCTCCAGTCTCTCCTGAAAGTATATTAAACCCTTCTCTGAATTCAACTGTTAGCTCTTCTATTAAAGCAAAATTTTTAATGTTTAACTGTATTAACAAATTAACACCACCTTTTACAATTAGGAAATGTATTCTCTGATTTTAATAACTAGTTCTTCAGCCCCTTTAATTGATCTTACCATAATAAATACTGTATTTTCACCAGCTATACTACCTGCAATATCATCAAAACCAAAACCATCAATAGCCTCTGCGACTGGATTTGCTCCAGCAACAACCGTTTTTACTATTACCATCTTATCTATATTTTCTACCGATACTGTTAACGTAGATAAAACCTTTGTCAACTTTGCAGATAAATGATTTTCTTCGGTTTTCGGTGCAGCATAACTGTATATTCCTGTCGCTCCTTGCATTTTAACAAGTCTCAAATCCTTTATATCTCTGGAAACTGTTGCTTGTGTAACATTAAAACCTTCACTCTTTAATTCTTCTGCAAGTTCTTCTTGAGTTTCAATATTTTTTTGTCTAATAATTTCTAGAATTTTTATATGTCTTTTAGATTTCAAAATACATCCCCCTTATTCATTTGAACTATTTAAAATTTTTGCCCTTAACACATTAAAATAATCATAATCGTCAAATAAAAGCAATTGTACATGTTTTTTAGCTCTTCTAACTTTAATAGGAGTTGCCTCCTTTATCTTCGTAGCTTTCTGTCCATCAATAGTCAAGTAAATTTCATCTTCTCCATTTTCTGGTATAATCTCTATAGTACTATTTCCACTTAGAACAATTGTATGCATACTCCTAGTATGTGGACATATTGGAGTTAAAGTTATCAAGTCAAGATTAGGATAAATAAATGGACCACCTGCTGAAAAAGAATATGCTGTGGAACCTGTAGGCGTAGCAACTATAAGCCCATCCCCCTTAAAAGTTGAATACAACTTATTATCGACAAAAACTTGAAATTTTACCATCCTTGACAAAGTTCCTCTAGCTACGACTATATCATTAAAAGCATTATCTATTCTAATACTTTTATCTTCATCATAATGACAATGAAGTAGCATTCTATTGTCAATTTTGAATTTCCCCTCTTTTATCTTTTCAATAGCTTCATCAATATCCGATATTTCAATACTAGATAAAAATCCAAGATTCCCTATGTTAATTCCAAATATGGGTACTATTGTTTTATTGCATACTTCTCTAGCAACATTTAAAAGAGTTCCATCTCCCCCCAAAACTACAAGTAAATCCATGTCACTATCAAATTCCTGTTTATCAGTTTCAAAAGAACTAAATATCTTGATTTCTTCTAAATCAAAGTTATTTTGAAACTTATCTATTATAAAATTTAATATTTTATTATCTATATCTTTTGTATTATTAATTGCTATGCCAATTTTTTTCATAATACCCCCCTTATATATTAAATTTCAGTATGTGACGCTTCCACTACCTCATCTATATCTTTCAGAGAGAATATAGTTTCTCTAGTTTTGTCCTTAGTAAAATAAACAAGATACTCTATATTTCCTTCTGGTCCCTTTATTGGAGAATATCCAACCCCGAGTATCACCAATTCCTGACTTAATAGATATTCAACTATTCCAGATACAACTTCCTTATGTACCAAACTATCTCTAACTACGCCTTTTTTCCCAACCTTTTCTCTACCAGCTTCAAATTGTGGTTTAATTAATGCTACTACTTCACCATTTTCTTTTAAAAGATTAATAGTCGCAGGCATAATTTTCTTTAGAGAAATAAACGAAACATCTATAGAAGCAAAATCTAATTTTTCTCCTATATCTTCTGGAGTAACATATCTAATATTAGTCCTCTCCATACATATAACTCTTTCATCTGTTCTTAATTTCCAAGCAAATTGTCCATATCCAACATCTACTGAAAACACTTTTTTAGCCCCATTTTGAAGCATACAATCAGTAAACCCTCCAGTAGATGCCCCTATATCCATACATACCTTTTCTTCTAAAGTAATAGGCCAAATCTTCATAGCTTTTTCAAGCTTTAGTCCCCCTCTACTTACATAAGGTAAATTATGTCCTTTATATTCAATATTAGCTTCAACAGAAACCTTTTCTCCTGCCTTGTCAACTCGTTGTCCATCAACAAACACATTGCCTGCCATAATGCAAGATTTTGCTCTCTCTCTTGAAGTAATAATCCCTTTCTCAACTAATAAAATATCTAATCTTTGCTTTTTTTCTGCCATAGTTTACTCCTTTAACTAAATTAACTCTAAGGCTTCTTTTGCAATTCCTTCTGGATCTAATCCATTTTCCTTGTAAAGAAGATCAACACTTCCTTGTTTAACGAATTCATCTTTATAACCTAAATTTCTAAACTTACCTTTATATCCTTCTCTAATCAATACTTCCATTATTGAAGACCCAAGTCCACCCTTTTTCATATTGTCTTCCACTGAAATTATATTGTAATTTTCATTAGACAATTTTTTTAACAATTCTTCATCTAGAGGCTTTATAAATGTAGCATTAATTATGGTTACATTAAAATCCTTCTTATCTAATATTGCTTTTGCTTTTAAAGCATGCTGCACCATTTTACCAGTAGCTATAATAGCTACCTTTTCTCCCTTACTTAATACTTCCCATTTACCTAATTCTATTTCTTTGCATGGATTTAATCCTTCAATAGAATCTCCGCCTCTCGGATATCTTATTGCTACAGGTGTTCCCTTTTTAATAGCCCATCTTAAAACACCTTCTACTTCACTTAGACATTTTGGGGCAACTATAGTCATATTAGGAATCATAGAAAGATACGAAATATCCATTATTCCTTGATGAGTTTCTCCATCTTCCCCAACTATACCTGCCCTATCTAAGCACAATACAACCGGTAAGTTCTGTATACATACATCATGCAATACTTGATCATAAGCTCTTTGCAAGAAAGTTGAATAGACTGCAAAGATAGGTTTTAATCCACTACAAGCCATACCTGCAGCAAGCGTTACTGCATGTTGTTCTGCAATCCCTACATCAAAAATTCTCTCTGGGAATTCATTAGCAAAACTTCTAAGCCCAGTTCCATCAGGCATCGCAGCTGTAATTGCTACTACATCTTTATCTTCTTTTGCTATATTTATAAGTGCTTTTCCAAAAGCTTTTGAATAACTGTTTTTAGGTGAAACATATGGTTCACCACTTTCTAAATCAAAAGGTGATACTGCATGATATTGCGCTGGACTTATTTCTGCTTTTTTATAACCTTTACCTTTTTTAGTGATTGTATGAATAATAACTGGACCCTTTATTTCCTTAGCATTATTAAATACTTCAATCATAGATTTAATATCGTGCCCATCAATTGGCCCTAGATATTTTATTCCCATGTCCTCAAAAAGCATTGAAGGTACTACTAATTGTTTTATACTATCCTTAATTTTAGAAAGAGAATTTACTACAGACTTTCCAATTTTCGAAGTACTAAGGGTGCTATTTATATCAGTTTTTAATTTATTATATCCAGGATCCATTCTGAGTTTTCCTAAATGTCTTGATATTCCTCCAACATTCTTAGATATAGACATTTGATTATCATTTAATATTATTATCATATCAGTTTTCTTAAAACCTACATCATTTAATGCTTCAAATGCCATTCCCCCTGTTAGTGCACCATCTCCTATAATTGATACAACTTTATAGTCTTCCCCTTTTAGATCTCTGGCCCTTGCCATTCCTAGTGCTGCAGAAATAGATGTACTGCTATGTCCTGTGTCAAAGCTATCATACTTACTTTCATTCCTTTTTGGGAATCCACTCATTCCATCTTTTTTCCTAAGAACATCGAATTTATCTTTTCTGCCTGTAAGTATTTTATGAACATAACTCTGATGACCTACATCCCAAATTAATTTATCTTTTTCCATATCAAAAGCCTTAAAAAGACTTAGAGTTAAATCAACTACTCCAAGATTTGAAGCTAAGTGACCTCCAGTCTTAGACACTTTTTCTATAAGGAATTCTCGTATTTCTTCTCCTAAGCTTTCTAGTTCTTTTGTGCTTAACTTTTTTACATCCCCAGGAAATTTAATACTTTCTAAAATATTATTCATTTATATCATTTCCCTCTTTTTAGTTTTCTCTATTTAAAAGATTAAACGTTAGTTCTTTAATATAAGTTGCATCTCCTGATATTTGATTTAACAATTCAATTCCTTCAGAAGTAAACTCCCTACATAAATCTTTACATTTATCTATTCCATACATGGTAACATAATTACACTTATTTTTCTTCATATCTTTCTGTGCATTTTTCCCAAGCTTTTCAACCGATCCAACAATATCTAAAATATCATCTTTTATTTGAAAAGCTAACCCAAGTTTTTTCCCATATTCATTTAACTTTTCTATATCTTCTTTAGGTGCATCAGCTAGCATTGCGCCTGCTACTATAGCACTTCGTATAAGTTCTCCTGTTTTTTTTGAATGCATATAGTTTAATTCATTTTCTGATATAGTTTCCTTGCTTTCACTAAGTATATCTACAACCTGACCACCTATCATTCCTTCTGCTCCAGCTGCAACAGCTATTTCTCTTGATGCCTTCAATGCACTTTCTCCGTATTTTAATGAAAAATCTAACATACATATAATTGCTTCATTTAATAATGCATCTCCAGCCAAAGTAGCTATACCATCACCAAACACTTTATGATTTGTAGGCTTTCCTCTTCTCAAGTCGTCGTTATCCATAGCTGGAAGATCGTCATGAATTAATGAGTAAGTATGAATCATTTCTATAGCTCCTGCCATTGGCAATACTCTTTTATAATCTTCCTTATACAAATTATAACTTAGTAATAATAATATTGGTCTTATTCTTTTTCCCCCTAAGTTTAAACTATAACTTGAGGCATCATAAATTAGCCTATTAAATGTTCCTTTACCTTCAAAATAACTGCTTAAATATTCTTCTATTTCCTTTTTACAATTATCTAATTCCATCTTCTCCTTCAAACTCCACTTCTTTACCATCTTTAACCACTGACAATTTTCCTTCCAATGTACCTAAAGTTTTATATAATTTATTTATTAGTTTAACTCCATCTTCATAAGCCTTTATGGAATCATCTAAATTCAACTCATTTTCCTCAAGATTTTTCAAAACTTCTTGGAGTCTCACTAATGTTTCTTCATAACTCTCTTTTTTAGCCATAAAGTCCTCCTATATATTAGGTGTAAAATCACCTTCTACTTTTCCATCTTTTAAGATAATCTTTATTGTTTTCTTTTCTTTCAAATTTTCTACACTATTTATGATTTTTGCATCATCTTCTATTATAGCATATCCTCTTTGAAGGAGGTTCACGGGATTATGTGCTATCAATAAATTGTTTAATCCCCTCAATCTTTCTTTTTCTATATTTATCTTGTTAATAACATTATTTTCTAAAGCCTCTTTTAATCTATCAACAACAATATAATTATTAACTATCTTGTTCATTGGCGAATTTAATTTAAGTATTTTTTCTAGAGATTCTATCTTTAATTTTTCACTTCTAATTTTGTTTTCTACATTATTTTCAAGCCACTTTTTTGACTCTTCTAATTTTTTATATATATCGCTCTCTAAAGGAACTGCTATTTCAGCGCCTTGTGATGGTGTTGCAGCTCTCAAATCAGAAACAAAATCTGAAATAGTATAATCCACTTCATGTCCGACAGCTGATATAATTGGAATTTTGGATTTAAATATAGCCATAGCCAACTCTTCTTCATTAAAGTTCCAAAGTTCCTCTATTGACCCTCCACCTCTTCCAATTATAATTACATCCACACTCTTTACCTTATTAAAATACTCTATTCCATCTATAACTGTTTCATACGCCCCTACCCCTTGAACCTTTGCAGGATATAATACAAGGTCAACCAGATTATTTCTACGTCTTGCTACATTTATTATATCTCTAACTGCTGCTCCAGTTTCAGACGTAACAATACCAATTCTTCGTGGCATATATGGTATAGTTTTCTTATTTTCTAGGTCAAAATATCCTTCTCTACTAAGCCTATCCTTTAATTTTTCAAATTTAACAAACAGGTCTCCTAAACCCTCTTTTTCAATTTCATCACAATATAATTGAAAGCTTCCATTTGCAGTATAAACAGAAGCTCTTCCACAAATTACTACGCTCATACCTTCTTCTAATCTAAAATTCAAAAATTCTACTCTATTCCTAAACATGACACAATTTACTTTTCCAGCTTCATCTTTAAGTGAAAAATAAATATGCCCACTAGTGTGATATTTTAAATTAGAAATCTCTCCTTTTACAGAGAGATTATTTAGTATAAAGTCATTATCAATTATTTTTTTTAAGTAATTATTAACCTCACTAACGGATAAAGTTTTAATTTTCATTATTTTTCAAAGCCTCACACGCGTTTTTTATTAATAGTGTTGTTGTTAAAGCTCCAACTCCCCCCGGTACTGGAGTAACAAAAGATGCTTTATTAATAACCTTATCAAAATCCACATCTCCAGTAATCTTTCCTTCTACCGATGACGTTCCAACATCAATTACAATAGCCCCATCCTTTATAAAAGTTTCATCTACAAACTTAGGTTTTCCTATCGCTACCACTAAAATATCAGCCCTTTTGCAAACTTCTTTTAGGTTTACAGTTCTAGAATGACATATTGTAACTGTGGAATTTTCATTCAAAAGCAATTGTGCCGCAGGTTTTCCTACAATATTGCTTCTACCTAAAACTACTACTTCTTTACCTTCTAAAGACATTTTTAAACTTTTTAGAAGAGTTAGTACAGAATTTGGAGTACAAGGCAAGAATCCTGCCTCCCCCATATAAAGCTTACCTTGAGATTCTACTGTCAAACAGTCAATATCCTTTTCAGGCGATATTTCAGCAACAACTTTCTTTTCATCTATATGTTTTGGTAATGGCAATTGAAGTATTATTCCATCTACATTCATATCGTTATTTAATTTATGTATCTCATCTATTAAGTTATCCTCTTTAATACTATCTTCTAATATTACCTTTTTAAATAATAATCCTAATGAAGTAGCTACCTTTTCTTGATTATTCATATAATAGATAGATCCTCCATCATTACCTACTAATATAGATGCAATTTTAGGAATTCTTTTATTATTTTCAGCCCTATTCTCTACAAAAGATTTTATTTCTTCCTTAATATTGGCTGCTATCTCTTTACCATTAATAATTTGCCCCATAATTAATCCTCCTAAAGATTCTTAAGCACTTTATCAAGAACTGCATTTATAAACGAAACACTCTTATCATCAGAATATCTTTTAGCTAATTCCAACCCTTCATTTAATGCAACTCTTCCTGGCACGTCATCTACATATTTCATTTCAAATATTGCAAGTCTTAAAATTGTTAAATTAATCTTAGCTATTCTTTCTATCTTCCAATTTTGAAGATTTTGTTCAATTATTAAATCTATTTGAACCTTATTATTATCTATTCCTTCAAGAATTTCTCTAATATATTGTAAATCTAAATCTTTTAAATTATCCCCTTCAAAATTGTCCACAAAAGTTTCCAAGGCCTCATTTGTTGTATCTTTGCTTATTTCCATTCCAAATGCCAATTCCATTGCTTTTTCTCTCGATTTTTTTCTACTCATTATTTCCTCCAAAATTTATAAAATAAATTTTACTTAGCATATCAAAAATTATAACTTTACTATCTATTATTATATACATTATAAAAACTTAATAAACAGCTTTCTATATTTTAACACAAGGACTGCATCCTTACCACAAAAAAATATACCTAGCTATTTAAACATAAAAAACCTCTGCCTTGGCAGAGGTTTTTTATTAGTTCTCAGTTTCTTCTACTTTTGAAAGATAAATGTTTTGAACATAAACATTTACTCCATCAACTACTAATCCAGTCATAGCTTCAACAGTCCTCTTTACATTTTCTTGAACCTCAGCTACAACTTCCATTATCTTAACACCATATTCAACTGAAAGAGCTAATTCTATGGTTGCTCTATCTTCTTCTAGGGTTACCTTAACTGCCTTCCCTGCTGATTTCTTCCCCTTAAATATTTGTGATATGTTACCTGAAACCCCTTGTTGGAATCCCATAACTCCTTTTATCTCTTCTGCTGCTATACCAGCTATAACGCTTACAACTTCATCGGATATTTTTACAACTCCTACATTTTCTTCGCCATTATATTCTTGCATCCTTTAATTCGCCTCCTAAGTCTTGATACACAAAACTGACTAATCTTAGGTTAATTATATCAAATACACTTTTATATTACAACGGATTTATTTTTTTACTTCTATAGAAACTTCTTTAATATTAGCAGCATTTTGTACTATTTCTTGGATTTCTGCTCCTTCTTTTTCACTAACACTATTGGCAGTTTTAACTATAACGTTTGCCTTCTTTTGATCATTTGAAATTTCACACAAAGCATCATCATAACCTTTATTCTTCAAGTTTAATTCTATAGTCTTCTGTTTATCTTGTTTTATTGTTACCTTCTGTAATTCACTTGTCGCACTTGCCTTTTGTTCTGAAGTTGTATTGGCATTTTCAGATATAGATTTTAAACTTTGTATTGTAGCTGCATCCTTTTGTTCCCTTTCACTTCTTGCATCCAAGAAAAAATCTGTTTGACTTAGAGTCTCTGTATCCTTTTTATCTTCCTTATCTGATTGATTTTTATCTTCTGTTGATAGAACTGTACTTAAGTCACTTGGATCATTAAGTCCTCCATTATTCAATTTTGCTGCAAGTAATGCAGTACAAACTATAAGAGCTAATAATGTACATATTATCCCTAATTGTTTTTTAGTCATATTGTCACTCCTCCCATCTATTTTCTATTGAATTATATGCTATTAATTCATAGTATATACATTAACCTTATTGGCAGGGAGACCATACAAATTCTCCACTGCTTTTTCTATATCACTTTTTACTTTACTATTTTTGGCGCCTTCAGCTACTACCAACACTCCAATTACTTTTGGCTTATAATTCTCCAAAATAAAAGGTTCATTATCACCGTTTTTCGATGACATAACCACTTTACTACTATCGTTTTGCTGTTTATTAACTCTCTTGCCGCCATCTTTATCTGTTTCTTCTGTAGTATTATTTTGCTTATCAATATCATAAGCTGGTACTTTTACTTCTCCACTTTCAAAAGTTATCATACAATCAACATTTCCAGTACCTTGAATCTTTTTCAATATATTAATTAATTCCTTCTTTTGTTCTTCTTCATAATTTTTAGTAGCACCACTAACAGTTTCATCTGCAACAGTTTTTACTTCATTTTGATTTTTGCTTGTTCCAGTTGTTATAAATTTAGGTAGCAAAATATTAATAGCAATAAGAACAAAGGCTAATATCAACAACACTGCTAACGAATTACTTACTTTTTTGTCTTTAAGTATTTTTTTTAATTCATTAAATATCTTATCTTTATCCATTCTATACCTCCTTTTACCTATAATGCACTTCAATTTTATCTTCTTCCAAGTCTAATTCCTTGCTTAAAAATCTTTTTATTTCTTTTTGTGTATTGTCTTCTGATTTTTCTTCTTTATGTTCTTTACCCAGTTCTACCTTTTCCACCTTTTTTATTCCCTTTTTCTGCACCCCAATCCTTAATTTAATAATCTTAAAATTCACATCGGTAAAATCCACTTTGCATTCCACAGCGCTGACAAAATTGAAATTATTAAACTCCTTATTTAATAGACTCTCACAATTCCTATTAAAATTATTTTTAAAGCTCTCCTCACGTATCTTATTGTTATCTTCTGTTTTTTTCTTATCATTTATATCCTTTGTTACCTCTTTAGAATACTTTCCTATTACTTCTGTTAAAACAGTTTCTCCTTTGCTAAAAAAATTAATTATTGGATTTAATATAACAGCTATCAAAATTAATCCTAAAACAAACTTTAAATATTTTTTCATACTATTATCAGGACCTATTAGCTCAATAGCAGTAATAAAAATTAAAGTTGTGACAAGCGTAACTACAAAATTTTTAATTAATTCCATTACCCTATCCTCCAACTATAAATTTTCCCGCAGACGCCATTATTGCAAGTAAAACAAAAAACATTAAACTTACACTAAGGACAGATGATAATAGCAAAACTAAAGAATCCCCTGCTGCAGCTATAGTACTTGTTATTCTTCTATCACTTATTGGCTCAACTACAGCAGATGATAACTTATATATTAAAACCATTAATACTATCTTAATTATTGGATAAAGTATAATTAATATAATTACTGCAAGTCCAATACTACTTATTGCATTTTTAATTATTAATGAATAACCCGCCACAGCTGTTATAGCGTCCGAAAAAGCTTTTCCAACTATTGGCACAAAGTTATCAACAGCAAATTTTGTTGTCTTTAGAGTTACCGCATCAATTGTAGTTGAAGTTATTCCTCTAATAGTTAGCAACCCAATAAAAATAGTTATAATTATTCCTTGTATCCATATGGTCGACTGTTTAACAAGCTTACACAAGTTATCTATTTTATGTTCCTCCGAAAGATTATTTGAAAATTGCAATACAAACCCTATTAAAATTAAAGGAATTATGAGGATTGTATAAATTCTTGGTATAATTACTACAGCACCCATTACTATCGGATCAATCGTAGTAGCTTGTACAATTCCTCCTGCTAGGCTAATCATGGTTACTAGCACTGGTAACATAGCTGCCATAAAATCTGAAACGTCGTTAATGACATCTTTAGCTACCGAAATTGATATTATAAAACTCTTAGAAAGAACCATAACTAAAACAGCATAACATGCATAAAATGCTATTTGAGATATACTTTTACTATTAAAAGCATCTTGCAAGTTATTCAATAAAGCGCATATAATAGCTATTGCAATTAACGAAACTGCTAACTTTAGCACACTTCTAACTTCTTTAAACAATAAACTAACAAGAGCTTTCCAAACCTTTTCAATCGAAATATTACCTTTGCCATCTTTTATATAACTTTTAACATATTCTATAGGATCTAATTCATTCATTAGCTCTACATCTGTTTTTCTTTTATTTATATAATCATATAGTTTATTTAAATCTTCTTTTGTACTTTCATCTAATAACTTGCTTCTATCTTCCGTTTGATTTTCAACAGGCTTTTCTTCACTATAAACATTTATAGGTTTAAACGAAATAATAATAAGGTTTACTACTATTAAAATCATTAGTCTTTTAACTATCTTCATAATTTACCTCTACAAAATCTGTAATATTGAATCTAGTACTGCCATCAAAATTGGTATAGCAAGTACTAATATAAATATTTTTCCAGAAAACTCCACTTTCGAAGCTAAGCTAGAAGCTCCAGCATCTTTACATATTTCACTTCCAAAAGAAGCTAGATAAGCTATTGCTAAAATTTTCAAAACTATACCTAAATAAACTATATCAAAACCAGCTTTTTCTGCTATACTTTTTAAAAAATTTATTACCTGCGAAAGTTCTGTTAAGCAAAATATAAATACTAAAATTCCTGCTGCTAGCATAACTAATATAGCTAAATCTGATCTTTTATCTTTAAAAAATAAATATAAAAACAAAGCAATTAGAACAAAAGATATAACTTTAAGTATCAACATATGGCCACCTAAAATAAGAACATAGTCTTAACTGTATTAAACAAATTACTTATTAGAGAAATAACCATAATTAGTATAATTACAATACCTGCTATATTCGCAATAGCTGCTATTTCTGACTTTCCGCTACTAGTTAACACCTTATCTAAAATAACTAAAATAATCCCTGCTCCAGCAATTTTAAATAGTATACTCAAATCTAGCATTATTCTCCCCCTCTATTACAACAATAATATGGATATCATAACTCCGATACAGATTCCAAGATATCTATAAAGTTTGGTGTTTTTTTTTCCTAATTCATAAGCTTCCTCTATATTAATTTTCAAGTTTTCAAGAGATAACTTAAAGATTTTTTCTTGTCCATATACTCCTGATTCACCTAATGATCTCACAAAATCCTCAAGTACACTTTTATCCTCCCTCGCAAAGAAAAAATCATTTTCTAAACTTGTAAATTCACTTTTAAATGCAGAATAAACATCACATTCTGTTCCTTTGCTTAATTTTTCTGAAACTCTATTTAAAAGTACATTCATAGGCTCTTTGGTTTTACTAGCTACATCCATAAATGCTTCTGGAAGAGGGGTGTTATTAAATACTACTTCATTTTGAAGTATAGTTATACATTTATAGCTCTCTTTCAAAATAACGTACCGTTTTCTAAAGCTTTCACCATATATATATCCAACAGAGGTACAAAAAATTAAAATCACTATTATAAGCATTATCTTAAACATTTCTTTTCACCCCCATTTTCTATAGAATAAATTTTTTCTATAGTACCTACACCTTTACTATTGCCTAAAACTACTACCCTTTCTAAAATATTATTTGAAATTATAGTTTCAAATACTTTCCTATTATATATATCCTCAATACTATATCCATGTAAAGTCACAATAATATTAACTCCTGAATTAAATGCCATATGAAGTGATTCAATATCTCTTGAAGTACCAATTTCATCACATATTAATACTTCTGGAGAAAGAGATCTTATTGCCATTATCATACCTTCACTTTTCAAACAATTGTCTAATACATCTGTTCTGATACCAACTTTCATTTGAGGTACCCCTAAATAACAAGCTGCAATTTCACTTCTTTCATCTATTATTGATATTTTCTTTCCATTATCAGATAAACTTCTTGTTACATCTCTCAAAATTGTAGTCTTTCCACATTTGGGCGGCGAAATAATTATAGTATTGAAAACACGCCCTTCTTTATAAATATATTTCATTATCTCTTTTGAACATCCAATTATTTCTCTACAAATACGAATATTTAAGGATGAAATATTTCTTATAGTCTTGATTTTTTCTTCTTCCATAACACATTCACCTGCAAGCCCTACCCTATGTCCTCCTTTTATTGTTATAAATCCTTGCTTTATCTCTTCTTCATAGGCATATAAAGAATAATTCGAAATTCTTTGAAGAATATATTTTACCTCTTCTCTAGATATTATATAATTTAGCACTGATTCACCTTTTGAATATACTACTATAATAGGTTTACCAATTCTAATCCTTATTTCTTGTAATGTTATATCTTTAAGAAAATTATCTAAATAATTAGCTATATTTTCTGGAAATATATTTTTCACCTCATCATTCATCAACCACTTCCTCCTCTATAAGTCCCCTATATTTAATCTTTATTTAACTTACAATGGAATTATTACAGTATCAGAAAAAAATATGTAAAACAGAATTTAAATTTCTATACAAAAAAGTTGTCTTTCTAATAATCTCTACCATCATTAGAAAGACAACTCTTTAAAAACTATATTATATTTTCATTACAATATGGACACGGAATTTCATGTTTTTCCGATAACGCTGATGTTTCTATGAAGATAGTTTTACCACAATTCTTACAGCTAACTTCTCTATATTCTTCTTCAATTTCATCTAATTCTTCTAATGTTACTTCTTGAAAAAGTTCCTCTTGAAGATTTGATATATCATCATCCATATATTTAAAATTCTCTGCTAGGACAGTTTCATTAACCATTATTTCTTGAACCTTAGCTGATAATCCTTCTAAAACACCCGATACTCTCTCAAAAAACTCTTTATACTGCTCATCTTGTATTTGAGAAATTTTAATGTTTAAATCTTCTATCTGCCTTTTTATTTCTTTCATAACAAACACATCCTTATTAGATTAAAAATTGCTAAGTTCAATAACTTAGCAATTTTTAGTCTATTAAACTCTTTCCATATATTCGCCAGTTCTTGTATCTACTCTTATTACATCACCTTCATTGACGAACATTGGAACGTTAACTACTGCTCCTGTTTCAAGTGTTGCTGGTTTTAAAGCATTTGTTGCAGTATTTCCCTTTACACCTGGTTCACATTCTGTTATTAATAATTCAACAAAATTTGGTGCTTCAACTGAGAAAGCATCTCCTTTGTAGAATTTGATTATAGCAAACATATTTTCTTTTAAAAACTTTATTGCATCTTCAACCTTTTCGTGGTTTAGTGGAATTTGTTCAAATGTCTCTTGATCCATAAAATAATAAAGTTCTCCATCTGAATAAAGATATTGCATTTCTTTTCTCTCTATTACTGCTTCTTGGAATTTAGCTGATGGATTAAATGTTGTATCTGTAACTGAACCAGAAATAACATTTCTAAGTTTAGTTCTTACAAAAGCTGCCCCTTTACCTGGTTTTACATGTAAAAAGTCTAAAACTGTATAAACTTGTCCTTCGTTCTCAAAAGTTGTACCTTTTCTTAAATCTCCTGCTGATATCATAGTAATATCCCTCCAAAATGTATAAGTTTCATAATAAATACCACGAATTAGCGTGGTACTCTAATTTGTTTATTCTTCTAGTCGCATAACAATATTATTTTATCAGATGAAAAAGATAAATGCAATTATTTATCTTTAGTTTCCCTTAAATTCACCTTTTGTGTATAATTAAGCGTTAATCTTCCCTCAATATTCTTTTCATCAAAATTGATGCTATAATCAACTATATTATAATTGTTTAAAATATTTATTTTTTCCATAGCCCATTCCTTTGTTCCTTCTATTTTAACTTCTATCTTATAACCCTCGCTTTCCTTCTTAGCAGCTAAAAAAGTAATATCATTTTCTTTTAACTCTTTTATTACATCTCTCAGTTTAATTTCATTCTTTTCATATGTAATTGAATTTTCAACATCTTCTTCTCTTTTGTTTTCTTTTAAAAAAGTTAGCATCTCAAATACAACAAAAATAGTCAATAGGAATAAATAACATTTTCTATTTATTATCTTCTTGAATAACTTGTAACCTATATTTATTTTCACCTAAATCCTCCATTGTATTTATAACAATTTTTTCATTTTGCAAAACCTTCTCCAAATCGTCTTTGTTATAAACGTATATATTACCTTCATAAGATGTAAAATTTCCTTGAAAACAATCATTTGTAATTTCCAACCAATTTTTTAATCTTTTATTTTCCAAGTTTTCATCTAAATCACTATTCTTAATAACAGGTTTATTTTCTCTAAAATAATATTTAATATTACTCATAGATATCGGGAGTAGCATTAATGCTATTGCAGTTATGATAATACTGTCTCTTTTACTCACAAAATTTATATATTTATTTTTTTTAGTTACAAAGCTTCTAGGCAAGAAATCTTTATTATACAAATACTTTTTCACTGAAGATTCCTCCTAACTTGACTTCTCTAGCTTTTATTTTATCTGATAGATCTATTTTTTTAATACCGCTTTCAACATAAATTACATCACATGTTTCAATACTTACTAATTTTTTCATTAAGTTTTCTAAATCATTAAACACATGCGCCTCCTCAAGAAATCCATCTAAAATTAAATTATAGTAATAAATTTCATTATAACTAAAAATGCATATATAAGACTTTTTCTTAATTTTTCTTCTTATTTTTTCCATCATATACATTTGAATTGGGATAATTTTAACTCTATTTGCACCATCACATAACTTAGAAATTCTTATACCACCCTTTATCGAGTATATATAAAGAATACCTGCTTTCTTACACACTTTATAATCCATAAGATACTCTTCATCTCTCCCAAAGGATTCTTCTTTAATTTTTTCAATATCTATATTAACTAAATCTTTTAAATTAGTACTAACTTTTTTAATGTAAATATCCTCATCCAACACTACTATATATCTTTTCTTGAGCAATTTTATTTTTTCATAAAATGATTTATAGTCATAACTAATTTTATTGTAAATCAATATATTTCTACTAATTAAAACTATACTTTCTTTCAATTTTACTCTCCTCATTCATATATTTCTCTGCTAAAGGTAATAATACTACTTTACTCCCCACATCTTTATACCTTAAAATTTTTTCTTGTCTAAATCCTTTATCCGTATATATCAAGTAAAACTTATCTATTTCTTTTTTATACCCTAAATTCATCCCAAAGTTTATATACTGTTCAGTTCCTTTTTTTCTTAATTCATTTATATTTTCTCTATTTTCCTTTGAATATTTATTTAATAGACATAATATTTTTTCAAAATCCTCAGAATTATATAGATCTTCTTTTTTATTCTCTAAAGACTTATGCATTATATTATTTATAACTACCTTATTACATATAAGCCCTATCAAAGAAATAATCATTAATATTAATAGAATATTGATAAGAACATACCCTCTATTTTTATAGACACTTTCTATATTCAGTTCCTCCTTTACTTATGTTTATATAAATTAATCTTCCTTTAATTTTAACTTTAAAATCATCTATATTAGAAATTATTGTATTCCTAGTTGTGTATCTATTAAAATTCCTTATATCATAATATTTAATTATTAAATTATTCTCGAATTTCAATATTTCCTGTATTTCGAATATGTTACTTTTATCCCCTCTATATATTATTATTTTGTTATCCTCACTACTTATCTTCTGCACTCCAGTATCTCTTAAAAACCTATCAATATCTAAAAAGCTTCCATCAATAGAATTTAAACCAAGACTTTTTTTAACGGTTTCAAAATATACACTAGTACATGTAACCAAAAGTTTAAATCCAATAATCATAATTAACATGGATAAAAACATATATACAACGCATTCAATCAGTGTAAATCCGTTATTTTTCCTAAACATACTCCATCCAAGGAGCTTTCAAAATAATTTGTTCTTCCTTAATATCTTTATATATAATCTTAATATTTATCTTCATATACTCTCCATTATCCTCAATTAATTCTAATTCAATTTTTTCATCATCTTTAGCATTCTTATTCATAAAAAGCAATTTAGTATTAGGAAGAAGAGATAAAAATTCTTCATTATATAGAAACGTTAACTTGTTATTTTTAATTTCATCCCTTATATCTTCATAAGCAACATTATATTTAACTTCACTACAAATTGCATAAAGTGTTTCATTAACATTATACTTAATTAAACGAGTTTCATTTGAATTAATGAATCCCTTAACTATATTTGCTAAGATAATTATACAAATACCTAATATCCCTAAAGATATAACAACTTCTATCATCAGACTACCTTTGCTTTTTACTTTAACTCCCTCCTTCCTTTACTAAAATTACATTACCACCAACTTGTACTGTAATTATAAATTCTTCTAATTTTTCATTAATAAACTTTATTGTAGTAGGTTCTACATATCCAAATTCATTAATCCTAAGATTTATATTTCTTATTTCTTCTTCATTATCAAAAGGCTTAATTCTTAAAACTTCTTTAATCTTTATATTTTTTATTACTTTATTATCAGCTATTAAATATACCTGCAAATAATCATTATTATTAATCAACTTAACATTTCCAGATAAATCATTACTTGCACAATAACTTTTTCCGTAACTTATCATATCAATGGTCTCATAAAGGAAATTACTTATTTCAATTTGTTTGTAACGTGTTTTAAATTGTTTTATACTAGCTATACCTATACTAAAAATAACAGATAACACTCCAATAACTGCTATTATTTCAATTAATGTAAATCCTCTTTTTTTCATTTACATATATCCAGAATAGACCATATCAATCAATGGCATAATGAAACTGACTATAAAAAGTAATATTAGTAATGACATTAACCCTATAAACAAAGGCGAAATAAATGTTACTACTCTCTTCATTTTCTCTGTTATAGAATTTTCTAATCTTTCTTGAGTCTTATTCAAAACATCTGTTAAGTTTCCGCTTCTTTCTCCTAAATATATCATTGAATATGTATATTTAGATAAGAAAGAAATATCTTTAATTGCTCTATTTAACTCACTACCTTTTAATATCTCTTCATTTATATCACATAGGGCATTTCTTATAATCTTAATATTCACTGAATCAATGCACAATTCTATTCCTTTTGTTAACTGAATGCCACTAGATAAAATGACTGTTAACAACAAAATAAACATGTACTCATAATAATCTCTGATGTATTTTATTTTCAAAAAAATACTGCTCCAATGGCTTTTTACCCTATTCCCCAAACTTTTTCCTAATAAATATATCACTATACTCCAAGAGAGAAGTGCTACAAAACTTATTATAGGATTATTACAAATCCAATCACTTGCATCATAGCACGCTTTAATAATCTTTGGCACCTTACTACTTATTGAACTGAATGTTTCATATATATTAGGAATAATGATAAAAAAAGCACTTATCGATAATAGCATTAATGATATAAAAATAATCAAGGGATATCCTAACTCTGCTTTGATATTTCTCTTAACCTTATCTATTTCATAATAGTATTTACTAATACTCCTTAAACATTTATTAAGTTCTCCACTATTTTCTCCTATTGAAATAATCCCCACAAAGAGAACCGGATATAAATTGCTATATTCACCAAATACTTCAGCTAGTGAATACCCTTTTAGAATTTTCACTTTAATTTCTTTAAGGCTATTTTTATAATTCTTACTAAAATGCAATTCTGATAACAATTCAAAAGATAAATCCATAGATATACCATCTTCATATAAATTAGCTAGGTTTTCTGCAATAATTGATAGTTCTCTGTAATTCTCCTTCATTTAGATCTTCCCCCTCTATAAATTGCAAATAATCATAATAGTCTATACTTTCACTTATTAATAGTTTTTTCAATACTACTACCATTTCGCTGTTGGATAATATATTTTCATCTTCATATATATTTTTAGTACTTTCTTTCAGTTCTTTATCTAAGTAATGTACAGCCGATATTAAGGTTCTGCCAACAAAGCCTGTTCTATTGCAAGCTTTGCACCCTGTCTTCTGAAAAATTGGTACTATATTAGAACCTATATTTACTTCTCCTATTTTTCTCTTACATTCATTGCATATTATTCTAATCAGCCTTTGAGATATGATTCCACCTAAAGAAGCTCTTATTAAATAAGGTTCAACCCCCATTTCTTCTAATCTTAAAAATACTTCACGGGGAGATTTCGTATGTATAGTTGAATATACTTTATGTCCAGTAATCGAAGCTCTAACAGCCATTTTTGCTGTCTCTTCATCCCTTATTTCACCTACCATAATTACATCTGGATCCTGCCTTAAAACACTTCGGAGCCCTGTAGAAAAAGTTATTCCTATCTTATTATTTAAATTAATTTGATTTATTCCTTCTAAAGCTATTTCTATAGGATCTTCTAGGGTTGTAATATTAATATTATCACTTTTAATTTCATTAATTATGGAATATAAGGTTGTAGATTTACCGATCTTATCATGACTTTAGTTGTTTCCCTTATGTTTATACTCTACTAAAGTTACCATAAAATAAACAATATAATTTAGTAAAAGATTAATTTATATATTACTTACATGTATCTTTCTTATATTATGAACAATTACAATAAAAATAAACGCAAGCTCCATACAAATGCAACAGCATGTTAATTTTGATTCTTTAAAGAAATCAGAATTAATGCTAATGTAATATATAATTTTGCCCCAAAACTAAATTTTATATCATTTATATAAAAAAAAGAGCTAACCACAATATATAAATTGGCTAACTCTATACTAGGCATAAACCATTTTGCCTTAACCCATAAATAGAATATTCAAAATTAGGAAATCTATTTTAACTTTTCATTGTATGAATAATATGAAGTCCACAAGCTACTTGTTAGCATAGTATATAAGAAATTAATATACTACTAAAATTCGCTTCATTATAATTAATACCAAACAATTTAGACTTATTTAGGAAACGTAACCCCTTTATAATTTTATTGTTTTAAAAAATTCACTAATATTACTTTCAAGAGTAAACTTATTTGTAGTGTGATACCCTCTTTTTGGCATTCGACTATATTGGAAAATTTCAGTTTTACTTAGTGTGGAAATTCGATTTATTTCTTCCTCGAAAGAATTCTCATATTTAATACAAAAATAAGAATTTCCTGCTTGAAAAGATTCTAGCACTAAAAGCTTCCTGTCGTAATATACAAAAGCAATATACTCTGGTAACGATAGTATGCATAAATCATCTGCAACTAGATCAGGATTCTTCTCCATCCATAAATTAAGGCGATACTTAACCTCTTCATTTGAAAGCTCATCGATTCTATGTTGTATGCTAGATATAGATAGTTTCCGAATTACAGTTGCACCTTCAACATTTATTTCGTTATCACTAAATACAGAAAGATCTAAATTATTTAATTGTACGGAATAAAAGAACAATTGATCAATCCATTTGCAAAAGTTCAAATAAATATCAGAGTTATTTGGGACATCTAAAACTATGTTCAATTCATAATTAGAAACAAATGCTGACCGACTTATATTTGAAGAACCAGTGCATATAATAGTTCGTTCTATCCCTTCAAAAAAATATATTTTCCCGTGATAGAACCTTTTCTCACAAGTGAATAAACTAAAATTTTCTTGATTTAAGTATGACTGCAACAACTGAATAGTTTTTTTATCTATTCCAGTCAACTGTCCATCCTGTGCCTCTGCACAGGAGCGATATTTCTGTAAAGAACCAATTAGTAGTTTCACTTCTATTTCTGATTCTATTATTGGCTTTTCTAATATTTCCTTAAGCATTGAGAAACCACTATTAAAAGCATATCCACAGGCAATTACTACTTTGCGAAGTGTAATTCCTTTACACATTTTCATTAATTGATCGCTTACATCTGCATGACTATTTAATATATATACTTTGGAATTACAATCATTAGTTATAGATAACCGTCCCATTTTATCTGCAAACAAATTCTCTGCCAAAATTACTTTCTGATTGAAATAATCTTTAACCACTTTGGAAGGATTATTGATATAACTATATGCATCAATATTTAAGTCAAGTGCATACTTTGCAGCTTCATCAGTTAAATGACTTATTCTTTGAACATTTCTATAGTCAATTTCTATAAACTGCTTTATAAAATAAAACGTTGGATTAATAATTTTATCAAAATCTATATTTATTTTTAGTTTCATAACATCGATTGTTTTAATTAGTGAAGCAATCCTATCTTTTAGGTGATCTTTTTCAAAAGTGCTACACTTTTCAATAATAGTAATTATATTGCCTGTTGTGTATGCATTTTCATTGATTATAAAATATTGTTTAGAATTGATTTCAGCAATTCTTGACGCCAGTTTTTTTCTTAAAGCATTATTATTTATTCGACTGAACAATAAATATAGATGGCTGTAATAATTTTCATCTCCAACTTCTTGAGCATATCGTACATTAAACAAATTATATTGTTGCTTTAACTGTAACAATAGATTTTCGGAAACCTTGACAATCTGTTCAATAACAAATTGCAATAATTCATCATTACATTGTTCAGTTTTGCCAGATAAGAATTTTTCAACCGGAATGATGTAATCATAGAATACTTTTTGCCAAATTACTTCTTTTGCCTTTTGGGCTGACTTTTCAACTACACAACAACTAAATCTTGTAAGGTACTTGTCAAAATAGACTGTTAGTTCATAATCTCCATTGTCAAGTATTTGCTTATCATAAGCAATTTTAAGACCCAACTGATTTGCAAAGTTCTGTACAGATAGTCTATAATCAGAAATTGTATTTACATATTTTTCAGAATAAAATGTTTTAATAATCTCTTGAAAAATATTCATAAACTTCTTACTAGAGTCAAAATTTGAGACAAAAAAACCTGCAACTATAGAAAAAGAAATTTGACTAATATCATTGTTGTGATAACTTTGTTCTAGCTCATTTCTTTGCAGAGATAAGTAAGAATAAATCTTCCTGGAAAATTCATCAACTTTTAATAATTCCTGTATTTTATCATATACTTCATTTGGTCCCATATTATTAGGATAACTCATATCATAGGCAATTAAGTTTATATTTTTAAAATTTCCACAAGTATAATTGTACTCAAATAAAAACATGGTGGTGATATATCTTCCAAAATTAATAAGATTACGCTTCATTCTTGATGCATTTACATCAAATGGAACAACATCTCTCATTCTTCCTAATTTAGAACGTGAAAGCAAACAAAACCATAATAGTGGATTATCCATTTCAAGCAACTTATGCAATGTTTCATTGGCAACATCATACTGTAAATTAACGCAATCTTCTTTAAACTCAAATTTATGAGAAGTAATAGTATTACAATAATTAAGCAACTCTTCTTCTGGAATAAATTTTTCTACAAAACATTTTGCTACATTTCGTACAGCCTCTTTTCTGCTAACTCCAAGTTCAGTAAATACGACACCATTATGCTTTAAGGATGCAGAAAACATCTGATCATATTCATCAAATGAGTAAACAAGCTTTACATTGTAGTTTACAGATTTGTAATAGTTTTTCCATAGAAAAGATTTAACAAGACGTTCGTAGTCATCTATAGGATATTTAGCAATTGTTTTAAGCTCTTCAAAGCATTCATTTTTGAATAAATTAAACATATAATCATACCCTTTATATTCATATAAATATCCTATAATACGATAACATATTTGAGTTTTGCACATTATTCCAATATCACTTCTTGCAAAAAAGTTTAATGTGCCAAAATATGAATATACTATGTCATACACTATCTGATTAAAAGATTTAGAACGAAGTATTTGAGAAGTTTCCTTGCTTTCTTGAGTAATGTACATAAATAAAATATGTCTTACAAAAACTTGAGCTACCAAATTTCCCAGTATTAAATAATTATCTATCAACTGTACATTAATATTTTCTTTAAGGAGCTCCTTTCTCGGTTTTAAAATATTTGTTACTTCAAGCTCATTTTTTATTTTTTCAATATCATTCATAATTTTCACTCCTATTTCTTATTACTTCTCAAGATGACTAATTAGGCAACCAGTTGTAATTTTGCATATTATTCAATAATTTATGATATATTTTTAATCTTCACATTTGTATTAACTTAATTTGCATTGTATTAATTAGTATCTTGGAATGAATATATTAAGAAGTCTAATTCTGAAAATATCTATTATTAGCCTAATGGATATATTGATAACATGTCCAATTATACGGATAATCAGAAGCTGTTTATTTCCGATTACTTAATAATGTAATTTATTTATATTATTTCAAGTAAAACTTTTGGTAATTTTATTTAATCCATCCTATGTTTTTCAAGTCAGATTCTAACCACTCAAACACAAGGTTAGTAATAGGTCTATCACCAAATATCTCTAAACTTGTTCCTCCACTAAAGAAATTAATCCACTCACTCTTTTCAAGACGCTTTGTTCGTAGTTCCATCCAAGATTTTGAATATTCTTCAATACTCTTATTCTGTCTATTTTCAATATCACTTAACTTAAAATTTACATATGATTTTTCTCCTTTTGCAAGAACTTCAAAACACCACTTCATTGTTGGTCTTCCATAAAACTCATTTTTTCTATTAATATATATATCTCCATTTAATTTTGTAGGCAACAAATTATATATGTTTAAACTTTCTTTAATTAGTGGAAACCATTTTTCAACAATTCTCAAATATTCCTTAATTGCATTATCATAAATAAAAATAGTCTTTTGAAGAATTCTTTGTTCTGAATATAGCCCCCATACTTTTCCTCCGCATTTCTTATAAGGAACATCATGTTTAGGCCAAGGAGCACTTATAAATGTATGTCCACTATCAATTAATTTATCAATTTCATTAAAGTAGAAATTCATATCAATCATTGTAGCACTTATACTCAAATTAGATTCATATAAATATTTTCTATATTCCTCAATTTCAGATATGTTTATAACATCATCATATAAATCACCTTTTTTAGTTAAACTGCAGCTTAAACTCCATATATATTCCTCTAATAAAACTCCATCTTCTAACATTAGTGGTTTTTGTTTAATTAAATTTTTGAGATTCTCACTAAGATATTCTAATGTGTCTATCCATGGCCATATAGATTGTGCGATTGGAACATGAGACCTCATCACTCCCCCACAAAACATTAACTCTTCATCATTAAATGTTTTAATGTCCTCATTATAACTTTTTTGATCCCATGTTACTGATATTCCTACTCCATCTACAGATACACCTAAATCTGCAATTTTCCCATATCTAAATGGTGCAATTACATAGGCAAAATTTCCTAATCCTTCAATCCATTTTCTCATACATTCTTGCAACATCTTCCCACATTCACTTGCAGATGGTAAATTACTTTTTCTTATAGTTTTTATTCCGTCTCTTATAATAATTGAAGCAACTCCAGGATAGAGACTTACAATCTTTGCAAAAAATTTTTTTGACTCATTATATGATAATTTTCCAAATAATATTGATAAAGGATATCTCCACTTTATTACTTGCTCTTCTGATTCAATAATTTCATCAATATCCTTATATTTAAGCCTTATACCTTCTGCTGAAAGCCATTGTGGTATTATTGGAAGTGGAAAATATAAATATTCATTATCATCTTTATATATAAGTCCTGATTTTAATAAATCATCTATATCAAAGTTACTCCCTAGCTCACTTAAATGTATCTTACAAAATTTATTATCTACCAAAATAATAGATAATCTAATTATTTGCTCATATATTTTTTCTTTTTGTTTAGATATTTTTGCAATTAAATTGTTTACTAAATAATCTATCATCTTATTTCTATCAATAATAAAATTATTATATTTATCCTTCATAGATAAAGCAAATAAAATGCAGAAAAATGGTCTTTCTATAGTTTCTTTAATATCCTTATCTAATCTAGCTCCTATTGTTGGCTCATAATCTATTCCAGATATACATTCAATAATTTCAACCATTTCTTCATCTTTTAAAAGAGGCAAATATTTAATATTATAATTATTAAGTAATGACATAGGCCTAGTTGTTACTATAAAGTTGCAATTTACCCACAATTCTTCCAAAAACATGATTTCATCAATAATTTTACCTACTAAACTATAATCAAGTTCATCTAATCCATCAATAAATATAATATACTTATTGTATCTATCAAAAAAATACTCATTTTCAATTTTTTCTCTCAAATTACCTATAGAATTAATTTTGAGATATATTGGGAACCTATCATCTAAGTCATTTAAATATACTTCAGCTTGTCTCTGAAACATAATATCTACTGCATATGTTTTTCCTACACCAAACTCTCCACACAAAATAGTTAATCTTAACTCTTCATTATTTATAATATAATCAAATTTATCTCTTTTTAAATCTTTTTCAATTATTTTAACAGCTAATTTTCTATCTAGTCCATTAGTTTTAAATCTTGAAATACATTTTGCATATACTTCTTGTAGTTCATTTCTTAGTTTTTTTTTAATTCAATATTATTTCCAAATTTAATATTGCTTAATAATGCTGCATTATTATCATCTAAAGAAAGTATATTCCCCAATTCTGGTTTATGTAGAAGTGGCTGTCTAGTAACATATCTATATAACTTCTCAAATTCTAGATTTTGATATAATTTATAATGTGTATAAGGTTGTAACGCTAATGGAATTGGATCATCAGCAGCAAAAAGTATAGGAATCACTTTTTTGTTATATTCATCAGCATATAATATTTGTGTTATATATTTTCCCTCAAACTTTGCACCAAGCCCTACTCCTATTTTCTCTTCATTTTCAAATCTTTTTTTATAATTTTCTGTGCAAACACATAATATGTAATCTGAAGACAATATATTCTCTAACATATATTGCGGCCATCCTTGTACGGGATTTGTAGTATATTGATCTATCTCAGTATTAACTCCATATTGTATTAATATATCAGCAAGATTTTTAACTTTCTCTTCTAATTCCTGTGAATCATGACTATAGCTTATAAAAACTTTAGGCATATTATCCCCCCTATATATATAAAGTATTATAATAATTTTTAATGCATTACACTATTTATTATAAATAAGCAATAAAAATTTATATTAAAACTTATTATTTCACAAAATAATATATTTCTTATTATACTGTATTTTTATCTATAAAAATTATCTTAAGTAAGTAAAATTGATAGTTAAATTTGCATTTTCTAATTATATGACTAATCAAAATCTCAGTTAATATAATCTAATTTAAGTTGCATATCATGCTCTATCAAATTTTTATATAAATTTCATCTAATTACATCAAATTCTTTCATCAAATCATATTTAAATTTAGATAAGGGCTTGTTTAGAAAATCATTGCCTTCATAATCAAATAAAATTTTAATAATTTCTTCTTCATCTAATAGTCCTGAATACTGATCAAGAAAGTCTTTAAGATATCCATTATTATAAATATAAGCTTTTCTAATTATATTTTTTGCAAATGAAGTCATATTCTTATATTTATCTTCTAAATGGAATGTTTCTATAGATTCCTTGATGCTATCAGTATCCTGATAATTAGAATAATCGAAAATTTCAATATCAAAATTTTCAGATAATCCATATAAATAATCAATACTAATCTTATCAGATTCCACATTAAAATTCGTTTTGAATTGATATAGATTTTCATGATTATCCATATATGGATGAAAGTGAACCTTATCTCTATCGCCTTTTTCCTGATTACATACTTTACATGAAGGTATAAGGTTATATAAACATAATGCTAAATATTCATATTTCCCTTTTGGAAAATAATGATCTATATCACCATTAAATTTACTAGGTATTGTAGTTCCACATTTATAGTAAATATCTATAAAATTTTTATTACAATATGGGCACGAATGTACCTCTAATTCTTTAACTATTTTAGGGGCTTGTGATTTTCTAAAATTTTCATATTTCTTCAAAAAGAAACTTTTTGATTCTTCACTTATTTCGATTCCATTCATTTTTTCTTTAAAATCAAAATGCTTTTTAGGCGACGAAAAGAAAAATTCCTTTAATACTCTATAATCATTTTTTCTATTTAAAGATAAATTTTCAATCCAAACCTTATACTTTTCTTCGCTTTCAAATATAAGCTTTTGTAATTCTATATCATTAGATAATATCTTCAAAAATATTTTCAGATTATATTTATAAAACCAATCCCAAAATATTTTCTCTATACTTTCTTTCTTATTTTCAAAATTAATTTTAATCATGATTATCACCACTTAAAATTTCTTTTATTTTATTAAGCTTATATTCATTAGTTTCTAACTTTATCTGTTCTATCACTCTGCTTTTTAACTTGTCACAATTTTCTCTATTCTTAATATACATACCTTGAAGTTTCTTTCTTAATAACCGTTCACCAATTGAATTCACTAAAAACTTTTCAAATTCCCTATCACAATCATTTAAATCATCTTTAAGGCTATTAATTAATTGGGTTATGATATCATATGAAAATTCACCTATTGTTTTCTCTAAAGTAAAACTATCTTTTAAAATTTCATAAATATTAGCTCCAAATGTATTATGTATTCCATTACCTTTTTTGTTCATAGAACATATATTAATTTTACTTTCTTCTTTAACATTTTTTATATTTTCGAAACAATACACATGCTCTGACATAATGTCTGTTACCATAAATGGAGAATGTGTTGATAACACTATCTGTATCTTTTTATTTTCATATTGTTTCATTTCATCACATAAATATTTAATAAATCTTCTACTCCATTCTGGGTGTAAGCTTTGATCAGGTTCATCTAATAGAATTATGGATAATTTGTTTTTTTCTGTTTTAGTTACTATATCAAAAATTTTTGATGATAAATCTAAAAAATTCTTTTCTCCTTCAGACAAGTTCAAAATTTTTATTTTAAATCTCATGTTAAGATCACTATATTGATTATATATATACTTGTCATATATTTTAAAAACTTTTACTAATTTTTCATCTATTTGAGAATTACATTTAATGTGGATATTTTTTTTATTAAAATAGTACTCTTCTAAACCATTTAATTCATTAAAAAACTCTTCAATGGCTAGTTCATATCTACTATCATTACCTAACCCAATTTCACTTTCCATTCTTGAATACAAATACCTACTTATACAAATCAACTTACCATAATCATTCAATGTTTTGTCTCTTTTATAATACTCTATTACCTTAATTAAATTTTTGTATTCACTTTTCTTATCTACTAAATGTCCTAAAATAGAATCAGAATTACATTGAGCATATTGATTATTTTTCAAATTATTTAAAAATTGAATATGTGTATTATTATAAATATCAAGATTAACTCCTGTATGCGTATTTCTTGCCTTACGATTATTATCATCTATCATATCACATACACCTTTTACAAACTGATAAATAATACACCTAGATAATGTATCTAATATAAACAAATCCTTATATTTTTTTTTAGTTTTAGTTTTAGTTTGCTTTTTGACTTTATCATTTTCATTCAATATTAAATTATTTAGTATATTAGACTTCTGAATATACAATGCTTCTTCTAAATTTTCAATCCATATTTCCATTTCTTTATTTTCTAAAATAGGATATAGATTATACTCACAATCTGGATAAATTTCAATTGCTACTGATTGAGGACGAAATTGCAGATTTTCTTCACATTTCATCCGATTAATATACTTATACTGACTCTCTATTGATGGATTTAAATAATATCGCCTCTTGAATAAATACTCATCTGTTTCATAATTCTCTTCATCTTTCCCTGTATAATAATTTTGTAAATTCACCCTATTGCTATGAGTATTTACTATATAATTTACACCTACTTTCTCAGTTATCTTATATCCTAGAGGTATGTACTCTCTAAAAATATGTTCAACTACTTGAAAATTGTCATTATCCTTTTTAATTATTAAGCTAATTGGAATTTTATAAAATGCACCATTGAGTTCATCAAAATTGAAATTGCTTAAATTATTCTTGAATAATTTTGTTATTTTATCTCCTTGATTTAAATCATCCATAACCTCGATACAAAAATAATCATCTTGAATATGATAAAGCATAAAATAACTATCAACAACTTCACTTCTAGATCTATCTTTTCTTTTTATAGATTCATAACATCTATCATCTCTGTTCATACCTAGTATATCTAGAATTGTTGTTTTTCCAGAGCCATTTTTGCCAAGTAAAACAGTAATATTATTAATATTTTTAGGATATATTCTATCCATATAAGATATTTTATTCTCAATAACTAACTTTTCATTTATAACTTTAACTTCAAACCTTGGCGAAAAATTTATTTCTTGTTTTCTTACCATGTTTCCAAATTTTTCTATATATAAATATATAAGTTCCATATAATACCCAATCACTTCCATTCCGAATTACTATATAAATCAGTATAAAAGAACACTAAAAACTGTTTTATAAATACTTAACTTAATTACCATTCTTACAACGAAATTTTTATTAAACTACAGGCCCTCAAACTTTCTTATTCATCCTGCTCCAATTCAAGAAAATCATATAAATAATGTTCTGCTATCCTCCTTAGGTTTGTACCAATTTCATTAAATCTTAACAAAAAATTTTCCAAGTCAATTACTACATTGTTAAAGTTATCTATATAGAAGTGATTAATATACTTAGTACTAAACGGATATCTTGAAAAATCCATATTATTCTTATGCTTTCCACTTGCTTTATCCTCAATCTTCATATATAGTTCATTCAAATACTCCTTTAAATTAATAGTTAACTTTTTAAACTGTTCTCTTCTTTCTTTATTTGTTTCAAATTCATTAACCTTTGAACATACTACATTAAATATTTGTTTTATGTCATGACTCCCCTCTATCTTCTCTTCTTTATTTAGAATAACATTTAACGTCCATGTAATTGCCTTCAAATATAACTCTACTGCATGATTGGCATTAAATAAAATTGGGAAAATAACTATATCTGCATTCCTATTTTGGTTATCCTTCAATATCTGTTCTGCCAATATTATTGAAGACATCATAAACCCATTAGCAATAACAATCATATTACTAATATGTTCATATTTATTTGTTCTCCAATTCATATAAGCGTTTTTATTATTATCTATGTTATATGAAAATATATCTTTCATATTCCCCTCCTAAATATACGTACTTTCTCCCTCAAAAATCTATTAAATAAATCCTTTTCCAAATTTAATTTATTATTATTTTTAAATCGACTTCATATTAAAAATTTAATTTATATTATTTTAAAAACAAATCGAAACTTTAAACTCATTAGTTTCTAAAATATATCCTATTGTGTAATATTCTACAAAAGAAAAAATATCCCTCCTTACCTTCTATATTGATGGAACACATATATTTATTTGGCATAATAATATATTTTTTGTGGTTTTCAATTTTAATATCTCATGAATTTCTTAACTAAAAAATAATAGAGTTATTATTTTTAATCATTTTTAATAAAGAAAATCTTTTGAATTCTTAAAAAAAAATACTTTTAAATTACTAAAAGTATTTTCTTACCACAATATCTTGTTGTATTATTTAATTTTCACCTTTATTTCTTCTTTTTTTTCCTTAATTAAAACATCTACAATGCTAGATAATTCTATTATAGGAATAATCTTTTCCGTACCACATTTTAAAAGCCATTGTCTTTTTTCATAACATAATTTTAATTCTACTCCATCAATCAATGTTTTCCTATCATTTATTTCCATATCCACCTTCCAACATACAATATAATCAAATGTCATATATGGGTGTTCGTGTTTAAATAAATTACTTAACAGAAATTCTATCTCAACAAGCAAAGTATCATCTTCCTTGTTTAGGCATATCAAATCAGTAGTAGATTGTAGTGAATAATGTGCTATGGATTCAATTCCTTTAATATAGTTTTTAAATCTAACATCACTTAATAATGTTGCTAATAACAATGTGACTTGTGCCTCATTATCAGGAATTCTTTTTATAGATATGTTATCCAAATCCAACTTTTTTAATTTATTATATTGATTAATTCTCCTTTTTAAACTACTTGTCTTTTCTTTTATTACAAAATTACTCTCTTCTTGTTTTCTCATTTTAGAATATGTTGCTTGCGTAATAGGTAAAATATCAGTATCTATTATTTGCTTAACTGTTTCAAGAATCCATTTAACTTTTGGATTATCTTCATTACTTAGATTATTTCTATCTGCTGTTAACTCAAAATTTTGAGAATTAACTAAAATATGAAAATGATGATAGTTTGGATCTGTAATAAGACTAGCTTTTTTTGTAAATGGTATAAAATCTTTAGCTAAATAAACGCCAAACCTACTTTTTAATCTTTCACATGGCCTTAGCTTACATATTGCTCTTCTGCAATTAACTCCTGACACAGTTCCATACATTTGAAACGAAACATATTCTCCATTTATATTTGTACTTCTGTGGTAAGGTCCAAAATGCCTGCAATAATTCACTGATCTTACATATATCTTTTCACTTACATCTATCTCTGGGTTTTCTTGTGGTGGAAAAAATTGATGTGCGCCTGCAATTTCCTCTCTCATATTAATAATATTATCGTTAATAAAAATCCTTGGAGCAACCTGCATGTTTTTCACATAACAATTCAATTCAGAATATGTAGCAAATATATTCTTAAAGCTTCCCCCTGCTGTAAACCATAATATATAATCTTTTAATGTTTCTAAATTATAATACTTTTCTGGATTATCAACTAAATAACCTTCAACAATTATCTTAGTACCGTCTTTTCCTATAACAGGTTCTTCACTCTGCAATGTATATGTTGGTATTTTATTATTAATTAGATAATACCATGGATCATTCATTTCTGCGATTAATCTTTTAGAATTAGTTTTTTGTGTTATTACAATTATCTTTTTACTTTTAAAGAATATTTTAGTTCCTAATCCTTTCTCTCCAATATTTCTCTTATCTTTTCTTGAATCTCCTAAATTAAAAAAGCTTTCTAATTCACTTTTATCCATTCCACATCCATCATCAGTAAAACTTATGCAGAATACTCCATCAACGTTTCTATTCACTTCTATATTAATATTTTTAGCTTCTGCATCAATAGAGTTACTAATTGCTTCCCTAGGTACTTCTAAAGGATTTATTAAATTCTTAGCAATTTCTTTAAATAAAGATATATCTTTAACTGCTGGTCTAAATGTCTCCATATATTTCACTCCTATAAATAAATTTTTCAAATGTGTACTTACTACACATTTTATTTTGTACATTTTATTACAATTAATACATTATTACAGAGTTAGGACTGATTTTATGGATAAAAGAAATATTATTGGTGACAATGTAAAGAGATTACGAAAAAAACAAGGCCTTACTCAAGAAGAACTTACTGCAAAACTTCAACTTTATGGTTTAGCTATTGATAGGCCTATGCTTACAAAAATAGAATTAAAGAAACGAGAAGTATTAGATTATGAACTTTTATGCATAGCAAAAGCATTTAATGTATCTACTGAAGAACTTTTCACAAAGCAAAGATAAGCTATAACCCCAAAATATAAGTTATAGCTTATCTCTATTTTTTATACTGATTAATTCTACATACTATTACTTGATCCTACTAAGATAATAAATTAATCTATTATTTCTTGATATTTACTAATGAATTACAAAAAAGCTTATTTAACTAGTTGTTATTTACTTACTAAAAATTAGAATATTTAATATTATACCTTAATTAATTATTTTTCATTTTTAAATCTTATTATTTTTCCCATAATTTTTCTCCCATATAAAACAACTCAAACATATTTAGGACTTTTAACTTATTTGCATATTTCCTACACCAATATAAAGTTATACTAATCTGTAACATGAATTTTCAAAATTTATATTTACAATATCACTTTGTTCTTTGAGTGTATAACTCATATTTTAATTGTTCATTCTGTTTTCGTAATTGTTGTATAATTTTTTTTAAATATTTTATATCTTCTAAATAAACATTTGATTCTTCATTATTTTCTCTTATCTTTTGAATCCCCTTCCAATTTGTTATGCATTCTTTATATGAACTATTCTGCAACGTTTTTATTGGTATCATTGTTTTTCCACTTATACTCTTATAAGTTATATTTTCATCTAAGCTAATTAGTTCTTCACAAACTTTATTAATAGACTCTATATTGTTCTTCACTCTTAACTTTTTCTGTTGGATCATCACATCATACTTCGCCATTTCTTATCATCTCAACTTTCATTCTTGACTTTTTCTTAATTGAGTTAATATGTTTTTTTAAACTGCTAGCATCTACTATATTATTATTAATTAAAACATTTTTACTTATTTCCTCAAATTTTCTACGAATCTCTTTTATCCTTTCATCTTTTCTATATAGATACATATGAATATAGAATTCTTCGCAAAACTTTCCAAAACCTTCTTTATCCTTATCACTTAACAGAGTGTAATTTTCGCACGCCATACAATATAATTGCCCACAAATCCATGCATTTTCAATTTGAGTGCATTGCCCAAGTGGCAGTGGAATAACTTGCTTTGGATTCTGCATTTTTTCAATTAGATTAATATTATTTCTTTTTATAATATCTTTGTCATTTAATAAATCATAAACATTTTCTTTCTCAATTTTATCAATATTCTCTTCTCTCTTGCCTATTAAAATTCCTTTTCTCTCTAAATCCTTTAATGTATTTATTGCTTTATCATTTCTTACTTCATATTGGACTATAGTATTAATTTTTTGATCTAGCAACTCGGCAATTCCTACTGCAGTGATGCCTGCAGATTCCATATTAGAAATAAAGTTTCTTTTATTGTCATGTAAACTAAATAGTGGTTCATTTTTGCAATCCACTATGCCATTCTCAATCTGAATTTCTTTAAATATTCTTGTTATTAAGGTATTACTAACAATTGATCTGAATTTATTCTTTTTAGATGCAAATAAGCGTCTTATTTTCAAGTTATCAATCTTTGAATACATCTCATTATCTACAGTACTACAAATCTTCTGTGCATTTAAAACTGCTTTTACTGATAAGTCCCCAACTTTTTGGTTTATAGAAACTCCTTTTTTGGTCTTATGAAAAAAAATGTAATTATTATCTCTTAAGCAATTATATGAAAGGCTACATATCTCATGAACTCTCCTTCCAGTATCCACCATCAAAATTATTATTAATTTCTCCTGTGGATATTTTTCTTCATCAATTTTATTAATCGCTTTTAATAACCTCTCTACATCTTTTTTTGATACATACTTAGGTAACATCTTATATTCTTTAACCTTATCATATTTAGTTATTATTTTTATAGATTTAACATCGCTAATGTTCTGTTCAATATAATTGAAAAGTTTTGCACATTCTTCTATTCTTGCGTTTATTGTAGATGGGCTTATTGATTTTTTTCGGCATGTCTTAGTTTTATTTAAGTAATTTATATACTCTCTTATATGATTATTACTTAATTTCTCAAACTTATTGACATCCTGGAACTCATTTTCCATGAAATCAAAAAAATTTTTCAAATGACTTTTTGTAGCACGAAATGTTTTTATTGCTTTTTGAGTCTTAATTTCTTTCAGATATCCTCTTGTTATCTCATTAAACTCAATGGAAGTATTTTTACTATTTAAATCTATAGATTCTTCTCTTATAAAAATTTTCTCTTCATCATCTATATAATCAATTTTTTTTAAAAACTCAATCATTGATATTATTATATATTTTTTTTCATATTCTTTTGCTAATTCTAAATATTGATCAATATGTTTAAAACAAGATTTTACTGATTTTTGGTAAAACAATTTCAACCTTATTACCTCATGCATAACTTGCCTTACATAACTCATACCATAACTATACTTGTTCACCATAACATCTCTAAACTTGCTCTTTATGTAATCTAATTCATTATCAATATTTTTGAGTTCATATAAATAGAATTTCATCATAAAAATAATATTATCAGGTATATTAATTCTATTGTAATATGCTAATATTGTAATATGCCAGTTATATAACTTAATAAAATCCTCTCTTAATTCTTCTTTTTTAAGGATAGTTTCAAATTCTTTTAAATCACTGAATATCATCTTAAATTCTTTGTATTTTTTAATTTTCGAATTACTTCTACTAGAGTTTTTTGTAAAACTCATTATTTCTTCTTCCTTAAGATGAACATATGATTTAGATTCGTTATAAATTATTTTATTGCTTGCATTATTATTCATTTATTTCTCTTTCACCTTTTAAATTATGCTTAATTTCATCCTGTGTAATTCCTAGTCCTTCTAACTCTCTAATTATAATCATTAAATCCTCAATATCAATTCTTAATTTATTTTCTACCTCTGTTGCAGTAAATGATTCTTTTAAAATGTGTTTTTTAAAAACAATGATTTCAAATAATTCTTTTGCATAATTTAATAATTTTTCGCTTTCTTGTTTCTCTATAATGAAATTATTACATTTAAAGCACTTATCAGCTTTTTTACAAGGATTTAAACAATACCCTAATGGTAATTTTTTTATTTCATTAATTTTTATCAATTCGGAAATACTTTCTGAAGCACTTAGTATTTTTTTATTCAATGCATAATCTTTGCACTTGTCATTACAAAATAGTATATTCAAAATACTCTCAACACCTAAACCTTCGTATTTTATATCTTCTTCTAAATATTCTCTAACTTTTACTATTTCTTTTTCTCTTTCTTGAGCCAAATAATTTAAAGACATGCTATACGATTTGTGCCTCAATAAATATTTTACAGTACTTATATCATAACCACTTTTTTTAAATATTTCTGTTGCAAAAAAATGTCTATAGCCATGCAATCCAGCTTCAACCTCCCCATCCTTTTTTTCTATATTTAACAGTTTATTTATTTTAATAATAAAATAATCAAACTTTGGACTATATAATATATCACTTGATTTATATTCAAATAAATGCACATATGCATCCCCACCTTTTCTCGGTTCCCTTTTGGTAAGAATATCTTTGTTTTTTCTAATGTTCATAACTTTCGCTATTTCTCTATATCCATCTTCTGTTACATATATAGGCCTGTTTTTAACTGATAATTTATCTACTATATTATGCTCTATTATATAAAGCTTTGTATCCTCACAAAATCTAATAATACCATATTCTAAATCTGAAATTTCACTTCTCCTCATTCCGCTATTTGCAGCAAGAATTATTGCTGATACATAAAATTCCTCATATATATCTACTGGCTTATATTCAAATCGTAAGAACTCTAATATTCTTCTTGCATCTTCAGAATCTTTAAATGCTAAATCATTTATTTTATTATCAACATGTGTTGTTTTTTTTAAATCATCTTTAGAAAACATTAATTTTTTATCTAACATTGATGGATGAATTACTCTTATCCATTCTAAAAATTGAAGAACTGATAGTAGCTTGGCATTCTTAGTTTTATTTACGAGATTGTCCATATTGCATATATAATTAATATATAACAGCCAATACTCTCTAGTTATAATCTCTAAGCTCTCAACTTTTGTTAACGAATAAGTTTTATTTAACCACTCTATAAACGCATTTATTGAATCTATTTTATACTTAACTTGCCTTTTCCCCATAACATTACTTATTATATTTCCATATTCACTTATAATTTTTTTCAAATCGTATCCTATATATTCTTTTTTTAATTGCTTATTTTTTATTTTACTAGCATTTATTATGTCTTTTGCTCGTTTCTGACTATATCCCATAAGATATCTAAGATCCAGTAATCTATATGTACACGCCAATTCTTTTTCAAATAGTCCTTCAATATTTTCATCTAATATCAATTCTTTAGTTATCTTATAGTATTCATTTATTCCATAATAAGAACAAATTATAAATACCAAGTAATATAGCCTTTCAAAATAAGCTTCTGTAGCACAAATCTTTTTCTTCTCCTCAATCTTTTTATTTAGAACATTAAAATCTTTTAGTAGAATTCTGAGTACTTGTTTTGAATCCTTTGTGCTAGTTTTAATTAATATACTCTTAGGCGCCTTAATTCCTTGATCAATACTTAATGATGCAAAATATCCTAGCACTTCTTTCTTATATTTTAACTCCGTATTAGTGTCATAATTTTTATAAAACTTTAATGGATCTTCCCACTCTGATGTTATATATGAATAGACTTTCCTATAAAACTTCTCATTTTTATCCATTTTAATATTAACTGTACTTAGATATAAAGCTAAGTTTATGTGATTATACAATTTTTTCTCCTTAACATTCATAATAATTAATGTGTAACACTAATTTTTTATTTAATCACTAGTCAATGGTTAATATATTATCTATATCAAACTCAGTATCCAAAAACTCATCATACTTTTCTCTTATTTCAGAAATATTTAATGCTGTAAGATGAACATATTTTTTTATTGTTGTATTTAAGTTTTTGTGCCCAACATATAAAGAAGCATATACTATTGGTGTCCCTTCCCCAATCTCCTTCGTAATAAAGGTATGTCTAAAGCTGTGTAATGTTAAATCTCTTTTCCTATATGATAGATTAGCTTTATCTAAGCAACTTTTTAGATATTTATATGCAGTATTTTGGGTTAATTCAGTACCTCTGCTTGATAAAAATAACCACTCACTGTTCTTTTTTCGTTTCATTTTCATAAGATATTTTTCTAATAATATTTCAAATTCTATACTTTGACTTTTCTTCAAGTATATACTTCTGTTTCTATGTGCTTTAGCTAGCTTATAATTTTCATTAGTATCTCTATATACAATTTTTATAAGCCACCTTCCATCCTTATACTCAACATCCCCTTTTAAACTCTCCTTCAGATTATTTGTATCACCTCCTTTTATCTTCAATCCTAAAGCTTCTCCTATTCGCATACCAGTATTATATAGAAGATAGAACAATAATTTAGCATAAATAGCTTTTGCATTTTTTAATAAAAGTTCGTATTCACTTTGTAATATAATTTCACTTTCGTCGATTTTTACAGTCTCAGTTCTTTTTTTATAAATACCATTAGCTTTTAGAATTCTTATAACATCTTTGCTAGATATCAATAATGAAACTTTTCTTTCAAACTTATACTCTTTATATGTAATCAAATAACGCAAATAATTAATTACAATAATAAAAATTCTTCTTATTGAATCTTGATTTAAGCCTTCACTTCTACCAAATAGCGATATATTCCCCTCAGATTTCTTTAAAATATCGATTCTCTTACTCATAGAATTTTCAATTATATATCTTTTTTTTTACTAATCCCAGTATAGTTTTTAACCCTTATTTTTTTTAAAAAATTAACAAATCCACTTAAACTAGAAGAACTTATATCTAGCAATTTAATATTGTTAGCCAATAAAAAATTATAGAAATAACATATATCATCACTATACCTTTTTATTGTGTTATATGAATTAGTTTTTGTGATTTCTAGTTCCCAAAGATATTCATTCACCTCATTTACCACTCGGCAATTATTATCGAACATCATTCTACTTATTTTTTTTCCTCTCTCGTCTTTTACATCCTCATTAAAAACTAAACCATTTATTTTCATATACTCCTCCTTTTGTTTTTATAAATATATCTATTGCATGCCCCCCCATTATATGATACAATAGATATATAATGGAATAATTGTATTATTTTTGCACACACTTCATATTCTATTGCATATCATTAAATTCTGCAATACTTAAATGTAAAAAATACTGGTATAAAAACTTTTATTATAAAATTAAAGCTTTTATATCAGTATTTTTTCTATCCCCATATTCCTTATATCAACATTTAATCCAACACCCACTTGTATTAATATGTGGTTTAAGTATAAATGCTGAATTAATACATCTAAGTTTAACTAATCATGATAACTATTAAATCCCTTAAACTATTCTTATTAATAATTATATCCCCTCATGTACACATCTCAATATCTTGAAATTTCAATACAAATTGAACAATCTTATATTTTTGCCCAACTATTCATGATAACCGCTTCCTGTAGGTCCATTTACTATTATTAAACCTGTTTTAATAGCAATTATCTTCTTTAATGATTTTATCTGATTCTCCGTAAAGTTTAACTTTTCTATGCTTGATAGATACTTTTCACCATATAATATTCTTAAAACTATTTTTTCACCATATATCACTGGCACTGATGATAATCTACAATTGTAAATTGTCTCTTCATGTTCCATAAACAACTTTCCATCCTGAGGTTTTCTTTTTTCTGTAATGTCCATATTAGATTTAATTTTAAATCTAGAAAGTATTTTCCCGTACTCATTCATCATTAGCTTTCTAACTAGAACTAATGATCCATTTATTCTAAATCTGATATTTACAGAACTTTTAACAGGTTCAAAATGTATATCACTTACCTTCATTTTTATTGCTTCTCCAAATATTTTTTGCTCTATATCTTCATAGTCATAATCTAATAAAATCTCAGTTAATCCCGCCAATTCTTCTCTACTAATTTCTATAAACCTCAAATCTTTTTGTAGTAAAAATTGCAAATATTCTTTTCCTTTTTCATTTTCCTCAATAGTTCCTACAAAGATTTTACCTTCACTCTCATATAGCGGGATAATTTCATATTTTTTTGCTTGCTTTAAAGTAATTTTTCTTGCTATATTTAAATCAACAACCTCGATTAAGCTTTCCTTATTCATGTTCCCTCCTATATATGTAAATATTGCCACAGAACATTTATTCTATTCTTATAAAATAAAAAATATCAATAAGATTTAAATCTTATTGATATTTAACAAAAGCATATTCTTTTACACTAGCTTTAGCTTCGCTTATTGAGCCTTCCTTAGTTACTTTATAAATTTCTTCATTCTTTGAATTTTTAGAACTACTCCCAATAAATAAAATATTACCTTTTGAATCCATGCTAAGGCCTTTATCATAATCTATTTTAGCAGGAAAATCAAAAACCATCCTTTTTATTATGTTATTATGAATTCTATATAAAGAATTATTATTTCCTTTAACTTTCCCTAAAAAATAATAATCTGTTCCATCAGTTATTATATCTGAAATATAAGTTATATCAGGAGGAAGTATTCCTTTCTCTGTTCCATCTTTATCTAAAAATTTTACTACTTTTACATTGTCTATAGTTTCTTCAATACAAATGACTCCTGTTTGTATATTTTTCACAAATTGAACAATTCCTCCATCCAACTTATAAAAAAGATCTTCCTTTTCATCACTAACATTGTATTTAAATACTCCATTAACTCTATCTTCACTTATACCATAATAAATTATAGTGTCTTCATCTACCCAATCAAGATAGGTATCCGATATAGCCACATTTGACTTAATTTCAATTAAGGAACCATCCTTAAGAGAAATGATATTTAACTTTAATATATTTTCTTCTTTTCTAAAATAACTTAAATATTTACCGTTAGGAGATAATTTCAAATCAATATCCTCTAACTTTACACCCTTTAATTCTTCCACTTTTCCCAAGTAGTAGGAACTATATTTTCCATCTTTCTGAGTTATATAATTTCCACTTTTACTATCAAACAAACTTATTATCTCATCGTTCTCTATTTTATTAAAGCTACCCTCATGCAAGTTATAATTTGAATAGATTCCACCTTCATTTTGAATTATTGCTCCCTTTTCCAGCTTTACTCCATCAATTTTTTTTTCTACATGACTTTCACAAGACATTAAAAACAAAGAACATAATACTACTATAAAAGCTCTGTATTTCGCTCTTTTAAACCCTTTCATTCTTTCTCCCTCTGCATAATTAATACTGCATTTTATGTACTTTTTCATCTCCCATTAACATAATACTATCTATTTTATCCCATTACAATAGAGAAAACTACAGATTTATTACTTTTCTTGTCTCTTAACTTAATTTTTAATTAATGATATACTATGAGTATTAGAAAGCGAGGATGAACATTATGGCACTAGATGGAATTTTTCTACACAGTTTATTAAATAATATAGAGCCTATTTTACTAGGTTCTAAAATAGATAAAATAAATCAACCAGAAAAAGATGAAATAATTTTAACTATAAGAAAAGAAAGAAAAAATCACAAACTTCTTATATCTGCTTCTTCGAAATTTCCTAGAATGCATTTTACTGAAGAAGTAAAAGAAAACCCATTAAAAGCTCCTATGTTTTTAATGGTTTTACGTAAATACTTAATTGGAGGTAAAATTACTAAAGTACATCAAAAAGATGGAGATAGAATAGTAATTCTAACTGTAGAAGCTTCTGACGAAATGGGATTTAACAGTACTTATTCTCTTATTATCGAAATAATGGGTAGGCATTCTAATATAACACTAGTTCGTGATAGAGATAACAAAGTTATGGAATCCATTAAACATATTACTCCTGATATAAACACCTATAGAGTTCTTTATCCTGGTGTTAGTTATATGCTTCCCCCAGCAACTACTAAGTTAAGTCCTATAAATTTTACAGAAATTGAATTCATAAGCTTTATTAATGAAAATCATCTTGAAATGAACGATAGTTTTTTCTTCAAATCCTTTACTGGAATTTCAAAAACTATTTCAAAAGAATTATTTAATCAGATAGTTACAAAAAACCTAACATTAAATAATATAGACTCATTATATGATTTTCTTAAATCTTCTTTTACAAATATATTAAATAGCACTGAATTCTTAATATACAAGGATGATTCAGGTATATATAAAGATTTTTATTGTTATAGATTCAAATTTATATTTAATGATTTAGATGTTATTTCCTATGATTCTCCTTCTATTATGTTGGATAATTTCTTTAATGTTAAAGATAAACAAGAAAGACTTTCAAATAGATCAACTGATTTGCAAAAACTTATTCATACAAACATTGAACGTTGTAAGAAAAAATCAAAAATTCTAAATGAAAATATTAGAGAAAGTCAAAATAAAGAAGATTACAAAATAAAAGGCGATTTATTAACTTCATACATTTACAGTATTAAACAAGGTGATAAGGAAGCTACTCTTCTTAATTTTTATTCTGAAAACTCGGAATATGCTACAATTCCTTTAGATGAATATAAAACCCCTTCCGAAAATATACAGTCATATTATAAAAAATATAATAAACTAAAAAAATCTGAAGAATGGGCAATTGAACAACTTAAGAAGAATGAAGAAGAGTTGGAGTACTTAAATTCTGTTTTAACTAACATACAAAACGTAGACTCATACAATGAGATAGAACAAATTAAAACTGAACTTATGGAAACAGGATATATAAAATATAAAACTCATAAGAAAAACATAAAAAAGACTAATGCTGATAAACCTCTACATTTTATTTCCTCAACAGGATTTGATATTTATGTTGGAAAAAATAATATACAAAATGATTATCTAAGTTTAAAATTTGCACATCGAAATGATCTTTGGCTACATGCTAAAGAAATTCCTGGTTCTCATGTGATTATTAAAGGAATTGAAATTGATGATACTACAATAGCAGAAGCTGCTATAATAGCTGCATATTATAGCAAAGGAAAAACGAATTCAAAAGTTCCTATAGATTACACAGAAATACGTAATCTTAGAAAACCAAATGGTGCAAAACCAGGAATGGTCATTTATTATACAAACAAAACAATTTACGCAGATCCACAAAAATACGAGAAATTAAATTTGATAAAGAAATAAAGAAAAAATGCACAATCTAATAAATTGTGCATTTTTTGTTTAAGAATTTCTAATCATCTCTTGAATAACGGTATCTCCTTGACCTTTTATTTCTTTGTTATCCATGTACTGATAATAATAACACTTAAGCTTTCCATTATAAAACTTTCTGTTTTTAGTTGATTTTCTACCAAATGGCTTTTCAAAGCCTTCATAGGAGGTTAAAATATTAAATTCCCAATTTTCATATTTATTTTTATAATCACCAAATATCTTGTATAATTTTTCAACTTCGCTCTTTTCACTTAATCGTTCCCCATAAGGAGGATTTGTTATTATAAATCCATTCTTTTTTCTATGAGAAAATTCTCTAAAGTCTCTATGTTGGAACTCTATATAATCACTTACGCCTGCTTTATACGCATTATTTTGAGCTGTCCTAAGTACCCAAGTATCATTATCATATCCAATTAATTTAATTTCTTTATTCTTCTCCGCCCTTTTTGCCCCTTCTCTCACCTGTTTAAATATATAATCAGGCATAGATGGCCACGTCTCACAGACAAAGTCCCTCATTATACCAGGAGCTATATTTTGCATTATCATAGCAGCCTCAACTAATATTGTTCCTGATCCACAAAATGGATCAATCAGTTCATAACTTTCCTGCCACCTAGATAACAAAACCATTGCTGCTGCTAAAGTCTCCTTAAGCGGCGCTGCTCCAGAATTTTCCCTATATCCTCTCTTATGTAACCCAGATCCTGAGGTATCTATAGTCAATGTAACTTTATCTTTTAATATTGCTACCTCTATCTTATATACAGGACCATCCTCCTTAAATTCACTCCCCCCATAAACTTCACTCATACTTGTAATAATAGCTTTTTTCACTATTGATTGACAATCAGGCACACTATGTAAAGTTGATTTTATAGATTTTCCTATAACATGCATTTTACCATTTATAGGTATAATCTTTCCCCAATTAACCTTTTTGGTTCCTTGAAATAATTCTTCAAAACTTCTAGCTTCAAACTCAGCCATTTTAATCAAAATTCTATCTGCTGTCCTTAAATGAATATTGGCAATAGCTATGTCCATTTCATCTCCAGAAAAAAACACCTTACTAGTTTCCGTTTTTACATCATCATATCCCAGAGTCTTTAATTCTTTAGCTGTTATCCCCTCTAATCCAAAGGTTGTAGTAGCTATTAAATTGTAATCCATATTTCCTTCTCCTTTTAGTTAATCCTCATATATTTTTACTGAATCCTCATTATCAATTTCAAGAATATGTACAGCTATCTTCTCATCCTTTGATGTTGGTATATTCTTTCCTACATAGTCTGCTCTAATTGGTAATTCTTTATGTCCTCTATCTATTAATACTGCAAGCTGAATTGCATTTGGTCTAGCGACATCTATTATTGCATCCATTGCTGCTCTAACTGTTCTACAAGTAAATAAAACATCATCTACTAAAATTACTTTTTTATTTTCAACATTTACGCCTAACTCAATATTAGATACTTTAGGAGCTTCTTCCTTGTATGTTAAATCATCTCGATAAAATGTTATATCTACACTTCCCACAGGAACGCTAACTCCTTCAATTTTAAGTATTTCATTTGCAATTCTTTGAGCAAGTGGATAACCCCTTCTTTTTATTCCAACCAAGACAATTTCCTCTACCCCTTTATTTCTCTCAATAATCTCATGGGATATTCTAATTAAACTTCTCTTAACCGCTTTATCATCTAGCAGGTTAGCTTTCAACTTCATTTTTTTACCTCCTAAACAACCTCGTTACGTAATTTATCTAATAATTCACTAAAATATAGTGGCAACTCTGACGTAAATTCCATATACTCATTTTTAGTTGGATGTATGAACCCAAGAGTTTTTGCATGTAACGTTTGTCCATCTAACTTATATTTTTGCTTTTTAAATCCATATAAAGAATCTCCAACTAGCGGATGTCCAATTGATGCCATATGAACTCTTATTTGATGAGTTCTCCCAGTCTCCAAAACACATCTAACTAATGTTGTACTCTTAAATCTTTCAATAACTTCATAATGTGTTACTGCCCTTCTTCCACCTTCAACTATTGAAATTTTAATTCTATCCTTCTTATCTCTTGCAAGAGGTCTATCAATCATACCTCTATCTTCTTTCAATCTACCTTCAGCCAAAGCATAATACTCACGCTTCATAGAATGATTTTTAAGTTGTTCAGATAAAAAAATATGTGCTTTATCATTTTTTGCAACAACTAGTATACCTGTTGTATCCTTATCTATTCTATGTACTATTCCTGGCCTAATTACTCCATTAATTGTAGATAAATCTTTACAATGATATAATAAAGCATTAACTAAAGTACCATTATAATTACCTGGTGCCGGATGGACTACCATACCTTGCGGTTTATTTACTACAATTACATCTTTATCTTCATATATTATATCTAATTCTATATTTTCAGGCTCTACTTTTAATTTCAAAGGTTCTGGTAGGCTAATTTTAATTTCATCATAGGACCTTAATTTATAATTACTTTTTATATCTTTTCCATTAATTATAACATTGCCTTTTTCAATCAACCCTTGTAAGTATGACCTGGACTTATCTTTAAAAACTTGAGTTAAATACTTATCAACTCGCTCCCCTTCAAAGTTCTCGTCTACTACAAAAATAGTTTCTTCCATTACATTATACACCTCACCATTGTATTCCTTAACATTATAATATAACATTACTTATTACTCAATTATTAATTTGAAGCTAATCTTTTCCTTTGAATATTATTGCACAACAAAAAAGAACCACCATTTTAGTGGTTCCTTCAAAAAATATATTTATTCCTCATCTTCTTCTGATTTAGCAAAAAAACTTTTTATTTCATCTATACTATCATCAGCATCTTGATATGAACTTAAATTTTCTTCATTAAAATCTATATCAGTGTCTTTAACTTCTTCCTCAACTGGTGTAGCAATACTATAATTTTTATTAAGATCTTTTTCTAAATCATCAAAAGTTTCTAATTGTGTATTTATAAAGTTTCTAAACTTAGCTCTAAACTTTATAAATTCTTGCTTTGTTTTATCAAATTCTGCATTTATTTCAATTACATCATTATGAGATTTATCTAAAATCTTTTGAGCAGTCTCATTTGCATTCTTTATTATCATTTCAGCTTCTTTTTGAGAAGAAGATTTTGCTTGTTCAGCCGCATTTTGAGCTAGTACTAACGTATTTTGTATTGTAGTCTCAATTTTTGAATATTGCTCTATCTTTTCTGTTGCAACTGTAAGTTTTTCTCTTAGTTTCGAATTATCCTTATACAATTCTTCGTAATTCTCAACTATTTCATCAAGAAATTCATCAACTTCTTCTGGAGAATATCCTCTTAATCCTCTCTTAAATTCTTTATTGTTTATATCCATTGGTGTCAGTTTCATTTAATTCACCTCAAATTATGTATATTTTTTTACTAATACCTTAAATTTACCACTTTTACTATTACCTAATATGTCACTTAATATGAACTTTCCAAATCCTCTAATTGTTATTGTTTCATCTATCTGTACTTCTGACGATTTATTTTTAGCAGAATTATAATCAATAAGTACTTTTCCTTCATCAATCATAGTCTGTGCCTTCCCCCTAGAAATCTTTACAAGTTTTGAAACAATAGAATCCACTCTAAGGGATTGGACTAAAATTATTATCTCATCAAACTTTACTTCTGGCGGAATAAAATCCTCTAATAATATTTCTACAGTACAAGGAGACTTTCCAATTGATTTTAAGTTACTCACTATAAATTCTTCTATTTCTTCACAAACCGGAAAATAACAATAATTTTCGTCGACTAAAAGATCTCCAATTTTATTTCTCTTAATTCCCAAGGCTAATAAAGCTCCCAAATAATCTCTATGACTTGGTATATTGAACTTTGATGAACTAGTTATCTTTATAACTTTAAACGGATAAGGTATATTATAAATGTTGTTAAAAGATATCATCCTTCGCTCAGAATCTTTGAAAAATCCATTAGAAGAAATATTAAAATCATTGTTTCCTAAAACTTTTTCAAAAAACTTCCACACTTTTGGGGAATAGAAATTATTGCCAAAGAGAGGTATCTCCCTCTCTCTAGCCAAATTATATTTTTCATATAGATTAAGAACTTCTGGTTTGTCACCATCTTCGAAGTTTTTTAATAATGTCTTTTTATCCATAATTAAAATATTGTAATAAGAAACCTACTTATCATTTGGAGAAGGATAAGTGCAAATATTGGTGAAACATCAATACCTACATTTCCAAAATACTTATATTGCAATCTCCTAAAAGGCTCTAAAATTGGATTTGTAATAGTTCTAAGTAAATTCATTATTTCATTTCTACTATCTTGAATAATCCAAGATAGTATGCACTCAATAAAAATAATCAGCTCATAAAATCTAATAAAAGTTAACAATATCTTTATTATTATTTCCATTAGCTGCTCCTATTTTGACCAGTTAAACATAGCTTTTGAACTCAACTCACTTTTAAGTTCATTTGTAACTTCAACATTTGAAGGAGATAAAATATATACACCTTTTTCAATTTCTTGAAGTTCTCCACCTAAAGCATAACATGTTCCACTTATAAAATCTAATAGTCTTTGAGCTATTCTTATTTCTAAAGCTGATGTATTTACTAACACTATTCTTCTTGACTTCAATGCATCACTTATCTCTGTTGCTTCCTCATATGCTAATGGCTTTGTGATAGTAACCTTTGTTGATGAAGAAGTATGAATATTAACAACTTTATTGTTTCTTTTGTTGTTTTGTATTACAGGCTCTATTCCTTCCTCCACCTCTTCTTCATTTTCCACATCATCAAAATCATCGTATTCATCATACTCATCCTCGTACTCACCAAACCCTAAAAAAGATTTAACTTTTGTTAACATACTACTCATTATTTTCTCCTCCTAAATTATAATTTCTTTTTCCAAATATACCTTCACCTATTCTAACTAAATTTGACCCCTCACTGACGGCGATAGTATAATCATGAGTCATCCCCATAGATAGAACTTCCATATCAATATTTTTGAGTTTTCTTTTCTTTAACGAATCAAAAACTTCTTTAGTTTGCCTAAAATACTTACTATTGCTAGCTTCATCTCCCTTAGGAATAATCACCATAATACCTTTTACTTTTATATAGTTAGATTTTTCAACCTCAATTATGAGATTTTCTAATTCTTCAAGTAAAATTCCACTTTTACTCTCTTCCCTCCCTATATTTATTTGTATAAGTACTTGCGCAATTTCTCCACCTTTTTCATATTCTTTTTCAATTTGTTTTAGCAATTTAATACTTGATAAAGAATGAATCAAATGAACTTTTCCTACTACATACTTTACTTTATTGCTCTGAAGCTTGCCTATAAAATGCCAATTTACATCTTCATGAAAGTTCTCCTGCTTTTTTAGCATTTCTTGTACTTTATTTTCACCAAAATCCCTAATTCCAGCCTTATAAGCCTCTTCCATTTCTTCTAAAGATTTAGTCTTAGAAACAGCCAAAAGTTTAACAGAACTTGGCAACTTACTTTTTACTTCTTCTATATTCTGACTAATACTCACAATAGTGCCCCCTTTAGAGTAACTAATCCTATTTATAGTTATTCTTCATAAAAATTATATTTCCTTCACAATTTAATTAAATTTAATTATTTCTATTTATTTTTTTTTATATACTCTTCTGCATACTTCATTTCTGAAATATTTGCAGCTTTAAGAGTGATATTATCCTTTACATCTAAATTTACAGATAATCCTCTAATTTTTAATCGCTTCAAATAACTACCTTCTTGTAATAACAATGTTTTCATACTCTCAGGATCTCCAATAGCATAAATATTAAAAGGTGCTGATACCATATCTCCATCTTCAAATTCTAAAAAAGCATATTTGCAAGTTAATGCTGTTAATGGAGAAATTCTATGATCATTAATTGCTATAGCCTCTGCTCCTGCTGACTTTAATTCATTCAATAAAGAAAACATATCAGCATCATGCAAAGTTTTTCTATCTGCATCCTCCTGACTATCTGCAGAATTATCTATTATTCCATCATTTATTACAACTACTATTCCAGGTCCAGTTGCCTCATTAAGACCTGTCAGCATGCCATAATCACGAACTTGCGCCTTCATATCGCTTAGTATCTTATCATAGTTCACATCATTATTATTATATTTATCGATTTTTTCTTTAATTTCTTGATTGTCGGATTTTAAGCTACCAACTTCTTTTAAAAGATTATTTTTTGTTTCTATAGCGTTTTGATACTCCTTTGCATTAAGCGGAAATGATGAATCAAATCCTTCAAAACTAAAATTACCAGCAATTAAAAAGCCTACTACTATTGTAGAAATAAACACAATGACTTTAGCTCTTTTGTTATTCATTTAATCACCTCATCGTTTTGACTTAGCTTTTTCAATCAAGAGCCTTCTAATTATAGCAAAGTTATCAAATATTCTTCCGCCAAAAACAATTACTGCTGCTATATATATAGGTATTCCTAATTTATCTCCTAAATAAGCTAATCCAGCTGCAAGTAATGCATTTCCAAAAAAACCTGAAATAAAAATATTAGCTTTGAAATTCTTCGACAAATTAGCTCTAACAGCTCCAAAAACTGAATCTAAACATGCGAGAATTGCAACTGACATATAAGGCGAAAACTTTTCAGGTATATTAACATCAACCACAAAACCTAAAATAATTCCTATCAAAACTCCTATTGCTGCTATCATTTATTTTCCCCCTATCCATTAACTGGCTTAATGTAATCACTTTTTATTGTTTGTGTTGTTTTATTAATCTCTACCTCATCTACTAATTTAACATCCACGTCATAATTTGCCAAAGAGCCCGTTGTTAAATTATAATCTGATTGAAATCTAACGCCAACATTTAAATTTGTTTTATCACCTATAGCCTTTATAACTATTTTTTCTTTTGGGCTAACCTTTCCTGCTGATCCAACCCACAAATAATTTCCTGAAGATTTAATACCTGTTTGAGGTGTCATTCTAAAATCATTAACAGATACCGCCTCAGCTCTAGAAAACCATAGTAGATTAATTATGTTAATTAATTCTCTTTCATCTAAATCTGTACTTGAATCACTAGAATTTGCTCCAAATATATTGGTTTTTGGTGTTATTGTAATAACTATTCCCTGACCCTTCACGTCAACTAATCCTAGTTGCATTCTTGCAGTATCCAATTGTTTTTTTACTTCTTTTTCTACTTGCCCTTCTTGAGTAGCACTTTCTTCTATCTTCTTTAAGTCCTCACTTAATGAAGCATTTGCATTTACAAGATCTTCTTTCTCTTTTTTTAAACTTTCTATTTCGCTTAAAACATTTGTATTATTACTATTTACATTTTTATTTTCTGCTTTTGATAATACTTTAAATTGATAAGCTAATAAAAATCCTAAAATTCCGCATACTATTGCTACAACTATTTGTGATGTGAGCTTTTTCATGTTATACCTCCTACTACTCAATATCTGGGGATCCATTAAAACTAATATTTATGTATTTTTTTGCAATGCCTTGCTTAAAAATAGCAGCTGCTGTCTTAATTTTATTTGTCAAATTCTCATCATTCCCCAAGTAAACTTCGATTTCTCCAAAATTAAGCTTAATCTTAGAGAGGTTGCTAATATCAATGGATGTTATTTTTACATTATCTCCATTATCATCAAATGACTTTTGTACCTTATATGTATCTTGTAAGATTTCCTTCACTCTCTCAGAATCCCAAACTTTATCTCCCAAATTCTTTCCTGAGAAATTTGCACCCTTTATTTCAACCAAATTTCTGCCATCTATTGAATTTACTTTTTCTAAATAAATCATTTCGTCACTTATTATATTATAATTTCCATTTTCTGAAGCATAATACAAACCTTTTTTCTCAACAATTCTTATTTCTAGAGTACTAGGATATTTTTTACTAAATTTTATATCCTCAACATAAGGATTTTCTTTTAATTCTTTCATAAAATCACTTTTACTTATAAATAAAAGATTTCTATTTTTTAACATCTCTGCCTTATCGACGACATATCCACCTGTAACAAGATTATCGCCTACACATTTTATTGTTTTTATTTTAAAAATATCTGTATAGTTAATTACTACAACCACAAGTGCTGCCACCAAAATGCTTGATATAATTATTTTTTTTATTTTTTTCTTTCTTTTTGCTTTTCTAATATACTCATTGTTACTCTTTACCATAACCATCCCTATCCCGTTATATTACATAATATGCTATTAATATAATACCACTTAACATTGTTAATTTCATTACAAAATTATAAAATATTTAAAAAAACTACTGCAAAATTTTGCAGTAGCTTCTTTTTTAATTTTATCTACTTTTGTGCATTTGCTTGTCTAGATATATTTAACAAAATTCCCATGGCTGCCATTGTTATAGCTAGAGAGGTACCCCCATAGCTTATAAAAGGTAGCGGAACGCCAGTAACAGGCATTGAACCAGTAACAACTGCAATGTTTATTATTGCCTGAACAGCAATTACAGATGTTATACCTGTGGCTAAAAGAGTTCCATAAGTATCCCTTGCTTCCATTGCTACTTTAACACCTCTCCATATTAGAAAAACAAATAGCAGTATTATAACAATACAACCTATTAGTCCCAACTCTTCTCCTATTATGGAAAAAATAAAATCATTATGAGGTTCTGGCATATACAATGTTTTTTGTCTTGACTGACCTAAACCTAATCCTGTTATCCCTCCGGCTCCTAGTGCATAAAAGGATTGTATTAATTGGTACCCATCACCAGCTGCATCTTCCCACGGATTTATAAAATTAAGCATTCTCCTTCTCCTATAATCAGGAATTAACGCAAATGCAAAAGCTGCCGCAATAAGTGTAGGAGCAACATATAAAAATAAATGTTTTAAATCTCCACCTGCAGTAAAAAGAATTATAAATGTCACTATCATTATTAGTGCTGCTATACTAAGATTTTTTTGTGCAAGTACTAATCCTGCATAAAATCCACCTACTCCGATATAAGGTACTATTCCAGTCCAAAATTTTCTTACACCATCACCTTTTACTGATAAGCTCATGGCCAAAAACAGCACTACTACATATTTTGCCAGTTCTGAAGGTTGAAATGATGTAAATCCTAAGTCGATCCACCTGTATGCTCCATTTGTAGGTTTAAATGCATATACTAGTAGAAGCAATGGAACAGTTATAACCATAAGTGGTACCGTAATTTTTTTCAGCCTATGATAATCAATATTAGCTGTAAAAAATAAAGCTATTATACCTAATACACCAAAGATAATTTGCTTCTTTAGAAAAAAAGTACTATCTTTATACTTAAACATAGCAAAATATGAACTTGCCGAATATACCATAACTATTCCTATTGCCAATAGTATTAATACACAATAGAAAATACCATAATCCATATTTCCTAATTTCTTTTTCTTTCTCATACCTCGAACCATTTAACAACCTCCATACAATTACTAAAGAGAGATAAATCCTAAAATACACAGAACAAACGTAATTACTGAAAATATTGTTACTATCTTAACCTCTGACCAACCTATCTGCTCAAAATGATGATGTATAGGTGCCATTTTAAACACTCTTTTCCCTGTTAGCTTAAAAGATGTAACTTGAATAATAACTGATAAGGTCTCTATAACATAAATACCACCTACTATTATAGCCAACAATGGTGTTTTTAAAACTAACATTATAGTTGCAATTGCACCTCCTAATGCCAAAGAACCTGTATCACCCATAAAAATCTTTGCTGGAAATGCATTGAATTTTAAAAATCCTAGTAAAGCTCCTGTAAGTCCTATAGCAAATACAGACACGCTATAAGCCCCTAACTTGAACGACACTATACTAAAGAAAGTTAATACAAGAACTGTAACTGATGTAGCTAATCCATCTAATCCATCTGTTAAATTAACTGCATTAGTTATTGCGGCAAAGTAAAATATTACAAAAGGAATATAAAACCACCCCATATTCCATTGAAAATCTATAAATGGTATTGAAATTGTTGTTCCAGTCACTTTATATCCATAAATAGCAATTGCCGTTGAAAATATTAATTGCAAAGTAAACTTTTGTCCCGCTTTTAATCCTTCATTATCTTTATGAATTATCTTTAGTAAATCATCTAAAAACCCAATTAGTCCAAATGCTAAAGTTCCATATAGTACCACCATAGCTTTATCTGACAAATCATATCTCATAAAGATCATAACTAATACTATTGAAAATATAAATATTAACCCACCTATTGTAGGTGTTCCAGCTTTCTTCAAATGACTCTTTGGTCCTTCTTTACGTATATTTTGCCCAAACTTCAGTTTATGAAGTACTGGTATTATTAATGGTCCTAAAATAATCGAAATTATAAATCCCATAAAAAAGGCTAGTATAATTTTATTGTTGAAAAATTGGTTTAAAAATTCCCCCATGGTATTGCTGCCCTCCCTGGCAGCTCACCTCCTTTAATTTCTGTATTTCTATTTATTCTTTTAACTTAGCTACTACATCTTCAAACTTAGCTCCCCTTGAAGCTTTTACCAATATAACATCATCCTTTTTAATGAATGTTCTTATTTCATTTATCATTTCTTCTTTGCTACTGTAATTTTTAAATTTACCGCAATTAAATCCTAATTTATAATCTTCTACATATTCTCCCGTAGTAACTAATATATCTGCTTTATCATTTGCATATTCACCAACAGCCCTATGAGCTTCTTTAGATTCATCCCCAAGTTCTCTCATTGTTCCTAAAACTGCAATTTTCCTTTTACCCTTATAGTTTTTCAAAACATCTAATGCTGCATTCATTGAATCCGGACTAGCATTATAACAATCATTTATTACTGTAAATCCATTCACTTTTATAAATTCTAGTCTCATTGAAGTAGCTTCTATATTTTTCAAACCTCTTTCCATTTCATCGTACGTTACACCTAAGGTTTTAGCTGCTGCTATACCTAATAAAGCATTCAATACATTATGTGCACCAACCATTGGCAACGTAAATTCATGTTCATAATCTCCATCCCTTAACTTAAAAGATGTTGTACTCTCACCCAAAACAATATCCTTTGCAAAAAATTTATTACCCTCTCCATATCCTGTTTTTATGAGTTCATAATTTTCTCTACTTAGATTCTTTAAATATTCATCCTCACTATTAACAATAAGTTTATTATCACTATTAAAGAAATCAGTTATTTCTAGCTTAGCTTTCAAAATATTTTCTCGTGTCTTCAAATTTTCTATGTGAGATAATCCAATATTAGTAATTAAAGCAATATCTGGTCTTGCACAATCTGCAAGGGTATGTATTTCACCAAGATTACTCATACCAAGTTCTAGAACTGCTACTTCTATAGACGAATCTAAACTAAGTATCATAAGTGGTAATCCTATATGATTATTAAAATTCCCTTTAGTTTTAAAAACTTTATATCTCTCACTTAAAAATGCTGCAACTAAGTCCTTAGTAGAAGTTTTACCAGTTGACCCTGTTATACCAACTACCTTTACTCCCAGTTTTTCTCTATAGTACTTTGCAAGTGATAATAAGGCATCATATGTATTATCTACCTTTATCACTGTACCTTTTACTTCCACTGGTTCAAAACAAACTTCGTCTACAATAGCAATAGAAGCTCCTTTTTCCAAAGCATCTTTTACATATTTATTTCCATTAAAATTATCACCTTTTAGTGCTAGAAATATATTATCTTTTACTATTTTTCTTGTATCAGTACAAATATTATTAAATATTTTTTTATTCTTAAGTAACACTTCTCCATCAATAGCTTTCACCAATTCCTTAAAAGTTAACTCCACTTTCTAATCACCTATCTCTTTACTTTATTTCAGTAATATGTGGAATACTGCATACTTTGCAATATTCCACATAACTTATTATAATATACACTTACTTAAAATATTCTTACATTCTACTCTTCAATATTTCGTCGACAACTTCTCTTTCATCGAAATGAATTTTACCTGTATTTAAAATTTGATAATCCTCATGTCCTTTGCCAGCTATTACAACAACATCTCCTGCTTCTGCTATCTCTATAGCTCTTTTTATTGCTTCTTTTCTGTTTTCTATTACTTCATAATTATCTTTATCAATCCCTACTAAAACATCATTTATTATGCTCATAGGTTCCTCTGTTCTAGGATTATCAGAGGTAACTATAGCTATATCCGATAAATCTGATCCTATCTTGCCCATTTGTGGTCTCTTAACCTTATCTCTATCTCCACCACAACCAAACACAGATATAAGCCTGTTCTTAGTAAATCCTTTTGCTGTTTTTAATATATTATCTAATCCATCTGGCGTATGGGCATAGTCAACAATTATAGTATATGGTAAGTTATATTTTCTACCAACCATTTCACATCTACCTAAAACAACTACTTCTTCTATCCCCTTTTTTATACTATCTAACGAAATTCCTAATTTATACATAGCAGCTATTGCTCCTAGTGAATTATATATATTAAATTCACCCGGCATTCCAACCAAGAAATCTTCTTCTCTATCTAACTTTAATTTAAAGCCAATATGCTTGCTTTCACACTTCTCGTCATAAGCCCTAAAATCGCTTTCTTCCTTAATAGAAAAAGTAACTATATTATTTTTACCTTGATTTTTAAGATCTTTAACTACATCTTTTCCATAGTTATCGTCTATATTTACTACACTTAAACTACTTCTTTGAAACAATTTGAATTTTTCAGAATAATAATTTTCAAAGGTTTTATGAAAATCTAGATGATCTCTTGTTATATTAGTAAAAATTCCCGCATCAAATTCTATACCATAAACTCTATCTAATGCAAGGGAATGTGATGATACCTCCATTACACAATACTCACAGCCATTTTTAACCATCTCACTAAATAACTTTTGTAATTCAAATGATTCTGGAGTTGTTCTTTCAGTATCTAACTTTTTATTGCCTATATAATTTGCTATTGTTCCTACTAATCCTACTTTTTTTCCTGCACTTTCTAATATAGTTTTAAGCATAAAAGTTGTTGTTGTCTTTCCATTAGTTCCTGTAACTCCGATAATCTTCATCTTTTTACTAGGATTTTCATAGAAATTGCAACCAATTATAGCTAAAGCTTTCCTACTTTCTTTAACTCTTATTATAGTTATACCCTTATCTTCACATTGAACTAAATCCTCACAAACTATAGCTATTGCACCTTTTTCCACTGCTGCATTAACATATTTATGCCCATCAACTTGGAATCCTTTTATACACACAAAAAGGTCTCCTTTTTTGACAAGCCTACTATCATAGTTAACTTCATTAATTGTTATATTTTCACTTCCTTGTACTACTTCATAGTTTAATTCTTCTAATAATTCTTTTAGAATCATGTTACCACCTCAAATTTATTTATCTGTATTAGAATTAATCTTTATAACTAGAGTTTAATTCTAATTTTATTGCTGTTTCCTTCGTAATTACCTCACCAGCTGGTACATTCTGAGTATATACCATGCCACTTCCTGAAATTGTATACTTTGTTAGTCCCAAAGATTTTAGCAATCCTGTTGCTTTCTCAGAAGAATACCCTCTAAGTTCAGGCATTACAATACTATTAGTGCTTCCACCATCTTCATTTACATAAAGGCTTATTTTGGACCCTTCCTTTACTGTATATCCTGGATATGGTTTAATTGTTTTAACAACACCACCTTCTCCAACTAACTCTCCATTTAATTTTAAATTACTTAAAACTTTTTTAGCTTCATCAACCTTCATTCCTCTTACTTCAGGAATAACTACATCCTTTACTAATGCATTATCATTTTCAGCAGAGAATTTACTTTCCATATAATTAAATATGTCAGTAAATAATATTTTAGCATAAGGTACTGCTACTTGACTAGCATAGTATGCTCCAGCTCCAGGTTCATCAACAGTAATCATAATTGTTACTTTAGGATCGCTAACAGGGGCCATTCCTACAAATGATGATATATATTTTTCATAATTTCCAGTTTCTCTATTTACTTTTTGAGCAGTACCTGTCTTTCCTCCTATATGATACCCTTCAATAAATGCACCATTACCTGATCCATTTGTTACAACCCTCTCTAAGTATTGTCTTAGTTGAGCTGCATTATCACTACTAACTACTTCAGTTTTAGTTGGATCAAATGTGTTATCAACTACAACAGTACCATTATCATCTTCATGGGTAACTTCTTTCATAACATGAGGTTGAATTAGTTTTCCCCCGTTTGCAATTGCATTAAATGCAGTCATATATTGAACTGAATTAACCGTATTAGTTTGGCCAAAAGATATAGTTGCTAGGTCAGTTTGCGAAATGTTTTCAACTGCTTTTACTATCCCTGAAGCTTCCCCTGGTAAATCCACACCACTTTTTTGACCAAATCCAAATTTCCCTATATATTCACATAACTTTTCTTTTCCTATCTTTTCACCTAGTTGCATAAATCCAACATTACATGAATTTTGAATTATATCCCCAAAATGCTGAGTACCATGTCCCTCAGGCTTCCAACATTTTATTGTTCGCTTACCAAATTGCAAACTACCATTACACGTAAAAGTATCACTATCTGAAACTAAATTTTCCTCCATAGCTGTAGCTGCTGTTATAACCTTGAATATCGAACCTGGTTCAAAAGTGTCATTTACTAACCTATTTCTCCACATTTTTTGAACTTTTTCACCTTCAGTATTTCCCTCAAAAGATTCTATTCCCGCATAAGGGTTATTAGGATCAAAATCCGGTTTATTTACCATTCCTAATATTTCTCCCGTTTTAGGATCCATAACCAAAATTGATACAGCCTTTGCCTTTTGTTCCTTTTCAGCTTGTGTAGCAACTTTTTCAGCAAAAGCTTGAATATTTTCGTCAATAGTTAAATTCACATCTTTCCCTTGAACAGGTGCAGTATATTGCGAAATAGTATATGGTAAATCTCCACTTTTGCTATCAAGTTCAGCTATTTTCATTCCTGGTGTTCCTGATAACACATCATTATATTTTAGTTCAACACCAGTCAATCCCTCACCATCTATATTGGTACTACCTAATACATGAGCCAAAAAGTTGTTATTTGGATAATATCTTTTAGTATCTGGCGAAATGATAACACCTGATATTTTTAATGCTTTAACACTATCCGCAGCTGCTTTCTCAACTCTTCTTTCTAATATTGCCGAACCAGCTTCTGCCCCACTTTTAAGTTTAGTCTCAAGCTTTTCCAAAACTTTTTTTTCATCTATTCCAGAAGCATTAGCAATAGCTTTAGCTATTTCCGCATTACTCTTATATTTTGAATCTTCCTTTTTTATATAAGCCCTTATGGAATTCAAATCAAAATCAATTCTATATACATTTGCAGAAACTGCAAGTTCTACACCATTTCTATCTAATATTCTACCTCTTTTGGCAGATATTTTAACTTCGCTTGTCCATTGTTCTTGGGCCATACCTGAATATTCACTCTGCTTCACTATCATTATATAAGCAAGCCTTAACGTAAGTAAGAATAACAACGTTGTTATAGCAATCAATGCTGCACTTATTCTTTTCCTCATCTTTGCTTTGTCCCTAAAATTTCTCTTCTTCACCCTAACGCCTCCGTCAATATTCTTTGATAAACAAACTTAGGATGCACTGCTATTTTAGCGCATCCATTAGCTTTGAAAACAATGTTTCTTGATTCGTCTTATCTTCTGTTTTTTTCTTATCTTTATCTTCAAGATATCCCTTAGGAATCTCTATTTGTATCCTATTGTCCTTTGTAGGTACAAACATACCCAATCTTTGTTCCGCTTGAGTTTTAATATTATCAAGAGTACCAACTTTTAAAAGTTCAACTCTTAAAGCTTCATTTTCATCATTTAGATTCTTAATTTGAGAATCTATATTTCCTACTTCCTTTTGCATATTATATACTTTGACATCCCTTGATATAGTGACCATCCCAACAAAAAAAATAACACATGCAATTTGAACTGCAGCTTTTCTAACACCCTTTTGTTCTTCTAATTTTCTTTTATTCCTATCTCTCTTTGAACGTTTTAGTTCTTCATACTTCTTTTTGTCCTTTTCATTACTTTTCCTATGTGGACTTATAGCATTATTGCCTTTTACATAATCATATTCTTTCACTATCATAATATTCACACCCCGGTTTATTTATAACTATAGTCTAAATTCTTTCTACTATTCTAAGTTTTGCACTTCTACTTCTAGGATTCTCTTCAACCTCTTCACTTGTTGGTTCTATAGCTTTTCTACTTACCAATTTTACTAAAGGTTCTTTCCCACATACGCAAACTGGAAATTCTTTAGGACAAGTACATGGATTTGCTAACTCCCTAAATTTCAATTTTACTATTCTATCTTCTAAGGAATGGAATGTTATTATCGCCATTCTTCCTCCTTTGTTTAACCTATTAACTCCATCTTCTATCGCTTTATTAAGAATTCTAAGTTCCCCATTCACTTCAATTCTTATAGCTTGAAAAGTTCTCTTTGCAGGATGTGGACCTTCTCTTCGAGCCTTTGCCGGTATTGCATTTTTAATTATTTCAACTAGTTCTAACGTTGTTTCAATAGACTTTTCAACTCTCCTATCTACAATAAAAGTTGCTATTCTCTTGGCAAACCTTTCTTCTCCATAATCCTTAATTATTCTATATAGTTCATCCATAGAATAATTATTAATAATCTCATATGCTGAAAAATCATTTTCTCTATTCATTCGCATATCTAAAGGAGCATCTTTCATATAACTAAAACCTCTTTCCCCTTCATCTAGTTGATACGAAGAAACTCCAAGATCCATAAGAATACCATCCACTTTAGGTATATCTATAGATTCTAAAATATTGTCTATATTATAGAAATTGTTATGTACAAACTGTACATTTTTATAATTTTTTAACTTTTCTTTAGCAGCCTTTAGTGCATCATTATCTTGATCGATTCCAACTAACAATCCATTTTCAGAAAGTCTTCTTAAAACTTGGCTTGAATGACCAGCACCCCCAAGAGTACAATCAACATATATACCATCTTTTTTTATGTCTAAGCCTTCAAGGCACTCATCTAATAAAACCGATACATGTTTAAATTCCATATTAAAACTCCTTATATTCCTAATTCGCTCATTTTCTCCGCAATTGATTCGTAATCCACATTTGAATCATTGTATTCCATCCACTTTTCTTTACTCCATATTTCTACTCTGGTTAAAACTCCTATACTTACTATGTCCTTTTCTATAATTGCATATTCTTTAAGATTCTGTGGAATCAATACTCTTCCTTGCTTATCCATATCTACTTCGCAAGCTCCAGCAAAGAAAAATCTAACAAAGGCTCTAGCATCTTTATTAGTTAAAGGTAGTGTTTTTAACTTTTCTTCCATTTTTTTCCATTCGTTGAGCGGATATACATATAGGCAACCATCTAACCCCTTGGTAATAACAAATTTATTTCCAAGATCCTCCCTTAACTTGGAGGGTACAATCATTCTATTTTTCACATCTAAGGCATGTTGATATTCACCTATTAACATAAAATGTACTCCTCAATATTCATTTTGGTATTTGTGCTCTACTTATAACCACTTCACTCCACTTTAACCCACTTTTTTATTACTATTCGTTAAATAATTTAAATATCCTCTTTTTTTATTGATTTATTTTTTAAATTTTATAATAAAAAAGTAAATAAAGAGCTAAGCAAATATTGCCTAGCCCTTATATACACTAACTTGAAAACACTTTTTATCAATTATTAATTTTTTATTAAATTAATTTTTTTATAAAAATATCTTTTACATACTCCCAAACCACTTGGTATTTCTATGTTTTTTTGTAACTTCTTGTAGCCACAGTCGCAAACTATTAAAATAGTTAGTTCACTAAACATTAAATCTAAAATTAACTATATCTCCATCTTTCATAACATACTCTTTGCCTTCAAGTCTGTATAATCCTTTTTCTTTCGCCTTAGCTTCAGAACCACATTCTACAAGATCATCATACGAAACCACTTCCGCTCTAATAAACCCTCTCTCTATGTCAGAATGAATCTTACCTGCTGCTGCAGGTGCCTTTGTTCCTTCTTTAATAGTCCATGCTCTAACTTCTTGCACTCCAGCTGTTAAGAAACTCATAAGTCCTAACAGTTTATATGATGCTTGTATTAATTTATCAAGTCCAGATTCTTCTAATCCATATTCGGCCAACATTTCTGATTTTTCCTCATCATCAATTCCTGATAATTCTTCTTCTAATTTTGCACAAACTACCATAACTCCTGAGTTTTCCTTTTCTGCATAACTTCTAACAGTCTCAACATATTTATTATTTGGATTTCCACTTGCTATATCATCTTCTGATACATTGCAAGCATATAATACTGGTTTAGAAGTAATTAGGAAAAGACTTTTAATAAAAGTAGCTTCATCGTCTGTAACTTCCATTGTTCTAACCGGAAGATTCTTTTCCAAATGAGCTTTAACCTTCTCCATTAACTCATATTCTGCTTTTGCTGCTTTATCACCTGACCTGGCAAGCTTAACTGATTTTTCCAATCTTCTTTCTAAAACTTCTAAATCTGAAAAAATAAGTTCTAAATTTATTGTTTCAATATCCCTAATTGGGTCTACACTACCTTCTACATGCACTACATTTCCATCATCAAAACATCTTACAACATGGACAATAGATGCAACTTCCCTAATGTGTGACAAGAATTTATTCCCTAAACCTTCTCCTTTAGAAGCTCCTTTAACTAATCCTGCTATATCATAAAATTCTATTGAAGTGTATACTTTTTTCTTTGTATTATATAGCTTCTCCAATACATCTAATCTTTTATCTGGCACAGAAACAACCCCAACATTTGGTTCAATTGTGCAGAATGGGTAATTTGCTGATTCTGCTCCTGCTTTTGTTATTGCATTAAACAAAGTACTTTTGCCTACATTTGGCAACCCTACAATTCCTAACTTCATTATGTACATTCCTTTCTCATCTTAAAACTAGCCTCTTGATTATTCTACATTATAATATATCACAAAACTCTTCCAAAATAAACTTTAAAAATCCAAAACAAAAACGAGAAAGAATTTATTCTTTCATAATTACTCACAATTAAATTTTTTATAGTATTTATATTTCTTCTTGTGGACATAATACTTTTAAGAGTAATTAAGAAATAGGTGATATTATTTATGAAGAAAAAACTTTTTATATATTTTTTAACAACTTCATTGATAGTTGGATTCTTGGCATATCCCAGACCTGTAGAAGCATTTTCCTTTGGCAGCGAACTCAATTGGTACTTCGTCCCAACCAAGGAAAAAGGGAAAATACCAGAACCTGCAAAAGAGTCAATAAGCTTCCTTAAAGATTGTAATGGATATTACTTAGGAGACACATCACAAAAAACATTATACCTAACTTTTGATGAGGGATATGAAAAAGGATATACTAGTGCAATTTTAGACACATTAAAAGAGTTAGAAGTTCCAGCTGCTTTTTTTGTTGTAAAGCCATACATAGACAATGAGCCAGACTTAATAAGGAGAATGGTAGATGAAGGTCATTTAGTTTGCAATCATTCTAATCATCATCATTCAATGCCTTCAGTACATAACATAGAAAAATTCAACAGTGAGCTAAATGATGTTGAAGAAGCTTATAAATCTCTTATCGGTGAAGATATGCCAAAATTTTTCAGACCTCCTATGGGAAAATACTCTAAAGAGTCTTTAGAAAAAACAAAAGAATTAGGTTATAAAACAATTTTTTGGAGCTTTGCATATAAAGATTGGTTTGTTAACGATCAACCTTCAGAAGACTATGCTATAAAGAAAATTGAAAACGGAGTGCATCCTGGTGGAATAATTCTTCTTCATGCAGTTTCTAAAACTAATATGAAAGTTTTAAAAACAGTATTAACAGATCTAAAAAATGAAGGATATGAATTTAAATCTTTATCAGAACTTCCTGAATAATGTAGAAAACTTAAACTTGAATTTATCTTTCTCATTTTAATGTTTTCATTAAACTTATCAATATATGTAGATAGTCAGGCAATCCACTTAGATTCCTGACTACTTCCATTAACATATCATTTTCCCAATTAATAAATGTTTTACTATTTACCTGGATATATTATCTCATTTACTTTTTTACAAATTGCCTCTTTTCTCTTTAATGAATCAACTTCTATACTAGCTATTTCCATTTCAATACCTTTTGAAAAACTTTTTTCTCTTAATGAATTTAAGTTAACTTTTACATTTATTATAGATGTTTCTATTGCCGCATGCAAAAGAATTGCTGCACAGCCTGCATCAGAAAGTAACATCTTATTGCCGTATTTCACTGCAATATCAATATTATCATAAAACTTATACCCTTCTTTTGCAAGTTCTAAAGGAGCCTTCATAGCTTTTAAAGTTCCTTCAAGTATCCCTTTATTTCTTTTTTCTTTTTCTTCATCTGTATCTTTCTTTAACTTATAACAATCCATAAGTTCATTAAAGTATCTTCTATCATCTTCCATCAAAATTAAAGATTTCTTAGTAAACTTTTTTGAAGCTTCGCAAAAATCTAAAATCACCTTTTTAGTATCTATATCCAATGCTTCAAATGATTTTTTATTTACTGTTAATGAATACACCATTGAATTTAAACTTCCTGCAAGCGCAGAAACAAGTCCCGCCACACTTCCTCCACCTGGAGATGGTGAACTTGAAGATAAATCCTCAATAAACTCTCCTACCCTATAATCTTTAAACTCCATTAAAATCACGTCCTTACAATACATAAATTTACGATATAATTTTCAAAACTATTGGAAAACTTACTATAGAAAACAAGGTAGTTACAAAAACTATTATAGCTGCATAACTACTTTCCTTATTATAGCTCTCTGCTATTATTGATGTCATTGTTGCCGCTGGCATAGATTGAAGCACTATTATTGTATTAATTAATATACTATCATCTTTCACAAGCTTTGCAAATAAAATAATAGCTAAAGGAATTATTATTAACCTTATAAAAGTTCCATAATACACGGTTATATCCCTAAAAGCTTCCTTCATATTTACCTTTGATAATACACATCCTATTATTATCATGGACAACGGTGTTGTCATGTCTCCTACTAATTTAAAGCTTTTATACAAGGTTCCAGGTAATTCTACATTAAATAATAAAATAGAGATTCCAATATATACTGCCACTATTCCTGGAGTAAACAGAACTTTCCTAATATCCTTAATAGCAAAGTTATCTGAATAAAGCACAATTCCATATGTCCACAAAAACAAATTGAATAGAACATTAAATATAGCTGTATACACTACACCTTCAGCCCCATATATGCTGCTTACTATAGGAAACCCAACAAACCCACAGTTAGAAAATACATTTGCAAACTGTAATACATTTCTTTTACTCTTATCTTTAATTACTAAAAGCAATATGTATGATATTATTCCAGTTATAATAAAACAAAAAAAGCTATAAAAAAAAGACCTTAAAATATTGCTCTTCATACTTTCATCAAACTTTAAACTAAAAGATGTAATTATCAAAAGAGGAAGCGTTATATTCATAAGAATTCTAGTTAGTCCCTTTTGAATTTCACCAGTTATTATATTCCTCTTTACTCCATACAATCCTACTAGAATTATCAAAAATAAGGATATAACGTTGTCCATCACTGCTTTTATCTCCATATATTTTCACCTAAATCCCCAAATTTTATTATTGTACTTTTAAACATAATTATATTATAAAAAAGAGTGATATCAACACTCTTTTTTACAGCCTATTTTTATTTACTTAAAACATCTTTATATATTTTCTTTATCTTTCCTATAATTACTTCCTCACCATAATTACTTATACATTTTTCTCGTATCAACTCATTATCAAAATCATTAATGTTTTCAACAAAATTCATTAGCCCTTCAACTAAAGCATTATGATTTTTATTTTCTACTATGATCCCATTGTAATCCTTAATAATGTCTTCAGCGCCACCATTTTTAGTTCCAAGAACAGGTTTACCAAGTGCCATCGCTTCAATATAGACAACTCCAAAAGTTTCATATTCAGATGCTAGAACAAAACCATCAAATTCATTCATAACTTTAACCACATCATCTCTTCCAACAGCGCCTAAAAAAGTAACTCGTCCTTCAAGTCCAAGCTCTCTTGTTAATGATTCCAATTCACTTCTTTTTTCTCCATCTCCACCTATAGTAAGAGTAACATTATCTTCACTAAATGCTTCACTAAATGCTCTAATAAGTCTATCCATACCTTTTCCTTCAACTAAGTATGCTAAAGAAAATAATTTAATTTCTTTTGAAGTTTCAATCTTTTCTTCAACACTAGTTCTTGAGAAATCAACCAAGTTATGTATTACTTCTATATCATTATCTGTGTACTTAGTCATTTCCTTCTTAAGCCCATTTCCAACAGCTATTAATTTATCAGCCGAATCATATGAATATTTAATCCATTTAAAATAACTCTCTTTAACATACTTACTATTTTCTAGAGATGTATGCTCTGTAAGTATAAATGGAACATTATATTTTTTTGCTACATATGCAGCAGAAATCCCACCCCAAAAAGCTGAGTGAGCATGGATTAAATCCACCTTTCCTTCTTTATTTACTATTTCAAGGTAAAGTTTTTCCATTCGCTTATTAAAACTCTTAAACATCCTAGGATTCTTAGGGAAAAAGTTATAGTCTTTGTATCTATAAGTTCTTAAATCTTCTTCAATATTAAAACTTAATCTTCTCTTTTCATTAACTCTCCCTAGCAAAGTTAAAGGCCAAATCTCATTATAAGCCACAGATATTTTCTCACCACTTCTCTGGAGCGCCTGAAACTGTTCTTTAAAAAAACTCCCATGAACTTTATTTCTAGGCGAGGCATACCAAGATGGCACAACCATTATATGCATAATCTACACCTCTAATATTTTATTTAATCTTTCAACTATTGTGTTCCACTCATAAGAATAATCTGGTTCAGTAAATAATTCTTCCTTCTCTTTTTGTAAAAGGTTAACCAAATTTGCTTTAATATCATCTCTGTTATTGTCAGCAGTAACACATCTATCATGATTTTCAACCAACTTCCGAATAGGATCATGATTATCACCATATATAGCAAATATCTTTCCTCTAGCACCAAAATACTCATAAACTTTTGCAGGTATCTGCTTAGATTCCCTATTTCCAAAAAGCAATAATATATCAGACTTCAACATATACTTGATTGCTTCATTAAATGGTATTCGTTTAGATACAGTAACAACTTCTAAAGAATCTAACTTTTCCTTCGCTTTTGCATCATCAATATTTCCAAAGAATAATACATTCATCTTTTTATATAGCAAAGAATTTTCTTCCTTTATTTCTTCTAAAGCCTTAATGAAAGGATTTATATCTCTAAGTTTTGAAAATATTTCACCAGCATAAATAATATTTATTTTATCATTTTTAATCAATTTAGGTTTTTCTTCCTTATTTATTTTTTCAAATAATTTAGAATCAAAACCTCTAGTTATAATATAGGTCTTTTCCTTATCAATACCATAACTTTTTATATAATCTTGTCTATTATCTTCTGTTACAAAAATAAATTTATCAGCTAAATTAACTATCTTCTTTTCCATACTTGCTTCAATGCTCTTTTTAACGAAATTAGATCTTAATCTAGTTGAATCCTTAAGCCATGGATCACTCCAATATGTTATCCATGGAACATTATTATACTTTTTCTTTATATTATATCCACATAAATGAGAAGATGGAGGTTCATGCATTGAAAATATTACATTAAATTTCTCTTCTTCCATCAACTTAATTCCATATTTACTAGCTTTTTTTGACCATATATAATACATATCTGGAATTACTACTGCATTTTTAATATTTCTAAGAATTTTTAATTTCCTTATTGACCCACTAGAAGGAGCTGTCTCTAATTCATTTTCTGAGTTTCTTGGAACTAGCTTATTAAATAGCTTCCCTCCTTCAATCAGATGTGTCTTTATATCTGAACTTATCATTTTACTTAACTCTTCATCATAGTATATTGAATCCTTTGGAAAATCTACCGTTAAAAGATGAACTTCATTTTCTTCTATTTCACTAAGTTTATTTAAGTACTGTAAAGTCTCAATTGCTGCTGAATTATTAATGAATGGCGAATAACACGCAATAAATAATATTTTCATTTTTTCCTCCTATGAACTAATTTTATTTTTCAATACAATTAGTATTTCTCTAACTTCATCTATTTTTAATATATAAGTAAAGCAGAAATAAACTAATGCACCAATAATAGTTCCAATTAATATATGAATAATTATAGGAAAACTTATAGTAATCTTACTTATTATCCCTATAATAATTACCATCCCTAAAGTAGAAAGGATAACCTTCACTAACTTTCCAAATAATAATTTAACATTCAACTTTCCCTGTAGCTTAACAATATTCCTAATGAGCAAAAGTGCTGTTACTAACATTGCTACTGAAGAAGCTATAGCAATACCTAAAATCCCTAAGTTTTTAGATAATGTTATGCTCAATACAATATTTATTATCATTCCTATAACTCCATTAGTTGCTGTAAGTTTTGTTTTTCCCATAGAAAACAAAGTTGAATTTAGTATATCTCTAACGCCTGTAAAGAATATTCCAAACGAATATCCAAACAGAGCTAATGTTACTAGTAATTGAGAGCTTTCCTCATATTTAAAAAATACAATCCTAACTATATCATTTCCATACAATAGCATACCTGCTGTAATAGGAACTAGTAACAATGCTAAATATATCACCGATTTTGATAACACTTCTAAAAACTCTTTATTCTTTCCTTCGCTTTGTCTATTAGCCAAAATAGGATATACAACTGTAGATATCGATGTGGTTACAATTGTATTTATAAAAGAGATCAAAAGTTGAGCATTATCTAATGTAGTTAAAGCACCTTTATCAAGACCTGAAGCTATATTTTTATCAACAACCATATTTAACGAATTTGCACCAGCCCCAACCATAACCGGTAATATTAATATGATAATTCTCTTTACTCTCTCATCTTTTAAGTCAATAAAGAATCTATACCTATAGCCATGTTTTTTTAATGATGGTACTTGAACTACTACTCTTGCAAAATTACCAATTACATTTGCAATAGTCAATCCATATATATTGAAATCCTTAAATATTATTAAATAAATTATCATAGGCAAATTAAAGAACAATCCAAGTATAGATGGAATTACAAAATCTTCATGAATTTGTAATATAGCCGTAAAGCATGCATTTATAGACAAGAACATCAAGTTTATTAATGTTATTCTAGTTAGTTTTGTTGCTATAATCATCGTTTCAGGATCAACCTTATCTCTATTCATAAATAGTCCTGTAATTTGCTCTGGAAAAAAACTTGCAACCACAAAGATTACCAATGATATAAAAAAAAGTATATTTATTATATTGTTGGCGAACTTATGCATTTCACTTTTTCCTTTTTTTACCTTAACATTACTAAGCATGGGTAAAAATGATGTTGAAATAGCAAGACCAACTAAGGTAAAAATTATATCTGGAATAGATGCTGCTGCTTTATATGCATCAGATTCTATTCCTGCCGGAAACCTTACTCCGATTAAAAAATCTCTAGCAAAACCCATGCACCTGCTTATTAAAGCAACTACCATAACTATAGCAGTCGACTTAATCAAACTATTTTTCTTCATATATTCACCCACTACTTACTTTTAGCTACTCTCCACAAAAATCGTGGAATTACTCCTAATCTTTTAATCCTACTTGGTTCATTTGAAACTCTGTACAACCATTCAAGTCCCAAAGAAATCATCCATTTCGGTGCTCTTTTAACATTTCCAGCAAAAACATCAAAACTACCACCCACTCCCATATATATTTTACATGGAAGCTTATCCATATTATTAATTATAAAATTTTCTTGTCTAGGACATCCCATAGCCACAAATATCGCCCATGGCTTCTTATCTTTTATATCTTGAACAATATCATCACAATTATCTAAATCAAAATATCCATTATGAGCCCCAACAATGTTAATAGTAGGTATATCTTTTTTAATATTCTTAATACATTCCTGTAGAGTCTCTTCCTTTGCTCCAAGTAGATAAATGCCTTTACCTTCATTAGCACCCTTATATAAAATTCCCTTCATAACTTCAATTCCTGCAATCTTCTCTTTAACAGGATTTTTTACCATCCTTGAAGCAATTACAGTTCCAACACCATCAGGAATTATTACAGAATACTCTGAATTAAAATTTTCATTAAGACTTTTATCTTCTAATCCATTAAATAGGATCTCTGGATTGCCAGAAACTATATTTACTTTATCTTTTTCAAAAATCTCATTTAATAATTCTGATTTACTCTTATTAAAAATCTTATATCCTAAAATTTTTGTATACATATAAACTCCTTATTTTGCTAACATTCTATCAATTTGTTGTACAATCTCATCTTCAGGATTTAATTTTCTAGCTATATCCAAGTGTAGTTTTGCTTCTCTTTCATTACCTAAATTAAGATAACACATTACTATATTTGTACATATTTCAATATCCCTTGAAGCCTCAAATCCTTTTTTAAAATATTTTATAGCCTGTTCAAAATCTCCGATGCAAGCATAATTAACTCCAAGTTCATTTACTACTTCTAGAATACCTGACTCTATATCTAAACTTTCATTTAAATAATATATTGCTTTTTCATAGTTTTCAATTTTTCTATATGCTACTGCTAAGTAATAGTAAAGCAAAGGATTTTTTTCAAAATTATCAATTAGTGATAAAAATATTCCTATAGATTTTTCAGGACTTTCGTCTAACATATCTATAGCCTTTTCATATGAAGTAACATTCTCAATATCATTCATTATTACCTTAATATCTTCACTTACTTCCCCACCTTTATTTACATACTCATTAATATCTACTTTAGCACCTCTATAATCACCTTTAGCTTTAAGTATTAAGGCATTATAAAGATATGGCTCTGACAAGTTTGGAAATTCACCTTTTCCCTCTTCGATATCTTGCAATAAAATCTCTTCAAAAGCACTATCTCCTTCTCTTATAGCCTCGCCAATTAATAAAAGTTTTTTATAATATTCTTCATTTCCACTAGCTAAATATAGTCCTCTTACTAAAAGATAAGCTTCAACCAGGTCATTTTCCTTTATTCTATTTGTAACTAGTGATCTTCCACATTCTTCACTTTCTTTTATGTTATTTAAAACAATAATATAATCTTCGCTATATATAAGATTTTCATCTGCACCCAATGCAATTAACATCCCTTCGATAAAATAATATATAGGCAAATTACTAATTTTTATCTCATCATTCACATTACTTGTAATGTATTTAGAGCTAATTGGCACATATAAATCTTTGGTCTTCAAAGAAATTTTTTTCGATATATTGGTACTATTCTTAAAACCTTCCCAATCTACCTCTAAGAACAATAATTTATTTAATTTATCTTTAAATACTGTTTTATAATCCATTCGGCACCACCTAACCATTTTATGTCTCTTATAATTATACCCCAAAACAGAAAAAATGCTATCATCTTTCAAAATGATAGCATTTTCTTAATTTTATTTTAATTTTTTATTTATTATTTCCATTACTTTTTCTTTAAATCTTTGGATTTCTGTTTCAGCATTCTCTAAGCTATTTCCTTTAACTGCAAGATATACTTTCATTTTAGGTTCTGTACCCGAAGGTCTTACAACAAAATATGAATCATCTTCTAATATAAACTTCAATACATTAGAAGTTGGAAGATTAATATCCTTATTCTCTGCCTTAATTAAATTTTCTTCAACCTTTAGTTTATAATCTAATTTAGTTACAACCTTTACTCGATCAACTTCATTTAATGTAGAGCTTCTTAATCCATCAATACAAGTTGCAATCTTTTCTGCTCCTTCTTTTCCTGCAAGTTCTAAAGAAACTAGTTCTTCCTTAAAGAATCCATGTTTTTTATAAAGTTTAATTAAAGCTTCATAAAGACTCATTCCTTCTTCTTTATAATAAAGAGTCATTTCAGCAATAAGCATAGAAGCTATAACAGCATCCTTATCTCTTACAAAATCACCTGCAAGGTATCCATAGCTTTCTTCAAATCCAAATAAGTATTTCTTTTCTCCTGAAGTATTAAATTCTTGAATTTTTTCTCCAATATACTTAAATCCAGTTAATACATCCATAATTTCTATACCATAGCTTTCAGCTATTTTTCTAGCACCTTCTGTTGTAACAATTGTTTTTATTACAACTCCGTTATTTGGTAATTTTCCTGTCTCTTTTAGCGAACTTAATATATAGTTAGTTAACAGTAAACCTGTTTGATTTCCTGTTAAAACCTTATATTCTCCATTTCCAACATTAACAACAACACCAATTCTATCACAATCTGGATCAGTACCAAATATAATATCTGGCACTTCTTTCTTAGCCATATCTAATGCCAATTCAAATACTTTTGGTAGCTCTGGATTTGGATAAGGTGCAGTTGGAAAATCTCCATTTGGAGCCTCCTGCTCTTTAACCACTTTAACATTATTGTAACCTAATTCGTTTAATACTCTTCTAACAGGTACATTTCCACTTCCGTGAATTGGGGTATATATTATTTTTAAATCCTTTGCTTTATCTCTTACTAAATTCTCTCTTATAGTTAGTCCTTTTACCTTCTCTATATATGCTTTATCAACTTCTTCACCGATATACTTAAGTAATCCTTTTTCAATTGCTACACCTTCTGCAATTGATTTCAATTCTTCAAAACTTTCAATAGCATTTACAGCTGAAATTATTTTGTTAGCTTTTTCATCAGTTACTTGTCCACCAAACTCATCATACACTTTGTATCCATTATATTGTTTAGGATTATGAGATGCAGTAACAACTATACCACCTTGACAATTTAAATGTCTAACTGAAAATGAAAGCACTGGTGTTGGTCTTAAACTCTCATACAAATAAACCTTTACTCCATTTGCACATAAAGTTAATGCTGCCGCCTTTGCAAATTCCTTTGACATATTTCTTGAATCATAAGCTATTGCGATAGATGGTTCTTTAAAGTTTTCATTTAAGTAATTTGCAAACCCTTGTGTGGCCTTTGATACTGTATATATATTCATTCTATTAGTACCAGCTCCTATTACTCCTCTCAACCCACCTGTACCAAATTCTAAATCCTTATAAAATCTATCTTCAATCTCCTTGTCATCTTTTATATTACGTAATTCTTCCTTGATTTCTTCACTTATAATACTTGAGTTTAACCAGTTTGTATACTTATCTTTATACACTAATACCCCTCCTCCTATTCTTTACAAATATATTATACAACATAAATTACAATTTACAATGGGAAAGTTAATTTTTCCCATTTTTTTCTAAACGAGGGGTATCACTCCCCTATCAGTCTTCTGACTTTTTCTCTTCTTTATCCGTATCACGATTTTCCATTTCTTGCTCTCCTAATTGAGATGTTAATCTATTTTCATTACTAATTGAAGCAACTACTGTATGAATATCATCTATAATTGAAATTTCTTCTCCAAACTCTAGATCTTCAAACCTATATACATCTCCTAATTTTCCTTTTGATACATCAACTTTAAATGATCTTGGTAAATCATCGGGTTTACAGGTTACTTTAACAACTGCTTTTTCTTTTTGAAGAACAGCACCTTTATTATTTAGCCACTCTTCTCCAACAAATTGAATAGGTACTTCGGATTGGATTTCTTTATTTGTTGTTATTTCTTCTAAATCTATATGAATTACCTTATGTGATACCGGATCTCTTTGAACTTCTTTTAGTAAAGCTTTTTCACTTCTCCCATTTAAATTAAAATTAATTATTCCATGTTCTCCTGATAAAGATAATTCTCTTCTTAATTCTAGTTCTCCAACTTCAAACAAAAAATTTTCCACCCTTTTTCCGTATAAAATTCCTGGAACAAATCCTTTTCTTCTCTCTCTTCTAGCAGAATGTCCTGATACTATATTTCTCTCCATCAATTCTAAATTATTCAAAGTTTTTTCACTCCTTATTTTATAAACTCTTTTTAATTATTCCAAGAATTTATAAAAATTATACAAATGAATTTAAAATTGCCATTTAATTTTCGAATCATTTACATCAAATTCTTTGAAAACTCATATATTAATATTGCATCCTACAAATTTATACAATATAATCATATAGGATTAATTTCTAAAAAAATAATTAAACTAAACTCATGAAAGCGGGTGTATAAATGAACAAATTTGATCAAAATAGAACTCCTTTATTTGATGCATTAAAAGAATACGTGAACAGAGATACTCTACCATTCCATGTACCTGGACACAAAAAAGGAGTAGGTATAGATAACGAATTTAAGAATTTTATGGGAGAAAACCCTTTTAAGATAGATGTTACAGTATTCAAACTAGTAGATAGCTTACATCATCCAACAGGCCCTATTAAAGAAGCTCAAGAACTTGCTGCAGATGCATATGGTGCAGATGCTAGTTTTTTTTCAATTCATGGAACTTCTGGTGCTATACAAGCAATGATTATGTCTGTTGTATCTGATGGAGATAAAATAATAGTTCCTAGAAACGTTCATAAATCTGTTACTGCCGGAATTATATTAAGCGGAGCTACTCCTGTATTTATGCAACCTGAACTTGACAAAAAATTAGGAATTGCTCACGGAGTTACTCCTTCAACAGTTAAAGAAACCCTTGATTCCAACCCTGATGCCAAAGCCGTACTCCTAATTAATCCTACTTACTATGGAGTATCTACTGATATTAAGAAAATCGCAGATATAGTTCATGAATATAATATACCATTAATTGTAGACGAAGCTCATGGCCCACACTTGGCATTTTCAGATAAACTTCCAATGTCAGCTATAGAAGCAGGAGCAGACATTTGTGCTCAAAGTACACATAAAATTATAGGATCATTAACTCAAGGCTCTCTACTTCATGTAAAAGGCAACTTAGTTAGTCCTAAAAAAGTACAACAAAGATTAAATCTTTTACAAACCACTTCTCCTTCTTATATTTTAATGGCATCTTTAGACTGTGCTAGAAGACAAATTGCTTTAGATGGAAAAAAACTTTTAGATCAAGCCATAAAGTTATGCGATTATACAAGGGAAGAAATAAATAAGATACCTGGTTTTTATTGTTTTGGAAAAGAAGTACTAGGAAAAGATGGCTCTTATGCTTTTGATTCTACTAAACTTACTATATCCTGTAGAGAACTAGGGATAACTGGATACGAACTAGATACAATATTAGCTGATAAATACCATATTCAAATGGAATTATCTGATTTTTATAATGTTTTAGCTGTTGGATCTTTTGGTGATACAAAGGAAGGTATGGACAAATTATTAAATGCCTTAAAAGAAATATCAAGAGAATTTATTGGAAAAAGACCAGCAACGCCTGACTTTTTGGACATTCCATCCATTCCAAAAAAAATACTAGAACCACGTGAAGCCTTTAACGCTAAAAAAGAAGATACTTTACTTGAAGAAAGTGAAGGCAAAATTTCTGGAGAATTTCTTTTAGCCTATCCACCAGGTATACCATTACTTTGCCCTGGTGAAAAAATTACTAAAGAAATCATAGATTATGTAGATGATTTAAAACGTGCTAATCTTTATGTTCAAGGGACAGAAGATTCTACAGTAACTTATATAAAAACTGTCATTTAGCTTTTTTATCTTATCCTATAGAGTAGAGATTTAAAATTTCTATTCTATAGTTTTTTTATACAATAGCAAAGTATGCAATCATTGTTTGTAAGATACTAATTCATTAGCTGTAAAAATAAGGTTTAGAAGCAACTTAATCACAAAGCTGCTTCTAAGCCTTCTATTACTTCCAAACATTTTTTGTTGCAACAACATCAACACCAGTTTGAAGTACATCTTTAATTAAAACATCTCCTATTTTAACTGGAGCATTTACACTAATTCTATTTATTTCCTCCATACACCTCATAGTAAGACCTTTTGGTATTGGCTTTTGAGTTTTTACTGGAACTACTTGCACTTCTCTTCCATTAACCTTTACTGTTGAAGTTATTATTCTAACTGGATTTGTAACTTCATTTACTCCATACTCAGCTCCTCTAGGACAAGTATTTCCACTAACTTTTAAAGTGTCCTCTTCAACCTTTAAATGACAGCCTTTAGGACAACATATACATATTAATTCTCTTTCCATTTTCTACTCACCATCCTCTAATGATATTGTTATATCTTCTTTAACTTTTTCTAATAGCACTTTACTTAAAACCACTTTTTCCATTTCTGATGGTGCCAAATGAGCTCTTTTAAATTTAGCTATAATCTCGTCTCCACTTCTAACTACTAGTGCTTTGTTGTGATATATATTATTTACTCTCATAAATACAGTTAACTTATCTTTAACATCATCTATATTTAATCTTTGTGGAACTGTATAATTAACATTATTACCATTAATTATATTTACATATTTATCTTTCTTTAGTTCATTTCTTATATATCTAGCTGCTGAAATACCTGTACGTTTTGATTCCTCTGTTACAAAATCAACTAAGTCATGAACATGAACTACATTACCACAGGCAAATATTCCATCTACTGATGTCTCCATACTTTCTGTAACTTTTAATCCATTTGTTCTTCTATCAGGTTCAATTCCAGCATTAATAGATAATTCATTTTCTGGTATTAGTCCTACTGATAACAACAAAGTATCTGCATCAAATGTTATTTCTGTCCCTTTAATAGGTCTTCTGTTTTCATCTACCTTTGCTATTACTACTTTTTCAACTCTTTCTTTACCTATAATATCTACAACTGTATGGGATAGATATAATGGAATATCATAATCATTTAAGCATTGTACTATATTTCTATTTAATCCATTTGAATATGGACATAATTCTACTACTGCTTTAACTTTTGCTCCTTCAAGAGTCATTCTCCTTGCCATTATAAGACCAATATCACCAGATCCTAAAATAACAACTTCCTTTCCAGGCATATACCCTTCAACATTAATATATCTTTGAGCTGCACCTGCACTAAATACACCTGCTGGTCTATCACCTGGTATATTTATCGCCCCTCTTGTCCTTTCTCTGCATCCCATTGAAAGGATTATAGCCTTGGCTTCAAGTTCCATATATCCTTCTTCTGAATTTATTGCATAAACTTTTTTATCCTTTGTTATTTCTAATACCATAGTATCAAGTTTCACTTCTATATCAGTATCTTTTACCATTTCAATAAATCTACTTGCATATTCTGGACCTGTAAGTTCTTCTTTGAAAGTATGTAACCCAAAGCCATTATGAATACATTGATTTAGTATTCCACCTAATTCTTTATCTCTTTCTATAATTAATATCTTTTTTATTCCATTATTATATGCTTCATAAGCTGCTGCAAGGCCTGCTGGTCCTCCACCTACTACGATTAATTCATAACTCATAACTTTGTCCCCCTTCTACTTAGTTTTCCCTACTAATATATAAGATTTATCTTTTTCCAACATAACACTTTCTAATGGAACATCATATTCCCTTGCTATTATCTCTTGAACTTTTGGTCCACAGAATCCACCTTGACATCTTCCCATTCCTGGTCTACATCTTCTCTTTACTCCATCTAAGGATATGCTTCCAAAACTTCTTTTTATTGCATCAACTATTTCTCCTTCTGTTATACTTTCACATCTACAAACAATTCTCCCATACTCAGGATTTTCTTTTATAAGATTAGCCTTATCCTTTGGTTCCAATTCCATAAAATGAATTTGATCTCTTTTTGCTATGAAATCTTCTTTTTTCTCTAAGCTACATCCTGCTTTTTCTAATATACTAACTACATCTAGTGCTATAGCTGGAGCTGAAGATAATCCTGGTGATTTCATTCCTGCAACATCTACAAAACCTTTTACTTCGTCATTTTCTTCTACTATAAAGTCACCTGTATCTGGATTAGCTCTAAGGCCTGCAAAATTTCTTATTCCTTCTCTAAAATTAACTTTTGTTGTAGTTTTCATAGCAGATTCTCTTATTTCTTCTAATCCTTCTGCAATTGTTCCTAAATCTTCTTTATCTTCTATATCTCTTGCATCAGGCCCAACTAATAAATTTCCATGAACAGTTGGTGTTACTAATACTCCTTTTCCAAGCTTTGATGGACATTGGAATATTGTATGACTAACTAAACTTCCTTGGCTTTTATCCATTACATAATATTCACCACTTCTTGGAATTATCTTAAAGCTTTCTTTACAAATTAAATTGTGTATCTTATCAGCATAAACTCCAGCAGCATTTATAACAAATTTAGCTTCTACTATTTCCCCATCCTTAGTTGAAATTTTAAAGGAATCATCTTTTTCTATTGAAACAACTTCTTTTCTCAATTTAATTTCTCCACCATTTAAAACTCCATTTTCTGCTAAAGCTATAGTATATTCAAATGGTCCAACTATACCACCAGTTGGTGCATATAATGCTCCTTTTATATCTTCATTAAGGTTTGGTTCTAATTCTAAGGTTTCTTCCTTTGTTAAAATCTTCAAATCCTTAACTCCTATTTTGCTTCCATTTTCATAAAGGTTTTTTACTGTATTCATATCTTCATCATCAAAAGCTAATATAAGTGATCCGTTTCTCTTAAAAGGAACGCTTAACTCCTTACATAAATCACCAAACATTTCATTTCCTTTAACATTGTACTTTGCCATTAAAGTATCTTCCTTAGGATCATATCCTGCATGCACTATTGCCGAATTTGCTTTACTTGTTCCTAGTGAAACATCATTTTCTTTTTCTAACACAACTACCTTTAAGTTATACTTGGTTAATTCTCTAAATATGGAACATCCTATGACACCTGCTCCAATTATTGCTACATCATACATATTAAACCCTCCTTAATTACGTAAAAAAAGCCAAGCTAAAAACAAGGTGAATAATCACCAAATTTTTTATGCTTGACTCTAAATTCTCTCAGCATTTTATTATTTATTTTATACTTACATTATAGCCTGTATAGGTATACATGTCCAGCTTTTATTTTAATCTTCTTCCCATTCTTTTGCTCTCTTAACCGCTTTATTCCATCCCTTGTATAATTTATTCTTTTTATCTTCATCTAGATTAGGAGTATAAGTCTCACTTACAGCCCACTTTTCCGCAATTTCTTCTTTAGATTTCCAAAAACCTACAGCAAGACCAGCTAAGTATGCTGCACCAAGAGCTGTTGTTTCTGTTATTATAGGTCTTACAACATCTGCACCTGTAATATCAGCTTGGAATTGCATTAATAAATTATTTCTACAAGCCCCACCATCAACTTTAAGACTTGTAAGCTTACATCCTGAATCTTCTTGCATTGCATCTATTAAGTCTCTTGATTGATAAGCGATAGATTCAAGTGCAGCTCTAATAATATGATTTCTATTAGCTCCTCTTGTTAATCCCATAATGGCTCCTCTTGCATACATATCCCAGTATGGAGCACCAAGTCCAGTAAATGCTGGAACAATATAAACGCCTCCATTATCTTCAACTTTTTTTGCAAAATACTCTGTGTCTGCTGCATCACTAACTAACTTAAGTTCATCTCTAATCCATTGAATAACAGCACCTCCAACAAACACTGAACCTTCTAATGCATATTGTACTTTGTTATCAATTCCTATTGCAATGGTAGTTACTAATCCATTTTTGCTTTGTATCATCTTTTTTCCTGTATTCATAAGAAGGAAGCAACCTGTTCCATAGGTATTTTTAACACTACCTTCTTCAAAACAAGTTTGTCCAAATAGAGCACATTGCTGATCTCCAGCCATACCTGCTATAGGAACTCTAACTCCTCCAGTACCTCCAAGGTTTGTATATCCATAAACTTCTGATGAATTTCTAACCTCTGGTAACATTGATTTTGGAATGTTAAGTTTCTCTAAAATCTTTTCATCCCATCTTAATTCTTTTATATTATAAAGCATTGTTCTTGACGCATTTGTGTAATCGGTTACATGAACTTTGCCATTTGTAAGTTTCCATACTAACCAAGTATCAACTGTACCAAACAATAACTCCCCATTTTCCGCTCTTTCACGTGCACCTTCAACATTATCTAAAATCCATTTTATTTTAGTTGCCGAAAAATATGCATCTAATAATAATCCTGTATTTTCTTTTACATATTCCTGAAATTCTTTATCTTCTTTAAGCTCTTCTATTATTGCTGCTGTTCTTCTACATTGCCAAACAATAGCATTGTATACTGGTTCACCTGTTTTTTTGTCCCATACTATTGTTGTTTCTCTTTGATTTGTAATTCCTATAGCTGCAACTTCATCTTGAGTTATATTAGTTTTTGCCATTACCTCTTGCAAAACTCCATATTGACTTGCCCAAATTTCTAAAGGATTATGCTCAACCCACCCCTTATCTGGATATATTTGGGTAAATTCCTTTTGGCTTACACCAAATATATTTTGTTCTTTGTCAAAAATTATTGCTCTTGAACTTGTAGTTCCTTGATCTAAGGCTATAATATATTTTTTCATATAACGCACTCCTCTGCTATCTAATATTTCTCTAAAACTTAATTCTATATAGACTACATGTCCCAAATTTCTTTTTTAGTCGTAGACACACATGTAGCTCCTGAACTTAAAGCCTCCATAACCTCTTCTTTAGTTTCAATTAAACCTCCGGCAACTACAGGTTTATTAGAATACTTTGCAATTATATCAATTACCTTTGGAATTATTCCAGGTAAAATTTCTACTGCATCGCATTCAGAAATCAAATGATTCTTAACATTGTTTAATGAAAGTGTATCAAATATAAAGAACCTTTGAACTGCTAACAAATCATATTTCTTAGCAAGCTTAACTACTTGTGGTTTTGTACTAATTATTCCACTAAATCTTGTTTCTTCTTTTATATACCTTATGACAACTTCCTTATTTGTAAATCCTTCAACTAAATCGATATGAATTATCCCTATTTTATTACTAGATATTATGATATTGCTTATTTCTTTAATGTTAATTACATCTCCATATAAAACAAATATGATTTCAGCATCTGAATTTACAGCCTTATCTAATTGTTCTTCATTTTTTACTGCTGCTATAATTGGATTTTCTTCTAATAATTCTTTTATATTCATGTTCACTCCTATGTAATTGTTTTCTTCCCATCCTAAGTATTACACACTAATTTTATAGTGTCAAATCATGGTATGAAAGTTTGCCTTTAAAATATGATTATTTTATTAAAAAAGCATTGTATAAACTAAAGCCCCTAAAACACCACCAATTATTGGTCCAACTACAGGAATCCATGAATAATCCCAATCTGAATCACCTTTATTAGGTATAGGTAAAACCGCATGTGCGATTCTTGGTGCTAAATCTCTAGCTGGATTAATTGCATAACCTGTTGTCCCTCCTAAGCTTAATCCAATTCCCCAAATCAATAAACCTACAAATAATGTACCTACTCCATTAGTCAAGTTTTGCGCTCCTATTCCTAAAATTCCAAAAACTAATACAAATGTACCTATGACCTCGCAAGTAAAGTTTATTATCTTATTTCTTATAGCCGGACCTGTACAAAATACTGCTAGCTTGTCTTCTTTGCCTTCACTACATTTGAAGTGATCATAGTTATGAACAAACACTAAAACGGCTCCTAAAAATCCACCTATAAATTGTCCTGCTAAATATATTGGAACTTCGCTCCATGCTACTTTTCCTATTACAGCAAAAGCAATTGTTAATGCTGGATTAAAATGTGCTCCACTGTAGCTTCCAAAAATCAAAGCAGGGACCGCCACTGCAATAGCCCATCCAGTTGTGATTACCATCCAGCCTGCACCATATCCTTTAGAATTCTTTAAGACAACGTTTGCAACAACACCATCTCCTAATAGAATAAGTAATAACGTTCCTATAAGCTCTGCTAAAAAAATTATCATAGCACTCTCTCCATTCTATTTTATAGTACTTTTTGATTATTATATTCATTACATAGAATTATTTTATATCCACCTACTTTCATAAATTAATCTTCTTATTGATATTACCGGTAAATAACACAATACATACTTATGATTTTAGTAAAACTAGTTTTATTAAGAATTAGTTAATTTTCTCCATAATTATAGCCACATAAAACACACTTCATTTTAAACAAATAATTTTTTATATTGCTTAAAATAGAAGTTTCAAATTACTTAGTTACATCTAACTAAGTAATTTCTGTTTTATGTGGCCGAATTCTCTCATCTCTCTATAGCCTACATTCCCAAAAAACTTTGTTATTACTTTAATGTAATTGTTTCCTTTATATGCTAAGTATCACATATTTATTTTCCAGTGTCAAGATTAATTATTTCATTGATGTAATAATATTATTAAGTGTTTCAAATTTAACTAGATAGAGTACTTTGAATAATGCTGCCTAAATTTTATTCATCCTTACTCTCTTCAAGAACTTCTAGTATCTCTTTCTTAGTAAAGCCCGTGGCACTTTCTATATCCTCTAATGTTTCAAGTCCAAACATCTCTTTTGCCATAGTTATTATCAATCTCTTCATGTTTTTCTCAACATTTTCAGGTAAGTCTGTAATTATTTCTTCATCATCTTTTATAATGCTATAAACTATTGCACTTTCTTCATTTCCAAAATTCTCATCCACGTCTTTTCTTTTAAAATCATAATCTGACAGATAAATTAGCTTATTACTCTCTTCTATCTTCTCACTGTATTCTTTATCAGATAGTATATCTACTCCTGATCTCTTTAGTATATATGCTGTAATGCCTTCACCAGCTATCTTACTACCACAAAAGCTTCCATCATAAATATAATTACATCCACAAGAAGGACTACCTTCTTTTAGTATTGCTGCTATAGTACCAGAAGTTTTGGCAATCTTTATAGTTTCCTCAGCACCTTTTATAAAAGATTCAGTTACATCCTCACCTTCTGAAGTCACTACCTTACCTATTCCATCTTCTACAATACTTCTTGCTGTACCACCTATAATCTCTGCTGGTTTTCTCGGAGTTGTCAATCCACCTAATTGTTCAGGACAAATTAAAATAGCTTCACCTTGCTCCAACAATTTAACACAATCCTTATTTAAATTATTTTTGCCACTATACTTACAATTGACTCCACATAAGCATGCACTTATCAAATACATTTTAGCACCTCAATTTCATTACTGCATAAATATATAAATATTAATCATTTTATTTTAATTCAACTACTGTAACACCATCTCCACCTTCGCCATAAACCCCTAGTCTATAACTTTTTACGTGAATGTGTTTCTTTAACATAGTATTTATTGCCTGCCTAAGAACTCCAGTACCTTTACCATGTACTATTGTAACTTCACCTAGGTTTGCCATATAAGCTTCATCTAGATATTTATCTGCTCTATAACATGCCTCTTCCCCATCTAGTCCTCTTAAATCAATACTGTTTTCAACAGCCCTCAAGTTAAGATTAACTTCTCTTTTCCTCTTCTTTTCTTTCGGTTTGGAAGCACCTTCACTCGTTCTAAGATCTTTCAATTTTACACTTATCTTCATTATACCTGCTTCAACTTGAACTTCACCTTTTTTATCAGGCATAGAAATTATAACTACTTTTTGATTTAATGAAGGTAAAAATGCATCCATTCCAAGTGTTACTTTTTCAATTACTTCTCCTGAATTTTCTCTTGCCTTTATCATAGCTTTTTCTTTTTCTTCAAGTGAATCCTTTAATTTCTTTCTTTCTTCCTCTAATCTATTTCTTCCGCCCCCTGAGATACCCATCTTTTCAAGTTCTCTCATAGCCTTTAATATATCATCAGCTTCGTCTTTGGCTTTAGCTATTATTTCTTTAGCTTCTCTTCGCGCCTCATTATAAGCATTATCTCTAATTGTCTCAAGTCTCTTAAGTTTATCTTCATAAGTCTTTTTAATTGTTTCTGTTTCATTCTTTAATCTCTCAGCGGCTCTTGCATCTCTATTAGCAATTATACTCTTCTCTTGTAAATCTCTTATTAAATCTTCAAATTGAAGATTTTCCTTTGATATATGTTCTTTTGCTTTATCTATAACATAATCATTTAATCCAAGTCTCCTACTTATTTCAAATGCATTAGATTTACCTGGTATTCCAATTAGCAATCTGTATGTAGGTCTTAAGGTTTCAACATCAAATTCCACTGAAGCATTTTCTACCCCTGGAGTTTTTAAGGCATATCCTTTAAGTTCACTATAATGAGTAGTAGCTATAATTTTAGTTCCTCTCTCCTTTAACGTTTCAATAATTGATACAGCTAACGCCGCTCCTTCTGTAGGATCTGTTCCTGCCCCAAGCTCGTCAAATAAAGCTAAAGATTCTTTATCTGCCACTTTCATTATTTCAACAATGTTTGTTAGGTGTGAGGAAAATGTTGAAAGACTTTGCTCTATACTTTGCTCGTCTCCTATATCAGCAAATACCTCTCTATAGAAACTTATAGACGATCCTTCCTTTGCACATATTAACAATCCACTCATTGCCATAATATGTACAAGTCCAACTGTTTTAAGGGTTACAGTTTTCCCGCCTGTATTGGGCCCTGTTATCATTAAAGCTGTAAAATTCTTACCTAAGTACACATCAGAAGAAACAGCTACATCCGGATCTAATAACGGATGTCTCACATTAATTAAATCAAATACACCATCACTATTCACTTCAGGAATTATTCCATTAATGGACAACGAATATTTTCCCTTTGCAAATATAAAATCAAACTGCAGTAATATCTTCATATCACTTTCAAGTACATCTACATTATCCCTTACTTTTCTAGATAGTTCTAAAAGAATTCTTTCAATTTCAGCTTGTTCCTTTAACTTTAATTCCTTTATTTCGTTATTAAGATTAACTAAGCTCATAGGCTCAACAAATAAAGTTGCTCCTGTTGAACTTTGATCATGAACAAGTCCTGGCACAGCACCCCTATATTCGGCTTTTACAGGAACTACATATCTATCTCCCCTCATGGTATATATGGCATCTTGAAGATATTTTGCATTGCTTCTCACTATAGAATTAACTTTTTCTCTTACTGAAGAATTTTTTTCCTTTAAACTCCTTCTAATTCCATGCAAAGTTCCACTTGCTCTGTCGCTTATTTCTTCTTCAGAAATAATGGCTCTTTCTATTTCTAATTTCAAATTATTTATAGGAGTAAGTATATATGCCAAATCTTCTAATTTATCATACTTTTCCTCTTCATCTTTTCTCTCTAAGTAGCCTTTAACTTTGTCTGTACATCTTAACATATTACCTACATATAATAATTGTGCAGCTGATAAACTTCCACCTTTTTTCGCTCTTTCTAAGCCCTCTCTCACATCATGCAACCCTTCAAATGGAGGATTTCCTTTTTTTATAATCAATTTGCAAGCTTCATCAGTTTCTTGCAATGCATTTCTTGTATCAAATATTGATTCACAAGGAGCTAATTTTTCTACAAGTTCCTTTCCTCCACTAGTTACTGCATACCTCTTAACTTTGTCTCTAATCTTATTGAATTCTAATACTCTTAATGCTCTTTCATTCATTTCTTATTCAACACCTCTTCTATAATGGCCCTTAGTATATAGGTTTGTATCAACCTTAACGCTACCTCTTATCATATTTAAAACTTTAATAACTTCTTCTTGTCCTTCATCTTTAAAATCTACTCTAAAAGTTTCAATTCCCATTGATTTTAAATCTTCAATTTCTTCTATTAGATTCAATGGAGAACTATTTAAGATATGGCTCCTACAATATACATCAGTCATTACTCTAAATTCTTCATTCATTCTATCAACCAATGTAAAATTATCTCTCATGCAAGCACTATTACACTCTTTATCATTGCACTTACCACCAAAAGTACTTCCTATAGGACAATATTCACTTATCATTACTTCTGTTTTTCCATACATATTATAAGCTACTCCCTTAATATTACTCTTCATGATTTCTTTTATTTCTTTTCTATTAAGTTCTAAACTAAGAGAAACTATACCTAAATCTTTTCTTGCAAAATCTAATGCGTGAGAATTAAATATATTAAGCTTATAATCTCCTATTATACTAAGTTCATTTCTATATATGTTAATTACACCTACATTTGAAGTTATTATTCCCTTTATATTCTCCTTGCACTTCTCTATAGTATTAACTATTGAATTAAATTCTTCCTTAATAACTTCAGGAATTAGTAGATATACATTAGTATTTTTTATATTTTCTAAATCTGAAAGTCTTATTGCATCTTTCTCCCTACTAAATAAATCAACACCAATGCTTTTTATATTCTCCTTAAGCAAAGAATCTAGCTGAGCTTTCGTAATACATGTGAATAAAATATCTATCTTTGGTATATTTTTATACTCTTCACTATCCTTTACTCCTAAAGCTCTTTTTCTTCTATATAAAGATGTTTCTTGCTTCCTTATCTTCTCAAACAATTCTCTCCTTAGATTATTTAAAGATGCTATTCTTAAAAAACCTTCTTCATAACAAGCAAACTCAATTTCTTCTAGTTTATATGGACAATCCCCTGATTTTTTTAAAGCTTCCCTAATCCTATCCTTTTCTAAGGGTTTTCTTTCGGCCTTTTCAACCATGTCACCTTTTACGGAATAAGTTTTTCCATTTAGTATAGCAGTTATTGTAATTTCTTCTCCTATTTTAAAATTTACTTTACCATATAAATTTATCTTTTTATAATAAGGTTTGATTTTTTCTTCCAAAGAGTCAAAAAGTTCTTTACTAGATGTTCTAAATAGCATATCTCCCTTTTTATATCCCTTTGGAAATAACTTTACCCTTTCTCCTCTTTCAGCTCTTTTAACTTCATTTCCTTTTACCATAATTTTACTTAAGGTGAATCCATTTTCTCCATATCTTATCCCATCACCTATAGTTACACTTTCATTTAATATTACCTCTCCATTATCTAATACCTTTCCAATTTCGACTCCAGTATTTTTAGCAAAAGAATAACTCATCATATCTTTTCCTACATTCTTTCTGAGATATGCCTTAGAAAACCCACTTCTATTAAATAATTGAAGTAACACTCTCTTACCTTCAGCTATATTATATTTTTCATTTTTCAACTCTTTATCAATAGCTTTTCTATAATTTTCCGTAACACCGGCTACATATTCAGGCCTCTTCATTCTTCCTTCAACTTTTAATGATGAAGTTCCACTTTCTATTATGTCTTTAACATCCTCTATTGTGCATATATCCTTAGGACTCAAAAGGAATCCTTTCTTTTCTCCCATTGAATTAGACTTCAATGTATATTGCATCCTACAAGGTTGTGCACATCTACCTCTATTTCCACTTCTCCCACCTATCATCGAACTCATCAAGCATTTTCCAGAATAACAAACACATAATGCTCCATGTACAAATATTTCTGTCTCAATACCTAAATCCTTTGAAATATGTTTTATTTCTTCAAGTGAAAGTTCTCTTGAAAGAACAATTCTAGTAAAACCTTTTTCCTTAAAATATAAAGCTCCCTCACCGTTATGTATTGTCATTTGAGTAGACGCATGAACTTCAAAATCTTTATAATTTTCTTTAATTAGCTTAAGTAAACCTAAATCTTGAATTATTAAAGCATCAACTCCTATTTCATAAAGATATCCTGCATATTTTACAGCTTCTTTCAACTCTTTTTCCTTAAGAATTGTATTCATTGTTACATATATTTTAACTCCATAACTATGGCAATAATCCACAGCTATTTTCATATTTTCATTATCAAAATTTGATGCATAGGCTCTAGCTGAAAACTTGCTCCCGCCTAAATAAACTGCATCTGCTCCATTATTTATTGCAGCATAAAGACTTTCCATGCTCCCTGCTGGAGCCAATAATTCTATTTTAGTCATCTTCATCTCTCCTATAGTCTACTATCATAATCAGCATGTCTAATCTTATTTATATCATAAAACCTTCAATATTACCAATTTTCTTTATTCATGACCCATTTATAACATAAAAAAAAGATTATTATAAAATAATATTAAATATATCATCCTACAATAATCTTAATTTTATCCTCTATTTCATTAACGGATTATTTGCTTTCTTCATCTTTGCCATTTCAATTTGAGCATCTAACAGCTTCTTTTCTAAATCTAAAATCCTGTATTTTGAAGTCTTCAACTCATTTCTAGATTCTTTACCACTATCCAATATTTTTGTTTTTTCATAAGTTAACCTTTCTACTTTTTCTTCTAGTTCACTTATGATATTTTTCTTTTCTTGAATTTCTTCATTTAATATTTCTTTTTCATTAATACCTTTTATTCTACACTCTTCCTCAAAGGATGCCTTTATTGATTTTTCCATATCTAGTTCTTTATTCTTTTCATCTATTTTCCCTTTTAAGCTAGTGACGCTTTTATTTAAATTATTAATTTCATCTTTCAATTCCTCATTACGTCCCATTATTATGTCAAGTTCTTCTTCAACAGATTCTTTCGAATTACTAATCCTCTTTATCTCATCATTAAGCTCTTTATTTTTCTTTTTCAATGACTCTATTTCATTATTTAAAATATCTTCTGAATACTTTCCTTCGTCAAGTAGTTTATTAATTTGTTCTTTTTCATTTAAAGCAGCTGTTAATTCTTTTTTGATAGCATTTTCAGCATAAGATGCTTCTTTTATCTTTTCTTCTAGAATAGTATTTTTTTCTCTTTCTTTTTCTACTTGCTCGTCCAAATATCCATTTAAATTATTTACTTTAGATAATTCTTTTTTTAGATTTTCAATTTCAATTTGTAAGCTCTCATTGTTACTATTTAATTTACTATTCTCATCAAATAAATTTTTATTCTTATTAGTTTGTTCTATTATATTTTCATTTAACTTACCAACTTTATTTTCTAAATCACCGATTACTTTATTACTAGTTCCATGAATCTTTTCTATTCTTTCACGTAATTCCTTTATTGTATCGCTTAAGGTTTGATTTCTTTCCTCTAATGAAACCTTAATTTTATTTAATCTGTCTACTTCAATATCCCCTTTGTAAAGTTCATCTGCTATATTTATTGCCGCTAGGACTGCTGCATCTCCTGTACTTAAAAAGGTATTCTTACTTGTAATTTCTTTTATTTTACTATTAACAAATTCAGATACTTCTTTTAAATAATTTTCATCTTCTTTACCCTTTAAATTATATTCTCTTCCATTTATAGTAACTGTAACTTTAATCATAGTAACACCTCTCAAAATTGTCTTTATAAATAATTATAGGGGAATTAAACCTATAAAACAAGCTAGCTGATAAAAAATCAGCTAGCCAAAATCTTACAATATTATTACTACTTTCATCCTATACGCAACAAATCAACAACATTTTATCTTAATTGTGCTCCAACTTTATTTTCCAAGCTCTTCAATATTTTATCGTGAACTTTATTTACATCATTATCAGTTAATGATTTTTTTGCATCTCTATACACTATTGCATAAGCTATACTCTTCTTACCTTCTGGAATTTGAGAACCCTTATAAATATCAAATAGTGCTATCTTCTCAACTATTGAACCACCAGCTCTTAACATACATTCTTCAATATCTCCAACAAGTATACTATCATCAACCAAAATAGCTATATCTCTTGTAGCAGCTGGAAACTTAGGAATTGGTGCATACTCTCTCTTAACATTAGAAGCTTCATATAAAAGATCTAAATTCAATTCAGCTACATAAGAAGGAACATCTAACCCATATTCATCTTGTACATCTGGATGTATTTCACCAAATATACCTGCACTCTTACCTCTTAATTGAATTCCCGCTGTTTTTCCTGGATGGAATGTAGGATTTTCACTTTCCCTTACGAATTTAGCCTTAGTAATTCCTAATCTATCAAGCACATTTTCAACTACACCCTTCAAATCAAGGAAATCAACTTTTCCATACATACCAATAGTTAAAATATTCTTTTCATTTGGAAGTTTATTTTCCTCTTCGCTCTTAACATAAACTTTTCCTATTTCAAAAAGCTTAGCATATTCATTATTTCTCGAATAATTTCTTCCAAGTGATTCCATTATAGAAGGCAAAGTTGAAGTTCTCATTACTGAGAAATCTTCTCCTAATGGATTTTTAATTTTAATAACATCTCTAAGTTCAGAATCTTCTGCTACCTTTATTTTATCAAAAACCTTAGGTGATACAAAAGAATAAGATATTGATTGATTTAGCCCAGAAGCTATTAATGCATCAATAACAACTTCTCTAAGAATATCATTTTTATGTTTGTTTTCTCTCATAGGAGTCACATCAAACACTGTGGTAGGAATCTTATCATATCCATAAATTCTTGCAACTTCTTCTGCTATATCTTCTCTTATTCCTATATCTACTCTAAATGTAGGTACAGTTATCTCTAAGTTATCTCCATTTATTTCAGTATTTAGGTCTAAAGAATCTAATGCACTTTTCATTTCTGCTTTAGTTATATCAGTTCCTAAGAACTTATTAATCCAGCTTGCAGATACTGTCATATGAGAAATTTCTTTAACCGAAGGATATTCATCTATAGTTCCTTCCATTACTTCCCCAGAACCTAATTCACAAATAAGAGCACAAGCTCTATCTAATGCAATTTGTGCTAAATTTGGATCAATATCCTTTTCAAATCTTGATGAACTTTCAGTTCTAAGGCCTAAAACCTTAGAGTTAACTCTAATATTAGTTCCATCAAAATTTGCGCATTCAAATACAACTTCAGTAGTATCTTCCTTTATTTCTGAGTTTAGTCCACCCATAATACCAGCTAGGGCAACTGTTTTGTCTCCATCCTTAATACATAAGAAACTTGAATCTAATTCTCTTTCTATTTCATCAAGAGTTGTAAACTTTTCTCCATCTTTTGCTCTATCTACTACAATTTCCTCAGTAGTTAGCTGTCTTTTATCAAATGCATGCATTGGTTCACCAATTTCTAACATTACGAAATTTGTTATATCTACAATATTATTTATTGGTCTGACACCCGCTTCAAGCAATCTTTCTTGCATCCAACTTGGTGATGGAACTATTTTAACATTTTTAACTCCTCTAGCCATATATCTTCTGCAAAGGTCACTTTTAATGGTTACCTTTAATTCATCATTTATATTTTTAGAAGATTTAACTTCAAAGTTAAGGTTTGGCATTTTATATGTTGTTCTAAACGCTGCAGCTGTTTCCCTTGCCATACCCACCATACTTAAACAATCTGGTCTATTAGATGTAATATCAAAATCTAGTATAGCTTTATTTAGTTTAAGATATTCTTTTATATCCATTCCTATAGGAGCATCTTCTGGTAATATCATAAGTCCATGTACTGGCTCATCTCCAGCTATTCCAAGCTCTTCTTCTGAGCAGAACATACCATTAGATACAACACCTCTCATCTTGCCCTTCTTTATCTCTGTTCCATCAGCTAAAATAGATTTATGAAGAGCAACAGGAACTTTATCTCCTTCTTTCATGTTAGTTGCAGCTGTAACTATTTGAATTTTCTCTGTTCCAATATCAACTTGACAAACATTTAATCTATCTGCATCAGGATGCTTTTCTATTTGTTCTATATAACAAACAACTACATTCTTAATACTATCTCCTTGAATCTCTACCTCTTCAAGTTGTGAACCTGTAAGCGTAAGTATATCTCCAAGTTCTTTAGCGTCTACATTTATATCAACATAATCTTTAATCCAATTAAATGGTACCTTCATTACTTAATCCTCCTCTAGAATTGATTTAAGAATCTCATATCACTTTCATATAATAATCTGATATCATCAAGGCCATAGCTAAGCATAACCATTCTATCAACACCAAATCCAAAAGCAAATCCGCTATAAACCTCTGGATCTAAGCCACAATTTCTAAGAACATTTGGATGAACCATACCACAACCTAAAAGTTCAATCCACCCCGATCCTTTACATACATTACATCCTTTTCCCCCGCATACGAAACAAGTTGCATCCATCTCAGCAGATGGCTCTGTAAATGGGAAATGATGTGGTCTAAACTTTGTCTTAACCTTATCACCAAACATCTTCTTTGCAAATAGCTCTAAAGTTCCCTTTAAGTCTGCAAATGTAACTCCTTTATCTATTACTAACCCTTCCATTTGATAGAATATTGGAGAATGGGTAGCGTCCACAGAATCAGCCCTATAAACTTTTCCTGGAGAAATCATCTTTATTGGTGGTTCTTGCTTTTCCATAGTTCTAATTTGTACTGGAGATGTTTGAGTTCTTAGCACAATATTATCATTTATATAGAATGTATCTTGCTCACTTCTAGCTGGATGATTTTTGGGTATATTTAGAGCTTCAAAATTATAATAATCAAGCTCTACTTCTGGTCCATCTTCTATTGCAAATCCCATAGAAATGAATATATCCTTCATTCTCTCAACAGTTAGCTCCAATGGATGTCTCTTCCCAATATCATTTTTCTTTCCTGGAAGTGTTATATCTATAATTTCGCTGCCAAGTTTTTCATTCTTTTCTCTTTCTTTTATTTCCTTTGAGATAAATTCCAACTTATCTTCTACAACTTTTTTTACGTCATTTACCATTTTACCTACTACAGGTCTTTCTTCTTTAGACAAACCACCCATACTCTTTAAAATAGTAGTTAGTTCTCCTTTTTTACCTAAGAACTTAACTCTAAGTTCTTGAACTTCTGCAGTATTTTTTACTGCTTCAATTTCTTTTAAAGCCACTTCTTTAATTTGCATCAATTTTTCTTGCATTTTAATTCTCCTTTACTTGAACTTTGTAAGTAATAAGTTTTCCATTAACTTTACTAATTTTGAACATAAAAAAAACGCCCCTAAAAAGGGACGAATTATCCGCGTTACCACCCTAATTGGTCTGTCTAAATAAAGACAACACCCAACTCAATAATTTAACGGTTTCCCGCTAGCTACTACTAAAAATTTCACAGCTAGAACTCCTGAGGGAACTTCAATATAACTCCTCATAAAAAGGCTTCCAGTCCAAGACCCTTTCTCCCTGAATGTTTTATTATATTTACTTTCTCAATCATAGTTTATTATTCTATTACTTTCCTATTATACAAATAAATTTATTAAATATCAACTATTTTGTCTAACTTTCTCGTATAATATAACCGATGTTGCTATAGCAACATTTAAAGATTCTGCTCCTCCTGGCATAGGTACCTTAACCTTTTTATCTGAAAGATTGTATATCTCCTCACTAACACCATTTCCTTCATTTCCAACTGAAATAATAATCTTTCCAGTTAAATCTTCTTTAAAGAAATCCTTATCTCCTTCCAAAGAAGTAGAAACTAGTGAAAATCCTCTATCTATTAATTTTTTTGTAATGCTATTATTTTCATCATCATTAATGATAGGAATATGAAATAACGATCCCATGGTAGATCTTATAGTTTTATCATTATAAACATCCACACTCCCCTTTGTTAATATAACGCCATCCACACCGGCCGCATGAGCAGTTCTAATTATAGTTCCTAAATTACCAGGATCCTGAAGTTTATCACATAACAAATAAAAACTTCCTTCAAAGCTTATATCTAGCTTCTTCATCCCAACAACTGCTACAATTCCTTGTGGTTTTTCTGTAGAACACAACTCTCTTAATAAATCATCTCTTAATCCATAAATTTTCGTCTTATTTATATATTTTCCAAGATATTCATTAAGTTTTTCTACTTCCCCGCTAAAGAATATATAATCTACAGAAACACCTGCTTTAAATGCTTCTTCTATAAGCCTAAATCCTTCTATTATATATTTAGAAATTTTATTTCTGCCTTTTCTATCCTTAAGTTTTTTTGTTTCTTTGTACAAAGTATTATCTTTACTTTCTATGAAAATCAAAGTTTACACCCCTACTATTTTATATTAACTATCTTACCTTCTACTATAATCAGATGATAATTCAATATACTCCATTATACTTGAAAATACTAATTTATGTTCAATTCTATCGTCCATATACTTTTCATGTAATAAAGCTACTCTATCTTATATATCTATTATTTTTTGCAAAAAAAACGCGACACTTTGTCGCATTTCTATTATATATATTAAGCGTTTATGTTTTTCTTAGCTACTTCTACTAAATCAGCAAATGCCTTTGGATCATTTATAGCTATTTCTGATAACATCTTTCTGTTGATGTCAACACCAGCTAATTTCATTCCGTTCATGAACTTTGAATATGAAAGACCATTCATTCTTGTAGCAGCATTTATTCTAGCTATCCATAATCTTCTATAATCTCTCTTCTTTAATCTTCTTCCAACATATGCATTTCTTAATGCTCTTATAACTGATTCATTAGCTGTTTTAAATAACTTACTCTTTCCACCGTAGTATCCTTTTGCAAGCTTTAAAACTTTTTTATGATTCTTACGAGAATTAACCGCTCTTTTTACTCTTGCCATTCTTTAAACCTCCTGTACCAATTCTTATAGATATGGTAATAATTTCTTCATTGCTTTTTCTTGAGTAGTTGAAACATATCCCGCTTTTCTAAGATTTCTCTTTCTCTTTGCACTTTTCTTAGTTAGGATATGGCTTCTGAAAGCCTTTGCTCTCTTTAATTTACCTGTACCTGTTAATTTGAATCTTTTTGCTGCACCTCTATGAGTTTTCATTTTTGGCATTGCTTAATTCCTCCTCTCAGTTTATGCCTTTTTAGGGCCTACAACCATCGTCATATTTCTTCCTTCTCTTTTAGCTGGCTTTTCGATAATACATACATCTTCAAGCTTGCTCGCGAAGTTTTCTAGAATCTTTAGTCCTAAATGACCAAGTTCCATTTCCCTTCCTCTAAATCTGACAGTGATCTTAACTTTGTCTCCATCTAATAAGAACTTTCTTGCATTTTTAGCTTTAATTTCGATATCATGTTCTTCAATTGTAAGGCTTACCCTTACTTCCTTTATACTGATAACCTTTTGCTTTTTCTTAGCTTCCTTTTCCTTCTTAGATTGCTCATATATGAATTTTCCTAAATCCATAATCTTGCAAACTGGTGGCTTAGCTCCAGGTGATATCATAACTAAATCTAACTCTGCTTCATCAGCCATATTTTGAGCTTCTTTAGTAGCTATTACACCTAATTGACTTCCGTCAGCTGCTATAACTCTTATTTCTTTTTCTCTTATATCCTCATTAACTATATAATTTTTGTTAATAGTTTTCACCTCCGAAAAATAAAAGCAATATTCTATATATAATAAAAAGACGGCAGTATACTGCCGTCCTATATTATCAACAAAATCATCGCGATAAATAACCACGCTAGCTATCAATTGATGCTGCAAGGTGAGAAACGGCGTTTCTTCTTAACGTATTTAATTCTATCACCCAATAACTGTGATGTCAACATTTTTATTAAAAAATCTAATTATAAACTTTTTTAAACGTTACTCTATCTCCAAATACATTAGTAATTGTATCAATAAATTCTTTATTTGTACAATCCTCTTTACCCTGAATTACGATATGATTTGGAGCATTAGTGATTAATCCACTAATAACAATATCTTCAACACTAGCATCAATTCCTAATTTACATTCTGATAAATCTCTTAAAAAAGAACTAAAAATATCATTACCATATTCATCAGTAATTTTATATCCTCCAGTAGAGTTTATTTCTATATTTACTTCTTGTATTTTACTTTCTTGAATGTCTACAAAGTACTTTAATAATTTAATAAATTCCTTATATTCCTTTTCTACCATATATTTTTCTACTACTTTATCAATTATATCTTCGATATCTTCTCTAAGTTCCCTCATCCTGAAGGTAATAAACCCATTTATATTAATCATCTTATTTTCTTCAATGCAATATTTAATCTTCTCAATTATAGAATTAACTTTGTTTGCGCAATAAACAAACATATCATCCCTTGGTCCTTGCTCTCCAATAAGCACTTTCATAATTTCTTCTTCAACTTCTAATATTTCCTCTTGTCTTAAAAAGAAATAAGTGTCTGTTAAAAATTGAAACATTTCTTTTTCTTTATATTTCTTAATAACTATATTGTATAGAATATTGCTTATATATAAATTTATTCTATTACAGGTCTTTTCATCATAACCTTCATCATCACAAACCACCTTAACTACATGAGTTATCCCATCTAATCTTTCAACTACTCCAATAACTACATTTCTCTTTCTGAGAATATCCTTTAACTCTTGTAGCTCTTTAACAAAATCTAATTCACCTGAATAAGCTAATTCCTGTACAAGCATGGGTTTCACTCCCTTCCTAGTAATAGTATGTATTAAAATTTCAGCTATATACAGAATTTATTTTTCAGCTTTTGTCTACTTGATTTTTTTAATTTTTAATAGTAACTTATCCTTATAATGAATTATTTAAGGAGCGTTTCATGTTTTGTTTTGTAGATTATAGAATTACTCGTGAAGAAATAAATAACCTTATCAAGCATAAGCTTACACCTATTATTATTCCTAAATGCATAGAAGTTTATGATGCCATTGATGGTCATGTTGATATTCAACTGAATATCCTAAATAAAGAAGAAAAGACTGTAATAATACAAAAAAATATAAATAAAAGCTTTCTAACTACCTTATCTTCTAATAACATAAAATACATATTATCAGAAAAATCACTTGGAAGCTTATATCCAAATGATATAGGTTTAAATGCGCTAATAACTGAAAAATATTTTATCCATAACATAAATTTTACTGATAAAAATCTACTTGAAAGTCAATTAACTAAAAAGATAATCAATGTTAAACAAGGTTATACAAAGTGTTCAATATTACCAATTAAAGATGATGTGTTTATAACTAGTGATAAAGGTATTTTTAACTCCTTGAAAGATGAAGAAATTGATGTTTTACTCATTCCTGAAGGAGATATTCTTTTACCTCCTTTAAATTACGGTTTTATCGGAGGAATAGGTGGCATGATCTCTGAAAATAAACTTGGACTATTTGGCGAACTGAATAATTACAATTACGGTGATGAAGTATACAAATTTTTATATAAATACGATATCGAACCTATTAGCCTAAAAAAAGGGAAATTAATTGATAGGGGTAGTCTTATGGTTCTTTAACTTCCATATATATTACGTGGTTAAGATGTAAATTGTTCTCAAATAGAAGTGTTTTAAATTTTTTTATATAAAAGATTCAGATGCTATAATTATTCCTATAGCATCTGAATCTTTCCATATTTTTCTCTAAATTTCTTTATCTCATTTCTAACTTCTTCTTTATCCTTATCTGAAAGGCCACCTCTTCCTAATCTATCACTTAAAAATACCATGGACAAGTCATCTAAGTCAGTATATCTCTTCATACCTTCAATGTCTGAATATGGCATTTTGCCCATTACATATAAGAGGTGCATATGGTACCTTATTAGTTTTATTGTTTTTACAATAAATTTTTCATCATCTATAAAATAACTCAAAAACTTTCTTCCCTCTTCCTCTCCAACTTTATCATGATCATAAGAAATCCATCTTCCTTTACGAAGTTTTGTAGTAGTAAGTTTTCCTAAATCATGTAGTAGCAAACACCACATAAATGATCTTTTATCCTTAACTTCATCCAAAACCTTAGCGCCTTCATCTACAACCATCATGGTGTGTATCCATACATTGCCCTCTGGGTGATGTTTAGGAGACTGCTGAATTTTCTCTAGCCCCTTAATTTCACTAAATGGGTATTCATCCAAGATACCTTTATCTTTCAATTCATTTAAGAATATAGATGGTTTTTTATCCTTTAATAGATGCTCTTCAATCTCTTCATAAAGCTTCTTTCCACTCATAATAATAACCTCCATAAAATCCTGCTTATTTCTAAATTTATTATACCCTACAAACAAAAAAAATCTCGTAACAAGAATAATCTTATTACGAGATTTAAAATTACTATTCAGCCATATAAGCTTTAACAAAGTATACTTGACCTAAAGGTGATACTCTCATATCCTTAACCTTAGGATCAATTCCTTTTACAAAAGTATAATAGTATATTGGAACTATTGGCATTTCTTCCATTAATATATCTTCTGCTTCTCTCATATGTTGAGCTCTAGTTTTTACATCAGTTTCTAATTGTGCTTTTTTGATTAATTCATCATATTTTGGATTTGCAAATTTAGCGTCATTATTTCCTCCGCCAGTCATCCACATATCTAAGAAACTTATTGGATCAACATAATCAGCACTCCAACCATGTCTAGCAATTTCATAGCTACCATTTTCTCTTGATTTTTGGAATACCTTCCATTCTTCATTTTGTAAGTTAACTTTAACACCGATTTGTGCCCACATTTGTTGAACAGCTTCAGCTATTAACTTATTACCTTCAGCAGTGTTATACTTTAATTGGAAAGTAGGAAGGCCTTCACCATTTGGATATCCTGCATCAGCTAATAATTTCTTAGCCCCTTCAACATCAAACTTAGTTTCATCCCAATACTTCTTATCAGCAAAATCTTTACCGTCTATTTCTATACCTTTAGGTACAAATGAATAAGCAGGTTCTTGACCACCCTTAGCAACTTCTTTAACAATCTTTTCTCTATCTATAGCAAGATTAAGTGCTTTTCTAACATTTTTGTTATCTAAAGCTTTCTTAACTTCTGGCTTAAGTTGTTCAGTTTTATTTCCAACATTTAAACAATAGAAGTATGTTCCTAAATTTGGAGAAATTTGAACTAATCCAGATTGTTTACCACTTTCTATTTCTGCTACTGGTACAATATCAATTGAAGTAAGTTCTCCATTCTTTAATGACGCATAAGCAGAAGTTTCATCTACTATCATCTTAAATGTTAACTTATTAAGCTTAACCTTATCTTTATCATAGTAATTGTCATTTTTAACAAATACGTAAGAATCTTTCATATTATATTCTTGTAACTTAAATGCCCCATCAGTTACATAAGTAGAAGGATCTGTAGTCCAATCATTTGGATGAGCTGAGATTACATCTTCTCTTAATGGCATATAAGTTGCAAATGCAGTTAACTCTAAGAAGTAAGTTGTTGGTTTTTCTAATTTTACTTCTAATGTTAAATCATCAACAACTTTAATTCCTAATGCATCTGCTGAACCTTTTCCAGTGTTATATGCTTCTCCACCTTTTATATAATACAATTGGTAAGCATAATTCGCAGCTGTTTTTGGATCTAAAGCTCTTTTCCAAGAATAAGCAAAATCCTTTGCAGTAACTTGTTGTCCATCAGACCATTTAGCATCATCTCTTAAATGGAATGTATAAGTCAATCCATCTGAAGAAATATCACAGCTCTTTGCTATTCCTGGCTCTGCCTTATCACTATCATAAGTTTTATAAAGTCCTTCAAAAGCATTAGCTATTACTATAGATCCATCAATTGCTTTATTTAATGTTGGATCTACTGTTTCAACTTCTGCTCCCAAGTTATGAACCATTTCTTGTTTAGCGCCCTTTCCGCTATCCTTTCCTCCACAACCAACTAATGTTGTCGCACCTAAAGCTAATGCTAAAGTTATAGCACAAAGCTTTTTAATTTTACTTTTTTGCATATTTGTTCCCCCTTAATAGATTTATTATAATTTGCTTAATGCAAAATAATAAGCTTATAAATTATGACACGCTACAAAATGACCTTTTTTAACTTCCCTCATCACTGGATCTTCCTGTCCACAGATTTCAGTTGCATATTTGCATCTTCCTTTGAATCTACACCCCTTTGGTGGATCAATTGGTGAAGGAATATCACCTTCCAATATTATCCTTTTACTATTTTTAGCTTCCTTAGGATCAGGTATTGGAACCGCTGATAATAAAGCTTTTGTATAAGGATGCATAGGATTAGTATAAACATCATCACTAGTACCCTTTTCAACTAATTTACCTAGATACATAACTCCTATATGAGTAGAAATATGCTTTACCATAGATAAATCGTGCGCAATAAATAAGTATGTTAATCCAAGTTCCTCAAGCATATTTATAACTTGTGCTTGAATAGATACATCTAAAGCCGATATAGGCTCATCACAAACTATTAAATCCGGTTCAACTGCAAGTGCCCTTGCAATTCCAATTCTTTGTCTTTGACCGCCTGAAAATTCATGAGGATACCTGTTTATATGAGATCCATTTAGCCCTACTTTATCAAGTAAGTATCTAATTCTATCTTCTCTCTCTTTCCCAGAGTATAATTTGTGAATATCTATTGCTTCTCCAATTATATCTCCTACTGTCATCCTTGGATTCAAAGATGCATAAGGATCTTGGAATATCATTTGCATATTCCTTCTTAAAGGAACCATTTCTTTATCACTAAGTTTTGAAATATCTTTTCCTTTAAATATAATTTCTCCTGAAGTTGGCTGATAAAGTTTAAGTACTGTTCTACCTGTAGTAGTCTTACCGCAACCTGATTCCCCAACAAGTCCTAACGTTTCACCCTTATTTATTGTAAATGATACATCATCTACAGCCTTTACATAACTTTTTTGACTAAACAACCCCTTGTTTGCAGGGAAAAATTTACATAAATTTTTAACTTCTAAAACAACCTCTTTATTTCCCATTACTTATCTCCTCCCAATGTTGACTCTACCTTTGGCGCATTTTCATGGCATAACCAACAAGCTGCTTTATGTCCTTTTTCTATTTCAAATAGAGGTGGCTGTTTTTCCATACATATTTTCATTGTATGATCACATCTATCTGCAAACGGACATCCTACAGGAGGTTTAAATAAATCTGGTGGTTGCCCCTCAATTGGTATAAGTTTTTCTTTCATATCACTCTTAGGATTAGGTACAGATTTTAATAGTCCCCATGTATATGGATGTTTTCCTCTATAGAAGATATCTTCATCTGTTCCTTCTTCTACAACAAGTCCACCGTACATTACATATATTCTAGTACATAAATCTGCCACAACACCTAAATCGTGCGTAATTAAAATAATAGCTGTATTTAATCTATTCTTTAAATCTTTCATTAAATCGAGGATTTGTGCTTGGATTGTAACATCTAAAGCAGTAGTTGGCTCATCTGCTATTATTAGCTCAGGTTTACAAATCAAACTCATGGCTATCATTACTCTTTGTCTCATACCTCCTGAAAATTCATGAGGATATTGTTTAACTCTTTTTTCTGGGCTAGGAATTCCTACTAATGAGAGCATCTTTACAGCTTCATCTAGAGCTTCTTTTTTACTAACACCTTTATGTTTTATTAAAGATTCAGTTAATTGATCACCTATTGTTAAAACTGGATTAAGAGATGTCATAGGATCTTGGAATATCATTCCTATCTTATTTCCTCTTATTGTTTCCATTTCTTTTTCTGTAAATTTAGTTATATCTTTTCCATTGAATATGATCTCACCATCAACAATTTTACCATTGCTTCCAAGCAATCTCATTATGCTCATCATACTTACTGATTTACCACAACCTGATTCACCAACTATACCAATAGCTTCCCCTTTATTTAAATAAATATTCGTACCTCTTACTGCTTTTACTTCCCCTATATGAGTATCGAAGGAAGTTTTAAGTCCTTTTACTTTTAACAATTCGTCCATACTTATTTTTCCTCCTACTCTATCTTTGATTCTTAGGATCTAAAGCTTCTGTAAGCCCGTCTCCTAGTAAGTTAAATGATAGTATTATAATACATATCGCAGCAGCTGGGAAGAATAATTGATATGGATGTACATATATTGCCTTCATAGCATCATTACATAAAGTACCAAGTGAAGCTAAAGGCGCATTTATTCCAAGTCCTAAGAAACTTAAAAAAGCCTCAGTAAATATTGCTTCTGGAATTAATAATGTCATTGTAACAATTATTGAGCTTACGCAGTTTGGTATTAAGTGTCTAACTAATATTCTTGCTTTAGAAGCACCTAATGATTTTGCTGCTAGCACGAAATCTTGTTCTTTTAATTGAAGTATATCACCTCTAACTATTCTAGCCATACCTACCCAATATGATATAGAAAGAGCAATAATTATATTTCCAATACCGCTACCACCATCTTTGCTTGTAAAGAATGCCATTAACAATATTACATAGATAATAGTTGGTATAGAATATAATACATCAACTATTCTCATCATTACATTATCAACCTTACCACCTATGAAACCTGCAATTCCTCCATAAAAAACACCGATAACAAGATTGATAATAGCCGCAGCCACACCAATTGTTAAAGAATATCTCGCTCCATACATTACTCTAACAAATAAGTCTCTTCCTAATGCATCAGTTCCAAAGATATGTGCTCCCCCTGGATTAGCATTAGTATTCGTTAAATCATTTGCATCATAAGTAAATGATGATACAAGTGGAACGCTAATTGCAGCAACAATACATAAAATAACTACAATTAACGAAACTATCGCTACTTTATTGCTTTTCAATCTTCTCCAAGCATCTTTCCAATATCCAACACTTGGTCTTACTACTTGTTCAAACTTTTTTTCTTCAGCGCTTAAAGGTGTAAACAAGCTTTTATCTAAATCATTTAAATTTTCCATTTTTGTCTTCCTTCCTTACACTTCTGGCTTATCCAATTTTATTCTTGGATCTACTATTACATACATAATATCAACTAAAATGTTACATACTACTATTAATGTACTATAAAATACTAATACTCCTAGTAATGCTGAATAATCTCTATTTGTAACTGTGGATACAAATTCGCTACCAAGACCTGGAATTGCGAATATGCTTTCTACTACGAAACTTCCTGTCAATACCCCAGCTATTAATGGCCCAAGGTATGTAATAACTGGAATCAAGGAATTTCTTAAAGCATGTTTAAAAATAATAGTCCTTCCACTTAATCCTTTAGCCTTTGCTGTTCTTATATAATCCGATTTTAAAACATCAATTAACTTACTTCTAGTTAATCTAGTTATAAATGACGTCGCACTAGCTGCTAGTGCTATAGACGGCATAACCAAATGTTTCCAACTAGTAAACCCTGTTGTTGGTAAAATATGCAATTTGCTTGCTAAGACATATATTAGCAGTGCACTCATAACAAAGCTTGGAATTGTTATACCAAGTGTTGCTAAAAACATACATAGCCTATCTGGCCATTTACCAGATTTTAAAGCCGAAACAACTCCTAAACTTACACCTACTACTACTGCTAATGCTACTGCAACTCCTCCAAGTTTAGCAGATTTAGGGAATGTTGTTTTAATTGTCTTACTTACGTCCCTTCCAACAAACTTCATAGATTCACCCAAATCTCCTTTTAAAAGATTTGACATATAGATTTTATATTGCTCACCCACCGGCTTGTCTAATCCATACTTTGCCTCTAAGTTTGCTTTTATTTCAGGCGTTATTTTGTCTCCATCAAATGGACCCCCTGGCATTAGTCTTACAAGAAAAAATGTTATAGTAATAACTGCCCATATAGTAATTATTCCTGTAAGAAGTCTTTTAAAAATGTACCTTAACAACTTCATCTCTCCCTTATTCCTTAATATAGATACACATGTCCTTATTAACAATTATATATAGATAAATGGATTTGTCAAATAAACTCGCATTTTATTTACACTACTATTAGTTATTTTAATATTCATTTGCAAGATTAAATTATTGATTTGTTAAAATATATTTATTCTTGGAATACGTTTTCACTTTTTATTTATGCTATTTTACAATTTATTCTACTATTTGTGTAAATAGAATTTTTTTACTAGATATTTTTTCCATAATAAAAATATTAACTTTTTATACTAAAAAAACAAAAAAATTAAAGTGATAAACACTTTAACTCTTTCTTTCATTTTATATAATCTTTGATAATTTGGACATTCGCCCAAATCCAATCTTACATTTTTCACCGTTATTCATTAATACATATTTTCTACTCTTGCTCATAGCCTTTACATATTTTAGATTAATTAAAACCTTTCGATTAACCATAAAGAAGTTCTTCCCAGCTTTACTCTCTAAATCTTTCAATCTCCCATTAAACTCTATTTGTCTATTTACACCATGTAATACAATTTTTTGAGTTTTAGAATCCAGTTCAAAAAATATTATTTTTTCTTTATCAAAGCACAATTTCTTTTTTCCTATATCTATAGATAATATTCTATCATCCTCTAAATCATTAGCTTCTTTAATAGAATTAGCCTTAACTAAACATTCCTTTACCTTATTTAGCATAGAATCAATTTCATCCTTTATTATAAAATCCATTGCTTCAATTTTATATTGGAATGTTAAAACACTCAATTCGCTATGAGTAGTAACAAAAATTATGAATCCATTTTTATCATGTTTTCTTATAATTTGAGCTAGCTCTAAGCCATGAATATCTTCCCCTAAATCAATATCTATGAAATATAGCCCAACAGTACCTTTTCCTTCAATACTACAAATCAAATCTTTGGCTTTATCTGTACTAAGCGCCAATTCCATATCTAAGCCATCCTCATCTATAGTCTTTTCTACAAAGTTAGTCAACCTTTCTCTTTGGCCTATGTCATCTTCAATTATATATACCTTTAACATTATCATACCTTTCTAATATATCTCTAGAATTTGTCTAAACTCGCCTTCCTCTATTATGGTATCAAGAGTAGCATGTGAATATTTTGATAATATTTCTCTAAGATTACTTAGCCCTATACCTCTATTTTCCCCTTTAGTAGAGAATCCTTTTTCATAAAGTTTATGTATTGGTGGAACACTACATTCAAAGGAATTAATTATAACAATCATCAGAGAACCACTTCTATTAATAAATCCTATTTTTATTTTTCCATCATTGCATGCAACTGCAGATTCAATTGCATTATCTAATAGAATTCCAATACATATACTTAAATCTATTACATCAAAATTAACTTTCTCTATTTTTTCAGCAACATCTATATCTACATTTACCCCAAGCTCTTGTGCTCTTATCACTTTAGTTAAAATTACCCCTTTAATTTCTTTAATCATAATATTATGAAGCAATCCAACTTTAGAATTTTTTTCGTTTATTTCTGTACCTAAAGGTACAATTCTATCCCGAAAATAACATTTTAATCCATTTAGATCTTCTTCTTCTATGTAAGCTGCCATTGATGATAATATATTTATATAATCATGTCTAAACTTTCTCATATCATTATATAACATCTCTAAATTTTCATTATATTCTGTAAGATCTTTTAATTGCCTTTCTCGAGTTTCAGCTGCTATTTCACTTTTTATGTTTTTATATCCAATAAACGTTATTATAATACCAACAATACAATAACTTATTGATATTACAATTCCTAAATAAATAAAATCGACTTTATCATTCGTCTCTTTCATTATATAACAATTTACTGAAAACATAAGTAAAACAATAGCGCAGCTAAAAGCAACCATTAACTTATTTTTAAGAATTATTTCCTTTGTCATTCCAAATTTCTTAAGCTTCTTTTCTAAAAACTTAAACCCATTACGGATTACTTTACTAGTTAATATTGATAACAAGAAAATTATTATTCTTGAAATAATAAGTTTATTGTTGCCCATTGTAACTTTTTCATCAATAATATCAATAAAAATTGGCGAAACTAACAAATCAAGAATAAACATTATAAATAATGCAATAACTTCTGATACGAGACTGATTAAAATGCTGTTCCTTTCATATATTAAAAAAAGTAGCACCGCTAACCATAGAACTATATTTGAAAATCGACTTAATTCTAATGCAATAGCAATGCTGACTCCTCCTAAAACACAAATTTTAATCCATAACTTTCTCTTTGAAAACTTAACTAAGCCTAATTCCTTTATTGACAAAATTACAGTGATAAAAGTTATTATCCCACCTAGAATTATCATTTTATTCTACCTATCCATTTGTGTACTATAAAATTTGCGAGTTCCATTCTTTGCCTACTCTTCTTCTTGTATTAATTCTTGCATAAATTCTGGCTCATAATAAACAAAGAATAAACAATCAATGTTATCAGCCTTTTTTTCAAATTGTGACATTGCAGCATCATACATACCCTCTGCAACCTTATTTCCTACCTTTTTTAAAATACTCATAATTATTGTACCTCCTCTTAAAAACTTTATATGTTATAGGTAATATACTAATTGTCTCTGCTAAAGCAGAAATAGCAAATAGAGTCTTAATTTGATGAGAATTTAAAATCATTACTAAAGCAAACAAAAAAGTAAAAGTTACAATAGTTTTAATTTTAAATTTTTTTCTTAGCTTCTTCCCAACTAATGGTCTTGATTCTGTATCCGCTGGAGCATAAATAATATAAGCTAATAAGACCATAGCATAAATTAGATAAACTATATATATTGGTAAGGTAAAATATTTATTTACCAATCCACCTCCAATAAATATTAGAATCGATACAATAGTACAACTAATACTATTTGAAGAATGTATTCCAAATGCAAACTTACGTTGTATAGCAAAAAATGCCCATATAATAAATACTTCTTTAAAGATATTTAATAAGCAAGCTATTGCAAGTATGATAACCATTTTCGTTATATTTACATATAGTACGTATATATAGTAAACCAACTTTTTTTTGTCTAATTCGGTTATCTCTCTATTTTGTCCAACTATCTCCACTATCTTTTCGCTTATCAATTCCGGAATGCTATTTCTCTTTGCTCTTTCCTTCATATTAGTATTAAATTACCTCCCCACACTACTATATGTATATTATACATAATACTATATTTACAGTCAAATTTTACTAAAGAATTGGCTTTTTCTTTTTCCATGTAGTTATAAATTAAAATTATTGCATTTTTCATCATATCTCTAAACAGTATTCTACAGTATTTTTCATTATTTGTAAAATAATTGTCTAATGTCTCTATTTTACTACATATTTATTGATAAAAAAATTAATATATACTAAAAAGACCATAGAAATTAAAATCTCTATGGTCTTTCTAGTATATTTGCTTATTGCCATTTTACTTTTTAGCTTTTTCCAAAAGATCTCCTATGTCATAATTGGTAAATTTGTATTTTTTATTACAAAAGTGACATACTACTTCTTCTTCTTTGCCATCATCATAAATTTCTTGTAAGTCTTTTTCCCCTATACTAATTAATGCTTTTTCAATTCTCTCTCTTGAACAATCACAAAAATATTTGGGCTCATTTGCATCTTCAAGTTTCAAATCCATTCCATCAAAAACATATTCTAATATCTCTTCTATAGTTTTTCCTTCATCAATCATTGTAGTTATTGAAGGTATTTCTTCTAGCCTATACATTAATATATCTGCAAGCAACGGATCCGCACCTGGCATCATCTGAATTATAAACCCTCCAGCAGCTTTAATAGATAAATCTTTGTCAACTAATACCCCTAAAGAAACTGCTGATGGTGTTTGTTCTGAAACAGTAAAATAGTAAGTAAGATCTTCTGCAATTTCACCTGATTGAATTGGCACTTGTCCAACATACGGATCTTTAAGACCTAAATCTTTTATTACATATAATATACCTTTTGTTCCAACTGCTCCCCCTACATCTAACTTTCCTTTACTATTAAGAGGCAACTCTATAAATGGATTTCCAATAAAACCTTTAACAGAAGCATCCGAATGAGCTGTTACTGTTATTCCCTTAGCTTCTCCAGATCCATTGATTTTTAATGTAACTACTTCTTTTTCAGACTTCAAAGTTGTTCCTATTAATGCTCCTGCTGTCAGCATTCTTCCAAGTGCTGCAGCTGCTAAAGGTGTACACTCATGCACACTTGTTCCATCACTCACTAGTTCTGTAGTTATTCCCCCTATTACTCTAATCATACCATCTTTTGCTGTTCCTCTTACTATTTTGTCTTTCATAATTATACCTCCGCTTTCTTACCTACAACATATAAAACTCTTTCACTCTCATCACTGACAGCTTCATCATAATAGCCATTAAATTTACCTAAAACTCTAAATTCACATCTTTCAAGTATTTCTTCTATAAATTCTTCTTTGTATGCTCTTTCAAAATGCTCTTCTTCAAATTTCTCATATAAATCTCCATCCTTAACAAAAAAGGTTAAAAACATACTAACTATATCATCTTCTAAAACATTTTCCCAAGAATAAAACACTTTTTCTTCATTATATATATAAATGTTATTACCAAGAATATTAGTTAATTTATAATATGAATTTATATCAAAGAAAAAAACACCATCATCTTTCAAATGATCGTACACACCTTTAAAATACTTTTCTAAATCTTCACTATCTATTATGTAATTAGTTGAATCTAAAACACAACTTATCACATCAAATTTATGATTCAAGGATAACGCTGTCATATCTTGGCATATTATCTTACCTTTAATCCTATTTTCTTTAAATTTATCATATGATTCTCTTAACATATCTTCTGATAAATCTACAGCATAGGTATTTTTAAATTCTTTAGCCATTCTAATTGCTACATTACCTGTACCACATGCCAAGTCTAAATAATCTTCATGTTTTACATTATGTTTTTCCATAAGATCTTTTAACCTGTCAGCAATGTGATCATAATTCACATCTTCATTTATCAATTGATCATAAACTTTTGCAAATTCCTCATATGCCATAACTTTCCCCCATTATTAAATAATTACTCTAAATTATATTAAAGCTTATATTAACTTTAGTCAATTCATTTTCTGCCAAGGATTTCATTATTTGTTGGTATATGAAGTTCTTTTTTTCTTCTAGTCATTATCCCACCTATTCTTCCTGTTTCCTCTGCAGTAAGTCCACTCCATCCTAGAGCATCTACTTTATCTCTTAGTCCAAGTTCTTCTGCAATTTCATATTTGATTTTTTCTCTAAGCATTTCTTCTTTTGTTAATTGCTTATTACCTTTAATTTTTGCCTTAATAATCTTTTTTAGCGGTGTATTACCCACATTCTTCCCCTCCTTCTATCCTTACAAGTCTATTATTACCATTAGCGTTTCAATATATGCTACAAATTAATCACATCAAAAAAATATTCATCTTATCTCTTGATATTTAAACTATATTTATCTATATTTATTATGTATATAAAATATTTGATAATATATAAAAGAAGGTTCCTGTTATTTTACATAATGACATGAAATATGAACCTTTAACTTAGAAATTTCATATTGCTTATATTTTTAATTTACTAAGTACCAGAAAAGATTATAATGTATATTATAATCGTAGAGAATAAATATTTCCTGATACTCTTAAAGTTGTATAATCATCATCAATTTCACACATAAAATTAGGCTAAGATATTTATTCTAATAACTTTACAGATTACAGGAAAACCATGCTTTATATGCATGGCTAAACTAATTATATAAAACTCAAATAGAATGGAGGATTCTAAATGTCAATATTTGAAGGTTCTGGTGTAGCTATAATTACTCCCTTTACTGAAAATGGAGTAGATTATAAAAAATTAAAAGAATTATTAAACTGGCATGTTGAAGAAGGTACAGATGCTATAATTATCTGTGGAACTACAGGCGAAGCAACTACCATGACACTAGAAGAAAAAAGAGAAACAATTAAATTTACAGTTGAAGTTATAAACAAGAGAATTCCAGTAATAGCCGGTACAGGTTCAAATAATACACTTGCTGCTATAGAAATGAGTAAATACGCTGAAAGCGTAGGCGTAGACGCTCTACTGGTAATAACACCTTATTACAATAAAACAAATTCTATTGGTTTATTTAAACATTTTGAAGCTATTAATAACGCTGTAAATATTCCAATAATTCTTTATAATGTTCCTAGTAGAACAGGTCTAAATATTACTCCTAATAACTTATTAGAGATCTCAAAGCTTTCTAATATAGTAGCAATTAAGGAAGCTAGTGGTAATATAAGTCAAATAGCTAATATGAAAGCACTTTGTAAGGATTCTATAGATATCTATTCTGGTAATGATGATCAAATTATACCTATTATGTCCCTTGGTGGCAAAGGGGTAATCTCAGTACTAGCTAATGTTATCCCAAATGATGTCCATAAAATGACTAAAGCTTATTTAGAAGGAAATCTCAAAGAAGCTTTAACTTTTCAATTAGATAATCTTGAATTGTCTAATGCTTTATTCTTAGAAACAAATCCTATCCCCGTAAAAATTGCTCTTAACATGATGGGAAAAGAAGTAGGTCCATTAAGGTTGCCTCTTTATGACATGAATCCTAGTAATAAAGAAATGTTAAAAAATACTTTAAAAAAATACAAATTAATATAAGGAGAGACATATGATTAAAATAATTTTAAACGGATGCTCAGGAAAAATGGGCAAAATGATAACTGAAACCGCTAAACAATTCGATAATTTACAAATAGTTGCTGGTATAGATAAATACCCTGCTGAACTTGGTTATCCTATATTTGAAAGCACTAAAGCTGTCAATATAGACTACGATGTTCTTTTAGACTTTTCAAGAGCTGATGCCTTAAACGACATTTTAGACTTAACCGAAAAAACTAAAAAACCTTTAGTAATATGCTCAACAGGATTTTCAAATGAGGACTTAGACTTAATTGATAAAAGAAGCAAATCACTACCTCTATTTAGATCAGCTAATATGTCTCTTGGCATAAATTTAATAAATTCTCTTTTAAAAAAGGTAGCACCTTTGCTATATGGAAACTATGATATAGAAATCGTAGAAAAACATCACAACCAAAAAGTTGATGCTCCAAGCGGTACTGCTATCCTTCTAGCTGATACTATAAAAAATTCGCTAACTGATAAAACAGAATATGTTTATGGAAGAGAAGGAAATTCTAAAAGAGCACAAAACGAAATAGGTATACATGCTGTAAGAGGAGGCTCTATAGTTGGTGACCACGATGTTATATTTGCTGGTACTGGCGAAGTTATCGAGTTAACTCATAAAGCAATTTCAAGAGAAGTTTTTGCAGTAGGTGCACTTAAAGCTTGCGAATACATGAGCACTATAACAAATCCTGGTCTTTATAATATGGATGATGTTATAGGATTATAAAATTCATAGAATATCTTCTTTTTAATTGTAAATACTATTTTATAGATTACATTAAGGAGGGTATACTAATATGACAAAGGATAGTCAACCTGATAATAAAAAGGCACGAATGGAAAAGTGCAACCATCAAACACCACTTACAGATGAGGAAGCTAAAAATCATAATAGAAATGATAAAAGACAATCTATTAAGACTGAAGGCTTTCAAAGTGATCATATCAATTAATAAAAAGCTGTCTATATATAGGCAGCTCTTATTTATTTAATTATTTCTTCGATTTTTTGCAAATTTTCATAAGACAAACATAATTATATATAGAGAAGTGATTATGGAGGTCCATATTATGAATTGTAATTTATCCGATCCTTTTGAAATTGCAAGATATATAAAAGAATCTAAAAAGACAACTCCAGTTAAAGTTTACGTGAATGGTGATTTAAGCAATGCTGACTTAAGCCATACCGAATGGTATGGCTCAAAAGGATTTTATATTTTGATAGGAGAATGTAATATAATAACACCTATTATTTTAAATAATAAACACTTAATTAGACACTTTCGTATAGAAAATGATAGAAGGAATTCAGCTATACCCATGTTAGATTTACTAGAATTAGATGCTAGAATTGAGCCAGGGGCAATTATTAGAAATTTCGTAAAAATTGGTCGTAATGCTGTAATCATGATGGGAGCCGTAATTAATATAGGTGCAGAAATAGGCGAAGGGGCAATGATAGATATGAATGCTGTCATTGGTGCCAGAGGAAAAATAGGCAAACGTGTCCATGTAGGTGCTGGCGCTGTTATAGCAGGTGTTCTTGAACCACCTAGTCTTTCTCCTTGTATTATATGTGATGATGTTATGATAGGTGCTAATGCCGTTATACTAGAAGGAGTAACCATAGGTTATGGCGCTGTTGTAGCAGCAGGTGCTGTTGTAACTAAAAACGTCCCTCCAGGAATTTTAGTAGCAGGTGTCCCTGCCAAAATTATTAAAAAAGTTGATATTGAAACACGTCGCAAAACTGAACAACTAAAAGATTTAAGAGATTGATACATAAAAAGCAGCTATAAAAGCTGCTTTTAAAAATTAATTAATTTATTCTTATGTGGTTTATATACTTCATTTTGTTTAGTTTAATTTAATTTATATAATAGCAAATTCTACACTGCTCCAGCTTCATCTTGTGACGCTGAATCCTCTTTTGAAACTTTCTCCATTTTAGAAATAGACACTTCATAAGCAATCTTTTTAATTGCTTCAGTTTCGGAAATCTTCTTTTGATATTCTCTGCTTTGAAGCCTTCCCCAAACTCTTATATTATCTCCAACACTTAAAGTCTGACAAAATCTAGAATTTCTTCCCCACGCAATAGTTGGAATATAGTCCGACTTATTATATGCTCTATTTACTGCTAATAACACATCAGCTATCTCCCTTCCAAATGGGGTTGTCCTGTATACAGGTTCCTTACATATAAATCCATCTAAGTAAATTTCATTTGGATTCTTACTTCTTTCAATGCATGGTTCTATGTTTCTAGCAAAAACTGTTAATATAAGTTTATTAGATCCATCCATAAACTTGTTATATGATCTTAGTTGTCCCTCTACTATAACTTCATTTCCAATAGTTAAATCTAATTCACTTAATAACCTTTCAGAAACAGTAATATTTAACAAATCTACTGAATCACTTAATCTCATAACCTCAATATTGAAGCTATAAAATCCTTCCCCATACATTTCATGACTGAACTCAAGTTCAGATGCTATCTTTCCTTCAAGATATATTTTGTTATTTAACATTAAATTATCCATTTGTAACCCCTCTCTCCCTTGGTAATAACTTAATTCAAAATAAAGAAGACCCCCACAAGTACATATTTCCATTATAATACATTTTAACATTAGTTTTCAATATAATTTGAAATTATTTTCTATATTGGATACCATTTTCGTCTATATAATAATTTTCATATAGAATTAACCGTCCTACAGTTTCAAAAGAATACCCCTCACTTTTTAATTCTCTAATAATCCTATCTAGATTTTGAGGAGTATATTTAGCATTATTATGAAAAAGTACGATAGATCCTGATTTTACATTTTTTTTAACCTTATTATATTCAACATCAACTCCCTGTTCCCTCCAATCAACCGAATCTGTATCCCATTGAATCGGTATATATCCTGCTGACCAAACGGTTCTACATGCTTTTTTATTGTAATCTCCACTAGGAAATCTAAAAAGTTTTGGCTTTTCACCTATAGCATTTTCAATAGTTTCACTTGTTTTCTTAAGTTCTTCTAACATCCTTGCTTCTGAAATACTACTAAACATTGGATGTTTATAACTATGATTTCCGATTTCATGACCCCTTTCATGAATTAACTTTAGTTTTGTTAAGTTTTCCTCACTATAATTTACCCAACCTCCCATTATAAAAAATGTTGCTTTTACATTATATTTATCCAAAATATCTAATATGCTATTAAGGTAATCCTTCTCAGCCCAATTTATATCAAAGCTTATAGCTATAACTTTTTCTTCTTTATTTACTGAATATATAGGAAGTTCACATACTTCACTTGAAACCTTTTTGTTTGCATTTTGGAATAAATATGATGCCCCTATTAAAACAAATATTAACAATATAGATAAAATTGTCTTAATCCATCTCCATTTCACCTCTAAGACTCCTACTATTTCTATATTTAAATTTATATTCACTTATCAACTTTTTATGATATAATAATTTCGTATACTTTCACAGGAGATGGAGGTTGTTATATGTTTGAAAATTCGGCAGAACTTGCGGAAAACAAATTATTACTTTTATATATTTTAAGTGAATTAAAAACACCAATTTCTAATACACAACTTACTGAAATAGTTCTTGAAAATAATTTCATAAATTATTTCACCTTACAACAATATATTAGTGAGCTTGAACTATCTAAGTTTATATCTTATAAAAATATAAACGAAAAAAAACTTTTAATTTTAACCGAAAAAGGAGAAAATGTTCTATCCTTGTTTAATGACAGACTTTCTCCTTCAAAAATAGCTATATTCGATAATTATATAAAAGATAAGATTGATTTGATAAAAAAAGAATTAACTATTCAAAGTGATTATACTATAGCAAAAAATGATAGTTTTTTAGTTGATCTTAAAGCTCTTGAAGATAATTTAACACTTATGGAGTTAAAATTATCCGTTCCTACAAGAAAACAAGCTGTCTCTCTTTGCTCAAAGTGGCAAGAGAACCCATCTGATTTATATAATAAAATTATTAATCTACTGTTTTCTGAGGATAATCAACAAGAATCATAGCATTAGGCTCTTTGCCTACTGTTATGGTTTTAATTATTCTTTCCTTTAAATTAAGTTTTATAACTTTTCCATTCATATTATTCCCAATAAAAATATCTTCTTTATATTTTATAATCCCTCTAGGCATTCCACCTACAAAAATTTTTTTAATTTCTCTCTCTTTTTTTAAATCTACTATACTTAAATATCCCTCAGAAAAATTTGTAATATATAATCTTTCATCCTCTTCAAAAATATCAACAGGACTTCCACCTACTTTTATACGTTTAACTATTTCATTGCTATCTGTAGATATTACAGATATATATCCATCTATGTCCATTCCGAGATAACTTTCACAAAGGTATAACTTTTTCTTATCCTTAGATAGTAAAATCTTTGTTGGATACTCTGGTGCTTTTATATTATCTATGGCCCTATTCTTTAAGCAATCTATGACAGTTATAGAGTGTCCTTCCATATTACTTATATATGCAATATCTTTTTCTGGATAAATTTCTATACTGTGTGGAAATGCTCTAGCTCCAAGAAATACCTCACATATCATACTTTCCTTATTTAAATCTACTACAACCAATGAATTAGATTCGCCACAAAGCACATAAGCCTTGTCCTTAAATACCTTTACATCATTTGGATGAGCACCTACGTGAATATTCTTTATTTCTTTATTAGCCATTAAACTAAAAATAGAAATACTATTGCTATAATTATTTGTAGTTATAATATTTCCGTTATAATAATCAATTCCATGAGGTCCAACAGGCTTTTCTCCTAATTCTAAGGGTAGACTTTCAACTGAATAATCCTTCAAGTTAATTTTACTTAATGTATCACCAGCTGTATTACATACAAAAATATATTTCATCTTTTTAACCCCCTTTAGAAAAACCTTTTGTACTTATAATATATGTGAAACCCCAACTAGTGGGACAACTTTCAGTTAATATTTCACTTTATTTATTTTCAATATAAGCATATAATATAATTACACTTAGACAATGGAGGAGGGTGCATTATGTACACTTACAAGACCAAAGGAACATGTTCCACAGAAATCAACTTTGAAGTTGAAGACAACATAATTAAGGAAGTAAACTTCATTAGAGGTTGCTCAGGTAATTTACAGGGTATCTCAGCATTAATTAAAGGTATGAATGTTGATGATGCTATAGATAAGTTAGAAGGAATTGACTGTAAAGGTAAAGGTACTTCTTGTCCTGACCAATTAGCTAAAGCCTTAAAAGAGTGGAAAAATAAATAAATACTAAAACAAGCTATCATAAAGAAGTTAATACTTCTATTTTGATAGCTTGTTTTAGTATTTTTCTTAGTCGCCATTTTTTCAGCATATTCTTATATTCTTATATTCTTGTATTCTTATATTCTTAAGAATATATATGGTAATATTCCTTTTTCATGCTATAATACTTTATTACAAATCTCTCTTATTTTTTTTCTCATATCTCCTATCATATAAAGGGAGCCACTTACAAGAATCAGATCATCTTTATCAGCTTCCTGGAGTGCCAGAGTCAAAGCTTCATTATACCCTTCCATAGCAACACAATTGCTATTATACTTCATAGCAACCTTTTTCAAATCAACAGCAAGTTCTGCTCTATCACTATGGGGAGTAAGAGCATATACTTTCCTTGCCATAGGTGCTATAACCTTTACCATTTCTTCTACTTGTTTATCTGCTAATATTCCTAAAAGCAAATAAATATTTTTATATTTCAAATACTTTTTTACATTAACACTTAATTGACTTATACCTTGGATATTATGTGCTCCATCTATTACTATTAAAGGATTCCTAGACATTATTTCAAACCTTCCAATCCATTTAACCTTCTCTATAGATTTTTTTATTTCTTCTTCTACTATTTCTAAATTTTCCTTTTTACAAATCACTTCATATGCCTTAAGGGCTACTAAAAGATTAGTTATTTGATGTGCTCCAAGTAATGGTAATTTTAAATCAATAGTCTGTTCTTTAAAATTAACTTGTACATGTTGATAGATTTTATTTTCATCTAATATATCTATTAATACTCCATCCTTGTAGTCTACATTATAAATTGTAGAATTCATCTCCTTAGCTTTATTATAAATAGCCATATAAGCTTCTTCTTCCTGAGGATAAGTTACTACTGGAGTATTGCTTTTAATTATCCCTGCTTTTTCACAAGCTATTTCAGAAAGTGTATTTCCTAGTAGATTAGTATGATCAAAACTAATAGATGCTATTACACTTACTATTGGCATAATAACATTTGTAGAGTCTAACCTTCCTCCAAGACCTACCTCTATAACTCCATAATCAACATTTTCTTCATAGAAGTACAAAAACATTAAGCAAGTTATTATTTCAAATTCAGTAGGATGGCTAAACCCTTCCTCTATAACCTTATCTACAGCAATTTTAATCTTATCCATTAAGTATCCTAATCTCTCTTTAGGTATATTATCACCATTTATTTGAATTCTTTCTTCAAATTCCTCTAGATATGGTGAAGTATACATACCTACCTTATACCCCTTTCCTCTAAGAAGAGAAGTTATCATAGCTGTAATAGACCCTTTTCCATTAGTGCCTGCTATATGTATAAGTTTAAGTTCTTTCTGTGGATTACCAAGTAGTTCTAATAATTTATATGTTCTCTCTAATCCATAATTTGATCCAAAGTTTCCAACCTGTTTTATATAATTCATAGCCTCTTTATATTTCATTACTTATCATCCTATTCATTTTAATTAATATCTATATTATAAGATAGAAAAAAAATAAGTCAAACGCAATGACCTTTGCGTTTGACTTGTACTAAATTACTTTTATATAGATCTTGAAACAATTTCTTTAAACTTGCTTGAACAGTCTTGCATTTGTCCATATAAGTCATAAGAAACTTCTGATTGAGAACTAGCATAGATATAATCCTTAATCATAATAATTACTACCACTGGTTCAATAAATGTAGCAGATATTATTGCCCATAATAAAATAGCTACTATTATGCCTATAAAAAATCCTTTTGAATGCATAAGTGGAGTTAAGAAACCTATTATTAAAAATAACATAAATGCTTTTATAGCCACTACTCCAATTGCAACCTTAGCACTAGCTTTAAAAATAGCTTTCCAGTTTTGTACATATAGTACTATTCCATCTGCTGTCTTTTTCCATACATTACTTTCATCATTCTTTATATAAATATATGCCATTACTGCTTCATCAACATAATTTGTTACAGTCTTAATAAAGAACTTTACGATCCACATGAATGTTCCAATCCCAGGAATAAAATCCAAGAAATCTTCTACTCTATTTAAAACAGACAACCCTTGATTTGTAGCACCTCTAATTAAACTATCAAAACCAAAACCAACATTAGTTGTTATAAAGTTTTCTTTAACAGTTCTCTTTGCATACTCAACTTGTCCTTCCTCAGGTAAACATCCATAAGCCATATAATATGCTATTACAGAAACATGTCCAGCTTTTATTAAATACATAACCCAGTGATTTATGAAATATACCACTGCCATTACTGCTATTACTGCTATAAAAGTAAATATTGTTGGATCAAATCTACCATGAGTCATTTTTCTCAATGCTGCCCCTATACCAAAAAATATTCCAAATACTAAGAATGCTATTACTCCCTTTAGAATATTTGCTCCCATTCTTACCATGATCATAGGCATCGTCTTAGTCAATATTTCCATAGTACTTCTATTTTTCATATCTTCGTTCATTAATTACACTCCTCAATTTTTACATTCTATATAAATTTATATACTATTATTAACTGGGAAACAGTCCCAAGTAATATTGCTACCGCAAAAGGAAATCTTCCATTCCCTTTTTCATAATCTACCATGCTTTTACTCAATATTAAATTAAATAAAAAGCTGAAAAGATACTTAATTCTTTTCAAAAAATTTTTTCTAATTAATATAAGTATTATTGATACAATTCCCCCTGCTATGAAGGAATATATAATATTATTCAATAAAAATTGCCATCCCATTAAAAATCCTATAGTTGAAAATAATTTAATATCACCTGCTCCAAACATCTTAAATATAAACAGCGGTGCAAATACTATTATAGGAATAATCCCTCCAATTAAGGAATCCACTCCTCTACCTAAACCTCCAAATATAAAATTCAATAATAGTCCACCTATAACAAAAGGCAATAATACCACATTATATATCTTATTGTTTCTAACATCTGTAACAAAACAAATAACCACCAATAACACTAAAATTCCTTTTATAAAAATCTCCAAAACAACCTCCTACTGTAACACATTTACCAAAATACACGCTACTAAAATAAATGGCACAAAAGGCATTTCTTTTTTTCTATTTTTAAAACTTTTAATTAAATAAAATACTCCTATAATAGCTACAAATAATGAAGCTAAAAATAAAACCATCAAGATTCCATCTAAGCCATAATATAGTGATAATATTGACAATAAAATTGCATCACCATAACCTAATGCTTCATTAGTAAATTTACTTAATAAAAACACTACGATTGATATCACTAAAAAAGCTATACCAACGTTTATTAAATTATCTTTGTTTATTACAAATACTGATGCTACACTTACTACTGCTAACATAATTATCACTTTGTTTGATACTACCTTTTCTTTAATATCAACTAATGCTAAAGCAAATAATAAGAATGTAACTATACTATCAAAAATTAATTTTATACAAGGTTCTTCATAATAAGTTAATCCCCCTATTAAAATAACTAGAATAATACCCTGTAAATATGTAAACTTATTCTTCAAAACGCTAAAATTAATTTTTTTATCTTTTATACTACTTTCTATTACTCCATAGAAAAGCCATAGTATTAATGCTCCTATGGGAAGAAAATATGGTGACATGTTCCCACCTCCTTTGTTTATTTGCCATCTCCACCTTCACTTGAATTATTACTTCATTTGTCTCCGATCCAAGCCTTTACACGAGCTTTATGTTTCATGTGAAAAACCTTCTTAGATATTAAAGGAAATGGCACCTTCACGTTATACTGAACTTGAATTACTATATCTTCACCGTTATTAAAGGTTGTCCCCTCAAAGTTTAAAGCGTCCTTTACATTAGATACCTTATTGCCACCAGCATCTACTAAATTCATCTTACCTAATTTATCTTCAGAGGATTCCTTATCATTCCCTAAGTCCATTAGAAATAAATATTTCGAAATATTCTCACAAACTGCTGCTGCAGCTTTATCTTTATAAGAATTACCTATAGCACATAAAATCATTATCCCTTCTTTTCCAGGGTTATCTTTAACAGTATTCATTAAATTTCCCAAATCACTATTACCTTGCATTTGTGCATTAATCTCAGCAATATCTCCCATTTGAACATCTTCTTGTGTTTGTATTTTATTAAACTTAGAAAGTGCTTCTAAAACTACCTTTTTTTGTTCTTCAACTTTATCTGCTGAATCCCCCATAGCAGTACTTGCAGAACTTGCTATATCCTTTAATCCTGATCTTTCATAAAGATATGAATATTCACTAATATTATTAGCAGTATGACTTAATGAATTTTTCATAGTTTCATCAATATATACAAGCCTCATTATAAAGGCTAAAGTAAGCATTGCTAAAGCAAATATTGGCACTACTAATGCTGCTTCTACGGTTATAGATCCTTTATTTCTTTTAAACATCCTCGTAAATCACCTAATCTTTATATCAAATTTGAATCCAATTCTTGAATTCGAATTATTGTCTTCTTTTATCGTGCTTTTCTTTGAAGCCGATTCATAAGCTTCATCTCTGCTACAACTAACTATTGCAAATGTTGCTATAATCAGTAGCAATACCCCTAATATATTTTTCTTTTTCACCATTTCCACCTTATTTAGTAAAGTTTATGTAAAGTAGTTAAAACATTTTAATATTATTTTCTTAGTGAAAAACTAAATATTATCATATTTGTGTTTTTGCCAGCTCTTTTGCTTCCACCTTCTATACCTTCATGGAATGAACCTACGTCTCTTGCTGATGCTCCTTGTTTTTCTTTCGATTGTATCTTCTTAATATGCTCTGACATCCATTTATCTAATGAGGCAAAATCATAATCACTACCTTGTACTTCTTGTACTAATTCTTTAAACATCTTAAAGTTGTCCAATTTAAACTCTTCTGTTGTTGGATAGTCAATTGTTATTTGATATAAATAACGTGGTCCATCTGTATTTTTACTTTCATAAGCACTATAAGATATAGAATATCTATGATCTCCACCATCATTAAGATTTACACCTTCAGTTGTTGTTATACTATAGCCTTTCCCCCCTTCAAGTGAACAATCATTTTCATCTTTAGCTATATGCACTGGCATTTTCATATTTTTATCTGCATTATAAGCTGTCTTAACTCCATACTTCTCTAAAATATCCTTAATCTCTTTTGTCTGCTTAGCTCCTAAATCAAAAATATTTTTTTGTGTAGGCTCTATTTTCTTAAATCCATCTTTTGAATCTGAAGTGCTTTCTTCCTTTGTAGTAGTTTCTGTTGATGACGTGTTTCCACTATTACTTTTACCACACCCTACTACACTAAATGCTAATGTTAACGACATTATTATTGCTAAAATCCTTTTCTTTTTCATCCCTTACCCCTTGTTTATGTAAAGTAGTTAAAACATCTTAATACAGCACCTGCATATAATCAAATGCTGTATTAAGTTTCATATTATTTTCTTAGTGAAAAACTAAATATTATCATATTTGTGTTTTTACCAGCTCTTTTACTTCCGCCTTCTATACCCTCATGGAATGAACCTACGTCCCTTGCTGATGCTCCTTGTTTTTCCTTTGATTGTATCTTCTTAATATGCTCTGACATCCATTTATCTAATGAAGCAAAATCATAATCACTACCTTGTACTTCTTGTACTAATTCTTTAAACATTTTAAAGTTGTCTAATTTAAACTCTTCAGTTGTTGGATAGTCAATTGTTATTTGATATAAATAACGTACTTCATTATTATTTTCCTTATCCACATATGCATTATGAAGTATTTGATATTCATGTTCTCCACCATCATTAATCTTTACATCGCCAGTTGTTGATATATTGTACCCTTTAGTAGCATCGTAAGAACAATCATTTTCATCCTTTGCAATGTGTATTGGAACATTGGTATTATGTTCTCCATTATACGCAGTCTTTATTCCATACTTTTCAAGTATAGCCTTTATTTCTTTTGTTTGTTTTGCTCCTAATTCAAGAACATTTTTTTCTGTATTTTCTATCTTTTTAAATCCATCTTTTGAATCTGAAGAAGAACTATCTTCCTTTGTTGTAGCTTCTGTTGATGAAGTGTTTCCACTATTACTTTTACCACACCCTACTACACTAAATGCTAATGTTAACGACATTATTATTGCTAAAATCCTTTTCTTTTTCATCCCTTACCCCTTGTTTATCTAAAGTAGTTAGAACATCTTAATACAGCACTCATATAATCAAATGCTGTATTAAGTTTTATATTATTTTCTTAGTGAAAAACTAAATATTATCATATTTGTGTTTTTACCAGCTCTTTTACGCCCACCTTCAATACCTTCATGAAATGAGCCTACATCCCTTGCTGATGCCCCTTGTTTTTCTTTTGCTTGTATCTTCTTAATATGTTCTGACATCCATTTATCTAACGAGGCAAAATCATAATCGCTACCTTGTACTTCTTGTACTAATTCTTTAAACATCTTAAAGTTATCTAATTTAAACTCTTCTGTTGTTGGATAATCAATTGTTATTTGATATAAATAAAGTGGTCCATATGTATTTTTACTTTCATATGCATTATAAAGTATTTGATACTCATGTTCTCCACCATCATTAAGCTTCACATCTCCAGTTGTTGATATATTGTAACCTTTTCCTCCTTGAAGCGAACAATCATTTTCGTCTTTAGCTACGTGTACAGGAACACTTGTATTATTTTCATTATTAAATTCTGTTTTTACTCCATACTTTTCCAAAATATCCTTAATCTCTTTTGTCTGCTTTCCACCTAAATCAAAGACATTTTTTTGTGTAGGCTCTATTTTCTTAAATTCATCTTTTGAATCCGAAGTATTTTCTTCCTTTGTAGTAGTTTCTGTTGATGATGTGTTTCCACTATTACTTTTACCACACCCTACTACACTAAATGCTAATGTTAACGACATTATTATTGCTAAAATCCTTTTCTTTTTCATCCCTTACCCCTTGTTTATGTAAAGTAGTTAAAACATCTTAATACAGCACCTGCATATAATCAAATGCTGTATTAAGTTTTATATTATTTTCTTAGTGAAAAACTAAATATTACCATATTTGTATTTTTACCAGCTCTTTTGTCTCCACCTTCTATACCTTCATGGAATGAACCTACATCCCTTGCTGATGCTCCTTCCTTTTCTCCCGATTGTATCTTTCTAATATGTTCGGACATCCATTTATCTAATGATGCAAAATCATAATCACTACCTTGTACTTCTTGTACTAATTCTTTAAACATCTTAAAGTTATCTAATTTAAACTGTTCTGTTGTTGGATAGTCAAATGTGATTTGATATAAATACTCTGGTCCATCTGTTTTTTTACTTTCATATGCATTGTAAAGTATTTGATACTCATGTTCTCCACCATCATTAAGCTTCACATCTCCAGTTGTACTAATAGTGTAACCTTTTCCTCCTTGATACGCACAATCATTTTCATCTTTTGCTATATGTATAGGAACACTTGTATTTTTTTCACTATTATATGCTGTTTTCACTCCATATTTATCTAAAATGGTCTTAATTTCTTTTGTCTGCTTTGCACCTAAGTCAAAGACATTTTTTTGTGTAGGCTCTATTTTCTTAAATCCATCTTTTGAATCTGAAGTGCTTTCTTCTTTTGTAGTAGTTTCTGTTGATGATGTGTTTCCACTATTACTTTTACCACACCCTACTACACTAAATGCTAATGTTAATGACATTATTATTGCTATTATTCTTTTCTTTCTCATCTTTATTCCTCCTTAAAAACTTAATGACTTTTTAATCTTTATTTCATATCTTCCACTTTTCCTATTTTCCTCAAACATCATGGGAAGATTAAAAAACATATATTTAATACTTGCTGTACCAGTTACATTAATTTGTGTCATAGCTTTTGATAAATCAAAATCTTCATTTTCTTTTTTCATATTTACTTGTATTATATCTTCTGTTCTAGCTAATGTAGTTTCTTGAGATTGTAATAATAAAAATAGTCTTAAATAATCACTGTACACTGTACTTAATAACTTATCTGCTGTACTCTCAGGTGAATCAAATGTTTGTTTAACTGGTTCATCTATTTCTAGAACATTTTGTGTTGCCCAATGTTTAAAATCTCTCTTATATAAAGGCACTTTATGACCTCCTACTAAAAGATCAAGATCTGCCTTACTCTCAGCTGCTACCCATCCTGCTGTATATATAGCCTTAAGAAAAGTCAAGTTAGAAGGTATTCCAAATACCGCCAGAGTTGCTTGGGTTAATAGCGCCATATCCCTAATTCTTCGAGTACAATCATCTATACCTCTAATAGATATAGCATTTGCTAAAACTCTACAAGCATAGATTTTCCACCAAACATTATCACTATTACTCTTATCATCAAGATTTCCTGCTAAAATATATTCAATTTCATAATCTAACTGTGTATCAAAATCAACCATCTTAGGAACTCTGTTCTTAGCTAATTCTGGCGATTCACCTACAACTCTATCTTTAAGCCTAGTCATTACATATTCATTTAAATATACCTTATCCCTAATACTGTCTAGAGCGTTTTCCACTCCTGCTAAGACATCCATGGCATCTAATGATCTTTCTATATTAGAATTACCATCTCCAGAAATAGCACTATCTCTATTTTTATCAAACTTGATAAAATCTTTAGTATTAATATTTTTAGAAGGTAATATAGATGAATATTGTGCTATACTTTTTTCTGATAAGTTAGGATCATTATCTACACTCTCTTCCTTTTTATCCTTTAAGTTTTCTCCAGCCTTTTGTTTTTTCCCTGTAGCATCTTCAGGCTTTTCTTGAGGCGGTGTTTCTAATAATTCTTGTAGCTTATTAACAGAGTTACTTATAGCATCTTGAATATCTGTAAGTTCACTAGGAATATCTAGTCTTCTCTTAGTATCTCTCATACTATTTTTACTATTGTAAAAGTCAATTACTGAAGCATAATCATTCTTCCTACTTAACTGCTTTATTTCTCCTATGACATTTCTATCGACCTCATGTTCATTATAATCACTGCCACGGAATTTATCATAGTTCTCCATTTGTTTTTGTATTTCATCAATTGCTTCTTTATTGTTTTCAGCACGTTTGATATTTTCATCTAAGTTGTTTTTATCACCAAATATGGCATCGTAAGTTTTTGATTCTTTTTTAAACCCTTCATTTATAGCATCTACGCTCTCTCCCAAACCATTATTGGTCATTGTGCCCTTGTTCGCACTAGTCTCAGTATTTTCTAAACTAGATTTATATTGTTCATATACATCTCTAGCATTATCAACAGCTTCCTTAGCTACCTTCGAGTCCTTTAAAAATTCCTCTAATGCTTCTTTAAGCTGTTTAACATCTTCTTCAATTTGCTTACTACAATCTCTTTTTCCCTTACTAATGATACTTCTTAAATTACTTAGATTAATTGGTTCATACTTAGGATTCTCTTCTTGCTTTTTATCTTCATATTTTTCAACAGCATCTAGTATCATAGATAAATGTAAGAAAGCCTTTATATCAGAAAATTGATATGTAACATCTTTTCTATTATCTTCGTTGTCATACTGTTTTATCTTTTTAATTAAATCCTGTATCTTTTTTCCTTGTTCATCTACTGATTTAAACTTCTTATCAATATCCTTAACCTTTTGGTCTAGTTTCTCCTTCTTCTTTAGGACATCACTGTATTTGTTCATATCCTTAAATAAACTTAATTTTTGAATTATATTTTCCATTAAGTTTATAGGAGCTCTATATTTCATATTTTGTAATATCTGTTCTTTAATGACCTCTGGCTGTGTTAATGGCCCTTTCATATTTATGTTTAATTCATCTAATTTGTAATCATAAAGATCAACATATCCATCTCCAGGAGACAATAAGTTATCCTTAGTAACACTTGTTACTGTGTCTTGCATGCTAGATTCATCACCACTATAAGCAAAAAGTCCATACTTATCTTTTAAATCTCTATTATAGGAAGCTAGTACAGATTTTGTACCATTATCAACTGCCCTATTTACTTGGGTATCAGCAGTTCTCATTCTTGACCCATCTACCAATCCACCAATAAATACAATTATAATTACGATTATTAAACTTAAGTAGATGGTTATAGATCCTTTACTATTTTTCATATTTCATCCCTTAATTCCCCTTTGCAAACTGGTCAAAATTATCGATGGTTCCCTTTATTGCATCTAACTTACCTTTAAATTCTTCTAGTGCATTATCTTTATTCAATCTATAGCATAGTTCCTTATATATTTCTAATGCTATATCAACATTTCTAGTAAACTCTACTGGATTATTAATCACTGCATCTATTTGAAATGTATCTACTATCGGTTTGTTAATTCCTATTAACTTAAATATACCTTTAAAAGGAGTTCCATAATCAATATTTACATCAACTTTTAACTTTCTAAAAATAACATAGTTTTTACTTGTAACATTTGTGCTTATCTTAACATTTTTAGCTAACAAGAAAGAATGGATGTCCTTATCTAAGGCTACGCTTAAGGATTCTTTCTTTTGATCAGCTTTAAAATCATACAAAGATGAATATATATCTGAATCTGCAGATATATATTCACCAGTTTGAAAATCTATATTACTTTTAAGCCAGTAAATTGCAGCTTTGTCTAAGTTCTTATTTGCAATTGAATTTGCTGTTGTCCTATTGTAAATCATAGAAGCAGCAAAACATATAAATATTACAAAGACAAATATAAACGGGAATACTAACGCCATTTCAACTGTTAAGCTTCCTTTTTTATTGCTCGTTTTTTTACTAATCTCAATCATAATATTTTATAGTCCTTTACTTAGGAGCCATAACCTTGTCGCCGTTACTACTGATACTACCCAAAACTTTATTAACAAATGCAATTATAGCGTCCTTAAATAATAATACTAAGGCTATTAAAACAACTATTATTAGCACCAATTCAACTGTACCCATTCCTTCTTCTTCTGTAATAAATCTTTTTAAGTTATTCATCTTTATCCCCCTACTTGTTAAATCATTATTATTTTGTATGAAATTCTTATAAACTTCATCACATATTGTATCTCCTTAATAAATTGTAGTTTCTGTGATAATATTTGTAAATAGGACCTTATATAGTATTTTTTCAGGACTTTAGTCCCGTTTTGGCATATACTGGTATAAGTTTTGGTTTTTTTTATCGCTTTTTAAATTCATCTAAAAAAAGCACAAAAAATATGAAATAGATTTTTCTATTTCATATTTTAATTCACTTTAAAAATTAGCTATTTGAAGTGCAGCTGGAGTCATTATTAACAAAAATACAGCTACTAGCATTAACATCATTGGGAAAAGTAATTTTGTTGATGCTTCCTCTCCCTTTTGCTTAGCCACATTCTTTCTAGATTCCCAGCACTCAAATGACAATTTATTTAATACTATTACTATATCACTAGAACCTCTTATCATACTTTGAGTAACTATACTTGCAAACTTTGTTATTTCCTTTACCTTAGTCCTTCTAGATAGTCCTTTTAAAGCTTCTTCCATGCCCTTTTGCCCTTTTAAATCTAACAATGTTTTTTTCATTTCGTAATAAAGTACCGTATCTTCTTTATTACCTTCTACTATTCTAGTAAAAGCACCTTCTACTGTTAGTCCTGCATTTATTAAAAGAGTTAATTTACTTAAAAACTCTGGAAAATCATATTTTATTTTTAAACTTCTCTTTTCAAAATCCTTATTTAAATTTGAGTCCAATAAGAAAAACACTAAAATCGAAGCTAATGGTCCTAAAGCTGTCATAGCAGCAGAAAATTCCCTATTAGTAAACATTAACAAATAAACAGCAAGCCAGCCAACTAACATATATAAACACTTATTTGCTTCATATACCCTAAAATTATCACTAGCTTCTACTCCATAGATAGACATCATCTTTGAATAAGGTTCTCTATTTATATTTTTAAATCTCCCAATTCCTATACTATCAACAATAAATAGTCCTACTGGAAGAAAATCTTTAAGTGGATATTGATTTTTATCTATACTACCTAGTTCCTTTTTGTAACCTTTACTGGAACCAAGCAAAAATAATAATACTATTAAAATTAAAACCGCAACAAATGGTATTCCTGCTAACATACTACACCTCTATCTTCATTATTTTCTTAGCCCAAAGATTACCTATAAGTATAAGTATTATGGACACTGTAGTTATCATTCTTCCACTAATTGACTTTAATGGTGCCATAAAATCTGGAGCACTCATATATAAGAAAGCAACTAACACCACTGGTATTAGAGAAAGAATTTTTTGTTCAAACTTCTTTCCTGAAACCAGTACATTTATATCTTGCTTGATTTCAATTTTATCTCCAATAATTTGAGAGGAATTTCTTATGACCTCTTTAAGGTTTCCTCCTGTTCTTGTACACGTAGTAAATATATATGCAAAGGTTTGAACATCATCTAAAGCACTTCTCTCTGCAAAATCAGCTAATGCATCTTCAATTGTTTCATTTCTGTCTATCCTTCTTATGATAAATTGAAGTTCATCTAAGATATAACAGTCAGATGTTTCTTCATACATAAGCTTTAAATCATTATAACAATCTTTAAATGCCATAGGAACAGATTTACCTGCTGATAATGATGATGATAAAGCATATAATGCTTCCTTGAATTGAAGCAATAGCTTTACCTTTCTAGTGTTTATTAGATCCTTAGTTTTCATCTTTGGATAAAATAAACCTGCAAGTGATATTATAGCTGCCCATGCTACACTTTGATAAAATACATATCCAACAGCAAAAGCAACCGCCATTCCCAAAAGTCCCCATAGGATAAATTCTTTCACACTCATCTTATAGTAACTATAGTTTGGCAATATACCTGGTCCTTCTTTTTTCTTCTTTTCTTTTATTCCTTTAGATTTGTTCTCTTTCACCCTATTTTTTTCATCTTTATTAATTACTTCATCTTCAATTTCTATAACTTCATAATTGCGTCGTTTTTTTATAATCACGATTAATATCACTGATATTACTAATATAACTGCTATAATAGCAATTATTCCTATCAAGAATTTCGTTTTCATTCTTTACCCCCTATTTCAATATATTTAGTTAAATCAATATTGTTTTAGAGATACAATATATGTAAAGCTAACTAAAATTTCAATAAAATAGGTTTTTAATTGTTTAATTTATTTTATACATTTATATGTATTCCTGCCATAGACAGTTTTTCCTTATTTACTAATTCATTTTCAGTCCTAACAAGACTTCCAATGATTTTTCCACTTTCTGTTTCTCCCTCTTCTTTAAACACATAAAGAGGATTTAGTTTTATATTTCCATCATCATCTATTCCTAGCACTTCCGCAATTTCTAAGACCTTTCTACTTCTATCTCTAAGTCTTCCTAGATGTACTATAATATCTAGAGCTGATGATATTTGTTGTCTAATAGCTTGAATTGGGAAATTTACTCCCGTAAGAACCATTGTTTCAAGTCTACTTAACATATCTTTTGTAGAATTGGCATGTCCTGTTGATAAAGAACCATCATGCCCTGTATTCATTGCCTGCAACATGTCTAAAGCTTCCGCTCCTCTTACTTCTCCTACAACAATTCTATCAGGCCTCATTCTAAGTGAAGATTTTATTAAATCTCTAATAGATATTTCACCCTTACCTTCCGTATTGGCATTTCTAGTTTCAAGTCTTACTATATTGTCTACATTTTCAATTTGTAATTCTGCTGAGTCTTCAATAGTTATAACTCTTTCATCCCTTGGAATGAAATTAGATAAAGCATTTAAAAATGTTGTTTTACCTGATCCAGTACCACCACTTATGAACACATTATATTTTGCTAATACAAAGTTTTGCAATAGCTTTGCAACATCTGGTGTTATTGAACCATACCTTATTAACTTTTCTACTGTCATCGGGTCTTCTGGGAACTTTCTTATTGTTACAATAGGACCGCATAAAGATATAGGTGGTAATACCACATTAACTCTTGAACCATCCTTTAATCTTGCATCTACTATTGGAGACGATTCATTAACTACTCTGTTAACATCAGAAACTATCTTTTGAATTAAGTTTTCTAGCTTTTTCTGATCTTCAAATACAGTCTTTACTTGGATTACTTCCCCATCCTTTTCTACAAAGATATTTTTATGACCATTAATCATAATTTCTGTAATATCTTTATCATCTACTAAAGGTTGTAATACATCTAATTTTCTAATAGAGTTATATACCGTATTAACTAATTCTATCTTTTCTGAAACGCTAACGGCATAACTTTTTGTTTTTTGAAACACTTCTTTTGATATAACGTCTCTAGCATCTTCATCTGATAAATCTTGTTGAATGAATCTATCATCCCTTATCATAGAATTAACTTCATCGATTATTTGTTGCTTTAATTCTTCTTTCATCTTATCACCTAAACTAAATTTAATTTAACTATTAAGCTTTGTAATATTTGCTTCATAACCATAGTAGCATTTGATTCCATAGCATAATTAAATTGCATATTCATATCATAGGGTATTCCACCTTCTACACTTTTATTTTCTCTTTGTAGAGCTTCCGGCACCATATACTCTAGATTATTTATTGATTTATTTATTAAGAATGTATACTTTTCTAAATCAGTAACATTATTTATAAATGTATTTAATTTTTCTGTAGAAACATTATCCATACCAAATGGAACTATTATAGCATCTGAATTGTTTAATAAAACTCTATATTGTAAATTATATTTTGATGATGTATCTATAATAATTGTGTTAAACATCTGTACTTCTATAAGATTTTCTAAAAGAACTTTAACATCCTTTTTATCCATATCTTCAATATCTAGCATACTGTCAATTGCCTTATAGAAATATACTCCTGAATTCTCATCCTTACTTACAAAACTTACTATATCTCCTTTAATGTCCTTCTTTTTTTCTTTAATAGCAAATATTAAATCAGATAATGTAGTTTCTTTCATTGAATTAAAATATAAATCGGTAGTTTGAACATCTTCAAGATTTAAATATAACACACTATTTCCATTAGCCGCTAACTCCTTAGCTAAATTAACTGCTACAGTTGTTTTTCCAATCCCTCCTATTGGAGAATAGACCGTAATAATCTTACTTTCTGTATTAGTAACCGATAACTTTTCTAATTCATCAGAATTCTGTTCAGTATAAGCCTTAATAAGACTATCATGAAGAGCTTGTCCTGAAATATATTTATTGATTATAGGATAGCCATCAATTTCACCTTGTTCTTCAAAATCACTAAATATAACTTTTGTTTTTATATTGTAAGTTGTTAACTCTTCAAAATACATGTCTTTATTAATTATTACTATATCGAATTTTTTCTTAGTTTTTAAAAATTCTAATAGATAATCTTTATTCGAAAAACAACTAACTGTAAATCTTTCGGAATAATTATTATTAAAGTAATCACTTACTCCTTGCATATATCTATCATCTGCATCTACTATTGCTATACTTATCTTTGCCATAATTAATCACCTCGCTTTTATAATTCTTTTTAATATAATCTAAATGTATATACTGAGTCTGCTAGCATAATTTCATCTTTATCTTTTAATGGCTGAGGACTATTGCTAATTATCCTTTTTTTATTGATAAAGGTTCCATTTTTTGAATTCAAATCAACTATGTAGTACATTCCCTTTTGATTAATTATTTCTGCATGAATTTTACCTACAGCTTTGTTTAATATAGCATAATCTACTTGTGTAGATAACCTTCCTAGTCTGAACCTTCTAGTATTTATGTATATTTTTTCAGATTTTCCTGAACTATTTACTAAAAGATAAGGTTCACTTGTTGTAAGCAATACTGTTTCATCATCATAATTTTCTGTAGAGTCATTTTTAGGTATTTCTTTCACATTAGAACTATTCATATTTACTCCAGTAGAGCTATTATTAATATTTTGCATATTGTAATTCATATTATTGTTAGCTTGCATATTAAAATTATTACTAGTACTAGTATTTGTAGTATTATTCATAAAGTTATTATTAGTATTCACAGAAGTGTTAACATTATTATTTGGCATCCCATTGTTTATATTTCCATTATTATTGCTCACGTTGTTACTTGAAACGCCATTATTCATGTTCATATTGTTATTAACATTTCCATTACTCATATTATTTTGAACAGTTTTATTTTTCTTTATCTCCTCTTTTTTCTTTGGTTCTTTTATCTTTACTTTTACCTTGATCTTCTTTTTCTTATCTAATAAGTTTCTTAAAGCAAGAAAATCTAGTACTCCAATTATTAAAACTACTCCTAATTTTTGTGAAATATCCTCTAATGCTATAAATGCCAAAACTGCTAAGCATGCTGTAACCACAACCATAACAATGCTTATTATTATGTTTACTGTTTTGTATACTTCTTTAACCTCTACCTTTTCACTTAAATCAGCTTTACTTTTCTTCAAATTATTTGATGGTTTAAACTGATTGTTATTCATTTGCACAGGATTATTGTTTGTTTGCATTGGATTATTATTTAGATTTTGTCCCATTATATTAGGTTGTTGAACGAAACTTCTATCTCTCCCTATATTACCTTGCATATTGTTTTGTTCATTTAGGATGGTACCCATATCTTTACAGACATTACTTAAGAAAAAATCGTAAAATTCCTTTATAGTAGTCTTTTCTCTCTTTAAGAAATTCAACATTTTCTGAAGATAATGATCTGAATAAGTATCGTCAATATTTGCATAATCTACTATTATATCTTTAATCATATTCTTAAACTTATCATTAACGTTTAAGTTGTAATTTTTTTCAATTGGGATGTAGATATACTTAACTTGTAAGTTTTCCTTAGATATATATATCTTATCAAGATCCAAAACATAATTATTAACGGACAAATATTGTTCTTCTGATTTGACTAATGTCCCACACAAATTTTTTACAATATCCAAAAAATTCTTTCTTGATATTCTATTCATCCTAAAATAACTATCAATTGGAATTAGAGATGTAGTCTCATAATACAATTGAATTTCTGAATTAAATTGTCTCTTCTCAATAGGTAAAAAGCCACCATCCACATTTCTATTTACCATTTCAATTTGAAAATCAATTAATTCTAAAGCGTTAAAGTTTGTAACTAAATAATTTTTATTACTGCTTGTATTTGTAACAAAAACTATTTCTTTGGTTAAATTTGTCACTATTACCCCTCCATTCTTTTAATATATTACCATCTTAGCTTTTTAAATACAACTATCGATATTTAATCCATAATCCAAAAAAAATTCCAACTCATTTTATTATGAGTTGGAATCTCCAAACTTAATATTTTTAATTTAACTTCTAAATATAACTTCTTCCCTTGAGAACATGTACCTTGTAACAGAAACTATAGCTATAATATATACTATATGCCAACCTATAACTATTGCTATATGCTGAAGATTATATATTCCAAATAAGAATTCCTTCATAACACAAACTGCATTTACTAATGGTACATGGAAAAACACCTCTTGTATATTTTTTACATTCATATACATTGGAACAAATACAAGTAACATCATAGGAACCATTAACCCTGAAAGGTATGTATTTGCTTCCTTTGTTGATCTTGCATATATACTTATTCCTATTTGTAAAGTACAAATAGCTATTATTATAAATAATGAAAATAATATTATCAATGCTATTGCTTTTGAATTTATATCAAAAGATATTTCTGTACCAGCTACTGACGAAATATATCCCTTGAATGATACAAACAGAGATGACATGCTGGCAATTAATGCAACTACAGCGATAAGAGCCATACTAGCAATCTTTCCCCATAAAAGCGAACTTCTATTTCCTGATGTTGATAACAAAGGTTCAAAAGTTCCTCTTTCTTTTTCTCCTGCACCCATATCAGCTGCCAAGCCCATAGTAGGTGTAAGAAGTAATATTACTATCATTGCAGGTAGCATTCCCATAAGCATATTAGCTACTGAATTCATCTTTCCATCTTCGCTTATCCCTGATTTTTGTTCTACCGTAAATGGTGTAAGTATAGAGGAATTTATCCCCACCTCATTTAATCTTTGCTCAACTATCTGCTTGCTATACCCTTCAAAAAGAGTATTTACCATTCCAGCTGCAATTGTAGATTTATCTGATTGGTCATCTACTAACAATTCTATATTATTTGATTTCTTTTCAGCTATATTATCATCTATATTATGTGGCAAATTAACTATTAATTCTATTTCACCATCTTTTAATGCTTTTGAAGGATTCTCCACATCTTCTATCGTTATATTATCTTGAGTTTTTAGAACCTCAACTAAACTAGATTCCTTATCTCCTTCAATAACAACTCTTATTTCTTTTTCTGCATCTTTAGAGCTCTTTTGCATTGTTGAGCCCATAACTTTAAACATTATTGGGTAAATTAATATAGGTAATATAATAGTAAAGGCAATGGTTTTTCTATCTCTTAATATATCTGTTAATTCTTTTTTTAATACAGTTATGAAATTATTCATTGGAATCACCTCCAATTAATGAAAAGAACACATCTTCCAAATCTTGATTACTATACTTTTCTTTAAGTTCTTTTATCGTTGAATTCTCTAACAATTTTCCCTTGTGGATTATTATTACTCTGTCACAAAGCTTTTCTACTTCAGTCATTGAGTGACTTGAAAATAGTATAACTTTTTTATCATCTTGGCATTTTCTTATAAAATCATGAATTATCCTAGTTGCTCTTACATCTAAGCCTGTACATGGTTCATCAAATAGCATAACCGATGGATTATGAACAATTGAACGGGCAATAGATACTTTTTGTTTCATTCCCCTTGAAAACTTACCAACTTTTTTATTAATATACTCTATCATTCCAAATTCACTAGCCAAATCATCAATTCTCTTATTTGCCTCGTCATCACTCATTCCAAATAGATTAGCAAAATACTTTATATTTTCTCTTGCACTTAATCTATCATAAAGTCCTACATCTCCTCCAAATAATATCCCAATTTCTCCTCTTACCTTATTTCCTTGATTTGTAGCACTTAAATCATTAACAATAACTTCTCCTGAAGTAATTTTTAACATAGTTGAAATCATTCTAAGAGTTGTAGTTTTTCCTGCACCATTTTCACCTAAAAGTCCAACTACTTCTCCTTCCTTTACTTCAAAGGACAGATTATCAACAACAGTTGCATCTTTAAATTTCTTAGTAAGATTTTTTACTTCTAACAAAACTTCTCCCCCTATTTCTCTTAATGTATTCTATTTATTATACAATAGATATTAAATTTTAACTAGATATTACTGGATTTTAATCCAAATTATCTTATGATTAGTTTAATATTAACCTCAAATTTTTCCCAATATATGTAATAGCAAACAATCTTTCAACTTTATTAGTACTCATTAGTATTTAAATTCTCTACATTTTCCACATATAAATAAAGCAGCCCAATGGGACTGCCTTATAATTTCACATAACTAAATATTTCTCTATAGCTAGTTGTTTTCCTACAGATAATATTAATATTTGAAAACAATATACTTATCCTAAAGCCTTTATTCTCGCTTCAACAGCTTCAAGCATTTCAACATACTTTTCTCTCTTAGCTTTTTCTCCATCTACCACTGCTTGAGGGGCTTTAGCAACAAATCCTTGATTCCCTAGCTTTTTATCAATTCTTTCTATTTCACCATTGAGCTTTTTAACTTCCTTGTTTAATCTTTCAAGTTCCTTTTCCTTATCTACTAAATCTAGAAGAGGCATAAATAATTCTCCACCTTTAACTACTAAGGATACTGCATTTTCTGGAACTTCATTCTTGTTATCTATAAACTCAACCTCTGAAGCTGATGCAAGCTTTTCAATATAAACTACTCCTGACTTAAATGCTTCCTTAGCTTCTTCTCCAATATAACAAATAACTTTTGCCTTTCTTGAAGGTGGAACATTCATTTCAGCTCTTACATTTCTAAGTCCTTTAATTGCTTCTATTATATATGCCATTTCTTCTTCAGCATTTTTATCAACTAATGATTCTTCAAATTCTGGCCATGCTGAAGTTGTAATTGTCTCTTCATCACTTAAGTGAGTAAAGATCTCTTCTGTTATAAATGGCATTACTGGATGTAATAATTTTAATCCCGTAATTAAAACTTTATTTAAAACATTATAAACTACACCTTTAGCCTTTTCATCTTCACCATAGAATACTGGTTTTACAAGCTCTATATACCAGTCACAGAATTCAGTCCACATAAAGTCATAAACTTTTTGTATAGCTATTCCAAGCTCAAACTTATCCATATTTTCTGTAACTTCACTGATTAAGTTATTCATTTCTGATAATATCCACTTATCAGCTAATGAATATTCAGTACAGTCTTTGTATTTATTCATTATATCTTTATCAAGATTCATCATAACAAATCTTGAAGCGTTCCAAATCTTATTAGCAAAGTTTCTAGCTGATTCTACTTTTTCTGGATAATATCTTATATCATTTCCCGGAGCATTACCAGATACCAACATATATCTTAAAGCATCAGCTCCATAACTATCTATAACATCTAAAGGATCAACACCATTTCCTAAAGACTTACTCATCTTTCTTCCTTCTGAATCTCTAATAATACCGTGAATTAATACTGTATCAAAAGGAGTTTCATCCATGTTATGAAGTCCTGAGAAAATCATTCTAGCAACCCAGAAGAATATAATATCATATCCAGTAACTAGAGTGCTTGTTGGATAGAAGAAATCTAAGTCTTCTGTCTTATTTGGCCAACCAAGTGTTGAGAAAGGCCAAAGTGCTGATGAAAACCAAGTATCTAATACATCCTTATCTTGTTCTATATTAATAGATCCACACTTTGTACATGCTGTAGGTGCATCTTCTAATACCATCATTTCGTTGCAATCTTTACAATAGAAAACTGGGATTCTATGTCCCCACCATAATTGTCTTGAAATACACCAATCTTGAATGTTCTCCATCCAATTAAAATAAGTCTTTTCAAATCTTTCAGGAACAAACTTAGTTTTCTTATTTTTAACTACTTCTATAGCAGGCTTTGCTAAAGATTCCATCTTAACATACCATTGCTTAGAAATTATAGGCTCTACAGTAGTACCACATCTATCATGAGTACCAACATTATGAGCATGGTCTTTAACCTTTACTAACAATCCTGCTTCTTCTAAATCTTTTACAATAGCTTTTCTTGCTTCATACCTATCAAGCCCTTCATACTTTCCACCAAGTTTATTGATAATTCCCTTATCATCCATAACTCTTATAATTTCAAGGTTATGTCTTTTCCCTACTTCAAAATCATTAGGATCATGAGCTGGTGTCATCTTAACTGCACCAGTTCCAAACTCTAAATCAACATATTCATCGCCAACTATAGGGATTTCCCTATTTACTAATGGTAAAATTACAGTTTTCCCTATAAGATGCTTATATCTTTCATCATTTGGATTAACGGCAACTCCACTATCACCTAGTAATGTTTCAGGTCTAGTAGTTGCGATTTCTAAAACACCAGAACCATCAGCTAGTGGATAGTTAATATGCCAAAAATGACCTGCTTGTTCTTCATATTCAATTTCAGCATCAGAAAGAGCTGTTTGACAATGAGGACACCAGTTAGTTATTCTATTTCCTTGATAAATTAAACCTTCATTATATAATTTAACAAAGACATGTTTAACAGCTTTATCTAGATTATCATCCATTGTGAAAGCTTCTCTTGTAAAGTCAGCTGATACTCCAACCTTCTTTAATTGAGTTCTTATTCTCTCTCTATATTCATCAGTCCATTCCCAAACTTTTTCTAAGAATGCTTCTCTTCCCATTTCTTTCTTATCAAGACCTTTTTTAGCAAGTTCGTTTGCAACTTTAACTTCTGTTGCTATTGAAGCGTGGTCTTCACCTGGAACCCATAAAGTACAATAACCTTGCATTCTCTTAAATCTTATAAGCATATCTTGAAGTGTATTATCAAGAGCATGCCCTAAGTGAAGTTTACCTGTTATATTTGGTGGTGGCATAACTATTGAATAAGGCTTTTTACTCTTATCTACAACTGGAGTAAAATACTTTTTCTCTTCCCAAGTTTTATATATTCTCTCTTCAAAATCTTTTGGATCATATGTAGTTGATAAATTTTTGTTTTCTTCCATATTTATTTCTCCTTATCTTTATCTTTGCAAAATAAAAAGAGCCTTAATCCTAAAAAGGACGAAGACTCGCGGTACCACCTTTATTCCTACTATAGTAAATTAGAACTATTATAGGCTCTTATTTAAATAACGGTTTAGAAAAACCGTCCTTAGCTACTAAAAAATTTCACTAAGGAAGCTCAAAAGCTACCTTCAAAACCTTCCATATAAGGGCTTTCACCTAATCCCTCTCTCTTAAATACTTTTGGGTTCTTACTCCTCTTTATCACTGCCAATAAAATATTAATTTACTTCATGATATATTAATATAATTATTTTGTCAAATTAATTTTTCACCATAGTTTATAGTAGATCATAAAGTGCAAATAAATCACTGATATCTATTTCTCCATCTTTATTAATATCTGAATTTTTTTCATTAATTTTATAATTAGGATTTAACAAAAACTTTTTAAGATCTATACCATCTGCCATTGTTATTTCCCCATCTCCATTAACATCTCCAAGTAACGCTGGTTCAGGAACCTCTCCATTCACATGCGTTCCATATTTTCCTAAATTAACCTTATGATCTAATCCTATGCATTTTCCTGTACTTTCATCCTGCCATAATGTAGGCTTAACTAATGCCATCTTTGCTGTATCAACTGTTTTAAAATCATAGCCAAGTATTCCACCAGTATCTCCTGAGTTTGCATTAACACACCAGAATGTATGATTTAAATTATTTTCCTTAATTAAGTCAGCTAACTCTTTCATCCATTTTTCATTCTTTCCACCATCAAGGTTTCCACCCCATTCTCCTATTAGAACTGGTGCTATATTCTTTTCTTTAATGTAAAACCAGTTATCACGCCATACATCCTTAATCAATGAATCCTTAGTAAAATCACCTTCAAACCATGACTGAGCTGATACCCCTGGACCATAATCATGTGGAGAATAAATTACTTGATTTTTATACTTTCCAAGATCTACAGGATAATCTTTAACCCCTCTAAGATTTCCTCCCCACCAAGAACCATAATAGTCACTTATTCCTTTAGCATCATAAGTAAGGCCTTCTTTTGGATATGTCTCTACTCCTTCTACTATAACTAGAAGATTTGGGTTAACATCTAAAATTGTTTTTCCAACCTTTTCAGCTTCATATTTCCAATTATTTTTATCAGTACTTCCGTCCCATTTAGCTGATTCTCCTGCTTGATATGACTTTCCATGAGGTTCATTAAAAACATCTGCTGCTACTACTGTATCATCATTTTTATAATGTTCAGCTAAATAAGCCCAACAAGCTTCAAAATCTTCAGTTCCATAATCACCGCTATACCAAGTAGGAGTTTGTCCAGCACTTACAATCCTGTGCATATCTAGCATAACTTTCAAACCTATCTTTTTGCAGTAAGCTATAACTGCATCCAAGACTTCTAAACTATTTTTCCCTTTTAAATCTGGATTAAGATAATCATTTGGTGAAGCAGGCATTGGATATGTACCTTGCCTCCATTGATTTACTAATTCTACTGATAAAGGCACTCTTAAAATATTAAATCCGTTATTAGCAACTGTATCCAAAATGTTCCATGGTGTATTTGCCCATATTCCATGAAAGGAATAATCTGGTGTTTCATTTCCAAACCAAGCTATACCAGTTAGTCGTACTTCATTACCATTTGCATCTAAAATTTCACTTCCGTTTGTGTGTAAATAATCATCATTATTATCTGCAGCTAAAGCTGTCAATGGTGAATTTAAAAACACCATAGCTGCCATCATAACAGAAATACACAATGACTTTCTTTTCATAGATAATTTCCCCCTCAAATTTACTGAAACTACTGTCATTGCAATAGTTTTGTGCTATAATATTACATAATTACATATAATATGTAAAGTGAAATAGCATAAAACGCCTGTATTTAAATCGCAAATGATATATTACTTTATAATCCTATCCAAATACACAAGTTAAATACTGAATGACAAATTATTGTTACCCATAATGATTTGTATTCTTTAAATAAATACCCAAAAGCTAAACTTACCATAGCTGTAGTTATGGATGATTGTAATATATTAGTGCCCGAATTTATCCATGTAGGAATATGAAGACTTGTAAATATAAACGTAGTTATTAAATTTGCTGTCCAAAAACTATACTTACTATCTAACTTTTGTAAAAGGAAACCCCTAACCGGTATTTCTTCAAGAAAACCTACAAGCATCCCGCTTATCCATAGTATTCCTATATTAAAATTCATATGAAATGATCCTATAAGTATATTTTTTATTATAAGCAGACCTATTAACATAAGACTTACTATAGTTCCAATTAAGATACCTTTTAACGAATTCTTAGTTAATTTCAGATATTCAAAGGGATTAGTTTTTTCCACTTTATAAATATAAATGAATACAGGTACTATGAATATAAAAATATATATTGATAACATTGATAAAAAAAAGCTTGGACTTATTTCCAATTCAAACACCTCTTTGCAAAAATTATATATTTATTATATAGTAAAATATGTTATTTTCATAATAATAATAATGATGTAGAGAAAGGATTATTTTGATGATTGTTACAGATAAATTAACTAAAAAACTTACAAATTTTATCGGTGAAACACTTTCAAAATCTGATGAAGATTTGGAGAAAATTGAATATGGCATTAAAGTTATTTTTCTAAACCTATTTAAAATGATTATTTTATTTTCAACTGCTTATATTTTAGGAGTATTTAAATATACCCTTATAGCTCTTATTATATTTGCCATATTTAGAACATTTGCTTCTGGAGCTCATGCAAATTCTAGCCTTCAATGCATTATACTAAACTACGTGCTTTTTCTTGGAAATGTCTATGTTAGCATGTATTTTCCTTTAAATAAATTATATATTTCTTTAATTTTTATAATTAGTTTAATACTTACTTATTTTTATGCTCCAGCAGATACTGCTGACCGTCCCTTAGTAAGCACAAAACTACGTAAGAGCTTAAAAATCAAATCATTACTAGTTGTTATATTTTTCTATATAATTTGCATGATTATAAAAAATGATATTTATATGAATTTAATCACCTTTTCTATCTTAGAAGAAGCTTTAGTAATTACACCTGTAAGCTACAAAATTTTAGGTAAAACATATAACAATTACGAAAATATTCAATTATAGACATAATAATGTAAATAATGTTATAATATAATGTACACTTTTTTATGGGGGGAACATTAATGAATATAATACTTTGTGAAGATAACTCACGCCAAAGAAAAGATTTTGAAGATATGATAACAAATGAAATAAATGATTTAGATTTTAAAATTGTTCTTTCTACAAATAATCCAAACAAAGTTATTAAACATGTAGAGGATAATTTATCAAGTAATTTTATTTACTTTCTAGATATTGATTTACAAAGTGATATAAATGGAATAGAGTTAGCTAAAAAAATTAGAAAATACGATTCATCTGGTTATATAATATTTTTAACAGCTCATGCTGAATTAACACTTTTAACATTCCAATATAAAGTAAGAGCTATGGATTATATACTAAAAGGGGACAACCATTTAGTTAGACAAAAAATTCATGATTGTATAACTCAAATTTGCACTGATATATCAAATAGTAGGCATAAAAAAAGTAATATAATTCCTATTGATATTGGAAATAATCTTGTATTTTTTGATTTAGACGAGGTTCTATTTTTCGAAACAGCTGATACTGAACATAAGATTAGAGTGCATACTTCTTCAGGGTATTCTGAATTTTACGGAACCTTAAAAGATATCGAAAGCACCTTAACTCCGTCATACTATAAACCACATAGATCTTATTTAGTAAATACTAAGATGATTAAATCTATAGATAAAGAGAACTTAATTATACATATGAATAATGGCGAAACGTGCTATGTGGCATCACGTTACTTAAAGGGACTGTTACAAAAATGTTTAAAGTAAAGTAATGAAGAAAAATAATTTAAATCTTTATTAAAATATAAACGTATTCAATTTGTTTTTAGTAAGAAAGGACTGTATTATTTTGTCATACTTAGTTTTAAATGTGCTTCTTTCTTGTATAATGTCGCTTATTATGATTTTACCAATAGTGTGTTTTAGTAATTTACTTGTTAAAAAAAAGTTTTTTTTTGTAATTTTATTTATTAACTATTTATGCATTACATCCTTCCATCTAAATATGAAGGATGTAATTTGCTTGTGTATATTACTTTTCACTTCATTTATCTATTTATATTTTAACTATAAGAATATACTGTATCCTATAATAACTATTATATTAATTAATATTGTTATATCTTTAAGTGATTATATAACCGAATTTTTATTTACAAATGTAGTAAAACTTGCTTTATCTGAAATAGAAGAAAGCAAACTACTTTATTTGTTGTTTGCTTTTTCAACATTATTAATATCTTGCTTTATAAGCAAAATTTTAAAGGTTCTTTTCATTAATATGAAAAAGTTATATCGTAATTATAATATAACTAAAGGAAAATAAGATAATAAAAATATTAAATTATCTTAATACATTAGTTGATTTAATATTTTTTTGAAAGGTGGTTTAGAATGTCGACTTTAGTTTTTAAAATATTATATCCTCTAATAATGGCAATTATGTTATATGAACCAGTTATTATTCTTAGTTCTTTAAAATTATATAAGAAAAAACTTTCTATCTTCTTTTTGCTTGCTTATATATTTATATTTTTAGCACAAGGTCAAACAAAGAATAAATATGCGTTACTAGTATCAATTTTCTGTGCAACAATTTATTTGTTTTTAATCAGTAAAAATGTTATATATTCCATTTTTATTAGTTTAGTTACTATGATTATTTTAATAACAAGTGATTCCTTTACAGGTTTCATTTTTATGCAAGTTTTTAATTTATCCTATTTTCAAATAACATCAAATATTAATCTATATTTTATTATGGGAATTCTAATTTTATTTTCAACAACAATTATATGCATAGTACTAAACCGCTTAATAGGTTTTAACAAAATATACAATTATTTTAATATGTTATTAAATAAATATTCAGAATTTAAACTTGTTATTAATTTAGTTTCAGCTTTTATGGCTTTAATAATTTATATACTATTATTCAGCAAATTATTTGTTTTTGTTGATAGCACAATAGTTCTAGTATATGCCATATGCTCTTTTCTGTTATTTATATTTTCTGTTACTATAGTATATATATCTATTTATTCCATTAAATTATCAATAAATCAAGATGTTGTTGACAAAGAAAATAAGCAACTAAAAGAATATTCTACAATGCTTGAAAATATGTCAACTGACTTAAGACGATTCAAACATGATTATATAAATATCCTTTCAACCCTTGGAGAATTTATTAATGAAAAAGATATTAGTGGATTAGAAGAATATTATAAAAGCGAATTACTTCCTGAAAGTAATAAGATAATTAATAGGGATAAATATGTATCGCTACTTAAAAATATTAAAATTACTCCACTAAAGGCTCTAATATCTTCAAAAATAATTTATGCTCAATCAAGAGGTATCGATACTAGGGTTGAAATATTAGATGAAATTGATGAACTTCCTATTAGAACCTTTGATATATGCAGGATAATAGGAATATTCTTAGATAATGCAATAGAAGCTACCTTATTATGCGATAAAAAACTTATTCATTTAGCCTTTGTAAAAACTGATGATTCTATAGTTATTATTATTTTAAACACCTGCTTAGAGGATTCTCCGCCAGTCTATAAAATTTATAACAAAGATTTTTCAACTAAAGGTACAGATAGAGGAATAGGTTTAAAAACAGTTAAAGATATGCTAAATGATAATTATAAACATATCTTATTAAACACTACAATGGAAAATTGCACTTTTAAACAAGAAATGATTATAAATAAAAGCGATAACTAATTTTAGTTATCGCTTTTATTTACTTTTTATTCTACTTTATATAATGATTTAGGCATCTTTGGTTCTTCAAAAAATAACCAAAAACACAAAGATGATGATGTAGTTGCAGCTAACATAGCAATTGCAGAAATAAGTAGTGCCATAGATTTCTTAAATTTAAAAGACTTCATTCTTCACTTACCCCTTTCCAAGTATCGTTTACATACCAATTATAGCACAATTTACATATTGTTTTCATAACTTTTATGTAAAGTTTACTATTTTTTAATAAAAGAAAAAGTATCTAAACAAAGTTTTCCTTTGTTTAGATACTTTTAAATCTTCCTTTATAATAATACTTGCTTTCTTAGTAGAACCTTACTGATAATTAAAGCATATCATAAAGTTCAAACAAATCAGAAATATCTATTTCTCCATCTTTATTAACATCTGCATTTTTCTCATTAATCTTGTTGCTTGGATTTAATAAATACTTCTTCAATGCAATAGAATCAGCCATTGTAACTTCACCGTCTCCATCTACGTCTCCTAGAAGTACATCTGGACCATTACCGTTATCATCCATATAAGATGAAATCCATGCAAATGGTGCGTTCCAGTTAATTGTAATTTCATTAGTTGACCATGATTCTATATTATCCATAAAGCATTTTTCTGAAGCCATTTCTCCTGGTTGCCATCCTGAACCCTTTACCCATGGATCTTGTAATCCTGAATTTGGTCCACCTGACATACATCCTGCTGGTGCATGTGGGAATGCAGGGTCAGTTTGATATGACCAAAAACGATGATGTGGATTTTCTAATGGATTAGAACCATATCCAGTTATATAACTTTGAACATTTGGATTACATCCAAGTAGATAGTCCATAACTCTTGAAGCACCATCAATATACTTGCTTGTATTTGGACTAAAATCATTTGCATAAGCCATTAATATAGCAGAGTTAGCGACAAATGAATTTGATCCCCATGGAAGTCCTGTGATTTTCTTAGTTGAATCTGAAGGAAGTCCTGCTTGTGTAGATGATAATTCACTTTCATTAATTGGAATACCATATCCCTGATTATTTTCTATATCGATAAATTTATCAGCTGCTGCCTTTATATTATCTCTAGCCTTTTCAACATCTGCAGAAGGTAAATTAGTCTTTACTGAAGCTAAAGTAATAGTTCCTAATCCTTGAACATTACCCCAGTCAAAGCATCCAACTGTACCGTTATCTTCTCCTCCAGTTAATGTAGTAGGCATTTCTAAATAATGCTTAGAAGTCTTAGCATAATCAAGATATTGTTGATCCCCTGTAGTTGCATATAATTCACATGCTGCCCAGTAGAATTCATCTCCTACATAGTTATCACCGTAAGCTCCACCACCTACGCTACCTTTAATAGGAGCTAAAATATCTGGATGCTTCTCTGCTGCTTTCCATGCTGTTTCAGCTGCATCTTGGCATGTTTTCGCAAACTTTGGATCTATATCCTTCCATAAACGAGCTGCTTGTGAAGTAACTGCTGCAAAGTTCAATGTAGCTGCTGTACTTGGTGGTTGTAAATAACGATCTTCATCATCTTGGTCAGGTCTCATTCCAAGGGCAGTCCAACGTTCATCATGAGCTTTATGATGTACCATACCAGCATATTCTTGATTAAGTTCCTTTGGTATTTGCATCTTTAAGAACATTTCTACATTCCAACGAGATTCATCAAGAATATCAGGAATATTATTGCCACTTTCAGGGATATTCATTGTGTTATCTCCAAATGGAGCCTTTGTTAAATCTTGTCCCTTTTCTTTAGCTCTTTCATATTGATTCATCATAGTCCAGGTAGAAATACCACCATTTACTATATACTTACCATGGTCTCCAGCATCATACCAACCACCAGTTACATCTAGTGAATAGTTACCTGGATACCAATTTGCTTTATTATCTGAAGTAGTTTTAGCATTTTGTAAAATATCCTTTGGATGTCCAGCTGGTCTAGCCAAATCTTTAGTTCCGCAGTATGGCATTTTTATCTCTATACCACTTCTATTGTGATAGAAATATTTTATTGCATCAGACTTCATCTTTGTATATAAATTCTTGCCTATTTCAAAAGGTAAACTTTCATAACTAGATACCTTTGCTTGAACATCTGACTTATTAACTGCTAATTTATATCCCTTTCCTTCTTGCTTAAAGGATGAGAAATCAATTGTGTGTACTTTATCTCCTGAAGCATGATCATCTCCAAATACTGTTGTCATTCCTGAATCAACAACATTATTGCTAGAATCTAATAACTTCCAAGGAATAGGACTTGTAGATTCTGATAATACAGTAGCCTTCTTTTCACGATTTGGAAGATATCCAACTTGGTTTACACGTATTGCATTAGTTGGTTCTGGTGTTGTTTTTTTGTAACCAATAAATTGTGGATCATCTAAATATATATTATCAAAAGAGAACTTATATCCCATTTCTGATGCAGCACAATCTCCAGCTAAGTGGAATGCAAATTCACATTTAGGATCAGTTTCATCATTCATAGTGAACTCTGAAGTTACTGTTTTGGGAACACCTGCTTGTAAATCATATGGATTCCAGTTGTTATTCCAGTATTCTTTATATGGTTTACCTTGTTGACCTATCTTAGGATATATCTTACAGTTATGATCTGCAGTAACTGTAAACTTTACAGTGTAGTGATGTCCTCTTTCAAGTGTTAATCCTCTATGACGGAATTGTACTGCCCATCTATTATCCTTAGTAGGTGGTGTTTGAATCTTATTTATAGTAACATTGTAAGTTCCTCCTGAAATATCAAAAGTACCTTCTGCTGGATAAGTTTCAACTTCTGTCCATGGCAATCCAACACGATTTTCAAATGTACTATTTCTTATTAAGTGACCTTGGCTTTCATATTCATCGTTACTATTAGAAGCACTTGTTAAGTTCACTTCAGCAGCATTAACCTTTGAATTGCTATAGTTTGCAGTAGGTGTAACTAAAGTTACACTTACTGTCATAGCTGAAAGAACCAAACATAATAATTTTTTCTTTATCATTCTTTCTCCCCCTTAAATTTTTATAACTTTTCACACCAAATTACAACATATCATAAAGTGCAAATAAATCACTAAGATCGATTTCATTGTCCCCGTTAATATCAGAATTTGCTTCATTTATTTTATAACTAGGGTTTAATAAGTATTTCTTTAAAGCAATGCTGTCTGCCATAGTAACTTCACCATCACCATCAACATCACCTTTAAGTACTGGACTTGGTAACTCTGAAACAAGGTTTGCATAAGTTCCATTAGCAATTGCAATTTCTGATTGAGCCCAGAAACGGTGATAATGGAAAACTGGATCTTCTCCTTTATCATAAGCTTCCTTCAACATGTTATATTGAGGATCTTTTTTATACTTAGAACGAATGTCAATAAACTTAATTCCTGGCTTAATTATATCTCCATTAGCCATCTTTCCTGAATATCCACTTGGAACAAATACTTCTTGCTCAAAGAACTTTTTATAATCAGCTCTCTTTTCTGGTGAAGATAATCCCTTATCATCTTGATAGCTATTCCACATACGGTCAAGTAATTCTTTAGAAAGCTTTTGAGCTGACATATCATACTGACCATTATATAAGGTGTCTTTATATTTATGAGAACCTGCAGCATAATACATTAATGTATTTGCTAAAGATGCTGCTGGTCCAAGATCTTGTGAATAATCCTTTACTTTTACATGAAGATCAGGATTTCCTGTATATGATCCATCCCATGTATCAGGCTTTCCTGACCATTCTAAGTTAGAAGGAACTTCAAAAGTTCCATCATCTTTAAGATGAACTTCTCCCTTAACCCAATTAACCCATTTATCAAGAAGTTTACCAGCCTTTTGATCTCCTGTATTATAGAAATATTCAGCTATACGTTGCATTGACCAAACTTGCATACCAAACCATTGATTACTTGGTGGATCATGATAAACTGGTGCTTCATCATAAGCCATTCCATAGAATGTTGTAGTTCCTGCTGGATACTTACTGTTACTACCATTTTCATCAGTAGTATATGAATTTGTAGCACCACCTGCTATAGCACCTTCTGAACTTTGTAACCATTGATAGAATTCAAGTTGACGTTTTAAACTCTTAGCCCAATCCGATTGACCATTTTGAGACTTAGGCTTAAAGTCCTTAGAAGTTGACATAATCCAAGCTGTCATTGGATTTTGATATCCAAAGTGATTATGTCCACAAGATATCTTCCAAGACCAATCTGCATTGTCACTTCCACCCCAAGAATAGTACCAACCTAATAAGTAGTGTTGATTAGTTCCTTGTTTTTGATTATCTGATCCTATACCTATTTCTCTAAAGTATTTATCAAACATTGAGTATCTTAAATAGTCACCCATTTTTGTTGCTTTTGATACTTCATTATTTACATTTGATCCTTGTTCCTTAGCCCATTGATCTGCCCAATAAGTTGCTTGAACTGCACGAGCATCTGCATCAGAAGCTATTGTATATCTCCATTGTTTTGAATAGCTATCATCTGCATTAAAGATATCTAAGAAACCATTTCCTTTGTCTCCACCCCATTTAAATTTTTCATATGATGGATGAGTGATTGCTTTCCATACTGACTCGCTAGATCCTCTTTGATAGTTGTTAATGTACGCTGGATTAGTGTCATTTGCATTTCCACGATTTCCATAACCATACCAGTTATCTGTATCTAAAAGCCAATGCATTCCATACATTTCATCTGTACCATAAGCACTCTTTAAATCGTTACATATTGGATCTTGTCCAACAGGTGCGTTTGCATCTCTTCTACTTGGATATTTGTTAATTGATACATATTCATTTATGAAATCTGCAGGATCATTAGGTTTATAAGTATTTAATCCCTTTTGATCTACTCCATGAGGTATAGCGTAAGTATCTGCTGATTGCCATGCATCCTTAAATGCAGACCAATCATTAGTGAACTTACCATACATAGCTTCTAACCACATATAGTAACTATAACCTTCACTTGTTGTTTCATGTCCATAATCAGGACCTTCAACCATTAATGTTTCAACTGAATGATATGGAACCCTTAAAGTTTTTCCATCACTTGTTTTAATTTCTCTAAAATATCCATTGCTTGGATCATGTATTTTTTCTCTTAAATCTAAGAAATGTTGTTTATACTTTGCACTCTCTTCATCATTTGCAGCCTGAGCTGTTGAAGTTAGCACTGGTGATAATACAAATGTAGCACTAAGAACAGCTGCTAATATTAATTTAGATTTTGCCTTTATCACTATAAATCCCCCCTAAGTTTTTTAAATATATATTGTGAATTCCTTTGCATTTAGTTATTAATTTACCTTACCTCCTTATTTAATTTCTTAATGCATTGGATTAACAATCGCTTTTTGTTTTACTATACATAAATTTACTAAAGTAAATCATATATATCATATAAATCTGCAATATCAACTTCACCATCATTATTTACATCTGCTGCTTTTGTGTTGATATCACCTGATTTTCCAAGTAAATATTTTTTTAATGCTATAACATCACTCATTGTGATTTGTCCATCTCCATCTACATCGCCTAGCAATACACTTTTTTCATAAGTATATTGAACCATTCCAGATAAAGCACCAACTAAACCAGCATTGTAATCAATTGCAACTTCAGTAAATTGATATTGATTTATATCCTCTACATAATTGTCATTTGCATCTGGTCCACCTACTAATGCCCCAGTTAATACATACTTTGCTTCTTTTTCATTGTCATGGTTGTCGTTAGTATATCCATTAGCTGCTCTATGATGTGGATGTTTTGGATAGTTTGAACCAAATCCAACTACATATGACATGTTTTTTGGATTTTTACCTAATATATAATCTAACTGAGACTTTGCAAAATTCTTCAAAGACTCATCTTTAGTTTGCTTATAATATGCTAAAGCTAGCATTGATTCTGCAGCAGAATACCTAAGCACTCCCCATTCAGTTAAATACTTTAATCCACCTGGTGTTGTTTTTATTGAATTCTTCCAATAATCCAAGTTGTACTTCATAGCACTTTTATATTTAGCTTCTCCTGTTATTTCAGCTAATTTTAAAATTACAGGAAGTTTCATACTATTCCAACACATTGTCCAATTATCATCTAAAGAACTTGAATTTGACATTATTAATTCTTTAGCATCGCTTAAATACTGATTATCCCCCGCAGCTTTATAAAGCCAAGTTGCTGCCCAAGCTAAATCATCATTATATTGAGAAGAAACATAATAGCTTTGCCCATTACCGCATCCCCTATTATTTTTTCCCATATTGTATAATTCCTTAGCTGCCTGCAAACATTTATTTGCATAGGAGATGTCTTTACCTTTATAATTCAAATACATTAAACTTAATGCTGCTGAGGTTTCTCCTAAGACATCTGATGCTGGCTTACCTGAATCAGCTACAAATAGCGTTTTTCTCGATCCAGGTTGTTTTTCAGGGCTTCCCCAATAATTATGATCTACGTCTCCGTCACCCACTTGATAATAGAATATGTTTTGAGTTGGATGACATTTCAAGAAATAATCTGTAAAATGTTTTAATTGTTGAAGTTGTTTTGATGTATTTCCACTAAGGTCAAATCCATCTTTAAATTCATATAATGCCCATCCCATTACTGAAGCTGCATAACCTTGAGGAAGTCCAAATTTTACATGGTCTCCGGCATCATGATACCCCCCAGATAAATCAAGTCCTACATCACTTCCATCAGTTGTATGACAAGCACCTCTCCAATCAAATTCGTTGTTTTCTCCAGCATCTTTACCACACTTATTGGCATCATAAAATATTATTGAATCTTTTAATGCAGTCTTATAATCCATGCCTTCGCTAGCCCTAGCAATACGTCCTGGAATAATGGCCGTAGCCATTATTCCTAAGGCAGTAATTAATGCTATATAACTTCTACTTTTTTTAATCATCTTTTTCCCCCCCCACTTTAATTCTCAAAACAAAGCATAATTAATGATTTTTTAATCATCACTGTCTTATGCTAGAAAACATAACCTTTATTTTGAAACTTATTTTTTATTGCTTATAACAAATCATAAAGTGCAAATAAATCAGAGATATCTACTTCCTTATCTTGATTGATATCTGCATTCTTTTCATTTATCTTATTTTCAGGTGATATTAAATATTTCTTTAAAGCAATACAGTCTGCCATAGTTACTTCTCCATCACCATCAACATCACCTATAACAAGATAAGGTTTGTTTTTATCACTCATAGCCTTAGCACTATCCATAATTACATTTGCAATTGAACTAGGATATAATACACGGAACCCATCATAATCTGGATAGTCTTGTTTTCCATCAAATCCTACAGCAGTTAAAATCCAGAACATTGACCCTGCTCCACCATAATTTAACACTGTATCATTCCATGTCTTATAAACACTCTCTTGATTGCTCTTAATACCATATTCCTCAAGAACTGCTGGCTTATTGACCGCTTTAGCTGCATCAATATGATCCTTTATCCATTGAGTACCCCATTCTACTGATCTTCCCCATCCATCTGGATATAGGTGATAAGTACCATAATCTATAGAAGGAAGTGCTACTATTTTATCCCAATCTACACCTGCTCCTCCGTTATAATCATAATCACTACTATATTTACTGTCTTTTCTGTTAAAGAAACCTTCATCTCCAACTGCTACCATATGATCTGGATCGATACTCTTTATATATTCACTCATTTCCTTAACCCAGTTATAAAGAGTAGCTCCTGATTTATCATCTCCACATCTAGGTTCATTACCAAGTTCCCAAGTCATAATAGTTGGATCATCTTTATACTTAACTCCTGTCAATGAATTTGTTCTATTTAAGAAATGATTTATATAATTTTTATATGCTGTTTTGCAAGCCTCATTTGTGTAGAATTTGTCATGACTACCTGCTCCTGTCCATTGAACATACTTATCTATTCCACCAAAATCCTTCCAGTTATTTATAAATGGAATAACTAATTTCATACCAGCTTCTTGAGCCTTTTTAACAACATAATCAAATTTCTTAAATCCATTTTCATCATATACACCAAGACTTGGTTGTAAAACTATATCACAGCTCTTATCTCCATCAAGAAATCCCCAAGTACGCATTACTTTTAACCCCATAGTTTTTGCTTTATTAAATACATCATCAACCATATAATCTGGAGCATAAGGCAAATAATAATTATTTGTACCTTGGAAATAGAATGAACTTCCATCTAAAGAAAATTCACTTCCATTAGCTTTTACAAATCCACTTTTTGATTTAGTTGGATCTGTTGGTTGTGGATTATCTTGAGATTTAGCATCTAACACCAAATGACATACTGATAACTGAGGTACTTCATAAGTAAAACTGTTATCCTTTATATTTGTAATTGAATCTTTTTCCTTAATATCTGAACTGTCTTTATCAAATCCCCAAACCTTACCTGATGTATACTTTTTATCTCCAGCAAGGTTTACATTAATCTTCATTGGTTTATCATAATTCTTATTAATTAAAATTACATGAAGTTTATTACTATCTTTACTATCAACTGCTGAATAGACAGATGAATTTTCTATATCAGATGTATTCGCTTTTACCTTTATATCACCATAAGTTGAATTTTTCCCATCGTAATTTCTATATAAATTGAAAGCAGCTTGTGTATAATTTGTATCTCCATTAAATCCCCAAAGTGAAGCGAAATATACATTTTGGTTTGCAAAAATACCAAAAGCATCTGCTTGTGCTATTCCACCTGAAATATGGTCACCGCCACCAAAATTATATTCAGTAATAGCAAGTTTTGTTCCTGGATAATATTTATTTATTGATGCTTGCATTTTGGGAATAATTGGTGTTTGATCTTTACACCATTGTCCTATCCAACTATCTTCTTTATAGTTTGAATCCCATAAAGTTCTTGTTGCTTGTATACGTGCCTTATTGCACTCTATATTACTAGGATCATTTTTTTCTGTTACTCTAACTCCTCCACCTTTAGCTTCTGGATAATAATGAAAATCAAATACATCAAGTAGTCTCTTTCCTTCAGTAGTTTCAGCTTGCTTCATTTTATCTAGATAATAATCTACAAACCAAGAATATTTACCTTCAGCTTTAGCTGCATCCCAATCTGAAGCTTTTTGAAGTGATTGATACGCCATCATTCCATATAAAGCTGGTCCAAAAATTTCTGCCTTTGGATCTACATCTTTAACTGCTTTAGAATAGGCTATACTCTTTTCTAAAAGTTCGCTACAAGTAACATTTTTAGGATGTATCCTTGAATGTGTACTTGACCATAATCCTGGTTCATTATCTAATGAATATCCCTTTATTCCTGTGGTTGTATCGGCTTTACCATATTTCTTTGTCAAGAAATTTACAAACTCATCCATATAAACTGCATTATCATTTACATCTGGAGTATCTGCAAAAGCACTATCTTTTTTAGGTTTTACTTCTAACCATCTTGATGATGGTGCAACTTCTGCTTCTGAAACAGGTCCACTCTTATCCTTAGCTACATACCCTGCCATCTGTAAAGTTACTAACGAATATTTTGAATTTGTTTTCAAGGCACCATCGTGGAATGAAGTTACAACTTGTCCAGGTATATTTTGTTCTGAATAAGGACTATTCATATTTAAATAATTATCACTTTGATGCTTATAATCACTACCGGCATTGGAAGCATTATTCTCCCAATTATAACCAGTAAATCTATTTCCTCCATCTCTTAAAGCTGTGGCAACTTGTGTTATTGTCCCTTGATTTCCTCCGAAATCATTATTTGATCCATATATATATGGACTAATATCTTGTCTTTCTGAATTTGTATCTATACTTACGTTTATATTATTAACTTGTCCTTCTTCTGCATTAACCATGTTATATGAGGCAAAAGAAGAAGTTACTGCAAAAGCTAAACATAAGGAAACTAACTTTTTTAATTTCATTTTAATCACCTACCAAATTATTGAATATTCTTATAACAACGCTTCAAGCTCGTATAAATCAGCTATATCTATTTCTCCATCTTTATTTATATCTGCTGCTTTTTCATTAATCTCAACCTTAGTTGAAATTAAATATTTCTTTAGTAATATCATATCTGTGAGTGTTACTTCACCATCACCATCAAGATCCCCAAGTTTAACTTCCTTACCTCCTTTTTCAGGAGTGATTCCATAAACTAGAACACCGTCATCATATACTGGTATCTTATTTGTTTGTTTTGGCGCTTCTCCAGGGGTTTTCTCTATTTCCTCATATGAGAAATCATTAGAGTTATCCCAATAGGTTGCATTTTGATCAATAGATGGTGCTAATATTCTAAATTGAACTTCTTTTCTGTAATGCTGTTGCCCTCCAGGATATATCTTAGTTCCTGTAAAGTCTGCATTAACGTAATATATATTATTTTTTTCATCCCAAGGTATTAAATTTGATACCTTAGCTCCCTGATTGTAATTTGTACTTACTTTAATATCTTCAGCCTTATATCCAGCCTTCACAATTTCACTTATGTCTATAAAATATTTGAAAGAAAGTTTATCTCCAACCTTTGCTGGCCAACCTGTTTTGTTATATAAAAGAGCTTTTATTTCCATGAAATTAGGCCCGCTGGCATTTACAGCTGCTTCTACATAAAACTCATCATTAGTTTTAGGTTCTATTGACTTAAAGTTTTCTATAGGTTCTCCTCCGTGTGCCTTATACATTTTGGCTAATGCCCCAACAAAACCAGCATTATAATCGCATGCTACTTCGTTATGAGTGAAGTCTTCAACATCATCTATATAACTATCGTCAGCACTAGGTCCTCCTACTAATCCTCCATAAAGGACATGTCTCTCATATCCAGGCACTCCTTTCTTATCTAACCAAGATCCTTGTGCTCCTCTATGATGTGGATTTTTGGGAGAATTAGTACCAAAACCCACTTCAAAACTTCTTCCTGTACTTCCTAAAGCATAGTTTAATTGACTTTCCATAAAGTCTTTATATATTGAAACCTTTGATGGTGTACATCCTGACCACTCCGAATATACTCCTGCTAAAAAAGCTGTAGTAGTTGCATATCTAAGTGAGCCCCATGAACTTAACCATGCTAATCCCTTTGGTGTATATTGAACACGATTTCCATCGTAACCTGTTGTCCAATAATCTAAATTTCTCTCTGCACTCTCTTTATAAATCGGATTATTTGTTATTCTCGCTAAAAGAATTTGCGCACCAAAATGAACATCATCCCAACATTGTCCCCATCTATATGAGATTGTTGTCGTTTGCTGTTCAACTCCCCAATGACTAACATATCCTTCTGCTTTTTCTAAATATGAATTATCATTAGTTGCAAGATACAACCAAGTTGCCGCCCATGAAAGTTCATCCCAGAATCCACTACTTACAGAATAATATGATGATGCTGCTTTATATCCAACATCACTTTTAGTTTCATCTGCAAATTCAAATAATTCCTTTGCATGTTTTAGACAAGTTTCAGAGTACTCTGGATCAGTATCTTTGAAAATAATAGCAGCTGATGCAAGTGATGCTGCTGTTTCTCCACATACAGTTGTTCCAGAATTTTCTTTATCTAACTTAAATGATGGTCTTTCCATCTGCATTACTTCTGGAGGTCCCCACCAATTATGATCTTTTCCTCCATCTCCAACTTGATAATAATAAACATCTTTTTCTGGATGACATTTTATAAAATAATCATTAGCCCATTTTATCGAATCCTTAATGTACTTAAGCTGTCCACTTTTTTCATATGCATCTTTATCTTCATACACAGACCAAGCTAACATTGTTGCTGTATAAGACATTGGTAAATTAAATTTCACGTGATCTCCAGCATCGTAAAAACCACCTGTAAGATCTAAGCCAGCATCTGACCCGTCTTCCATTCCTGAGTCATTTCTCCAATTATCTCTTTTATCTGAAGGTAACTTACCAGAACGTTGAAAATCATAAAACATTATAGATTTTTGTAATGCTTCACCATAATTGAAAGTCTTATCTTCTGCTGCAATACTTATATCACTTGGCATTATTCCAGATGTACAAAAAGTAAGAATCAATAAAACTACAACTTCCTTAATTATTTTTTTCACTACTATCATCCCTTCTAAAAAATTACACTCAAACCAACTTATTGCTGACTAATCTTTATAGAAATCTATAAAGATTAGTCACAATAATTTATTTTATAGGGAATACCCTATCCTAGTTGGTTAATTTATATTTATCTTTCCAAATTGTACAGTAACAGGTACACGTTTTTTATTAGTATCTAATAAAGTTGTTTTTCTGAATTCTGTTATTGCTGTTTCTCCTTTTGCTGCAGTATCTTTTACCTTGAATTTCAAAGTAACAAATACACCTTCTTCCTTTATTTCAGCATTTGCCTTACCTATTGGCATATATCCAATTCCTATGAACTTGCTTGCTGGTATGATATTCCCATCAGCATCTCCTTTACTAGGAATTATTGAACCAAATTCATAACCAGTACACTCTAAAACACTTGTATCATAGTTAAGGTTTAGTGATGCAGAAAGAATACCTCCAGTAGGAATATTCTTAATTAAAACTGGAACATTAAATGTTTCACCTACTTTAACATTCACTGCATCTGTCTTAATTAAAGGAGTAGTTACTGGTACATCTGTTTTTATTACATTAACAATTAAACTTTGTGCATTTCCATGGTTAAATACAAAATTAAGTGTAGCTTGTCCTAATGGTAATTTGCCTAAGTAAGTTTTACTTAATACAATACCATTGCTTCCTTCTGTGTAATCTTGTCCTTTTACTAAAGTAGTATCACCATTCTTAATTGCTTCAATAGTATTTCCGTTGTATTCTATTCCCACTGAAATATCAGCTGGTTTACTTTGGTCAAATTCTACCTTTGTATTAGCTAATTTTGAATCAACCACAACTTCTGTTTTGCTGACTTTAACTGTCAATGTTTCACTACTTCCGTTGCTAAAAGTAAATTTAAGTGTAGTTTGTCCTAATGGTAATTTGCTTAAGTAAGTTTTACTTAATACAACCCCATTGCTTCCTTCTGTATAATCTTCTCCTTTTACCAATGTACTACTGCCATTAGTAATTGTTTTAAGAGTATTGTTGTTGTATTCTATTCCCACTGAAATATCAGCTGGCTTAGTTTGATCAAAATTCACTTCTGTTTCTTTTAACTTAGCATCTTTACTAACTGGTGGCTGTCCACCTATATTTACTGATCCATCTGCAAAGTTTACTTTGTATGGTTTGCTCTTTTCAGCACCAGTTGGCATGTATTGGAATGTTCCCTTTGTTGCAAATGTAATTGGGCTAGTTCCTTTTGATGCTGTGTCTTTTATAGTCATAGTAATATTACATAATACTCCATCTTGTCCAATTGATTCTGTTGGATCATCATTTGATGTTGAATTCATATATAATACTTTTACTATTCCACCTGGAAGTATGCTTCCATGGAATGTTGATGTTGGATTTGGGCAATTTGTTGCCGGTTCTACCTTTACATTTTCAAACTTAGTTGTATCATATTGTAGACGGAAGTTATATCCATATACTGCCTTATCCTTTTCAATTCCCTTTACTGTTACTGGTACTACTACAGTATCTCCAGGATTACCATTAACATCTGCTACTTTTACATCTAGAAGATCACCTACAACATTAATTATTAATGTTGGATCATTTCCATTGTCGAAGTCAAATACAAGAGTTATTTGTCCAGTAAATTGGCTTAAGTAATCTTTACTTAATACTACTTGTCCATTAACTATTGTGTAGTCTTTTCCTTCTACTAAAACTTTATTTCCATTTTTTATTGCCTTAAGAGTATTCCCATTGTATTCTACTCCCACAGTAATATCTGCTGGGTTAGTTTGATCAAAATTCACTTCTGTTTCTTTTAACTTAGCATCTTTACTAACTGGTGGTTGTCCACCTATATTTACTGATCCATCTGCAAAATTTACTTTGTATGGTTTACTCTTTTGAGCATCTTTTGGCATGTATTGGAATGTTCCCTTTGTTGCAAATGTAACTGGGCTAACTCCTTTTGATGCTGTATCTTTTATAGTCATAGTAACATTACATAATACTCCATCTTGTCCAATTGATTCTGCTGGATCATCATTTGATGTTGAATTCATATATAGTACTTTTACTATTCCACCTGGAAGTATGCTTCCATGGAATGTTGATGTTGGATTTGGACAATCTTTTCCTGGCTCTACCTTTACATTTTCAAATTTAGTTGTATCATATTGTAAACGGAAGTTGTATCCATATACTCCTTTATCCTTTTGAATTCCTTTTACTGTTACTGGCACTACTACAGTATCTCCAGGGTTACCAGTAACTTCTCCAACTTTTACATCAAGAAGATCACCTACTACATCAATTACTAGTGTTGGATCATTTCCATTATCAAAGTCAAATACAAGAGTTATTTGTCCGTTAACAAATTGACTTAAGTAATCTTTACTTAATACTACTTTTCCATTAACTATTGTATAGTCTTTTCCTTCTACTAAAACTTTATCTCCATTTTTTATTGCCTTAAGAGTATTTCCTTTGTAGTCTATTCCAACAGTAATATCTGCTGGATTTGTTTTATCAAAATCAGCTTGGCTCTTATCTAAAACAGAACTAAGATGTCCAGATACATTTACTGTTAAAATCGGATCATTTCCTGCATCCATATCAATTGTAATTGTTGATTGTCCGTCTGGTAATTGTGCTAAGTAATCTTTACTTAATACTACGTTTCCATCAACTATTGTATAATCTTTTCCTTCTACTAAAACTTTATCTCCATTTTTTACTGCCTTAAGAATATTTCCGTTGTATTCTACTTTTATAGTAGTATCTTTTACAGTTGCTCTATCTACATCTATAGACACTGGATTTATCTTTGAATCTACAATATCACGTTCTACAAATACTGATCCATCTGCAAAGTTTACTTTGTATGGTTTACTCTTTTGAGCATCCTTTGGCATGTATTGGAATGTTCCCTTTGTTGCAAATGTAACTGGGCTAGCTCCTCTTGCTGCTGTATCTTTTATAGTCATAGTAACATTACATAATACTCCATCTTGTCCAATTGATTCTGATGGATCATCATTTGATGTTGAATTCATATATAATACTTTTACTATTCCACCTGGAAGTATGCTTCCATGGAATGTTGATGTTGGATTTGGACAATCTTTTCCTGGCTCTACCTTTACATTTTCAAATTTAGTTGTATCATATTGTAAACGGAAGTTGTATCCATATACTGCCTTATCTTTTTCAATTCCCTTTACTGTTACTGGTACTACTACAGTATCTCCAGGTTTACCATTAACATCTCCTACTTTTACATCTAGAAGATCACCTACTACATTAATTATTAGTGTTGGATCATTTCCACTATCAAAGTCAAATACAAGAGTTATTTGTCCGTTAACGAATTGACTTAAGTAATCTTTACTTAATACTACTTTTCCATTAACTATTGTATAGTCTTTTCCTTCTACTAAAACTTGATCTCCATTTTTTATTGCTTTAAGAGTATTTCCATTGTATTCTATTCCTACTGTAATATCTGCTGGACTTACTCTATTAAAATCAGCTTGTTCCTTATCTAAAATAGAACTTATATCTCCAGTAACATTTAAAGTTAATGTTGGATCATTTCCATCATCAAAATCAAATGTAAGAACCACTTGTCCTTTTGGTAATTTAGCTAAGTAGCTCTTGCTTAATACTACTTTTCCGCCAACTATTGTATAATCTTTTCCTTTTTCTAAAACTTTATCTCCATTTTTAACTGCAAGAAGTTCATTTCCGTTATATTGTACATCTACTGTAATATCCTTTGGATTTGTTCTGTCTACATCAGCTGTAGTTGGAGTAATTACTGAATCTACTATATGTGTTTTAATAACTGTTACTTTTAAGTCAGCATCATTACCTTGGTTAAAGTCAAATGTGATAACTGCATCTCCTTTTGGTAAAGTCTTTAAGAAGTCTTTGCTTAATACTACACCATCAGCAGTTACTGTATAATCCTGTCCTTCTTTTAACACTTTATCTTTATATTTTATTGCAGTAAGAGTGTTACGATTATATTCTATATTTACTGGTATATCAGTTGGTACATTTTTATCTTCTGTAGCAACCTTTGGATCTATTACTGAATCTATTATTGGAATTGGACCTTGTCCAAATATTACTTTTCCATCCACTTCAGCGACAACATTTTGCCATGCTGCTGCTCCATTTGCATTGAATGAGAAGTCGTTTGATTGATCAAAATTACTCCAATTTTCTTTAGAAATTCTTGTTTGAACAACCATTTCTTGTCCTGGTTCAAGTGTTCCAGCCGCATCATCAAATCCAATTTCTAAATAAGTATTTGTAGTAGTACTACCATCCGCTGCTGCAAACGGATTAATTGTTCCTTTTACATTACCTGTTAATCCTCTATAACCTCCAGTTGTTACTGCTGCATAATCACAGAAGAAGTTTTCCTTTTCATCTCCATCAGAATTATAAAAATACTTTAATTTTAAATCTGATAACTTTACTGCTTTATCAGAAGAATTTTTCACCTTAAATGTAGGATTTAAAGTATTTGTAGAAGTTGCTGTAGTACCATTAATTGTATCTACTGTAACATTACCAGTTGGAGTTCTAGATTGATCTGGATCTTGTGCTGGATCTTGTGCTACATCTTTACTTGGAATTACTCCACTAACTTGTTGATCATTTACAAATACTACTGTCTTATCTGTGCTAGTATAACTAGTAGCTGAATTGAATGAGTAGTCATTGCTTTGATTCAAGTTTGACCAATCTTCCTTAGCAAATCTTCCTTGTATTTCAACAACTCCCCCAGCTGCTAATTTACCTGCTTCACTACCAAATGAAATTTCAAGGTAATGATCAGCACCTTCTTTAGGTTGATCCATCTTTACAAAGCTTCCTGATACATTACTTGTAATTCCAGTATAATTGTATCCTTCTATCTTTGAAGCACTATCACAATAAAAATTCTCTGCTTTTTCGCCATCTATTGTATAGTAATATCTTATCTTTACTTGTGAAAGATCTACATCTTCACTTCCTGTATTAGTAATCTTATACTTTGTTGCTACTCCATTTGTAGTCTCTGAAGTATTAGTATTAAACATTTGTACATCAACATTATTGCCTTCTTTGGCATATGTTGGATAACATTGCATTGTTATCGATGCAGATAGCAATGCTGCAGTAATAAGTGAGCAAACTTTTAATCTTTTCATTTATATTTCCCCTCCCAAAATTTGAAAAAATCTATATTAAACATATAGTGATTTTTTTACATTTCACTATATTATTTAAAACCTTTATATCTTCCATTCCATATTATTACACTACTTTTTCCTCTATTTCTACACTATTTCCTATATTGCCCTTTTATCTTCGCGGAATAGATATTTTCCGTAATAATTAGATTAAGACTAACTTTCGTCATTTTACGAAATATTTAATTGATTCAATTGCTCTTATAGCAAGTCAAATAATTCAAATAAATCAGCTACATCTATTGTTCCATCTTTGTTTACATCTGCATTTCTAGTATTTATAGAACCTGCATCTTTTCCAAGAATATATCTTTTCAATGCTATTACATCTGACATAGATAATTCACCATCTCCATCTACGTCACCTCTTAGTTCTTTACTTATATCCCCATAAATAGCACCTAACCCATTAGTAGCTATATAAACTCTTCCATAAATCCTTGGATCTCCTGTAATGTCTGAATTTGCAACTCCATATTGATGATTATCATCATTTATTCTTGTCCAAGTTTCACCTTCATCATCTGATCTAAAAATTCCACGAATACCATTTATTTTTGCATTGCTGTAAAGTGCCATATAATCTTTTCCTTCAGCAGCTTTACCAAATCCAATGGTTTCTGCAGCTTCAACTCCAAGTACCTTTGTGAAACTATTTCCAGAATCTTTTGAGTGCCATAAGCCATTACCACTACCTGCAATCCATACTTCTCCTTCCATTCCTGGAACAGCTTTGAACTTACCATCTTTAGGTAATCCTGTTGCGGCTGTTTTAGCAAATGTCGCTCCAGCATCAGTACTTACATAAAACTCTCCATTTACAAATCCATAGAATTTCTTTGGATTTACACGATCTGATGCTACTTTAGCTCCATCAGGCAAGCCACTAGTTTCAATCCATGAACTCCCATTACTTGTTGAATAATAAGCTTTTTTAGTTCCAGATCCACTTGGGCTCCAAACCACTACCGTTGCATCTGCTGCTGCTGCAACAGTTCCACCAGCTTCTTCACTAATTCCAGGGATATCTTGTCCTGAGAACCAATTATGTCCTCCATCATAAGAGAATGCACAACCTTTTGTAGTACTCTTTTTATCCTTAGAAACATTTCCTGATCTTACTACAAAGTTTGCCTTTGTTTCAGCATAATCTATGCTACATGTATTAAAGTTTGGTGTATTCATCATTGTCTTTGGAACTGTTGTTAAGTCATCATGAACAAAGCCGCTTACATCTCCCATACCAGTAATTAAATGCGCTGTTCCTGATGAAGGACTTGCCAATGCTAGTACATTTTCTTCTTCAATACCTGTTGCTTTTACATCTATATCAATCTTTTCTCCTTTATCCCAATTAGTAAGATTATCACTACCATAAAGTGTAGCCCCAGTACCATACATCATCCTATCAGAATTAAATGGGTCTATAGATACCCCGCCAGTCATCCATCCAAGCTTTGGATTTATTTCTGGTACTTGTGGAACAGTTCCCCAATCTAACCATGGTGCTTTTGAAATATCTTGCTTATAATAAAGTTTACGAGTTGGATATCCATCAAACTCCCATATTGGTTTCCAAGTTTCTCCTCCATCTGTACTACGAAACATCTTAGTATCAGGCCACCATGAGTTCATACTAGCAACTACTAATGTTTCTGGATTTTGGGAATCTACTGCTAATCCGCCATAACCAAAATAATCATCATCACTACTTGAAGGTACTGGGCTTATATTTTTCCATTCGCCATTCTTAGTATTATATCTCCATACATCTCCTCTAGTTCCATCATAAGGTCCACAATCATTACTATATGTAATATAAAGATTTCCATCTGATGATAAAACTCCATGATATGGCAAGAATGCTCTTGGCTTTTTTTGCTTTGTCTTTTCATCCATAGCTATCCAGCTTGGTTGATTTGATAATGTAGGTTGTCCTTCTACCGCGTTCCATGTCTTTCCGCCATCTGTACTCTTATAAATACTTTGTTTTGTATCTGCTACACCTACATATATAGTTTGAGTAGTATTTCCTTTAGTTCCTGTAGTTGGATCAAATGTAACCCATACTACCCCTATTTGGTCATTACAATTTGGATCACGATAATCACCAACATTTTCAAATGACTCTACTCTATTCCATGTAACACCATAGTCTTCACTCTTCCACAGACCATTACCATTACGAGCACCAAGATAAAGTATTCTATTATTATTAGGATCTATTACTAATCTCTCCCCCATTGAACGTCCTGGCATATTTCCACCTATTTTAAATGGCAAATCTGTCTTCTCCCAAGTATCCCCTTTGTCTGTAGATCTTAAAATTGCACCATTTCCTGCCCAATCATTAGTATATGTTCCTGAAGCTATATATACTCTATTTGTCTCAACAGGATCTGTAGCTAAGCTTTCACAGCCAAGTAAATTCCAATTATCATAACCTATCCAGTCTGACAACCCAATCCATGAACTAGTTTTCGAATCCCATCTATATGCTCCGCCAATATCTGTTCGTGTATATATTAAATCTTTTTCACTTTGGTTAAATATAATAGCTGGTATATAACCGCCACCCGCTCCAGTATTCACCTTATTCCATGTATAAGGCGTATTATAATTTGGTACAGGATTTTCAGAAGGTCCTGTACTTATAGCTAATGCATTAGTTGTAGATACCATTGACCCCACTACTAGAGATGCAATTAGCGTACACAGTTTTTTATTCATCATTTTTCCCCCTCTAAACTGTTTTTTTTAATCTTCTCACATTTATTGTATATTTTTCTACATTTTTTCATGAAATGTATTATAAAAATCGTCAATCCCTCTTAAAATTAAATAGATTATTTATATTGACAATTTACGATGGAATATTTCTTCTTTAAGATATTCACACAAAAATGAATATTTGTTCTTTTGTGAATATTCAAAATTTTTACCAAAATCATCTTATATGCACATTTTCTCACAACGCATTCCTATTTTCTACCATTTTTCACGAAATATCTCTACCTTGTCGTCAACTATGTTTACAATAAAAATAAACGTTTACGATTAAAATTTCGACTTTTATGATATCGGTTACAAGTTGGCATGAAATTTGTTTTCATTTTATTTTTTTATTAATCCATGTAAAAAATAGTAAAAAAATAAACATAAATATAAAGAAATTTATATTTATGTTTTATAAACTTATAAATTATCTCAAATTTTAAAATCACTAGGATCATTATCTCTAGCTTTAGGTTCCCCAAAAACTGATTTAACACTTTCTGCTTGTGGATTATGTTTTAACTTTTTCTTTCTTATTTTATAACTTTCATCCATTTTGTTACTCATAGACATCACCTCCATAATATAATGTCCACTTACACTCTTTTTATTCTTAAACCTACAAGAAAAAAAGATGAAATTATTTCAAATAATAATTTCATCTTTTTTAATTTAACTTTTAGTTTTCACTAATAACAATTCCATCATGAGTTACACTAGCTTCTCTATTAGCTGGAAGTTCAATAATCTTTTCATCTACCTTTTTAAAGGCAACTGATAACATTAGTTTAATTCTATTAAGCTGATTTACTGCTGATGCCCCTGGATCATAATCAACTGCAACTATATTTGCAGTTGGATATTTTGCTTTCAATGCCTTAATCATACCTTTACCAGTTACATGATTTGGTAAACAAGCAAAAGGTTGCATGCATATTATATTATCTGCTCCACTTTCAATAAGCTCAATCATTTCAGCCGTTAAGAACCAACCTTCACCAGTTTGATTTCCAAGTGAAAGTATTGGCGATGCCATCTTACCAAGTTCAACTATATGTTTTGGTGCATGGAATCTCTCAGATGCATCCAATACCTTTTTCATAGTTTTTCTGTAACTCTCCATATAACTAATAGCAAACATATAAATATTTCTATTCAATCTACTAGCACCTAAGTTTTTAAATTTGAACTCTTCATCATATGCTGAATAGAAGAAGAAATCCATCAAGTCAGGCATTACCGCTTCTGCTCCTTCTGCTTCAATAATATTAACTACATCATTGTTTGCTGTTGGATGGAATTTGACTAATATTTCTCCAACTAAACCTACTCTAGGCTTAACTATATCTAAACATTCAAGATTATCAAACTCTTCAACAATCTTCTTCATATTAGCGTTAAATTCCCTCTTACTTCCATTTTGGACGTTAGCCTTAGCTATTTTATTCCACTTTTCATGAAGAGCATTAGCTGAACCTTTCACCTTTTCATATGGCCTAGTTCTATAAAGTACTCTCATAAATAAATCTCCATAAATAAGAGCCATAAGAGCTCTTTGAACAAGCTTCAACGTTATCTTAAATCCAGGTTGTTTCTCAAGACCAACAGTATTAAATGAAAGTATTGGAATTTGTTCAAATCCAGCTTCTTTAAGTGCCTTCTTTAAGAACCCTACATAATTTGTAGCTCTACACCCTCCACCTGTTTGTGTTATTATTACAGAGGTATTATTCAAATCATATTTTCCTGACTTTAATCCGTGAATAATTTGACCTACCACTATTATAGAAGGATAACAAGCATCATTATTTACATACTTTAATCCCTCTTCAACAGCTTCAGTATCTATTGATGGAAGAACTTCAAGATTGTAACCACAAGATCTCACAGCTGCTTCTATAATATCAAAATGAATTGGAGACATTTGTGGAGCTAAAATAGTATGAGTTTTCTTCATCTCTTTTGTGAATACTGGATTCTTATATACTATTTCTTCTACATGTGGCTCATAACCATTTCTTTCTCTTTCTTCCATAGCAGCTTTTAATGATCTAATCCTTATTTTTGCTGCTCCTAAATTGTTACCTTCATCAATTTTTAAACATGTATAAATTTTCCCTCTTGATGCTAGCAATTCAGCTACTTGATCAGTTGTAACAGCATCAAGCCCACATCCAAATGAGTTAAGTTGTATAAGTTCTAAGCAGTCATTCTTAGAAACAAAATTTGCTGCTCTATATAATCTTGAATGATACATCCATTGATCAACTACCCTTAATGGATTATCTAATTCTCCTAAATAAGCTATGCTGTCTTCTGTTAATACTGCCATATCAAAAGAAGTAATTATATCTGGTATACCATGATGTATTTCTGGATCTACATGATATGGTCTACCTGCTAGTACTATACCTTTTTTCCCAGTTTTCTTTAAATATTTAATTACTTCTCTTCCTTTTTCTCTTAAATCTTTATCAAAATTATCTCTTTCAATATAAGCTTCATTTACTGCTTTTCTAGCTTCATCCTTAGACACATTAAAATCTTTAAATTCTTCTACAATTCTTGCAGCTAAGCCATCTTTGTCTTCTAATGATAAGAATGGTTCCATAAACTTAATATCATTATCTTTTATTATATCCATATTATTCTTTATTACTTCTGGATATGAAGTAACCATTGGACAATTATAATGATTATTGGCATCATTAAACTCTTTTCTTTCATAAGGAATACATGGATAAAATATTGTTTTTATTCCTCTATTTATAAGAGACATAATATGTCCATGGGAAATCTTAGCTGGATAACATGCTGATTCTGATGGTATCGTCTCTATACCAAGCTCATAAACCTTTTTACTTGAAATAGGTGATAGTTCAACTCTAAAGCCAAGATTTGTAAGCAAAGTAAACCAGAATGGGTAATTTTCATACATATTTAACACCCTTGGAATACCTATTATCCCTCTTTTCGCTTCTTCCTTCTTTAATGGAATATAATTAAACGTCCTTTTTAACTTATATTTAAAAAGATTAGGGACTTCTTCCTTAGTTCTTTCTATTCCTAAACCTCTTTCACATCTATTTCCTGATATAAATTCTTCATCTGTAGAGAATCTATTTATTGTCAATAAGCAGTTATTTCCACAAAGTCCACATCTTCTAAAATCAGCTTTCATTGTAAAACTATCTATCTTCTCTCTACTTAGCAAACTAGACTTATTCCCTTCAACATATCTCTCCTTAGAAATTATAGCTGCACCAAAAGCCCCCATAATACCTGCTATGTCTGGCCTTATAACTTCTCTTCCTGAAATAATTTCAAAACTTCTAAGTACTGCATCATTGTAGAAAGTACCACCTTGCACTATTATTTTCTTACCCATTTCCTTTTCATCTCTTATTTTTATAACCTTAAACAGAGCATTCTTAATAACTGAGTAAGATAATCCAGCAGAAATATCTGAAACTTGAGCCCCTTCTTTCTGAGCTTGTTTAACTCTAGAGTTCATAAACACTGTACATCTTGAACCCAAGTCTACTGGAGCTTTTGATGTTACTGCCGCTTTAGCGAAATCCTCAACTTTCATATTTAAAGACTTTCCAAAACTCTCTATAAACGATCCACACCCTGATGAACATGCTTCATTTAACAAAATGGAATCTATTACTCCATCTTTTATTCTTAAGCATTTCATATCTTGTCCACCAATATCTAAAATAAAATCTACTCCAGGTAAGAAATAATCTGATGCTTTATAGTGAGCAATAGTTTCAATTTCTCCAATATCTACATGTAACGCCGATTTTATTAAAGCTTCCCCATATCCTGTAACAGTAGAATTTACTATTTCCACTTCTTCATCTAATTTAGAATATAAATCCTTTAGAACCTCTATGACTTTATTTAATGGATTTCCTCCATTACTTCCATAATAATTATAAATTATTTCACCTTTATCATTTATCAATACAACTTTAGTGGTTGTAGAACCTGCATCAATCCCTAAGAAGGCTTTTCCTCTATATGTTTCTATATCCCCCCTTTTAGCTTTTGCTTTACTATGTCTTTCAGTAAAAACTCTATACTCTTCTTCATTTTGAAATAGAGGATTAAGTCGTTCTACACCTTCATCACTTATGTCTATAATTTTTTTAACTTTTGAAACAAGATTTTTTAATTCTATTTCTTTTGATTTTCTCGATAATAGTGCTGCTCCATATGCAACAAATAATTGTGAATTTTCAGGGAATACTATTTCATCCTCTGTAAGTTGTAAAGTTTCTATAAATCTTTGTCTAAGTTCCGATAAGAAAAATAAAGGCCCTCCTAGAAATGCCACCTTTCCTCTTATTGGTTTTCCACAAGCAAGTCCACTTATTGTTTGATTTACTACTGCTTGTAATATAGATGCTGCAATATCTTCTGTTTTTGCTCCCTCATTTATTAAAGGTTGTACATCTGTTTTTGCAAAAACTCCACATCTAGATGCTATTGGATATATAACTTTATAATTTTTAGCCAAATCATTAAGTCCTGAAGCATCTGTATTTAAAAGCGCTGCCATTTGATCTATAAATGCACCTGTACCCCCTGCACACGTACCATTCATTCTTTGCTCTATGCCACCTTTAAAGTATGTAATTTTAGCATCTTCTCCACCAAGTTCAATAGCTACATCTGTTTCTGGAACTAATTCTTCTACCGTTCTAGTACATGCTATTACCTCTTGTTCAAAGTCTACATCCAACCATTTAGAAACAGAAAGGCCTCCTGATCCAGTAACACTTACTGTAACCATAGCCTCTCCCACACTGATATAAGCTTCTTTTATTAATTCTATTATAGTACTTCGTATATCTGAAAAATGTCTCTTATACTGACTGTATACTATATTTTGGTTATAATCTAATACAACAACTTTAACTGTTGTAGACCCAACATCTAATCCTACACTATATCTTTTCATTCATACACCTACTTATATATTTTATGACTACTTATATTATAACGTTTCTTTCATGTTTTTCAAGTTTCACATTATATTTTAAGAATGATTTAAACTTTCCACAAACAGTAATAACATATGTTTTTCATGTATATAATATAACAGCTATGTCTATAATCATAAGGAATAAATTTCTATTTTGAATAATATTTAAGGAGGGCATATGAGCTTTTTTAATGAAGGTAATAAACTCTACAATACACAAGACTATAAAAGGGCTATTGATTGCTATAAAAAAGCTATCAAAACAAAAGATAATGAAGCTTGTTCATATTACAATTCTGGAGTTTGCTTCATTAAATTGAGAGAATACGATAATGCAATAACTATGATAAAAAAAGCTCTTCAATTACATAAAGAGAGCAAGTATTACTTTAATCTTGGATATTGCTATGCTATGAAAGAAGATACTAATAAGGCTCTAATCAATTTTAATATTGCATGGGCACTTAATAATGAAGATACAGATTGTGAAAAAGCCATAAAGCTTATTACTTCTCGTATAGTAAAAAAATAGGAGAGTTCTACTAGAACTCTCCTGCTACATTTTTAGTCTTATATTCTTTATTAAAATTCACACTATCAAAATAGTTTCCTGCTGGATAAAAAGTAGAATCCGCATTAATCCATTTACCTTCTTCTCTAATATAAACTTGATTCCATGAATGACTTATATATTGGGTACCATTAAATGCCTCTCCTATTATGATTCTACTCTTAAGCCCAACTGCCTTTGCCATAGCTGTATAAAGACATGCATAATCAAAGCATATTCCCTTTCTATCCCTAAAAGCAGGTATTGCTCCACTTTCATACTTAGTTGTAGTTTGACTCATAACTTTATCAGCTTTTAAATCATCATATACTATATTACTTCCAACCCAATTATAAATGCTCTTTGCTTTTTCTCTATCCCCATCATCTCTTTTTGTAATTTCCATTGCCATATTATCTATTTCACTATTTGACTCGATTCCTTTATCTATTGTAACTCCATTATAATAATATACTTTATTGTTGGAAACACTTTCTAATATCCCATTTGAAATATTTTCTATTTTACTCTCATCAATTATTCTCTCTAGCTTATTATATGCTGCCAAATTATCAAGCACATTTATTCGTCTACTATTTGGTACAATACTATTATATACTAACAAGGAAATGCATAGTAAGACTATAACTACCATACCCCTTATAGCTCCAAATATACTTGAAAATACAACTAGAAAAGTTTTACTTATATTAAGTTTCTTTATTGCATTATTTAAAGATAGAGAATTTATTAATTTAAGAACAGCCTCTATTAGAAATTTTATTATTACAAAGACTGCTATTAATACTAAAATTCGAACTATTCCACTATTTACTATACTACCAGAAAAATATTTATTTAAAATATTACTTGTTTCTAAACTTAGCCTTTCATATGAACCAATAATAACAAAAAAAGCTATTATTGTTGAACATCCTGATAGAATAGGTTCTATTGCTTCTCCTAAATCATCACTATGTAAAACTCTACTTATTGTAGCAATTATGGAGATTATTATTATTCCTAAACATAAAATCATTTGAATATCAAAATTCATATATCTTCTCCTTTAATTTATATCCTCCATATGACACACTTCTTGAACCACTTCTTTAGCTATTGAATACTTATATCCTTTTCCCACCAAAAATCTACATAACTTATTCCATAACTTATATTTATCATTTTCTCGTTTTATAAGCACTAAATATTTCTTTGTTGCTAACTCTACAGCTATATTTCGCTCTTCATCCATATCAATAGAATTTAGTTCCTCTTCAATCAAATCACTATCTATCCCTTTTCTTAACAATGCATACTTTATTTTTTCCCTACCTTGACTTTTAAGCCTATCTTTTATGTACATTTTCATATAAGATTCATCATTTATAAAATTATATTCTTTAAGAAATCCTAATACTTTTATTATCTCTTCTGAATCATATCCCTTTTCCCTTAACTTTTCCTTAATTTCTTTTTCTGTCTTATAACTTCTCTCAATTATTCTAAGTGCAGTTTCTTTACATTTTAGTAAATTTTCATTTTTAGATAAGTTATGGAGTTTTTCTTCATCAACTTCTAAATTTACTTTTAAACCTTCCCTATAAACAAGTTCTGCATTTACTGCAAAAGCATATCTATCATCTAAATATATGTTTACCCTATCTTTATTCCTCTTTTGAGTTTCTATCCTTGTTATTTTAGCCATACTTTAATTACTCCTTAGAAGATTTTAAAACATGTATTGTCGGTTCCTTTAAAACAAGTTTTGATACTTCATATATTTTCTCCTTATTTAGTTTGTTCAACTCATCCATATCTTTAACAAATTCAAATATATCCTCATCTTCAAGTTCTTGATGAAGTATATAATTACATAATTCTGATGAATCTTCCAAAGTTGATATAACTGCTGTTTTATGAACCTTCTTCATTATATCCAAATCTCTATCACCAATTACTACCTCACCCTTAACTATGCCATTTAATGTTTCATCTATTGCCTTAATTGTTTCATTAACGTCTTCATCTGAAACTGCTGTATATATATATAGTGTTTTTATATACTTTGTCATATCTAGCTGGGTATATATATCATATGCTAATCCTCGTTTTTCTCTAATTTCTCTAAATAATAACGAATTAGAACTTTCACCCAGCCTATGATTTAATATTCTTAGAGGTAATTCATATTCCTTGTCTAAATCATAAAATGTATACAAATATACTATTGTACTTTGTTCCATATCATTTTTATAATTTATTATTTTAACATTTGCATTTTTTTCTTGATCTACTATTGGCTCCTTTACCTCTTCCCCCTGCCAAGATGCAAACTTTTCTTCTATTAGCTTTTTTGCTTCTTCGTGTTCCATTGAAGAAACTACAGTTATTAAACTATTCTTTGGGCTATAATATTTACTATAAAACTTAACAATATCTTCTCTTCTAAAATTCTTAACTTTTTCTTCTATACCAGTAACATCATATTTCAAAGGACTTGTCTTAAATGCTACCTCATTTACTTTTTTAAAACTCAAATCCTCTACATCATCTTTACTCGTTCTTATTTCTGCTAGTATTACTCCTCTTTCTTTTTCAATTTCTTCCTCTAAAAAATTTGATGAAGCAATCATATCTCCAAGAAGTTCTATACCATTTTTTAATTCTTCACTTAAACAACTTATTGTATAAACAGTAGAATTATATTCAGTATATGCATTATATTCCCCACCTAACGATTCCAGCTGATAATTCAACTCTTCATTATTTCTATTTTTTGTTCCTTTAAAAATCATGTGTTCAATAAAATGACTTATACCTTTTTCATCCAAAGTTTCATTTATAGCTCCCACTTTTATTCCTATGTTAATTGAAGCAATATGTGTATCTTTTTTTATAGTTAAGATTTTTAATCCATTTTCCAAAATATGTCTCTTTACATCGAAATTTAATTTCACCATTCAAAATCTCCTTTTTATATAGCAACTTTAAATATAATCCTTTTTTAACTACTTTACAATAATATTATTATATTCTTCTATTTTATATCTTGCTACTTTTATATATAATAATATTAAGTACCCCTTAAATTTGAAATTTAATTTTACCTAGAAAGGGAGAGATTATTATGAAAAAATCTATACTTATAGTTGAAGATGAATTTAGAATAAGATTTTTAATTAGAGATTACTTTTTAAAAGAAGGATTCACAATTTATGAAGCTGAAAATGGAGAAGCTGCTTTAAATATATTTAAAGAAAATAAAATTGACCTTATAATTCTAGATATAATGATGCCTGTTATGGATGGGTTAACTCTTCTTGAAAAAATTCGTGAGGTTTCTACTCTTCCAGTTATACTTCTGACTGCTAAAGATCAAGAAGAGGATAAACTTCAAGGCTATGATATCGGTGCTGATGATTATGTTACAAAGCCTTTCAGCCCCAAAGTACTAGTTGCTAAAGTTAAAGCACTCTTAAAAAGAACTAGAGAAGATATAGACTCAAGTTCTCAAGACTATAACGGACTTGTAATCAATAAGCTTTCAAGAGAAGTTAAGATAAATGATATTCCATTATCACTATCCCCAAAAGAATATGAATTATTAGTATATTTAACTGATAATGAATCAATAGCCTTATCTAGAGATCATATTCTAGATAGTGTTTGGGGAATTGATTATTATGGTGATATCAGAACTGTAGATACTAATGTAAAAAGATTAAGAGAAAAACTTGGTGACAAATCTAATTATATTGTAACTGTTAGAGGTAGTGGCTATAAATTTGAGGTGCATTAATAATGAAGCATAAATTATCACATAAACTATTCTTTATTACTCTAGGCCTATTGGTAACATTAATGGCTACAACTTTAATTTTTCAAATATTCTTCTTTCAAGGATTCTATGAAAGAAGAAAAAAAAATATTTTAACTCAAGAAATCAATAAGTTTAAAAGTATTTATTCCTATAATTTAGATGATGATAACGTAGTATCTAGAGCAATGAAATCCTTTGAAGAAAATACAAATTCTAAAATTGCTATATTTTCTTCAAATGGTGATATAAAATATCTTGCTGATAAATATAATAACGATTCTTATGATGTTAATGTACTAAAAGCATTTTATAGTTACGCAGTAACTGATCACGATTTACTACGCAAAATATTATCTATAGATAATACTCAAATTATATATTATGATGATAAATTTTCCGGAGATAAAAAAATAGGTGGCGTCTCTGCAATGTCCATAAATTCACCGAATGATTCTCTGATAGTATCTGTAACATCTATTCAGCCTATAAAAGAAGCTTCTGATGCTATGAGTGATTTTTATATATATATTTTTATAGGATTTGCAGTTATTTCAATTTTTCTATCATCACTTTACTCAAATCTTATTTCAAAACCTCTTATTAAAATAAATAATGTGGCTCTAAAAATGAGTAAAATGAATTTTGATGAAAAATGTACAGTTAACAGAGAAGATGAAATAGGCAGTCTTGCAAACACTCTAAATTTTCTTTCCACAAATCTTGATGGTGCTTTAAAAAATCTTCAAGAGAAAAACAAGAAACTGAAAGAGGACATTGAGAAAGAACGTAGCCTAGAGCTTATGAGAAAAGACTTTATAGCTTCTGTTAGCCATGAGCTTAAAACTCCTATAGGAATAATTGAAGGTTATGCCGAAGGTATAAAGGACGGCATAGTATCTGGTGAAGATTCTCTTATTTATCTTGAAACTATAATTGATGAATCAAAAAAAATGGGTGTTCTAGTTTCTAACATGCTTGAACTTTCAAAATTAGAAGCGGGAGTAATTAAACCTAAATTCGAAACATTTAATATAAACAGACTAATAAACAAGGTAATAACTAAGCATTCAGTTAATGCTGAAGAAAATGGATTAAAAATAGTTTTCAATGAAAACACACAATATTCCTATGTCTCTGCAGATTCTTTCCAAATGGAGCAGGTATTAACTAATGTAATCACTAATGCTATTAAATATACTCCAAGTGATAATTATATTGTAGTATCTATATCCGAAGAAAAAGATTTATATAAAATTTCAGTTTTAAACAAAGGTGGATATATAGATCCGAAAGAACTTGACAAGCTCTTTAATAAATTCTACAGAGTGGATAAGGCCCGACAAAGAAATACCAATAGTACCGGTCTTGGTTTATCTATAGTTAAAAATCTACTTGAACTACATAATTTAAAATATTCTCTAGAAAATACTGAGGATGGGGTTGAATTTAAATATTATATTCCTAAAATTGAAGAAGAAAATGATTAAAGCTAAAGGATTAATTGAATCTTGTCTTATAATAAGACTTTTTCAATTAATCCTTTTTTTAAATATATGATCCATCTACCTTAATAACTTGCCCTGTAATATAACTCGAATCACTACTGCATAAAAACACTGCAGTTTTTCCTACTTCTTCTGGTAATCCAAATCTTCCTATTGGAATTTCCTCTTCTAGTTCCTTCCTATCTTCTACAGTTAGAAATGCATTCATTTCAGTATCTATAACACCTGGAGCTATTGCATTCACTCTAATATTTGATGGTGCCATCTCCTTAGCTAAGGCTTTTGTAAATAGGTTTATTCCTCCCTTTGATGTTGAATACGTAACTTCACATGACGCCCCAACCTCTCCCCACATTGAAGATATATTAAGAATTACACCACCTTTTCCAATCATATGTGGAATTGCATGTTTTGTTAAATACATAGGGCCTACAAGATTTGTATTTAATAATTCCTCTATTTCATCCTTACTTGCATCCATAAATAATCCTATCTTACTTTTAGCTGCATTATTAATTAATATATCTATTTTCCCAAAATGCCTCAAGGTTTCATCCACTATTTCCTTTGCCCCTTCAAATGTGGATACATCCTTTTTTATCACATATGCAGTTATCCCTATTTTTTTAAGTATATCCATAGTTTCTTTTGCTCCATCATCATCTTTAGAATAATTTATAGCAATAGAAGCTCCTTCTTTTCCAAGTTCTATAGCTATTGCCCTGCCTATTCCTCTCGAGGACCCTGTAATGATAGCTACTTTACCTAATAATTTACTCATCTTTTCATCCTTTTCCCTATCTTAAAGTTTCTTTAAATAATCTTAATGCATTTTTATAATATATTTTTTCTATTTCTTCATTTTTAAATCCCTCGTTTTTAAGAGCTATCTCTAATTTATTAAACTCAGATGCATCCTTTATTTCAACTTCATTCTCTATTCCGTCGAAATCACTTCCTAGAGATATAACATCTATACCTCCAACATTTCTAATATGCTTAATATGTCTAACCATATCTTCTATTAATGATATCTGACTTTTTCCTATAAATTTGGAGCAAAAATTAATTCCTAAAACTCCACCCTTATCTGCTAACAATTTAATCATTTCATCAGTTAAATTTCTTGAATGGAGTGTCTGTTTTCTGCTATTAGAATGAGTTACTATAAACGGTTTTTTACAAACTTTTATTAAATCATAAAACCCAGCATCCGATAGATGTGAGGCATCTGGAAGAATACCTAGCCTCTCCATCTCTAATACCATCTGCATTCCAAATTTCGTTAAGCCTTTATCTTTATACCTAAATCCATCATTTGGATACCCAAAAGAGTTCTTATAATTCCAAGTAAGTGTTACAAATCTTATTCCCTTTTTATAAACCTTCTCTACATTTTCAATATGTTTCCCTAAAGCTTCTCCTTCTTCAATAGATAAAAATGCTCCTATCTTCCCTTTTTTCTCTATTTCATTAAGTTCAGTTAAATTTGTAACTAATTCTATATCCTCTTTATTTTCTTCTAACTCTTCCTTAAATTTATTATACATTACTTCAAATTCACTCATAGTATTATCTATCTTACCTGCATCTATGAAAAATGCAAACACTTGAGCCAAACACTGACCCTTTCTCAATTTACCTATATCAACCTTGAAGTTATTCTTTTTCAACCCTTCATGTTCATATAAAATTCTACTGGCTGTATCACAATGTAAATCGATATATTTCATAGCTTCACCTCTATTTTTTATATTATATCCTTATTAAGGTTAATTTCAACCTATTTTTTATCAATAATTAATTTACTTTATTTTACAAATATTGAATTTTATTCATAATAGTGCTATACTAAAAAAAATACTTAAGATAGGTGGTGGGCTTATTGTACAAAATAATTACTATTCCATGTGGTAATGTAAATTGTTATTTAATTGAAGGTAATAATTTTGCCATTTTAATAGATACAGCTAGAGAAAAATATAGAAAACATCTATTAGAAAGACTAGAAAACTATAATATCATACTGATTATTTTAACTCATGGTCATATCGATCATACAGGAAATGCAGCTTTTTTGGCCAAGCATTTCAACGCAAAAATTGCAATGCATTCTGACGATTATAAACTATCTAAAAATAATTCTATTAATAATATCTATTCAAATTCTTTTGTAGGTAGTATTTTAAAAAAAGTTTCTTTATGGAATTTCAAAAAAACATCTATTGAAGAATTTGAACCTGACTTGTTTTTAACTGATGATCAATCTCTTAAGGAATTCGGAATTGACGCAACTATAATTCATATACCTGGTCATACTAAAGGTTCTATCGGAATTCTTATTAATGATAATGAATTAATAGGAGGAGATATCTTTATGAACTTTTTATATCCATCAGAAGCTCTTATAGCAGAGGATATAGATATGCTTCGGAAAAGTATTAAAAAAATTGAATTACTAGACTTAAAATTAGTATACCCTGGCCATGGAAGGGAAATTACTTCTGTAAAAATTAGCTTCTAAAATTTTTATATTATTAAAAAGACTATCACAGAATAAGTATATAATTATTCTGTGATAGTCTTTTACCCTTAGTATAAAGGATGCTTTTCACAAAGCTCTAGAACTTTAGTTCTTAATCCATCTAAGTTTCCATCTTTGTTTTTAATCGCTTCATCTATTATCTCTGCAACTACCTTCATATCATCTTCTTTAAATCCTCTTGTAGTTACAGCTGCTGTACCTATTCTAACTCCAGATGTAACAAATGGACTTCTTGTTTCATTTGGAACTGTATTTTTATTAAGAGTTACACCTATTGAATCAAGTAAATTTTCAGCTTCTTTACCTGTTATATCCTTATTGTTTAGATCAACAAGAATCAAGTGGTTATCTGTTCCTCCTGATACAAGCTTAAATCCTCTTTTAGTTAATTCTTCTCCAAGTGTTTTACAATTCTTAACTACTTGAGTCATATATTCTTTGAAACTTGGATCTAAAGCTTCTTTTAAACAAACGGCTTTTCCTGCAATTACATGCATCAAAGGCCCGCCCTGCATACCTGGAAATATATTTTTATCTAAGTCTTTAGCAAACTTTTCTTTACATATTATTAATCCACCTCTAGGTCCCCTTAATGTCTTATGTGTTGTTGTTGTAACAAAATCAGCATATGGGACTGGTGAAGGATGTACCCCGGCTGCAACAAGTCCAGCTATATGAGCCATATCCACCATAAAGTATGCACCTACTTCATCTGCAATTTCCTTAAACTTTTTAAAATCAATAATCCTAGAATAAGCACTTGCTCCAGCTACTATTAATTTTGGTTTATATTCTAAAGCAAGTTTTCTAACATTTTCATAATCTATTACTTCTGTTTCCTTATCAACTCCATAAGAAACAAAATTGAATAACTTCCCTGAAAAATTAACTGGTGAACCATGAGTTAAATGTCCACCATGGCTTAAATCCATCCCAAGTACTGTGTCTCCTGGATTTAGTATTGTAAAATATACTGCCATATTAGCTTGTGACCCTGAATGAGGCTGAACATTCGCATGTTCTCCGCCAAATAGTTTTTTAGCTCTTTCTCGTGCTATTTCTTCTATTTCATCAACTACATAACATCCACCATAATATCTCTTGCCTGGATATCCTTCAGCATATTTATTAGTTAGATGAGAACCCATAGCTTCCATTACTGCCTCGCTAGTAAAGTTTTCTGATGCTATTAATTCTATTCCATTTTGCTGCCTTTTCAATTCTTTTTCCATTAATCCATAGATTTCTTCATCTATCTTTGATACATTATCAAAATTCATTTATGCCACCCCAATTACTCTTTTTAATCAATTATACGGTTAATTACTACAATTATCAACTAGTTTTTATATAATAATTTATTTACTTATGCTATAATACATAAGTAATTTATTTATAGTCTAGGAGGTCTTTATGGATTTGAATAAACTCCTAAAGGTTGCTACATTTGCTGGAAAGATAATGCTCGAAAGTGGTGCAGAAACCTATAGAGTAGAAGAAACCATTTGCAGAATTTGCTTATCATTTGGTGTAGAAACGGCAGATAGTTTTGTTACTCCAACTGGCATAATGGTTTCTATTTCTGACAATAACGAAACATTGTCGTTAATTAAAAGAGTAACTTCAAGGGGGGTTGATCTTAACAAAATAGATAAAGTTAATGATTTATCTAGATTACTTCAAGATAACAAAAATAATACTGGCATCGAAGACTTTTATGAGTCCCTTTTAATAGTTAACAAAGGAGATAGATATTCCGTACTAACTACTTTAATATTTTCTTCTATTGCTGCTGGTGCATTTTCTTATCTTTTTGGCGGCGATATAAAAGATTTAATCTCAGCTACATTTGTAGGGCTAATAATTAAGATAATAACTAATTATTTCGAAAAGTTAGCTATTAACGAATTTTTTATTAACTCAATAGGTGGAGGAATATCTGCTCTTCTCGCTATCATATTATTTACACTTGGAGTAGCTAGTCATATAGATAAAACAATAATAGGTGCTATAATGCTTTTAGTACCTGGATTAGCTATCACAAATGCCATTAGAGACACTATAGCAGGTGATTACTTAGCAGGAATAACAAAAGCTTCCGAAGCATTTTTAATAGCTATTTCAATTGCCGTAGGTACTGGTGCAGTACTTAGTTTTTGGATTAACACCTTAGGAGGTTCTATTATATGATTATAGAAACTTTAACTGCAATCATTGCCTCAATAGGTTTTGGAATTATTTTTAATATTAAAGGAAAAAAACTTCTCTTTGCTTCCTTAGGCGGAGGCTTAAGCTGGTTCTTTTATTCTTTAGGATTAGAACTTGGATTTTCAGATATATTTTCCTTATTTATATCATCTATTTGTTTTAGTATTTATTCAGAGATTTTCGCTAGGCTTCTAAAGACTCCCGTTACCACTTTGGTAATATGTTGTCTTATACCTCTTGTTCCAGGGGCTGGCATGTATAACACTATGTATGAAGTCATTACTGGAAATATTACAAGAGCATTAGAACTTGCTATAAATACATTATCTAGTGCAGGAACTTTAGTCTTAGGAATTATTTTTGTATCTACAATAACTAGACAATTAAAAGTAATCAAAAAAATAAAGAGAAAGTAATGGCCTTATCTAAAATAGACTTACTTTCTCTTTAAATTTTAAATAGCAACCACTTACAAGTATTTATTTCATACTTTAACTGAAAAATCTTCTCGACTCCATTTATAATACCAGTACAAGTAAATATATGCATAGGGTTTCCAGCCAATCTTTCATTTTCTCTTTTCACAACTTTCTCTATTTTAACTATTATAAAAACTTCACTATCCTCTTCTATTCTAAATTTTATTGGATTAACCTTACCACATTTCTCAAACCAAGCTACCATTTCTATAGGTTTTGCTACTACTTTCATTCCAAAAACCTCCTATAAAACACTACCCATAAAAGGATAATCTACTTCTCCATTTCCACTTATTAAAGGATTTAATCCTGAATTAATGAAAGTCGACCTCAAAACCGAATTATTTCCAAACCTTTTTCTTATATCGTCCATAACTTCATCTAGTTTCCTACTTTTATCAATATCTTTTTCTTCAAATAATGATCCTTGATAAAAATCTTTATCACAAAAATCTGAAACCCTTACTCCAAGTTGTCTTATGCCCTCCCCTTTCCAACAATAATCAAAAGCACATTTTATTTCTTTATATATTATTTTAGTACAGTCTGTAGGAATATTAAGTTTTCTTTGATGTGAATAAGTTTTAAATTCTTTATTCTTAATAGATACAGAAACCAAATTACATATATTTTTACTATTTCTAAGTCTCATAGCCACATTTTCAGTAAGTGATAACAATATTTTATATGCATCTTCCTTATTATCAACATCATAGGAAATTGTAGTAGAATTTCCTATACCTTTGATCTCTAGATAATTTTTATCTCTAACTTCTGATCTATCTATTCCGTTTGCATATTCATAAATTACTCTTCCATGGCTTTTAAATACATTTGTAAGTATTTCGAAATCATAATTTGCTAAATCTCCAATTGTATATATATTAAGTTTCTTTAACTTCAAAGCAGTTTGCTTACCTACCATAAATAAATCCTCCACTGGAAGAGGCCACATCTTTTTTTTAATTTCTGAAGGGAATAATGTATGGATTCTATCTGGTTTTTGAAAATCTGATGCCATTTTCGCAAGCAATTTGTTATTTGATATACCTATGTTAACAGTAAATCCAAGTTCATCTTTAATTCTTTCACTTATCTCTTTTGCCTTTTCATAATAATTATTCTTTGCATGGGTAACATCCAAAAAGCACTCATCCACCGAATATCTCTGTATTTTAGGAGAATACTCTTTTAAAAGTTTAACCATTCCATCACTACATCTTATATACAATTCATAATTCGGCTTATAAACTTTAAGTTCTGGACACTTTCCCATTGCTTTAAATAAAGGCTCTCCTGTATTTATTTTATACTTTTTAGCCAAAATTGACTTAGCTAATACTATTCCATGCCTGTTACTTATATCTCCACCAACTACAGATGGTATATTTCTTATATCTATCTCTTCACCTTTTTGAATTTTACTTACAGCAGTCCAGCTTAAATATGCCGAATTAACGTCAATATGGAAGATTATTTTATCACTATCCATAATTGCACATGCCTCCCTATAATTATATATCTATATAAATTATATAGAACACATGTTCTGTTGTAAAGTAAAAAATAAAAGTAAGTATATAATTCTTACTTTTACTAACAATATAGATTACTTAATAAATGTATTAATTGTTTTCATTAGTTCTTTTAACTCTTCTTCATTTTCCTTATTATCCTCTGTTGAAAGACAGTTGCAAGCATAATTTTCTATCATAATAGATCCAACCTTATTAATAGCTGATCTTATAGCTGATATTTGTACCAATACATCTTTGCAACAAATATCATTTTCCACCATCTTTTGAATTCCTTTTACCTGACCTTCAATTCTCTTTAATCTATTTAATATATCTTTATTTTTGTCAGCTTCATCCATAAATACACCTCCTAAATACCCATAGGGGTATATTTATAGTTTACCCTAAAAAAAGAAATTATAAAAGTTCTATTTATAAAAGAACTTTCTCATTAGAATTACTTCTTTAATTGAGATAGTTCTTTTATCTATAAATCCAATTATTTAAATTATTGCACTTTATCCTTTAGCAAACTCATCATTGCCTTTAGAATGAAAATCTTTTTCCCATGCTTCATCTGCATATGTCTTAAAATCATCTGATAGCTTATTTAGTTTTTCTTGGAATTCCTTATCATTAAGCATAGCTTCAGCACTTTTATCAGTTGGATGAGCCTTTACCTTCTTTGCTACTTCTCTTATTACATTAGGATTATCAATCATCATACATGGCCTTAACATATTCTTATTATATGGTTGTCTTACTCTTAATTCTTTAAATAACTCTCCTCTAAATACATCTATTAATTTTTTGTTTTTTACATTATCTGCTGCTATATGTGCAAATATACAAGGTTCTACATCTCCGCTTGAATTAATATGACAATAATACTTACCTGCTATACACCCACCAACATATGGAGCATCATTGAAGAAATCTATAGCAAAATAAGGTTTAGTCATCCTTATGTTCCTTACTCTTCTCCCAAGCTCAATCCTTTGCTCAGGCTTTAACATATTTTCTATGTTAGGTTTTTCACCAACTGGCATATAAATAAAATACCAACTCATTCTTGAGCCCTTTTCAATTAACATATCTATGAACCTCTCAGACGAAACAGTATCTATATTGTGAGTTGTAGTTGCTGATGACACTCCAAACGGAATACCTCTAGTTTTTAAAAGATCCATTCCATTCATAACTTTATTAAATACCCCTTTACCTCTTCTATCGTCTGTTTCTTTTTCAAATCCTTCTAAAGAAAACATAGGCATAACATTACCTAGTTTAGATAGTTTATCCGCTATATCATCATTAAACAAGGTTCCATTTGTAAATGGTGTAAACATAACATCATTATATTTTTCATAAATTTTATACATATAGTCAACAAAAAAAGGTTCTCCTCCTAATATGACCATATAATGTATTCCTAAGTCTCGTGCTTCTCCAACTATCTTATCAACCTCTTCAAAGGATAGTCCTTGATCTTTAGGATAATCTGCAGCATAACATCCCGAACATCTTAAATTGCACCTCATAGAAGGACTAAGTAAAATTACAAATGGAATTTTTGTATTCTCTTCATCCAACCACTTTTGCCTTTTTTCAACACCATTCCAAATAGCATTAGCAAGGAAATTTTTAAAAAACTTTTGAAGGCAATTAGAATTAGTATTTGCTAATATATCTTGTATCTCATCTTTTACAGTTGGAATCTCATTGTAATAATCCTCTATGTTTTCTACCGCCATCTTACTATAGTTATCCTTGGCTAGCTTCTTTGCTACCGAAAATATCTTATCTACGTTTTTCTGTGGGTTTTTCTCCAAAACTCTGCATACTTGTCCTATTATTGCTTCTCTACTACCTTTTTTTATCCCTTCTATTATACCCATAGTAATTTCCCTCCATTCTGTTTATAATATGAAGTCATTTTCTATACTATGTATATTCCAATTTATCTTAAATAAACCTTATAAATAAAAAAAGGTTGGAAAACTTCAAGTTTTCCAACCTTTTACTTAGTTAAATTTCAACTTTTTTAATCTTTCTGCTGCTTCAATAACATTTTCCTTTAAAGCAAAACAACTAAGACGGAAATATCCTTCTCCATTTTTTCCAAATCCAACCCCTGGAGTACCTACTATATTAGCTTTCTCTAATAATAAATCAAAGAAATCCCAAGATGACATATTATTTGGACACTTTAACCATATATATGGAGAGTTTTCTCCTCCAATATAGGTAATTCCAAGCTCTTTTAAAGTTTCTCCAAGTATATTTGCATTATTTTTATATATGTCTATTACTTCCTTACACTTTGCTCTACCTTCCTTGGTAAATACTCCAGCAGCTGCCTTTTGTACTACATAAGGAACTCCATTAAACTTTGTAGTTTGTCTTCTAAGCCAAAGTTTATTTAATTGAACATCTTCACATCTTAAATCCATAGGTACAATTGTATACCCACATCTTAATCCTGTAAATCCAGCTGTCTTTGATAAAGAACATATTTCTATAGCACATTCTTTAGCTCCTGGAATTTCATAAATACTATGTGGTATTTCATCATTTCCTATAAATGATTCATAAGCTGCATCAAATAAAATTACTGCATTCATTTCCTTTGCATATTCTACCCATTTAGTTAGTTGGTCTCTATTATATACAGCTCCGGTAGGATTATTCGGCGAACAAATATAAATAAGATCAGCCTTAACATTATAATCAGGTAAAGCTAAGAAATTATTATCTATGTTACTATCCATATAAATAATCTTTCTTCCACCCATAACATTTGTATCTACATATGCAGGATAAACTGGATCAGGTATTAATACTACATTATCTTGTGCAAAAATATCTAGTATATTTCCTAAATCACTCTTAGCTCCATCACTTACAAAGATTTCATTTACATCTAAATCAACTGAAAACTCTTTATAGTAGTCTTGAAGCACTTCTCTTAAAAATGCATAGCCTTGTTCTGGTCCGTATCCTTTAAAAGTTTCTATAGAAGCCATATCTTTAACGCCCGACTCTAGCCCCGCAATTACAGGTGCACTTAAAGGAAGTACGACATCCCCAATCCCTAATGATATTACCTTTTTATCTGGATTATCTTCTTTAAACTTATTGACCTTTTGAGCAATGTTTGAAAATAGGTAACTATCTTCTAGCTCTAAAAAATTCTTATTAATTTTTAACATCTTAATCCTCCTTTGCAGCTTTTACTAATCCTACAAATAATGGATGTGGCCTATTTGGACGAGATAAGAACTCTGGATGATATTGAACTCCTACAAAGAATTTATGATCTTTAAGTTCTACCGCCTCAACAAGTCTTCCATCTGGTGAAATTCCACTTAGTGTTAAGCCATTTTCTATGTATTGTTGTCTATATTCATTATTGAACTCAAATCTATGTCTATGTCTTTCTTGAATAAGTTCTTCACCATAAAGTTCAAATAATCTACTATTTTTATCTACCTTACAAGGGTATGCACCTAAACGCATTGTTCCTCCTTTAGATTTAACACCAACTTGGTTGTTCATTAAATCTATTACTGGATAATTCGATATCTCATCAAACTCTCTAGAATTTGCATGCTTGAATCCTAAAACATTACGTCCATATTCTATAACTGCAACTTGCATTCCTAAACAAATTCCAAGGAAAGGTAAGTTGTTTTCTCTAGCATATTTAACAGCTTCTATCTTACCTTCTACACCTCTGTTACCAAATCCACCAGGAACTACTATACCCTTACATTCTTTTAATATATCTTTAACAGTTTCTTTAGTTATTTCTTCACTGTCAATCCATTCAATTGTAACATTCACAGCATTTTCATATCCAGCATGCTTTAAACTTTCAACTACTGATATATAAGCATCATGTAATTGTACATACTTTCCTATTATACCTATCTTTATTTCTTCTTGAGCTTCTTTAATCTTTTCTACTAAAGCTGTCCATTCATCTAGTTTACATTTTGTATCTTTTATACCAAGTTCTCTACAAACAATTTCTGAAAAATTGCTCTTTTCAAGCATTAATGGTGCTTCATAAAGCACTGGCACTGTACTATTTTCAATAACACAATCTCTCTTTACGTTACAGAATAATGCTATTTTATTCTTAATATCCTCTTTTAAAGGTATATCACATCTACAAATGATTATATCTGGATTTATTCCAAGACCTTGCAATTCTTTAACACTGTGTTGTGTTGGCTTAGATTTTAATTCATCCGACCCCATAATATAAGGAACTAATGTAACGTGAATAAATAAACAATTTTCTCTACCAACTTCAAGAGATACCTGTCTTATAGCTTCTAAAAATGGAGTTGATTCTATATCACCAACAGTACCTCCAATTTCAGTTATTATAATATCACTATCTGTAACATCCCCAACTGAATATACTTGATTTTTAATTTCGTTCGTAATGTGAGGAATTACTTGAACTGTTTCACCAAGATAATCTCCTTTTCTTTCCTTATTTAAAACATTCCAATAAACTTTACCTGTAGTTATATTAGAATACTTGTTAAGATTTTCATCTATAAATCTTTCATAATGACCTAGGTCTAAATCTGTTTCTGCTCCATCATCTGTTACAAACACTTCTCCGTGTTGAAAAGGGCTCATAGTTCCTGGGTCAATATTAATGTATGGATCAAATTTTTGAGCTGTTACTTTTAATCCTCTACTTTTTAATAATCTACCCAAAGAAGCTGCCGTTATCCCCTTTCCTAATCCTGATACAACACCGCCAGTTACAAAAATATACTTCTTATTCATAATTAATTAAATCCTTCCTTCAAAAACAAATTCCGCTGGGCCAGTCATATAAACAAGGCCATCAGATAAATATTTTATCTTTAAATCTCCCCCCAAAAGTTTTACTGTAATATCTTCATTGATCTTACAATATTTATTTAGTACAGATGCTACTACTGCTGCGCAAGCGCCTGTTCCACAAGCATAAGTTTCCCCACTGCCTCTTTCCCATACACGCATTTTTATGGTTTTCTCATCAATAACTTGTATAAATTCTGTATTAATTCTTTCTGGAAACAGAGGGTGATTTTCAAATTTGGGCCCTATTTTCTCTATTTCCAAATCATCAATATTATCCATATATATAACGCAATGAGGATTTCCCATTGACACACAAGTTATCCCTACTTCTCTATTATCTACTGTAATCTTCTCATTTACAATAATATCTTTATCTAATAAAACAGGTATATCTTTGGGATTTAAGATTGCTTTTCCCATATTAACTTCTACCTGCATTACTTTATTATCTTCAACGAAAAGTTTAAGTGTCTTAATGCCTCCTAGTGTTTCTAAAGTTATTACATCTTTGTTAGTAAGACCTTTTTCATAAACATATTTAGCAATACATCTAACTCCATTTCCACACATTTTACCTTCTGAACCATCAGCATTAAACATTCTCATTCTAAAATCCGCCAATTTTGACGGAAGAATTAAAATAATACCATCTCCTCCAACTCCAAAATGTCTATCGCTAAGTTTTATAGACAATTCTTCAGGATTTTGAATTTCTTTTTCCATACAGTTGAAATAAAGATAGTCATTACCAATTCCATGCATCTTAGTAAATTCCATAACTACACTCCTAAATAATTTATTATTTTATCAGCTACTTCTCTTCTAGTCAACCTAGCATCCATAGCTTGCTTTTCCAAATATTTATGTGCTTCCTCTTCTGTCATATTATTATATTGAATAAGCAAACACTTGGCTCTATCAATTTTCTTAATATCTTCTACTTGTTGCATTAATTTATTTTTTTCATTTTTAAGAGCACTAAACCTCCTTAATGATGTAAAAACAAATTTTACGCCTTGATGAAATATTGATTTAGTAAAAGGCTTTGGTATAACGAAAATTCCATACTCTTCAACCTTAGCAGAAACCAAATCAGCATTTTCTGACTTTACAACTAAGATAACACCACTGCTACCACTTCTAGACAACTTGATAGCAAAATCACTACCAAATTCATCTTTAAGAGGTGTATCTACTATTATTATGCTATAGTTTTCATGTATTAATCTTCTTCTAGCTGATCCACTATTCCCTTCAGTGTCAATATGGACATACCCCATACTCTTTAGATTTTCAGTATATACCTTTGTTCCTTTATCTGAACTACACACTAATAGTATTTTATCCATATAACACCTCCCAAACTCAAAATTTTAATTAAAGTCTATAAAAATAATTACTAATCTCCCATTCACTTACTTCATCGTGAACTGTACATTTACTTTCATAATCTGACCATTCTTTAAGTTTAATTTTTAAGAATTTATTATATACAAATTCTCCTAGCACTTCTTTAACAAAATCACTATTTTTCATTATATGAAGAGCTTCATTAAGATTTGAAGGTAATTTATCAAATTTATCAACTTCTATATTATCTACATTACTATAAAGATTTCCTTCAACAGCATCTGGAAGAACTCTTCTCTTTTTAATACCTTCCATTCCAGCATAAATTAAAAGAGAAAATGCTATATATGGATTGCAAGTACTATCTGGACTTCTTAGTTCCATTCTACTATACTCTCCTCTTGAAGCTGGTATTCTAATTAATTGGGATCTGTTTTTGTGAGACCACGTTACATACTTAGGGGCTTCAAAAGAACCAAATCTTTTGTACGAATTGATTGTAGGATTTAATACTGCAGTAATTTCCTTAATCCTATACATTATTCCAGCTATAAACCCTTCTGCCACCTTATTATGCACTCCATCATTATGAAATAGATTTTTATCTTCCTTAGATATAGATAGATTAATATGAAGACCTGAACCGCTCTTATTAAGCAAAGGTTTTGGCATAAAGCTAGCATGAAGTCCATTTAGACTTGCTATTGTTTTTATAACATTCTTAAATGTTATAAAATTATCTGCTGAACTTAAAGCATTATCATGCATAAAGTCAATCTCATTTTGACCAGGCCCTGATTCATGATGAGAACTTTCTGGAGTTAACCCCATCTCTTCTAATGTTAAACAAATTTCTCTTCTAATATTTTCACCCTTATCAAAAGGTGCTACTTCAAAATATCCTGCACCATCATGGGGAATCAATATAGGTTCTCCTTCGTCATCAGTCTTAAATAAATAAAACTCACATTCTGGACCAACCTTAGCTGTATAACCTAATTCCCAAAGCTCTTGTACAGCTTTCTTTAATATATTTCTACAATCACCTTTAAAGATTTCCCCTTCTGGAGTTCTTATATCACAAAAAAATCTAGCAACTCTTCCTTCTTGAGGTCTCCAAGGAAGTATTGCCAATGTTGAAGGATCAGGGAACAAAAACAAATCTGACTCTTCTATATTTAGAAATCCCTTTATCGATGACGCATCAAAACATATTCCATGAAGAAAAGCCCTCTCTAATTGAGATGCCATTATAGATATACTTTTCAACTCTCCACAGACATCACAAAATTGTAACTTTATAAATTTAATGTCATTCTCTTCAATAAATCTTAATATTTCAGCAATTGTTTGATCCATGTAACTACCTCCTTATTTCTTTATTTTTATTAGAGTTTTCTTAACTCAAAGCTCTAAATAACACACTTCAAAATACTTTGCCAGCTTTTATCATTTATTATTATACCATTAATAATGGTAACTCCAAGTATGTTTAAGTATAATTTTCTTTCATAATTGTATCATCTAAAATAAAATAAGCAACTAAAAATTTTAGTTGCTCAAAAAAATAACCACAATCTATTTAAAATCAATTAAAAAACTGGTCTACTAATAAACACTCCCAAAAAGCGTAATTTATAGAACCCCATTGTTCATATAACAATTTTATTAAAAACCTAATTTTTTGTCAATATTTTTTTTAATTCTATTGCATTTTAGCAATTTGAATTATATAATGTTATTAACAGCAAGGGCGCTGTACACTACTAGGTGTACAGCGCCCTTTTTTATTAAGGAGGAATCTTGATGGATAATAAGAACTATGTACCAAATTTATTTGGAAGTATGGTATTCAATGAAAATACTATGAAAGAACGCTTACCTAAGCAAACTTATAAGGATTTAAAAAAAGCTATTGAAAATAATTCCGAACTTAATCTTGAAATAGCTAATGTTATAGCTAATGCAATGAAAGATTGGGCTTTAGAAAAAGGTGTTACACATTTCACTCACTGGTTCCAACCAATGACAGGAATAACTGCTGAAAAGCATGATGCATTTATTCAACCTACTGCTGATGGAAATATAATAATGGAGTTCTCTGGCAAAGAATTAATAAAAGGTGAACCAGATGCATCTAGTTTCCCATCTGGTGGATTAAGAGCTACTTTTGAAGCAAGAGGATATACTGCTTGGGATCCTACATCTTATGCATTTATAAAAGATAATATATTATGTATACCTACAGTATTTATGTCATATACAGGTGAAGTATTAGATAAAAAGACTCCTTTACTTCGTTCAATGGAAGCACTAAACAAACAAGCTTTAAGAATATTAAAGTTATTTGGAAAAGATAATGTTAAGAGAGTAACTACCACTGTTGGTCCTGAACAAGAATATTTCCTAGTAGACAAAGAATACTACTCAAAAAGACTAGACTTAATGTTAACTGGAAGAACTCTTTTAGGTGCTAAAGCTCCTAAAGGTCAAGAATTAGAAGATCACTACTTTGGAAATATAAAAACAAGAGTAGCTGCATACATGGAAGATTTAGATAGAGAATTATGGAAACTTGGTGTATTAGCTAAAACAAAGCATAACGAAGTTGCTCCAGCTCAACATGAATTAGCTCCAATATTTGCTTCTACAAATATTTCTGCAGACCACAACCAATTAACAATGGAACTTATGAAAAAAATAGCTGATAAACATGGTTTAGTTTGCCTTTTACATGAGAAACCATTTGAAGGAATCAATGGTTCTGGTAAGCATAATAACTGGTCTCTTTCTACAGACCTTGGAGAAAATTTATTAGACCCAGGTAAGAAACCTGAAGATAATGTACAATTCTTAACTTTCCTTTGTGCTGTAATAAAGGCAGTTGATGAATATCAAGATTTATTAAGAATTTCTGTTGCTAACGCTGGAAATGATCATAGATTAGGTGCAAATGAAGCTCCACCTGCTATAGTATCAATATTCCTAGGTGATCATTTAGAAGCAGTTCTAGAATCAATAGAAAACAGTTCTGTTTACGCTTCAGAGAAAGCTACTAAAATGGAACTTGGAGTTGATATAATTCCTAAATTTACAAAAGATACTACTGATAGAAATAGAACTTCACCATTTGCATTTACAGGTAATAAATTTGAATTTAGAATGTTAGGTTCAACTTTCTCAGTATCTGGTCCTAACATAGTTTTAAACACTATAGCTGCAGAAGCTTTAGAACAATTTGCTGATACTCTTGAAGCAGCTCCTGATTTTAAGACCGCTTTAGATGATTTAATAAAATCTACTATACAAAAGCATAAGAGAATTATATTTAATGGAAATAACTATTCTGACGAATGGGTTGAAGAAGCTGAAAAAAGAGGTTTATTGAATCTTAAAACTACAGTAGATGCTCTTCCTCATTTTGTAGATGAGAAAAATATAGCTTTATTCGAAAAGCACAATATTTTCACAAATGTTGAAATGCACTCAAGATATGAAATACTTCTAGAAGAATATTCTAAAGTACTTAACATCGAAGCTTTAACTACTGTTGATATGGTTAGAAGACAAATTCTACCTGCAGTAACTTCATTCATGAAAGAATTGAGTGATACTATTATTAGCAAGAAGTCAGTTGGCTTAAGTACTAGCTGCGATATGGAAAAGGGTACTTTAACTCAAGTTTCTACATTTGCAAACAAGCTATATGAAGAAGTTGAAAAGTTAAACACTTTACTGACTAAAGCAGAAGAACGTAAAGATGCATATGATAATGCAAACTTCTATAAATCAGAAGTAATTCCTGCTATGGAAGCTACAAGAGCCGCTTGTGATGGTCTTGAAGTGTTAGTTGGAGAAAATTACTGGCCAATACCAACTTATTCTGATTTAATCTTCAGAATATAGTTCATATCATTTATAGAAAAAAGCAGATGGCTTAGAGTCATCTGCTTTTTTCTATATTATAAATTTCCAATAATATTATTCTTTCTAATTCTTAACGAAATTATGCAATTCCTTATATATTCCACCTAACTTCATAAGTTCTTCATGTGTTCCTTTTTCCTCAATTCCTTTATCAGTAAGCACAATGATTTCATCTGCATTTCTAATAGTAGATAATCTATGTGCAACTACAATAGTAGTTCTACCTTTACATAATTCATCTAAAGATTTCTTAATATAATATTCTGTAGTATTATCAAGAGCCGAAGTCGCTTCATCTAAAATAAGAATAGGAGGATTCTTTAAAAATACTCTAGCAATAGAAATTCTTTGTTTCTGTCCACCTGAAAGCTTAACTCCTCTTTCACCTATATAAGTATCATATCCTTCATCAAGACTTAATATGAATTCATGAATATTAGCTCTTTTAGCAGCTTCATAAACTTCCTCATCACTCGCCTCAAAATTTCCATACATTATGTTTTCTTTAATTGTTCCTGTAAATAAGAAAACCTCTTGCTGCACTATACCTATATTTTCACGCAATGACTTAATTGTAATATCATAAATACTTTTATTATCTATAAGTATGTCACCCTTGTCCAAATCATAGAATCTAGGTATTAAGTTACAAAAAGTTGATTTTCCTCCGCCTGATGGGCCTACCAATGCAAGCATCTTACCTTCTTCAATATTTAAAGATAATCCACCTAAAATTTTATTATCCTCATAACTGAATTCAGCATCTTTAAACGTTATTTGTCCTTTAACATCTACTAAATCTTTAGCTCCTTTTTTCTCTTTTTCCCTATCTTCACTTAGGATTTCCATATATCTTTGAAAACCTGTCATACCACTTTGGAATTGTTCCATAAAATTAATTAACTTCTTAATAGGATCAGTGAATATTTTTATATATAATAAATAAGCAAAAAAGTCGCCTAATCCTATTATATTATTAAATGTAAATAATCCACCGATTATTAATGCAACATAGTTTAAAATATCTATAGAGAAAGTTGCTCCTGAAAAATATTCTGCCATAACCTTATAGGCCTTTTCTCTAGCATTTATGAAATTTTTATTTCCTTCTTCAAACTTAGCTTCCTCAAACTCATGAGAGACAAAAGCTTTCGAAACTCTAATTCCAGAAATACTATTTTCTAAACTAGCATTAACTACACCTGTCTTTACTCTTGTTTTTAGAAATGAATCATTCATTCTTTTTCTTTGTTTCATCGTAAATATAACTATTATAGGTATAAATGCAAAGATTATTAATGTTAAAGGAATATTTATGGTACATAGTATTCCAAATGATCCAAGTAACATTACTATGGAAATAAATATATCTTCTGGTCCATGGTGGGCAAGTTCTGATATTTCCATTAAATCATTTATAATCCTAGACATTATATCTCCAGTTTTATTATTATCGAAATATGTATTTGGCAATCTTTGAAGATGGTTAAATATCTCACGTCTCATATCACCTTGCATTCTAACTCCAACAACATGTCCCCAGTACTGCATGAAATATCCACATATAGCCTTTATTATAAACAATATAATAAGTGTTATTGCAAATACTATTATCATCCTCATTTCTTTATTTGGAATTGAATTATCAACCAACTCCTTGGTCATCATTGGATAAACCAAATCACAACCAGCTGCCACCAAAGCTGCTATTAAATCAATAAAAAACAACTTCTTATACGGCTTATAAAAACTAACAAATTTTTTAAACATATATCCCCCTCCTATTTATTTCATCTATATAAGTTTTAATATTTCCTCTTTATCTTCTTGTATTTTTTCTGTGAAGACCCCTCTAATAGAAAATGGCTTTCCTCCTAAGACAAAAATATTTCCATTCATGTATATAGCCTCATCCACATCATGAGTAACAAATATGACCATTCTCTCTTCTTTTTTCAATATTTGTTTTAATTCCTTCATTATAGAATATTTAGTTTTATAATCAAGGGATTTAAATGGTTCATCCATTAAAATTAATTTTGAAGGCTTTAAAAGAGCTCTTGCTATATTAACTCTCTGCCTCATCCCCCCACTTAATTTCTCTGGATATTTCATCTGAATATTTTCTAAATGCAAGAGTTTAAAGGTCTCATTTATTTTCTTCACCCCTTCATCCTTTGAAAAATAATCATATATAAACAATTCCATATTTTCTTTAATGTTAAGCCAAGGAACTAATCTATCTTCCTGAAATATATAACTTATATCATCTTCATTAATTCCAACTATCTCTCCTGAATCTTTTTTAAGTAATCCTGATAATATATTAAGAAGAGTACTCTTCCCACCACCAGATTCACCAATTATTGAATTTACACTTTCAGAAGTAAAAGAAATATTAAAATTATCAAATACTATTCTATCCCCAAAGGACTTACATAAATTTTTAATTTCTATCTTCATGTTTCCACCTATAAACTTTTTTAATGACTAATTTGTTTAACAAATCAAACGATACAGATAATATAGCTATAATTATAACCCATGCAAAAATTGCATTTGTGTTAAAATTCATCTTTTCAACTTGAATTGATGAGCCTACGCCATATTTAGGCTCACCATAAACTTCGCCTGCTATTATAACTTTAAATGCTAGAGAAAATGTAGACATTAAAATTCCTGTAATATAAAACCCTATAACTGGCATATATATTTTCTTAACCTTTTGCCATGTTGAAATCTTATAAACTTTACACATATCCATAAGTTCTTTATTTATATTATTGATTGAGCTTATGACACCTTCATAGAGTATAGGAAATACTATAAAAAAACTTACTATAAAAGGTGCCTCTTCTTTCTTGAACCAAATAAGTGCAAGCACAATCAAAACCATTGTCGGTATAGTTTTACCTATTGAATTTAATGGCTTTAGAAAACTTTTAAAAACGGGGTACATCAAAGATAGCACCCCAAACACTATAGCTAAAATTAAAGCTATAAGAAAACTAATTAAAGTCCTGCTAAGACTAAATAAAATATTTTTAAAGAAATCATCTTTAACTAAGATTTCCTTTATGGAAAACAATACATTCTCAACTCTTGGAAGATATATTTCATTATTCATTTTTATTGCTATTATCTCCCACAGAATGATTAATACTATACAAGCTATTATTCCCTGTATTTTATTTTTCCATGTAAACTCCTTCATCTGGAACCTTTCCTCCTATAGTCTTAGGATCTAAATCATTCAATTTATTAAAATAAGTATTATATTCTTTATATGAATCCTTAATTGATACATACTTTATATTTGCCTTTTCCACAGCTTTTGAAACCATATCCTTATTAACAGACACTCCAATTTCCTCACAATATGATGGTAAGTCATAATTGTTGTCAGAAGCAAATTTACAGCTTTCTTCTAATTTATTTAAAAACTCTTGGATAAATTTATTATCCTGTTCAACCAAATCCTTCTTCACTATTAAAGTTGATTGTGGAAAACCATATTCCGAGTTATATGCCTTCTTCCATTCTTCATTAAAGTCCATCAGTATTTTAGTATCTTGCTTCTTACTTAATACTTGTGATAATGCTGGTTCTGGGACAACAGCATAATTTGCCTTTCCAGCCATTATGGCTGGTGTAAGTTCTGTAACACCATTAACATATGAAAAATTGAAATCTGACTCTATATTATATCCTTTTTCTTTTAGAACTATTTTAGTAATTAGATCTGGAGTCAATCCTTTGCCAATATTAAAAATTTCTTTTCCTTTTAATTGTTCTAATGAACTCTCACTTTTAGCAGAAACTAAATAAAATGATCCCCATCCTATAGTTCCTGCAATTACATAACCAGCATTTTTATTATATTGTGTAGCAGCTACATTTGATGGAACTATTGCTATATCCGTTTCTCCTTTTAATACCTCAGAAACTATATTTTCTGGAGTCTTCTCAATAGAATATTCTATATTGTATCCTTTTTCTACTTCTGGTTTTTCCTTCATAAGCTTCGCTGTTGCCATTGCTGTTAATCCATCTGGAACTACTGCTTTTATGTTTTTTGTTTCCTTAGGCTGTTCATTTGATGAACATTGGGTAAATACTCCTAAAGCAAATATTATTGATAGTATTAGTGCGAATTTCTTCTTCATTATTATTCCTCCCTTGGATTTTATATAGTATATGATACTACAATTGAGATTAGTTGTCACTCAAACAGCTCTTAATCTTGATAATAGAGTAGTCAAAAAACTAAAACAAAGAGCTCTCTCTTTAAATAAGAAAGAACTCTTTCAAAATCATCTATAAATATCTACTATTAATCCTTGAATTTCATCTATTGTAGCTGCAATATCCAAGTTCTCTTTTTCATCCCCAAGAAGTGCGTCCGTAAGCTCCTCAAGCTTTAAATCAACAGTATCAACGGTTATAAAATATTGAGTTTGCCAGAAACTTATATCTTTTTTGGTATCGTACATAAATTGCAAAACAGATTCTAAATACTCTTTTATAAGCTTTTTATACATTCTAACATCAGCATATGTCTTTGTTAGAACAAGCCTATTACCCTTTTTTCTTATATCATCACACATCTTTTTAAGCTGTTCTTGAGATTTTCTATCCCTTGCCTGGTTAAAGCTTTGTGAGAAATCTCTTCTACCTGGTACGACTTTTCTCTCTTCATCACGAGTTATAGTATTTCTCGAAACTCTCCCAATCTCCATACTACCATTCCTTTCTATACTGCTAATTATAACAAAAATAATTAAATTAAACTATATACTATTACCAATAAGAAAATATTTTCCTCGTTATTTCTAATATAAATGTATATAATAATTATTATAAACAAAAACCAAAGGAGAAATTTATGAAATCTTTTAATGAATTAAACTTAAATAAAAATTTAATAATAGGTCTAGAAAAACAAGGCATTAATATCCCTACAGAAATTCAAGCTTTAACAATTCCTGAAGCTCTTAAAAATAAAGATATTATAGGCGAAGCACATACTGGCAGCGGGAAAACCCTAGCATTTGTTCTTCCTTTATTTCATAAAATCAATACAGAAAAAAGAGAAATGCAAGCCCTTATTTTAGCTCCAACTCATGAACTTGTAATGCAAATTGATGCTCAAATTAAGTTGCTTGCTAAAAACTCTGAAATTCCTGTTACTTCATTATCTATAATCGGAGATGTTAACATCGATAAGCAAATTAAAAAACTTAAGGAAAACAAACCACATATAATAGTTGGTTCAACTGGTAGAATTCTTGACTTAATAAAGAAGAAGAAGAAAATAACCGCTCATACTATTAAAACTATAGTTATCGATGAAGCTGATAATCTTCTGGACAACACTAGTTCTGCAATGGTTAAGGATGTAATTAAAACTACTATGAAAGATAGACAACTCATGGTATTTTCTGCTACCATAAACGCAAGCACCTTATCTACTGCTAAGGAACTTATGAATGAAGCTGTAGTATTTAAAAGTAATAAAACAGTATCTTTAAATCCAAATATAGAACATATTTTTATAGAAGTAGATCCAAGGGATAAATTTGAAACATTACGAAAACTCATAGTTGCTACAAACCCAGATAAAGCCTTGATATTTGTAAATAAAGGTTACGAAATTAATATGATATCTGACAAATTAAATTTTCATAACAAGGCTGCTTTTGCTATTCATAAAGGCATTAGTAAAGAGCAAAGACAAAATGCTATTGAAAGTTTTAGAAATGGCAAAATAAACATCCTCGTTTCTTCAGATATTTCAGCAAGAGGATTAGATATAGAAGGCATAACCCATATCATTAATTTAGATTTTCCTTCTAATGCTAATGAATATCTACATAGAGCTGGCAGAACTGCTCGTGGTAAAAATTCCGGATGCACAATTTCATTAGTAACTTCAAAAGAAAAAGCAGCCGTTAGAATATATGAACGAGAATTTGGAATAGAAATTAAAAAGAAAAGATTATATCACGGAGAACTAAAATAACTATAATTTTTATAAAAAATGAACTGTCTAAGTAGAAATTTGAAATTTTCTTTTAGACAGTTCATATTGTATTAACCTGTAAAGTAATTTAATTCCCCTCATTATGTCCTTCCCTAGAAATCCAAACAAAGCTTATCTGTGGGCTTCTCATCCTCCTTAAAATACTTTTTCATGTTTAATACGTTTAATATGTCGTTTACCTATTCATCTTATTTTACATTCTTATTGTGTCATTTTAAAGAATTTCATCTTAAAATGCACTAATTAACTCGTGAAATAAACATTTGATTTGATATATCCATTGGATTATTATATTTGTTATTTACATTGCCTTGGCAATCTATTATAGATACTCCATCGTCAATAAGTAATTTAGCTTCTAAATTTGCATCACTAACCTTTGACATTACCTTCAAATTGCTTCTATCAGTGGGCTTAGAAGGGTCAAATGCTGGCAAAACAAATTCTTTCTTTTCTTCTAAAATAACTTCACTTGTATTTTTATTGCAAAGTTTTAATGAAACTGTCACCTTAGTGTCTAAACTACGTAGATTTTGAACATTAACACTTGCTGTAATTGTACCTTTATTCTTATTCCTAGTTATCTTTGCCCTATCACTTTTCAAAATTAAGTCATTACTTGTACCATAAGGAAGTATCTTAGAATTTTCCAACCCGTCTACATTCTTATTCATCAATTCCTCTACAATTAGTCTTGCAAGTTGACCTGCTCCAGTTCTATTAGGATGAAGAGTATCTAGCTTGCCATCACTATGTACCCAATAAAGAGCATTAGTATTTTCTTGTCCTATTTCTGTGAAATATGCTGAGCTCATATTGTTCAAGTCTATAAATTGAACGTCCTCTACTTTCGCTATTTCCATTGTAATAGTTTTAAACCATCTATTTTCCCTATGATGAACATTATTTTCATCAAAATCACTTGCACGGCCTTGACCGGTTACTAAAATTGGTATAGCTCCTTTTTCTTTTACTCTTCTTAACATCTCTATAATACTAGCTTTATATTCTTCCTCATTTGAATAATTAGTATCATTAATTCCAAAAGCAACCAAATAGTAATCACCTGGTTTAATATAATGTTCTACTGCATCAAATTGTCCACTTATTAAAAATCCTTTAGCAAACTGACCTCCTGTTGCATAGTTATGTACTCGAAAATTATCTGGGAGATATTTTTCAAGCATCTGTCCCCATCCCCCTTGAGTTTTTGGAACCATAGGAGCCACTAAAGGATAATAAGCTGTAACTGTTGAATCTCCACCAACAAAAATAGTATGATTAGGTTCTAAATCATCACTTATTTTCGACACTTCAATAGCACTAATAGAAAAACTTGTACCTTCTTTTCCCGCTGTGCCCAATATATTTAACTGACCATCTGTAACAGGAATCTCAAACTCACTTACCGCATTGTTACCAGTCATATTCATAACAGCAAAGTAACCTTCTGCGGCAACACTCATTCTGAAAATATCTCCTGCAATAACTTTTATCTTATATCTTCCACTTGGCACATCAATATTAAAAGTATTTTTACTAGTTACCCCGCTATTTAAAAATTCTACGGCATTTGAACAAACTCCATCACCAGAAGATTTTACATCTCTAATCTGTTCAATATTATTAAAACCATAACCAAGCTCCTTTGAGTATTTAGTTGTTGAAGAAGCACTAGCATAATCATCTAATTTATTCTCTGTTCCTAAATTAAATTTAAGCAACTTTGATACTTCTACAATACTTACCTCTCCATTAAAGTCTAAATCCAGTTTACCATCCTTAACTAATACTTTATGAGTGACTTCTAGATATTTTTTATTTTCACTCCCTGAACCTTTATACATAGTGTCACCTTCAGCCTTAACCTCTAAATGTTTTTTAGGGCCTATTACTGTAACATTATATTCCCCATTATCAAGTTTCTGACTAAATGAAAAATCTCCAACTAAAGCTGACTCTTTTGAATTTTCCCTGCGAACAACCTTCGAGACACCGTTTACATCTTTAGGCATAATAGATATATAATCCTTATTTTCATCTCCTCCAAAATCATACTTATAATCAACATAACCTAGTGCATTTCTTTTATCTTCTGTGACTGCACTAGTATTATAAGCACCACTTAAAAGCATAAAAATTGAAATTATTAATACAATCGAATTTTTTGACAAATAAGTTTTTTTCAACTTCAGCCCCCCTTTTTTCTACATATTTACTTCACAGTTAAAATATACAAGTTTAAATATTGTTTGTCAACACAAAATAACATGATAACAGATTTTTTTGCATTCAATACCGCCAGTATTATGTTGAATTTTATCTAAAAATAACAACACCACATAATTAAGAAACTCTAATATTAAAATACTATATAATAATAAAAGGATATCAAAAATTAATTGACATCCCTTCATTCTATTCTTTTGCTTCATATGCTTCATCACAAGCTTTTATTAAAAAAATCCCTGTAACCAAAATTGATAATAAATTTACAATAGTAAAAATATTATAATATTTCATTGCATCAAGCAATACCCCAAAAATAAAAGATCCTATAGGTATAGCACCTCTAGAAAACATACCAAGTATTGAAAAAAATCTTGATCGCATCCCCGGTGGAACAAGGTTTTGAAGATTTGTTGAAATAGGAGTATTAACAAAAGCATTAAAAAATCCCATTCCTATGCAACAAATTGATATAGATAGAAATAACGCGAATGTTGCCCCTCCATAAATCTCAACTGACTTAGGGAAAATTAAAGCACATACTATTAAGGTTATAGCTGTTTCTATCATAAGTCCAAGTTTCATAAGTCTTTTAAGTCCTAATCTTTTAAAATATGCTGAAATAGCAATATTCCCAAACAATATACCTGTTGTAAAGAAACAAATTATATATCCATACTGCTCTGACGCAAATCCAATTTCTTTTTTTAATGTATAAGGCATTAGTATATCAAATAATGGAACAAGTAAAAAATTAGAGGTCATAGCAAAACTGAACAATTGAAGTAATCCCTTTTTTCTCACTATGAACTTTAGAACTTCTAAGTTTTCACTTAAAAATAACTTGGTATTAATTTTTTCCTTTTCAACTACTTTCCTTCTATAAGTAATAAGCAGAGAAAACATTGCTGATGATAAAAAGGAAAGTCCATTAATTAAGAATACCATTTTTATTCCCCAAATACCGTAGATAACTCCCCCTAATGCAGGCCCTAAAATATTAGCTGCTGCATCAAATCCTCCTTTAGCAGAATTTGCTTCTATAAGTTCTTCTCTAGATATTAAATCTGGCATAAGCGCAGCAGAAGATGCATCAAATAGGCTGTCCATAATTGATATGAATACCTGTAAAGAAAATAAAATAAAAATATTAAGAGTTCCCATCATAGCAAATATTCCAAAAAGACAAATTAATACTCCCCTGCATAAATCCATTGTTACCATTATATTTTTTCTATTTTTTCTATCCCCAAGTATTCCTGAAAAAGGTGATGTAATTAATGCTGGCACAAGTGTCAGTATTGAAAACATCCCCATTAATGTTCCAGATCCAGTTAAATCTAATATAAACAATGGTAATGCTATGCTTTGAATTCCGCTGCCTATTAACGATACAAACCTACCTCCAAAATACATCCATATATTTTTACTTTTTTTCACAATTTTACTCCTTTACCCAATAGCTTTTACAATCATTAGTTCTTTCAACATATCCATACTCTATTAAAGCCCTTCTTAAACTGGCGTAATCTGAATATATTCTCTTTAAAATTCTGTTAATTTCCTTTTCCGAATAAATTTTCCCCTTTGAAAAATTTCTCACTATTTCCTCAAGTACAATAACTTTTTTCTTAGCCTTGGCTGGATAACTTTTCAAAGCTCCATTCTCATCCATATAATTTTTTATAGTCTCCATTTTTTCTTTATCTGTTATATTAAATCTATCATCTAAAATGGTTGCTGTTTTATGTGCATCACAAATAACTTCTTTATCAAGTTTATTAATCTTCCTATTAGTATTTTCAGCTAATAGATCCATCATAGTTAAAAATATTCTTGCTTGCTTTTCTTTTTCTCTTAACTTGTACTTATGATTTCTGACAGTTGATTGGGCCACTCCCATTTTTTCTGCAACTTCTTTATCTGATAACCCTTCAGAAATTAATGATATTACCTCCTTTTGGATATCAGAAACTCCTAAAAAAGTTGAATTCATTCCCAAAAGATAATTAAGCACTGAACCATGACTATCTTCTATATGCATCTCTATAGCCTTCTTAGCCTCATACAATGCTGATCTAACCTCATAAATACGTCCTTTTTCAAATTCTTTTTCACAAATAATACATTTGTATTCTTTCTCTCTCTCTATAAATCCACTTTTTACTTCCTCCATATTTGCATTCCAAAATATTTCATTTGTCTTTATATCCATATATATTAATCTCCTTCCAACAATTAACTCTACATACATATTACATCTTTTTTATAATATTGTCTATATATTTATAGACATTCTATCACTTTATCTACGATTATTAATATCTTTTACAAAAGACAATAGAGATTGTCCAATTGTATAAAATATGTAATATAAAATTTATCTTTCCCTTTTCTCTAATATAAATAAAAAACTAAAAAGATAACTAGGTGTATTATTTTGTCATGTTACTGCCATAATATACACCTATAATTTAGTTATATAAATTAATAAAACATTATTTATCCCCCAAAAATAGATAATGTACTATTTTAAGAATGACTTAATCATCCCCCTGATTAAGTCATTCTTTTTATTAGTTATATACACGTTTAAATTTGATTTAAATATTATCGCGTCTTACATTTTGATATTGATTTTTAATATCGTTATATGTTATCATGTATTTGCAGACATAATTCTAATCATTACTTAATTAAAAGTTAAATGTTGTATATAGGTGTCGAATTATGTTTTTTTAAAATGCTGCAAATACTTTATTCACTCCCAAAATTGTATAAAGTTTGTTTTTATCCCTTAGTAGCATCCTTACTTTCTATTTTTATAGAACTCTTATTAGCTACTAAGGGATATTTTTCAGCTTCACTTGAATATTTTTTTCAATTCCAGTAGAGACTTAGAATCTATTAATTTAAGATATAGATAATTTAACAATCGAGTAGGAGGTAGATAATTATTTTATCTACCGACCTCTCACACCACCGTACGTACCGTTCGGTATACGGCGGTTCATTAGAATTTAATGCATCATTTGATATGTTTGTGTTAGACTAACAAATCCTAGA
>NZ_JACSRA010000030.1 GCF_014836335.1 Clostridium cibarium
TCTAGGATTTGTTAGTCTAACACAAACATATCAAATGATGCATTAAATTCTAATGAACCGCCGTATACCGAACGGTATGTACGGTGGTGTGAGAGGTCGGTAGATAAAATAATTATCTACCTCCTACTCGATTTAGCAACAAGGTAATGGAAGAGGATGTATCCATGGCGAGTACATAGAAAAATAAATTTCAATATATATTAATGCATGATTTAAATGAAAGTGCAGTTAGAATTAATTTAAAGGAGGATTTTAATGGAACTTAAACAAAAAGAAATAAAGCTAAAAGATGGGACAATATGTATTTTAAGAAGTCCTAATGAAGATGATGCAGAAAAAATGATTGAATATTTAAAAATGACATCAGAAGAAACATATTTTATGATTAGATGTGCTGAGGAAATTAATATTACAATTGACAAGGAAATAGAGATTCTTAAGGATAATTTAAATAGCAGTGAAAACATGATGATTGGAGCATTTGTTAATAATGAACTTGCAGGTAATGCAGGAATCAGCTGTGTAAGAAACTTTATTAAACTTAAACATAGAGCAGTATTTGGAATTTCTATAAAAGAAAAGTACTGGAATAATGGCATTGGAAATGCACTTATTAAAGAAATAATTAATCAAGCAAAACAAATTGGATATGAGCAGATTGAGCTAGGTGTATTTTCAGATAATAAGAAGGCAATTGCTTTATATAAAAAGCATGGTTTTGAGGCTTGGGGCACTACGAAAAATGCATTTAGGCTTAAAGATGGAACATATCGTGATGAAATCATAATGGGAAGAATGATATAGTAGTTATTAACTGTAACAAAAATAGAATACAAGGAGAATGTAGAATGAGAGAAATTATAAGAACAGAAATAGACAAAGAGTGGGCACACTCTGCGATTGTTGAGGCAGAGGATTATGTTTATATCAGCTATTGTATGAAGGGTGAGGGACAATCAATAGAAAACCAAATAAATGGTGCATTTGATGTTTTAAGTGAAAGACTTGAAAAGATAGGCTTGACATTGAAATCTGTAGTGCAAATGGATTGCTTATTTAGAGATATTAAAGATTTATCGTTTTTAGGAGAAATAATTAAGGAAAGATTTGAAGGGAAATATCCAGCTAGAAAGGCATATGAAACAAAGTTTATTAGAGATGGAATTGAATTTCAGGTTGATGCGATAGCTTTCAGAGAGAATTAAATAAATTACAATTGTTAGTATGATTATAGATGATTAAATCAAATGTAACTTGTTTATATAAGATGAAATGGGGTAACCAATATGAGTGTTTACGAGATTAGAGATACAAAATGTTTAGAGAAGTTATTTGAAGGTTGGCAGGAGACATTAATTTGGTCATGCTTGCAAGGATATATGGGAAGGGCATATGCAGATAGTGTTAGGAGTCCTAAATCAGCTCAAATCGTAGTAGCTGACTTTTGTTTCTTTGCAGGTGAGGTTAATAGTGAACTTGTGCTAAATAAGCCAAATGATTATAAATCTAATCTTATAATTATGACTTCAGAGAATGATGAGTGGAATAATCTTATTGAAAGAACCTATAAAGAAAGAGCAAAAAAAGTATATCGTTATGCCATTAAGAAGGAAACTGATATATTCGATATTGTGAAATTAAAAAGAATAGTTGAAGATATAAAGAAACCATTTAGTGTTCATATGATAGATGAAGATATTTATAATCAAGTTATGGGCAGTAAATGGTCAGAGGATTTATGCTCTCAGTTTAGGGATTATGATGATTACAAAAAACGAGGCATTGGAGCTGTAGTAATGAAAGATGGAGAGATTGTTTCAGGGGCATCTTCATATACTGTATACAAAGAAGGAATAGAGATAGAAATTGACACTAGGAAGGATTATAGAAGAAAAGGTTTGGCATTAGCTTGTGGTGCTAAATTAATTCTAGAGTGTTTAAATAAAGGTTTATATCCAAGTTGGGATGCACAAAACAAGGGTTCTGTGGCTTTAGCTGAAAAACTTGGGTATCATTTTGATAAAGAATATGTAGCATATGAAATAACGGACTATTAAGTGAGGAGAATTTGTAGAAATGGGAAGATCATTTATACCAGATGAATTTGTTGTTCCAACTATATATAAAACGGAGAATTTTACCATAAGAAAGCTTACTGTTTTGGATTTACAGAAGGATTACATTGCTGTTATGGAAGCTAGAGATCATATTCATGAGCTTTATACGAAAGAATATACAAATGGATGGCCAGCTGATAATCTAACACTTGAAGAAGATGAGAATGATTTAAAACGGCACGAGAAGGAATTTAATGAGAGAGTTGCCTTTGCTTATACTGTATTTGATATCCAAAATGAAAACTGTTTAGGTTGCATTTATATTGATCCATCAGATTGCTATGATGCTGAAATTACTATGTGGACAAGAGACCATGTGACAGATATGCTTCTTTATAAAACGGTTAAAAAGTGGATAGAAAATCATTGGCCTTTTAAAAATACATATTACCCAATTCTAGGAGAGTTATATGATAAATAGTAATTTATTTTATATAGCAAGGAGATTAATTATGATTAGAGAGTTTAGAACAAAAGATATTGATAGGATAATGCAACTATGGATTGATACAAATATTTTGGCACATAATTTTATTGACAGTAAGTATTGGCAAGATAACTTTGAAGCAGTTAAGGAAATGATGCCTAAAGCAACAATTTATGTATATGAGAAAAATGGTGCGATACAGGCATTCATCGGTTTAATGGAGAGTTTTGTAGCAGGAATCTTTGTGTCAAGTAATTTTCAATCAAAAGGAATTGGGAAGTTACTACTTGATTATTCAAAATCTAAACACAATGAATTGTCTTTATGTGTTTATAAAAAGAATAATGATGCAGTACGATTTTATTTAAGAGAAGGTTTTACAATTTCAACAGAACAAGTAGATGAAAATACTGGAGAAATAGAGTTGGTTATGAAATGGAAAAAATGATCATAGGCAGAAACTTACAAATTTGAATTAAAGGGTAAGTTTTATAATGTTAACAAAATATATATTTCACCATTAATTACAGAAAAAGGTTTTATTTTACGCAAAAATGGTTAATATTTCTAATAGGTAAATCTTAAAAGGATGTTTATTAAAAATATGGATTTATGATATACTTACAAAAGCTGCAGAAATTGTGTATAATATAAAAAGTAAGAAAGTGGTGAAAACAATGGGAGAAAAAGAACTATATGTTCTAGAGTATGTAAATGAAAAAATCAATGGAAATGAAACTGTCAGATATAATTCTGACGTAGAAGAAGCATATGCAGTAAATGAAATAGCATATTATCTTAAAAGACTGGTATCTAAAAGATATTTCTTAGGAAGAGATTGGGCTAAAACAAGTGGTGAAGAGGTAAGTGAATATAAAAATAATGTAGTAGCTATAGATTATGAGAAGCTTTCTTTAACTAATGCAGGTAGAAAAGAATTGAAAAAACAAGAGTTACTATAAAATTTACAATGGTAGGGTTTTGATACCCTACCATTTTTGGTGTTATTCTTGTTCTGCATAATAATGATCAACTGCATAAATAAATGAATTGGTTAGAAAGGTAAATGACTTTTGGCTCACTTCAGCATTAGGACACATTTGATCAAAGCCATGAAAGCAACCTTTATACATTTTGAATTGAACTTCAACACCAGCTTTTTTTAAGTTTTCTACATATTGAATGGTTTCATCTCTAAAAGGTTCCAAATCACCAACAAAAGTAACTGTTGGTGGAAGATTACTGTAATCTTTTTCCCTTGCAGCAGCTGCATAGCATGGAACATTTGGACTGCCAAAAAGATTACCAAGATATAGTTTCCAGCCATTATAGTTAGATTTTGAGTTCCAAACTGGAGCGTTATTATCCCTTGCTGATTCAGTTATCATTCTATCATCTATCATTGGATATAATGGCATTTGGAAGGCAATATTAACTTCCTTCTTATCTCTTGCATATAGTGTAAGTGCAGCTGTTAAACCACCACCAGCACTATCTCCACCAACCATTAACTGATTTTCATTGATTCCTAATTTTTTTGCATGGTCTTTCATCCATAAAAGAGTTTCATAGCTATCTTCTAGAGCAGCAGGATATGGTGCCTCAATGGATAATCGATAATCAGGAACTACTACTATACAATCTCTAACTTTCATAAATTCTTTTGCATATAGCTTTGATTGATAAGGTGTTCCTATTGCATAACCTCCTCCATGGAGCCATAAAACTCCTGGGAGATTTTCTTTTTTGGTTTTAGATTTAAATATACAAACACGCATCATGGAACCATCTTTTCTTGAGATCTTCTTTTCTATGAATTCCATGGAATCGTCATTCATCTTTAATTTGATTTTTTTTCCTAGCTTATACATTAGACGCAAACTTAAGTTGTTATTACATAGATTATTAACTATTTTAATCATTCTACCGTAAGTTCTTAAATCTTTATCAATCATAGTACTTTTTATTTTCATATGCTTATCCTCCTTGTTGGTAAAAGCTGAGCAGCTAGTTAAGTATTATGTTAGATGATAATAACAATTAATTCAACAATTTTCCTCATCATTTTAAGCAGATGGTAGATTTTTCTTAGCAATTGTTTTAGAATAGAAATATTGGAAGACATAAGAAAAAATAATATAAGAACTAAAGAAATAGGGGGAATTATGAAGATACTAGATTTTTTTAAGGGAAAAGAAAGGGTAGACAAGCTTATTGAAGAGCTTCAAAATCCTAATGAAGAAAAGAGAGAAGAAGCGTTAAAAGCAATTTCTGAAATGGAGTTAACTTTAACAGAAGGAATTAAGCTGTTAGAAGCATGCAAAGGTGAATTTCCAAAAAGCAAGTATGAGTGGAAGGATATTTCATCAGATCTTATTGCCATTTGTGCAGCAAGGCCCTATGGTGAATATATATTGAAAATAGAAAATATATATAAGGATTTAAATAATAATGCAAAAATAGCTGCGTTAAACTTTTTAGCAAGTTATGATAATGAAAAGGCCTTAATAAGCTACGTTAAGCTTTTAGAAAAGGATTGTCAGAAGCTTATGAGCTTGCCTGTAGGTAATTTGAATGGAAATCCAAGAGGGATAGATATTTTGTTTCCAAGAATATTAAAGTTCGCCGATAATAAGGACATAGCAGTAGATATATATATGATATTATTGACTTGCTTTAATAACGGACTTATTCGTGAGGAAAAAATTGAATCTTCAAAGGCAGTTATAGTTCAAGATATAGTGGATATGGCTCATAGAATTATAAATTATAAATTTAATGAAGATGATAAATCTTTATGGGACAATGATGATTATTTAGACCTTAGATACTCTGCTGGAGTATACTTTGATTTAGGTGGATATATAAATGATCCAGAGGTTATATTATCGTTAAGAGGTTTAATGAAAATTAAGGATATGAGGCTTAAGATGTTTGCTGGAGTTTCATTAATAAAACTAGGTGAAAATTTAAGTGAAGAAGATGCATTGGAGATAGCAGGAGATAATGAAACAAGAAATTGGTTCTATATTAACCTTAAAGGACTTGATAAATTAGAGGTTTATCCTGAAAAATATAATACTCAAAGTTTTTTTGCAGAATCAAATATGGTTGATTGGCTTGTGTACCCAACAGAGCTTGGAAGAGTACCAGATGAAATTGAACTTATGAATGTATTTACTGATGGTGATGATGAGTATTATTTGTTCCGTTTTAGATGTGAAAATGAAGAAGATCCAGAAGAAAGTAAATGGATGGCAGGATTATCGGGACCTTTTAACACAAGTGAAGGGGCAACTACATCTGCAGGAGGATATACCTTTAGTCGTTTTGACAAATGGGAGGATAAGACTCCAGAAGAACATATGAAATCTATAGTTGGAAATATAGGTGAGTTTTGGAAGAAGAGAGCAGAAGAATTAGAATAGGTGTTATTCTAATCAATATGACAAAATAAAACTATAATTTTAACGAAAATAAAAAAAATGTTGCAAGTATATTGAAAATATATTACGATATAACAGTAAAATTAAATAAAGTTCAGATGAAGATAGCGGGAGAGTTATGGCATAGCTATACACCGAAGAAGTAAATCTTTCAGGTACCTATTAAATTAGAGATGACCGTTATTGGATGAACCCTTGGAGAGACTCGAAATAGAGCACCGAAGGAGAAAGTTATATGGAAAAACAACCTATAGCGAAACTCTCAGGTAAAAGGACAGGGACAGGTAACATATCTTATAAAAGTAATATAATATTAATTACTTAGTTTAGATCTTATCTATTCCCATTTGTATCTCCAATCATAAAATACTTATCGAAGGGGTAGTTATTAAAACACCTCATGACGTAAATGGAGGGATAAAATGGAAAAATCACAAAAACAAGACTTATCAAGAGGACTAAAAAATCGACATGTTCAATTACTGGCCATAGGAGGAGCAATTGGTACTGGATTATTTCTAGGTTCAGGGAGATCAATTCATTTGGCTGGTCCATCAATTTTATTTGCTTATATGATAACAGGGGTAATTTGTTTCTTTATTATGCGTGCCCTTGGGGAATTATTGCTTTCTAATTTAAATTATCATTCTTTCGTAGACTTTGTACATGACTATCTAGGAAATAAAGCAGCATTTATTACTGGGTGGACATACTGGTTTTGTTGGATTTCACTTGCTATGGCTGACTTAACAGCAGCTGGACTTTATGTGCAGTATTGGTTTCCAAATATAGCTCAATGGGTTCCAAGCCTTATAGCTCTTGTAATTTTACTTATTATGAATCTTACTGCAGTAAAATTATTTGGTGAAATGGAATTTTGGTTTGCATTAATTAAAATCATAGCTATTTTAGCCTTAATTATAATTGGTACATTCATGATTATAAAAGGATTTTCTACAGATGCAGGTGCTTCTAGCTTTACAAACCTTTGGAGTCATGGTGGATGGTTCCCAAATGGAGTAAAAGGATTTATTCTTTCTTTCCAAATGGTAGTGTTTGCATTTACAGGAATTGAATTAGTAGGTTTAACTGCTGGTGAAACTGAAGATCCAGAACGTGTTATTCCAAAGGCTATTAATAATATTCCAATTAGAATTATTATCTTCTACATAGGAGCACTTTTAGTTATTATGAGCATTTATCCATGGAACTCAATAAATCCAGAGAAGAGCCCATTTGTACAAGTGTTTGCAGCAGTGGGAATAGCAGCAGCAGCAAGTATAGTAAATTTCGTTGTATTAACTTCAGCAGCATCTGCTTGTAACAGCGGTATTTTTAGTACAAGTCGTATGGTTTATTCTCTTTCTAGAGAAGGTAATGCATCTAAGTCAATGGGAAAATTAACTTCTAATGGTGTACCTTCTAATGCATTGTTTGTTTCTTCAGTGGTTATATTTGTTTCAGTTATATTGAACTATGTTATGCCAGAAGGGGTATTTGTATTAATTACAAGTGTATCAACATTTTGCTTTATTTTTATCTGGGCGATTATAGTTATTTGCCATTTAAAATATCGTAAAACTAACGTTGAACTTGCTAAAAAGAATAAGTTTAAAATGCCATTTTACCCTATAATGAATTACATAATTTTAGGATTTTTAGCTTTTGTTATAGGTGTACTAGCACTTAATGAGGAAACTCGTGTAGCATTAATTGTAACACCTGTATGGTTTATAATCCTTGGAGTGATTTATAAGATACTTCAATCAAAGAAAAACTAAGAAAATTAATAATAGAATAGAGTATAAACTTTATATATAAGTTAAAAATAAAGAGGGCTGATTTTTTAAGGAAATCAGCCCTCTTTTTAGTCTTATATAAGTTCCAATTAATATTATATTAAAGGAAAGTTTTAAAGTATAGTAATTTCCTCTCCACCTTCATTTACTCGTTGTTGAGCTCCTATAACTTTAATTAAGTCAGAAATAACATTGGAAAAATATCCAAATGCAATATTTAATTGGGGCTCTAAAGACTTATAAGTATCCCTTGAATTATTATATGCCATTTCCAAATCCAACTCTGATGCTGCTACTAAATATAGTATAGAGTTTCCAATTAGTAAGAAAAACTCACCTAAAGCAGATAGTTTCTCTTGAATTAAATTTATTTCTTTTATGTCAATATCGTAATCCTTGATTTTTGCAATTTCTTCATAAATCCCAATTTGGGCCGCTTTTATAATAAAAAAGTATCCAATTATTCCTATTGTTGCTCCAAGTGACTCCATATTTAACAAAATTATTAATTGCAATGCCTTCTCATCATCACTGTTTTTCATACTTGTATCTCCTCCATACTTTAATATATTGGATTGCGACAAATTTGTTATAAGTATTATTTTCAAAAAAGGTTAATTATCCACTTTTATATTATTGAGAAAATTGGGTTTTTAAATAATTTAAAAATAATATATTCATTAAAAGTTTGAAAATTAATTTCATTTATGTTGACAAAATAGGATAGAGTTGCATATAATAAACATATGAACAAATATTCATACGTTCAAAGGAAAAGAGGGATATATATGGGAAAAAATGATAATGAATTTTGTAGTTGTACTGTAATTCATGAAGATATAGTAAGTAAAGTTAAGGAATCTATACCAAAAGAGGAAACTCTTTATGATTTGGCAGATTTATTTAAAGTCCTTGGAGACTCAACGAGAATAAAAATATTATGTGTATTATTTGAAGCTGAGATGTGTGTTTGTGATATAGCAGCACTTCTTGGAATGACTCAATCAGCTATTTCACATCAACTAAGAGTTTTAAAACAAGCTAGATTAGTGAAGTATAAAAGAGAAGGTAAAGTAGTGTACTACTCACTAGATGATGATCATGTTAAAGGTATCTTTGATCAAGGCTTAAGTCACATATCCGAAAGATAATAATTTTAAGATTGGGGGAAAAAGCTATGACAAGTAATATAAAATTAGAAACTAGTTCTACTGATAATAAGTCACAAAACTCAAGCAGTCTTAAATCTGTAAAAAAAGAATTTATGCTAGAAGGGCTTGGGTGTGCCAATTGTGCCGCAAAAATTGAAAGGGAATCAGGTAATGTGGATGGTGTAAGATCAGCATCAGTAGATTTTGTATCAACAAAGTTAACTATGGAAATAGAAGACCCATCAAAACAAAATGATATTATTAATGATGTTAAGAAGATAGTTAAGAGGATTGAACCTGATGTTAATGTTATGGATATGGATAGCATTCAGAATAAATCAAAAGCTAAAAATGAAGAAGTTGAAGAAGAAAGTAATAAGAGCGAAATTATTAGGCTTATCATTGGTGCCTTGATTTTTGCAGTAGCAACTATTATGAAGCTTTCTCAGCCAATAGAATTATTATTGTATCTAGTAAGTTATGTACTTGTTGGTGGAGAAGTAATTTTAGGTGCTTTTAAAAATATAATTAGAGGACAAATATTTGATGAAAACTTCTTAATGAGTATAGCAACCATAGGTGCATTTGCTATAGGTGAATACCCTGAAGGAGTAGCAGTTATGCTTTTCTATCAAATAGGAGAAATGTTCCAAGACATGGCTGTTAATAAATCAAGAAAATCTATTTCAAGTCTTATGGATATTAGGCCAGACTTTGCTAACTTAAAGTTAGATGGTGATCTTAAAAAAGTAGATCCTGAAGATGTAAAGATAGGTGATATTATAGTAGTAAAGCCAGGTGAAAAGGTGCCTTTAGATGGTAAGGTAATCGAAGGAAAATCTATGGTTGATACTGCTGCATTAACTGGTGAAAGTGTTCCAAGAGAAGTTTCAGTAGGAGATAATATTTTAAATGGAGTTATTAATAAAAATGGACTTTTAACTATAGAGGTTGAAAAGAAATTTGGAGATTCTACCGTTGCAAAAATATTAGACTTAGTTCAAAATGCAAGCAGCAAAAAAGCTCCAACAGAAAACTTTATAACAAAGTTTGCAAGATACTATACCCCAGCTGTTGTTTTTGCAGCATTGGCATTAGGTTTAATCCCACCACTTGTTATAGAAGGAGCAACTTATTCAGAGTGGATTTACAGGGCGTTATCATTTTTAGTGGTATCTTGTCCATGTGCTTTAGTGGTATCTATACCTCTTGGATTCTTTGGAGGAATAGGTGGAGCATCAAAGAATGGAATACTTGTTAAGGGTGGAAATTATCTTGAGGCATTAAATTCAGCAGAAATGGTTGTATTTGATAAGACAGGAACTCTTACAAAAGGTATATTTAAGGTTACAGAAGTAAAACCTGAAGAAAATATTTCTAAAGATGAACTTATAGCTTGTGCAGCCTATGCAGAAAATTATTCAAATCACCCAATAGCAACTTCTATATTAAAAGCATATGGAAGTGAAATAATAAAAGAAAAAATAAAAGATTATGAAGAAATATCAGGTCATGGAGTTAAGGTTACCCTTGATGGAAAAGAAGTACTTGCAGGTAATTATAAGTTAATGGATAAGGAAAATATAAAGTATAAGCAAGTTGAAACTATAGGTACTGTAGTCCATGTAGCAATAGAGAAGAAATATGCTGGATATATAGTTATTTCAGATGAGGTTAAAGAAGATTCAGCTAAGGCTATAAAGGCATTAAAAGAAATTGGCATTAAGAAAACAGTTATGCTTACTGGAGATAACAAAAAGGTTGGAGAAATAATTGCCAAAGAACTAGGCTTAGATGAAGTTTATTCTGAATTATTGCCAGATCAAAAGGTGGAAAAGCTAGAATTATTTTTTAAAGAAAAATCACCAAAGGGTAAAGTGATATTCGTAGGTGATGGAATAAATGATGCACCTGTTTTAGCTAGAGCAGATATAGGAATAGCTATGGGTGGGGTAGGCTCAGATGCAGCAATTGAAGCTGCTGATGTAGTTATAATGACAGATGAACCTTCAAAAATTGCCTCAGCTATAAAAATAGCAAAGAAAACAAGAAGAATAGTAATGCAAAATATAGTTTTTGCATTAAGTGTCAAGCTAGTAATATTAGCTCTTGTAGCAATTGGTATGGGAACAATGTGGGAAGCGGTGTTTGGAGATGTTGGAGTAGCGTTACTTGCAGTCTTAAATGCCATGAGAGCTATGAAAATAGAAAATATGTAGAGATGTTAAAATTAAGTGTAGTCATAATATTTGTGGCTGCACTTTTTTTAATAATGTTAAAAGAGCTATGTAAGCAGAAGAAATATCTGTCTATATAGCTCCTTTTTTATTTAATAAAAAAATATTAAAAGGTTGGCTTATTATCTAAGTTATCACTTTCGTTATCATTAGGATTACTTCTTAAATATTCTCTTCCATTTCTTGACTTTCCAACGTTTACGCCTTCAATTAGATGATCCTTAGCCATCATTATGGCCTCATCAATTGAATACACATTACCATTTTCAAGCATTACATCAGTTATATCTCCATCAGGATTTTTCTTTACCTTTACTACTTTTGATTTATCATCCATATTAGCACCTCACTTTTATTTTCTAATATTATTTGTAATTATATTGGTTTTTATTAAAAAACTTAAGTAAGAATGTATTTAAGTTAAATGGTATATTTAATATCTTATTTTTAAATAATAATGAGGAAGAGAATAGGGGAATATAAAAATATTTATAGGTATAAGATTAGATTTTTTAGGAGGAATTTAGTTGAAAAGTTATTTTAAATTTATAGTTTCGTTAATTGTTATTTTAAGCTTAGGAGTTCCGGTAAGTGCAAATATGATAAAGGACAATATAGCTTCGGTGCAGCAAGCAGATAGATTGCAAAAAATAAAGGAAAAGGGGGTATTAACAGTATATTCAGCTAACACTGCTCCATATTCTTACAAAGACCCTAAAACAGGTGAGTTTCGTGGAGTGGATGCAGAAATTGTAATGGAGCTTGCAAAGAGGCTTGGAGTAGGCAAAGTGGATGTAAGGTATATTCCATTTAGTAACGCAATAAATGAATTAATAAAAAATCCTGATGTAGACATGATAGCAGAGGGATTTTATATAACAGGTGAGCGTGAAGCTTTAGTCAATTTTACAATCCCAATCTATAATGCTAGTGAGGTGGTAGTAACTAGAAGAGATACTGGGATAAATAGCAAAGAAGACTTGAAAAATTCAGTTGTTGGTGTGCTTGAAGGCACAGTATATAGAACATTGGCTGAGAAGTGGAAAGAACAAGGAATTATAAAGGATTATATGTCTTTTTTTGACAATAATTCTTTAATAATAGGCCTAGAGAATAAGTTGGTAGATGCTGTGTTAACAGATTCTATAATAGCAGAAAATATTCTATCATCTAAATATAAGTCAAATTTTAAATTATTGTCTCCAAGTCAATATAAATCAGAAATAAATTATAATACAGCATATCCTGTGAAGAAAGGTGACGATAAATTCTTAAATGAAATTAATAAAAAATTGCAAGAGATGAAAGAGGATGGAACCATATATGAAATTATGTCAAGGAATGGGGTGTCAAGATATTACATTCCATAATTAATAGAATTTAAGTGTACTAGGAGGAGTTTTATTGAAAAGTTATTTTAAATGTATAGTTTCGCTAATTATTATTTTATGTTTTTCAGTATGTGTTAGAGGAGAAGTAATAAAGGCAAAAAATGAAAATGTAGCTTCGGGGCAGCAAACAGATAGATTACAGAAAATAAAGAAAAAAGGGGTATTAACTGTAGTTGCAACTAATAACAAACCATATTCCTATAAAGATCCTAAAACTGGTGAATTTGTTGGAGTTGATGCGGATATTTTAAAAGAAGTAGCTAGACGTATAGGAATTAATAAGGTAGATGTAAAGTACACTCTTTTTAGTAATGCATTGGAAGAATTGATTAAAAATCCTGACATTGATTTATTTGCAGAAGGAATATATGCAACAGAAGAACGTAAAGCTTTGGTGAATTTTACTATTCCAATTTATTATGAGAATGAGGTCGTATTAACTAGAAAAGACTCCAATATTAATAGTAAAGAGGATTTGAAAAATTCAACTGTTGGTGTTCTTGCAGGTACAGTGTATGTCAAATTAGTTGAAGGCTGGAAAAATCAAGGGATTATAAAAGATTATAGGGTTTATCCCGATAATAATTCTTTGACAATGGCATTAGAAAATAAAACATTAGATGCCATTTTAACAGATTCCTTAATTGCAGAGAACATTATCTTGTTAAAGCCTAAGTCAAAATTTAAATTATTATCTCCAAGTCAATATAAATCCGAGATAAATATTGATATAGGATATCCTATTAAAAAAGAGGATGTAACTTTATTAAATGCGATTAATGAAAAATTGCAGGAGATGAAAGAGGATGGAACTTTATTTGAGATATTAGCTAAATATGGATTAATAGCACATTACGTTCCATAAAAGACTTAAAGGTGGACTATATATTATTTAGGAGGAGTTTTAGTGAAAAGTTATTTCAAATTCATAGTTTCATTAATTGTGATTCTAAGCTTTGGAACAGGTGTAAAGGGAGAAACAATAAAAGTAAAAAATGAAAATATTATGTCTTCAGCACAGCAAATAGATAGATTACAGAAGATAAAGGAGAAAGGAGTATTAACCTTACTTTCGGCAAATGATAAACCTTATTCTTACGATGATCCTAAAACAAGTTTATTTACTGGAGTCGATGCAGATATTTTAAGGGAGGTAGCTAAGCGTCTTGGACTAAAAAAAGTAGATGTAAAATATACTACCTTTCCTAATGCAATAAATGAATTAATAAAAAATCCCGACATTGATTTATTTGCTCAAGGAATATATCAAACTGAGGAGCGTAAAGCACTTGTGAATTTTACAAATCCTATTTATGCTTGTAATGATGCAATAATGGTTAGAAGGGATTCCACAATAAAAAGTAAAGATGATTTAAAAAACGCAAAAATAGGTGTACTTGTAGGTACTGTTTATGAAGATTTAGCTAAGGATTGGAAAAGTAAAGGGGCGATAAAAGATTATATAATTTTTTATGATGATAACTCTGTATTAATATCATTGGAGAATAGGGCAATAGATGCTATATTAACAGATTCTATAATAGCAGAATATAATGTTTTATTTAAAGAGAATCCAAAGTTTAGATTATTATCTCCAAATCAATATAAACCCGACATTAATTTAAGTGTGGGATATCCTTTGAAAAAAGAGGATGTGACTTTACTAAATGCAATTAATGAAAAATTGCAAGAGATGAAAGAAGATGGTGCCTTATATGAGATATTAGCTGAGCATGGTTTGTTAGGTCATTATATTCCATAATAAATTCAGAAGTATTTCCATAGCGCAGAAATGTGTTATGGAAATTTTAATTTAACATAATCTAAAATTTGCATTTATATTATTACTATTTTGGTATAATAAGGGTATAAACTATAGATGGGAGGAAATTGAGATGCTTAATAAAATGGAGAGGGAACAAATAAAAAAAGTATTAAAAGATAGTATAGACAGTAATTTTATAGCTGGAGCAAATTTAATGGTAATAAAGAATGGAAAGGAAATTTTCTATCATGAAGATGGGTTAGCTGATAGGGGGACAAGGTCTCCAATAAAAAGAGATTCTATATTTAGATTATATTCAATGACCAAGCCTATTACAGCAACTGCTGTAATGATACTTTTAGAAAGAGGTGAACTGGATTTATATGATTCAGTAAGTAAGTATCTACCAGGCTTTAAAGATCAAATGGTCGGAGAAGGTGATACCTTAGTTCCAGTAGAAAGAGAAGTAATGATTAAGGATCTACTTTCTATGACATCAGGGCTAGTATATGATGGAAGTAGTAGGGCTGGCAAAGATACGGAAGCTTTATTTAAGGAAATAGACAGAAGGTTACTTGGTGATTCACCAATGAGCACTATAGAGATTATAAACAAATTGGGAAAGTGTGCCTTAGCTTTTCAGCCAGGTAGTTCTTGGAACTATGGAACCTCTGCAGATGTACTTGGAGCTATTATAGAAGTAGTTAGTGGCAAAAGCTTTGGAGAGTTTTTAAAAGAAGAAATATTTGGGCCATTAGATATGAAAGATACTGGATTCTGGGTGCCTGAAGAAAAGAGGGAAAGGCTTGTAAAAACTTATGCAGATAATAAAAATGGAGATTTAGAGCTTTATACTGAAAATCATTTAGGGATAATTAATAAGATGGATAGGAAGCCAGCCTTTGAATCTGGAGGAGCTGGTTTAGCTTCTACTATCGATGACTATTCAAATTTTGCAAGGATGCTTATGAATAAAGGAAGTTTTAATGGTGTTCAAATTTTAAAGCCTCATACAGTGAAATACTTAACATCGGGAAGGTTAAACGATATTCAGCAAGAAAGTTTTAATAATTGGATTACCTTATGTGGACATAGTTATGGCAATCTTATGCGTGTAATGACAGATTGCAGTAGAGCTGGAGACCTTGGAAGTCATGGAGAATATGGATGGGATGGCTGGCTTGGATCATATTTTGGCAATTGTCCAAAGGATGATTTAATATTCTTGTTTATGATTCAAAAGACTGATGCAGGTACTACTACACTTACTAGAAAGTTAAGAAATATTATATTAAGCTCTTGCTGTGAAATTTAGTATAACATATTCATAATATATAAATTAAACCCTGGACAATTTTTTGCCTAGGGTTTAATTTATATTTTCTTTTTTATAGCACATAATAGGCATAGGACGATGATTATGGGAGGCTAAAAATGAAAATATTAAGAAAAATAATAATTTCTATTATAACTTTAGCTATAGTAACAAGTATATTAGCATGTAGCAATGAAAAAATTACAGTTGCTATATTTCATGAGTATAAAACAGCGCCAGTTAGAGTTGGGGTATTATTAAATAATTTTTATAATCCATATAACTTACAGATTAAGAGTGATTTAGAAAAAATTCAAGAAGAAAATAAAAATCAAATAGAATTTGTTTTTTTTAATGGAGAAGGTAATATTGCCATAGAAAGTGAAATTATTAATAATATGATTGCAAGCAGGTATGATCTTTTGGTATTAGGTATTGTGGATAAAAGTACAGCTGAACTAGTAGAAGAGTCAGTTTACAAAGCTAAACAGACTAATACTCCACTGATATTTTTTAATATAAATCCTTCTAAATTAGATTCAATTAAAGGTTATGAAAAGGCACTTGCTATAAATACTGATTCGGTTCAAGCAGGTATTCTAGAAGGTAAGATGATTGTTGATCTATGGAATAATGATAGGAAAAGCATAGATAAAAATGGTGATAATAAACTTCAGTACATCTTAATAGAAGGAGAAAAGGAAAGTTATGCAAGTATTGTAAGATCAAAATACTCTATTTCCACAATTAATGAGGCAGGAATAGAAACAGAGGAACTTGCAAGAGTAACTGCTAATTGGAATATAGAAATAGCTGAAAGTGCAATAACACCATTGATTTTTAAATATGGTAATAAAATTGAAGCTATAATATCCAATAATGATTCTATGGCAATAGGTGCTGTTAATGCACTTCAAAAGTATGGATTTAATAAAGGGAGTAAGGGGAAGAATATATCAGTTTTTGGAATTGGGGGAGTATCTGAAGCACAAGAGCTAATAAAAAATGGTTATATGACAGGTACGGTTGTACAAAATACGCGCTTACTTACAGAGGCTATTTATAAAATAGGAATGAATTTGGTTTTAGGTGAAAATCCTCTTAAAGACACTAATTATGAATTTGATGAAATGGGTAAAGTTGTTTTTATACCATTTGAAGAAGCTGTAGTTAAAAAGTAAAGTTATGAATATTCTTTTATGGTAATATTCCTTAGAATATATATTCTGATATTCTTAAGAATATGCTGGTAAAATGGGGGTTTTCAAGAACTAGACTATGATAATACATCTATTAACATTATATATCATAAAAGGACTATATTGGAGTTTGAGTTAAATAGGTGTTAGAATGTATTTAGTTATAGTAAGTAGACTTTAATGAATTACGAATATAACTATATGTTATATAAGGAGGCAATATGAGAAAGTGGAAAATATTAATTGCTGATGATGAAGAGGGCATAGTAAGTACAATGAAAAACTATTTTGAGATGTCAGATTATCAGGTAGTTACAGCTTGTAATGGTAAAGAGGTTCTTGAAAAAATATCTTGTCAGCCAGATATAATATTATTGGATATTAATATGCCTGATTTGGATGGATTCTCCACATGTCAGCGAATTCGAGATCATGTTTTTTGTCCTATTCTCTTTCTTACAGCACGAATTGAAAGCAGTGACAAGGTTAAGGGGCTTCGTATGGGGGCAGATGATTATATAGTTAAACCTTTTGATTTTGATGAGTTAGGGGCAAGAGTAGAAGCACATTTACGTCGCGAACAGAGAAAGAAAAATCAGCCAACAGTACGATTCTTTAAAGAATTGTCAATTAATTATTCTGAAAGAGAGATTTTTATAAATCAAAATTCAGTTGTATTATCTAAACGAGAGTTTGATATTGTAGAACTTCTCTCAATGAATTCAGGACAAGTCTTTGACCGTGATCGGATTTACGATATAGTATGGGGGATTGACGGGGAAGGTAATAGTGATACAATCATGGAACATATTCGAAAAATTCGTGCAAAGTTAGGAAGATATACACTTCATAATTATATCGAAACAGTTTGGGGGATAGGATATAAATGGAATGGTTAAAACAAATGAATTTAAAAAAGTCATTTTTCTGTCTTATTCTAATTTTCTTGCTAATTGCAATAATCTTAAGTATTCTAGTATTTTTAGGATGTAGTAAAATTCAGCAAACAATTGCTCCAGCAATTTCTATAGATATTGAAAATAATAAATTAACATCTGACTTAGAAACTGATTCAAATAGATCAATAAATACTTGGTATAATGTGTTGAACATTATACAGATTGCTCTACCTGTGATATTTATTATAGTTGCTCTATTAGCAGCAGATATTGTATTTTATCATATAAAATTGAAGCAACCTCTTGCAATATTAGAGAATGGAGCAGAAAAAATCATGCGAAATGATTTAGATTTTACTATTAAAAAATATTCGGATGATGAACTTGGGAGTCTCTGTACTACATTTGAATCTATGAGATGTGAATTGTTAAAAAGCAAAAAAGAATTATGGAGACAAGTGGAAGAACGAAAACAATTAAATGCAGCTTTTTCACATGACTTGAGAAATCCTATTACTGTTTTAAAAGGAGCAATAAAGATACTTGAAAAGGGCTTTTTGAACGGAAAAATTACAGCTCAAAATGCACAAGATAATCTGAATTTGATAGATAAATATATAAAACGTATTGAAATTTATGTGAAGAATATGAATACTGTCCAGAGCTTAGAAGATGTTCAATGTGTTTTGGAATCAACAAATTGGAATACTTTTGTTGAAGAATTTTATGAAAGTATTCATCTGTTAGTAGAAGGGACAGATATTGACGTATTGATAAATATAGAAAAAGAAAACAGTATTGTTTGGATTGACAAAGCAATTATACTTAACGTTGCTGAAAATTTAATCACAAATGCTATTAGATATACAAAAACTAAAATTCAAATAGATTTTTCTTTAAATAAGAATGAAATAATTTTATCAATTCAAGATAATGGAGTTGGGTTCCCAGAAAAAATTTTAAAGCATGGTACAGAACCTTTTATAAGAGGGGAAGAAATAAACAGGCATTTTGAACATTTTGGTCTTGGTTTATATATTTGTCAGTTGATGTGTAAAAAGCATGGTGGTGTATTGGAATTACAAAATAATTTTACAGGAGCTTTGTGCAAAGCTAAATTTTATATTTGCAAAAAAACTTGAGAGAATCTTGAGATTTGATTGTTATACTCTCCATATGAAAGAAAGGAGAGTGTTTTTATGTTCATTGAAACAAAAAACTTGTTAAAAGTTTATGGTGTTGGGGAAAACGAAGTTGTTGCTCTAAATAAAGTAAATATTAAAGTTGAATCTGGGGATTTCATTTCTATTATGGGTCCTTCAGGAAGTGGAAAAAGTACATTGTTACATTTGCTTAGTGGTTTGGATATGCCTACATCTGGAAGTGTTTTTTATGATGGTGAAGATATTTACAATACAAGTGATAAGGAACTTTCAAGGTTTCGACGTGAAAAAATAGGTTTTGTATTTCAGAAATTTAATCTTATACCAGTTTTAACTGCAAGAGAAAATATTATTATGCCATTACTATTGGACAAGAAAGAACCTGATGAAATTTATTTAAAACAGATTACAGACTTGTTGGGGATTAGCGAGAGACTTTCGCATCTACAAAGTGAACTTTCAGGAGGACAACAACAACGTGTTGCTATTGCACGTGCACTAATTTCTAAACCTGATATTATTTTTGCAGATGAACCAACAGGTAATTTAGATAGTAAAAGTGGTAGTGAGGTTATGGAGCTTTTATGCAGTATATGGAGGGATATGGGAAAGACTTTGATAATAATTACTCATGATAATAGGATTGCGAAAATGGCTAAAAGACAATTTGTAATTGTGGATGGGGTATTATCGGAGGTGACAGTTTGATGAAATCATATAGCACTTTAGCTTGGAAAGAATTAAAAGCACAGAAAGTTACGTCTATACTTATACTTATTGCCATTGTTTTATCAACTGTAATGACGACAGCAATTGGACAATCATTAGGTATTTTAAGGTATTTGAGGCAGCAGCAAGCGGTGCAACTAAATGGCTACAGGTATGCAACCTTTCACAATATTGATGAAAACCAAATAAATGAATTATCAAAGGACCAGCGTTTATCTTGGACAGGTAGTAATATTCTTCTTGGAACTACTAAGTTGAAAAATAGTGGTGTTACTATATCACTAAACGAATATGATAAAAATTCAATAAATGCTTATCCAGGAATATCTAAGGTAAAATCCGGTAGGTTACCTGAAAATGCATGTGAAATTGCATTATCTCAAAATACATTAGAACTTATGAACTTTAGTGGAGGTATAGGAGATACAATTCATTTAGATTTAGATATTTCTTTATTAAAAGATAAAAATGCCACTTATAAGTACGGAGCTGATTTTAAATTGTGTGGTATTTTGGAAAACAATTATCTTGGATATAGTAGTGGGTTAGTAGTTGGTATTGCAGGCAGTGGAACTGCCAAAGAGATTCTTCCTGAAAAATATCAAGTATATTTTCTTGATTTTATAACTTCAAACAAAAAAGATTTTCAGCGAACAGTACTTAATTTGGCAGATGAGTTTCATATTGACAAAGACTATATTCAATATAATTGGCTTTATTTAGATTCGTTGGGGATTAATTATGATTCAAATAGTGATAGGGAAGGAAAGACTTCTGGATTTTCTTTTATGACTGTTACAGGTTTTCTTATAGGTTTTTTAGTGTTGCTAGCAGCTGGTCTGGTAATTTACAATATACTAAAAATTGCAGTGGGGAAACGTATTAAAGAATATGGTTGTTTAAGAGCAATAGGTGCAGATCGGAAACAACTTTACTATTTAGTGGTAAAACAAATCTGCATACTATGTGGAATAGGAATTCCATTAGGAGCTATTATAGGTACTCTTTCAGCTAAAGGGATTACCAAAATTGTAACAAGTTCATTTCCACCAGATGCTTTTATGGCAAGCAGTGTTGAAGAAGTGATAACTTTAATTGAACAAAATAGTTCTAGTAAATTATTACCTTTGCTTATAAGTGCATTAATTACATTGCTTTTTGCTTTTTTAGCTGCAATACCTGCTGCTAGATATGCAGGGAAGGTATCACCTACAGTTGCTATGGCTGAAACTTTTGTGAAAATAAAGCGTAAAAATCGAAAGAAAAAACATATTAGAAATTTCGAGATGTTTTATGCAAATTTAAATTTAAAACGTAATACTGGAAGATCTGCAATAACAATTATTTCTTTGGTTATGAGTATTACTGTATTTATTGCATTAAATGCATTTTCTAATCTTTTGGATTCTTCTAAAGAAGTGCAAAAATTGCACATCGGTGATTATTCATTGACCAATGAGACGGTAGGATTTTCGCCTTCGATTGTTGCTAAAATTGGAGAACAAAGAGGCGTAGCTTCCTTATCTACAATTAAATTTATGGAATATCATCAAAATAAGAATAGGTCTTTAGATATTAAAATAGATTTTCAGCTAAAGCAACCATACGAAACGATTCAGGTTATTGGTGTAGATGAAGAAAGATTGAAAAAGTTATATCCAAATATGACAGAGGCTGAGAATCAAGCATTGAAGTCTGGTATAGCTTGCTTAATTAAAAATCCTGTATCAATGTCAATTGAAGGGGAAGTCCATGAGGCTACTTCTTTTAAACCTGGGGATAGAATAACAGTGCAAGATTGCTCTATGGATGTTATTGGAAACACAGAAGCTGTATCATTGGTGGGCAAGGGTTATTCAAATGGTGTTCAAGTTATTGTATATGATACAATATATGATAAATTGACAGGCAAAAATGAGTATACAGAACTATATCCAATACTAGCAAAGGATGCAGATAAAGATGCTATTGAACAGATTTTTAAAGATATTTGCAGCGAGATTCCAGAAAGTAGTTGGATTTCTTTCAATAACACTGATAAGCAATTGGAGGAAAGCTGCCAACAGATAAAGATGTTAGCATGGGGATTAATTATTTTTATTGGCTTAATAGGTTTATTGAATATTATTAATACAACATATACTAATATTCATACTCGAATTGATGAAATTGGGATGTTACGAGCTATTGGAATGAGTAGTAGCAGTCTTTATAAGACATTTTTATGGGAAGGAGTATATTATGGTATAATTGCTTCAATTGTTGGCTCCTTGGCAGGATATATATGTACTATTTTTGTGCAAGCGGCAACTACAGAGAAGATAGCTTTAGTGGCAATACCAATAGTTTCTATATTAGAAGTAACAATTATATCCGTTATTTCTTGCTTAATTACAACACTTATTCCATTAAGAAAAATAACGCGAATGAGTATTGTTAATTCTATTGACATAGTTGAATAACCATTAGTTTAAAGTTGCTAAATATATGAGCGTCTTAGAATGATTTTTATTTATTTTAAGACACTCTTTTTTTCAACATTTTCAGTATTTCGTCTTTAATAAGTAAAGGCATTAAATTTTGGACTTTTAAAAATATATAATGGTATTAAATTAAGCAGTAATATAGGTAGAATATGATATAATAGTTCTATATTTGGAAGTGGGGCGCTATTTTTGAAGTAATTGGCGGATTTAAAATTTAACTAGGGAGGATGTGCATGGGATGAAGGTTTTAGGAATTAATGGCAGTTCTAGAAAAGATGGAAATACGGCATTGATTATGAAGACTGTTTTTGAAGAATTGGAAAAAGAGGAAATTGAAACGGAAATGGTTCAATTCTCTGGAAATATAATTGAGCCTTGTAAAGGGTGCTTTGCATGTAAGGGGAAGAATAACTGTGTTTTTAAGAAAGACATGTTTTATGAATATTTTGAAAAAATGAAGTTAGCAGATGGTATTCTTCTGGGATCTCCAGTCTATTCAGCAGATGTAACAGCAAATATGAAAGCTTTTTTAGAAAGAGCAGGAGTTGTTGTTGCTACAAATCCAGGTTTGCTTAAACATAAGGTTGGTGCATCTATATCTGCTGTTCGTAGAGGTGGAGGAATGACAGCAGTAGATACAATGAACCATTTCTTGTTAAATAAAGAAGTTATCATAGCAGGGTCTACATATTGGAATATGGTTTATGGAAAAGATGTAGGTGATGTATATAGAGATGAAGAAGGAATGGAAAATATGCGTAATTTGGGACAAAATATGGCTTGGCTATTAAAGAAAATTAATTAAACCATGCAGAGTGGTTAGGGAAATATGGAACGTCAGGCAAATTGACTTAAAGGTTAAACATAAAAAAGAAGACTATTTAGAGAAACTGAATTTGAGGTTAATTCAAAAAAGATTGTATTTAATTTTCTAAATTATTGTAATAAGCAAGGAGAAAAAGTTTGAATAAAGTAAAGGAAAACAAGCATTTAGGTGAATGCGATTTTTTTAAATCTTTAATAAATAATTATTGACATTGTTCTATACTACAACCATTACACTATTAATATAATTAATTTTATAAAATAGGAAATGGGGTTTTAAACATGAAGATAATTGCTATTAACGGAAGTCCAAGAAAAAACGGAAATACAGGAATTTTGCTAAATAAAGCTCTTGAGGGAGCAGCTTCAAATGGAGCAGAAACAGAAATATTCCATTTATATGATTTAAATTACAAAGGATGTAAAAGTTGTTTTGCATGTAAATTAATAAATGGTAATAGTTATGGAAATTGCTCTATTAATGATGAAATAAGTCCAATTCTAAAAAAAATTAAGAACTCAGATGCTATAATTCTTGGTTCTCCAATTTATTTAGGATCAATTACAGGTGAAATGAAATCTTTTATGGAACGATTAATTTTTCCATATCTAGTTTATGATGAAAATTATTCTTCACTTTTTCCTAAAAAAATTTCTGTAGGATTAATTTATACCTTTGGAGTTGATGAACAAAGATTGAAACAATCAAAATGGCAAGAATCCATTAAATACAATGAATTTTTAGTGGAAAGATTTTTAGGAAAAGCAGAATCACTTTTTGTAACCGATACTTATCAATTTGATGATTATTCAAAATATGTTTCAACAGCTTTTGATGCTGGTAATAAATTAAAACGTAGGGAAGAAGTATTTCCGCAAGATTGCAAAAAGGCATTTGAATTAGGAAAACGACTAGTTGAAATATGATAAGATACTTAAAAATTTGTAAAGGAAAAGGAGATAAACTATGCTTGAATATAAATTTGATACCCAGTTATTAATTGCAGGAGAAAATCTTTCTGAAGATGAAATAAATGAATATATTACAAAGAACTTTGAAGGGGATTCCTTACTTGCAGTTGGTGATGAGGAACTGATAAAAATTCATTATCACACAAATGCTCCATGGAAGGTACTTGAGTATTGTGCTTCATTAGGTGATATTCATGACGTTGTTATAGAAAACATGGAACGTCAGGCAAATGGACTTAAAGGTTAAACATAAAAAAGAATACTATTTAGGGAAACTGAATTTGAAGTTAATTCAAATTTAGTTTCCCTTATATTATATTAAATTTATAAATTACTGTAACCTTTTCTTTATTATTTGTACTAATATATGTAAGACAAATGCATTTGTGGAAAATAATTAAATGTTGGAGGATATATAATATGGATAAAAATAAAGAATGTTCAGTAATAAAAGATTTAATACCATTATATAAAGATGAGGCTTTAAGCAAGTTATCTGTAGAAGCAGTTGAAGAACATATTGAAAAATGTGATTCTTGTAGGAAATATAAAGATAATGTTTTTGGTGAATTATCTAAATCAGGTTCAATTGACAATAATATGCCTGAATTTGAAAAGCGTGAAGTACAAAATTATAAAAATATCGCTAGTAGATTAAAAAAGAGAAGAATTAGAAATGCTTTAATAACTGCCTTTAGCACTGTTTTAGTAATTATGCTTTTTTGTTCTATTTTCACATTTCATAAAGTGTTAAGCGGAATTATGGAGCCAACAATTGAAATGGGGGATATATGTTTTATCAATAAAATGTCTTATAAATTTTCTAAACCTATTGAAGGTGATCTTGTTTATTTGTTAAGAGAAGATCCAAGTTTCCATTATGAATTCAAAGATGTTGGCAGAATTGTTGGCATTCCAGGAGATAAGATACTTATTAAAGATGGTGTATTATATGTTAATGGTGAAGAAAAACAGAAAGATGTTTATGAATATATAAAAAATGGTGGAATAGCTAAAACAGAAATTACAGTTCCTGATGGAAAGTATTTTGTTATGGGAGATAATGTAAATATTAGTTATGATAGTAGGTTTGAAGAGGTTGGATGTATAGACGAAAAAAATGTACTTGGAAAGGTTTGCTTTGCATGGTAACACAGGGTGAATAATGATGAATGATTTTCAAGATATTTATGAAAAATATTATTATGAAATATTCAGATTCATAAATAAGTTAGTTAATTATAATAAAAGTGTTTCAGAGGAGCTTACCCAAGAGACTTTTTATCAAATATTTATATCTTTACATAGATTTAAAGGAAAAAGTGATATAAAAACATGGATGTGTCAGATTGCTAAAAATGTATGTTTTAAATATTTTAGAAAAAATCCTATAAGTGTAAGTTTTGATTCGGAAGATATTAATAATAAAGTTATAAATATAGTAGAAAAAACCCCAGAAGAGCTAGTACTATGTAAGGAGCTTAATGAAATAATATTAAAGGGCATAATTAATATGAATGATAAATATAGAGATGTACTAGTATATAGACTATATGAGAGCATGCCATTTAAAAAAATTGCAGCTATTATGAATATCTCAGAAAATTCAGCAAAAGTAATATTTTATAGAGGGAAGGAAATGTTGAAAAAGAGCCTTACAAAAATGCTTTAAGTAGTTCTTTAACAAAGCATAATAAATCCCTCTGGTATATAACCTGACTATCAGTAATTTTCAAATCTCTTATACAAATAATATTTTCGTAGTATATTATTTGTATAAGAGAAGTATTAAATCTAATAAATTTCAATAAAAACTACTATACACAATTCTCCAAAATATATAAGCATATTTCCACCATTTGTTCTTCTGTTTCTACCATGCCAGTTTGGATCCATCTAACCAATACATTATAAATAGCACCACTCCAAAAAATCATATCATATTTATCTTTAACATCTTCTGTCTTGGCATTACTAACCATATGTTTTGTGATTTCCTCCAATATTGTATTACCAAAACCAGCCTTCAATAAAATACGAAAAGGCTTGGCATGAGCTTTTGAGGTAATAAATAAAGTTTTCCAATATAATTCCTTTTCAGTACTATAAGTGAATTTATCCATTGCATCAGTAACATCTGTTATTAGATTATAAAGCAAATTTTTTAATACATCTTCCTTAGATTCATAATTTCTGTAATAGGCTGTTCTAGATACACCAGCTCTTTTGACAATCTCTGAAATGCTAATATTGCTATATTCCTTTTCTTCCATTAATAAAATTAATGCAGATTCAATACATTCCTTAGTTATTTTATTTGATTCCTTATTAGATAATCTTGAAACATTTCTATTTTCAATTTCAGATTTTCCTTCTGACATTACAATTCCTCCTTGTTTGTGTACTTTTCATGTTCATGCATTGACAGCTTCATAGACGCACGTTACACTTATAACGACAATACAATTGTAACACCGCGGAAGGGTACTGTCAAAGGGAAAGTATTTAAATAAATCGTAAGAAGTTGCATTTTTGATAGAGGAGGATTGGACATGTTTAAACAAATAAAACAAAAACACATTTTATCACTTATAACATGGATAGTAATATTGATTATTTCACTTTTAGTAATGCCTGATATTTCTCAACTAGTGAAAGATAAGGGGCAAAATAATTTGCCTAAAAACGTAGAAAGTGAAATAGCTGCTCAAATTGGTAAGAAGGTTACAGGTAATGAAAAAACATCCACAACGGAAATTATTGCAGTTTTTCACAATGAGAATAAGATAACAGAAGAAGAAAAAAATGCAATTAATTCAAAGGTGGAAGAATTAAAGGACAATAAAGAAACATATGGAATTGATAGTATTACTAGTGCAAAAGACAATAAAGAAACAGCTGAACAATTAATTTCAGGAAATAATAAGACAGAATTAGCTTTAGTTACTGTTTCAAGTAGTGAAAATTTAGAAGAAGCAGTTAACAAAATTCAGAAAGCAATTAAAATAGATGGAGTTGAAACCTATGTAACAGGTGAAAAAATCTTATCAGATGAATTCTCTAATACTACAGAACAAGGAATTGAAAAGACAGAAATTATAGCAGCAATCTTCATTTTTGTCGTATTGGTTCTTGTTTTTAAATCTCCAATCGTTCCTGTAATTTCACTTACAACCGTTGGAGTATCATTAGTAATATCCTTAAGCATTATCATGAATTTAGCAAAATATTTTGATTTGCCAATTTCAGATTTTACTCAAGTTTTTCTAGTAGTTGTATTATTCGGAGTTGGCACAGATTATAATATATTGCTATATGATAAATTTAAAGAAGAGTTAAGCAAAGATCAGGACAAAATAGATGCTGCAATTACCTCAAGAAAAACAGCTGGGCGTACTATGCTCTATAGTGGTCTTTCTGTATTTATTGGATTTGCAGTTTTGGGATTAGCTAAGTTTTCATTTTATCAATCAGCTGTTGGTGTTGCTATAGGGGTGGCTGTCTTACTGGGAGTCTTGTTAACATTAAATATGTTTTTTATGGCAACCTTAGGTAAGAAAATGTTCTGGCCAGCAAAGGAATTTGCAGGAAATAGTTCTAGTCATTTATGGCATGGACTTTCAAAAATTTCTATAGCTCGTCCAATATTAATGTTAAGCCTTATTGCAATTTTCGGTGGAATTTTTATGGTTAATAATTCTGATAAATTAAATTTCAATACAGCTGATGAAATTGCAGATTCAAACCCTAAAAAAGAAGGCTATCTTATTATCCAAGAAGATTTTTCAAAAGGTAAGGCAGCGCCAACAACTCTTTATATAGATAGTGATAAGACTTTGGATAATCAAGAAGACTTAGCTACTATTGATGATATAACAGAATTTCTGAAAAACGAAAAAGGTGTAAAACAAGTTTTATCAGCCACTCAACCTTCTGGAGAAAAAATTGATGATTTATATTTAAAGAATCAATTAAAAACTGTAGTTTCAGGTGTAGAAGATGCAAAAAGAGGATTAGAAGAAATTAAGTCTGGTTTATCAAGTGCAAATACCCAGCTAAGCAATGCTGGAATCAATGAAAATTTAGCAAAGGTTCAGCAATTAGCAGATGGAACTAAAGAACTGGCAAATGGCTCAAATAAATTACATAATAGCATTAATGAATATGTTGATGGAACAAATCAAATAAATAGTGGCTTAGGTGAATTGAAATCTGGAACAACACCCTTAGTTGATACCATGAATCAAATTACTAGTGGTAGCAATGAACTTCAAGAGAAAATTAACACTATAAATAATGAAATAGCAAATTTATCTGATATAAATCAAAAGATTTCTTTATTACTTTCTGCTAATCCAACAGCAGGAAATGGAGATAGTACAAGCATATTAACTCAGTTACCAAACTTAGTAGGGCAATTAAATCAAGGGTATTCTACTTTAAATGCAGCATTAAATCAAGTTAATGAAAGTTTACCAATGTTTTCAGATGGTGTTAAGAAGCTTGCTGAAGGAAGTGAGGAATTAACAAGTAATGGCTCTTATTTAAGAGAAGGTTCAAAACAAGTAAATTCTGGTGTACAGAGTGCAAATGCTGGTGTACAAGAATTAAATAATCAATTAAAGACATTAGGACAGCAGACAGCTGACTTACAAAGAGGCTTGGGTTCTGCAGTATCAGGAATTTCAACTATTTCTCAAGGATTAAGTACTATACAGTCTTACATAAAAGAGTTAGGTGACTCTTACATTGGAAATAAGTTTTATGTGACAAAGTCTGTTTTAGCAGATAACTTACTTGAAGATTCCTTTAAAGCCTTTTTATCAAAAAATAGGCAAATAGCTCAAATAACTGTGGTATTAACAGATGATCCAAGCAGTAGCGAAGCTACTGAAGTAATAAAAAATTTGCAAAATGATATTAAGGCAAGAGTGAAAGGAACTTCTTTGGAAGATGCAAAAATTGCTTTTGGTGGACAAACATCAGAAACTTCTGATTTAGAACAAATTTCTAATGAAGATTTTACGAGAACAGCCATTATCATGTTAATTGGTATAGGTGTAGCTCTAGTATTTGTAACAAGATCAATTTTACAGCCAGTTGTAATTATAATTACATTGATGGTTGCTTATTTATCTTCTATTGGAATCACAAGACTTTTGTCAGGTATGTTCCTTGGAAAAGATTTATTAACTTGGAATGCACCGTTCTTTACATTTATCATGATTATTGCATTAGGTGTTGATTATAGTATCTTTTTAATGATGAGGTATAGAGAGGAAAGTGTAGATAGTAAGGTGCCAAAAACTCTTAGTATATTAAATGCTTCTACAGTCATAGGAGCTGTAGTTATCTCAGCTGCAATTATTTTAAGTGGTACTTTTGCAGCCTTAATTCCATCAGGGGTAACAACTCTTATCCAAGTTGCTGTAGGAGTAATTTTGGGACTATTGGTACTACTAATAATTTTACCGATTACTATATCAGCATATATTAGATTAACTTATATAGATAAATAACATGAAAAGGTGATATAATGAGTGAAATAGAAACATGCAAGGGATGATAAAAATGAAGGTTACATATATTGAACATAGTTGTTTTTCCGTAGAACTTGAGAAGGTTATTTTACTTTTTGATTACTATAAAGGACAACTTCCTGATTTTAATAAAGAAAAAACAATTTATGTGTTTTCAAGTCATAATCACCATGACCATTTTGATATGTCAATTTTTCAGTTATTAAAAGGATATCCAAATGTTAAGTATATTCTCTCAAAGGATATTAAACGAAAGTTTGGAAGAAAGTTTTTTAATACTCATGGTGTTGAAGATGATCTTTATGAAAAGATAGAGTTTATTGACAGTAACAAAACTCTTGAAACCTTTGATTTAAAGGTAGAAACCTTAAAGTCAACAGATGAAGGAGTAGCATTTATTGTTACAGCTGAAGGCAAGACAATATATCATGCAGGAGATCTTAATTTATGGGCTTGGAGCCATAAGAGTGAAGAGATTAGAGAATATACTAAGGAAATTTATGAAGAAGAAATAGAAAAAATCAAAAATAGACATTTTGATGTTGCCTTTGTTGTCTTAGATTCTAGACAAGAGGAATACTTCCATTTAGGTTTTGATTATTTTATGAAAAATACTGATACGGATAAGGTATATCCAATGCATTTTTGGGATGATAGTTCTGTAATAGATAGAATAAAAGATATGGATTGTTCTAAAACATATAGAGATAAAATAGTTTCTTATTTATTTTAAAAATTAATCACTTTGGTCTATATTATAAACCCCATGCAAGTCTGAATTTTAGATTTGCATGGGGTTTTAAAAAAATTTAAAAGATTTTAGTGAGATATATAAGTTATGTTACGTAGTATTATATGACAAGGTTATTTATATTTGCAAATATAATTAGGAGGAGTTATGGAAATAAATGAACAAAATTTTATAAAAGGGCTTATAAAAAGAGATGAAGATGCGTTAAGGTATGTGATTAAAGAATATGGATGGCTTATAAAAGCTGTAGTTTCAAAACAATTATATAATTTGAAGCATATTCAAGAAGAATGCATTAATGATATATTTCTAAGTATATGGGACAACATAGATAAATTTGATGGGAAAAAGGGAACCTTTAAAAATTGGGTTATAGGGATTTCTGAATATAGAAGTATTGATTATAAAAGAAAGTATATTAAGGATATAAGTAATGAGGAATATGACTCCTTAGAAATAGGAATTCCAGATAATTCGGATGTAAGAATAATTAATGAAGAGATGCGTAAAGACGTAGAAAATTTATTAAGCTGTTTAAAGGATAAGGACCGTGATATTTTTGTAAAGCATTATTTATTAGATATGAATCCCTCTGAGATTGCAACAAAGTTAGGATTAACCACTAATAGCATATATAACAGGATATATAAAGGAAAAAAGAAGATTAGGGAAGTAAGGGGATTTGTAATTAAATAGGAGGTAAATATGAAAAAGGATATATATAGTTTATTAAATAATGGGCAATTTAATGAAGAAGAATATGAAAATATAAATAAAGAAGAGTTTGATGATTTTACAGTTAAAAAGATAGAAAGATATGTAAAGAGAAATTCTAAAGCAAAAAAGAAAAACAATAAAGTTAGAATATCTATAGCAGTTGCTGTTTGTATACTTGTTGTAGGAATGTATAATTCAAGTTTTGGAACTAATGTAGTAGCTAGTGTTAGTAACATGATAAGTAAGATTGATCCAAATAAAAATTATAATGCAGATTATGTTGTAGCTTTAGGTAAATCTTATAGCAAAGATGGTGTTGAGATAAAGCTTGATGAATGCTATCGTAATGTTGGTCAAATAAGATTAGTATACACAATGAATTTTGAAAATGGAGTTCCTGAAGCTGTAAAGGCAAAAGAAAGAATAAGGACTAATGAAGAGGTAGTTAAAGGATTTAGTTATGAATATGTAGATTATGAAAATAACGGTATCGTTAAAAATTCAAAAGTTAGCATTAATGACTGGGTAATTAGTGATTTAGATCGTTTAAATTATGATAATTATAAATATGGGATATGGAATTATGAGTCAAAGGATATTAAAATAAGTGAAAATTCAATTACAAAGGAACTTATTTTTTATGTTGAAGGAGTTACAATAAAGGATGATCTAAATATAAAAATAGAATACGATAAAATAGTGAATAACGCTGGTGAAGAAATTAAAGGTCCATGGACAATTGATTATAAGATAAAGGCTGAAGGTGATGTTAGTGATATACCAAAGACTAGTCTAAATAAAGATTATGGTCATAAGTTTAAAAATGGAAGTATGGTAACAATTGATAGCTATGCTAACACAAATACAGGTATTAAAATTTTTGGTACTACGATTAAGGATAGGGAAATGCCTATAATACGTTTGCAAGGGGTAGACAATTTAGGAAATAATATATTAATGTATCCTAGAAATACATCTATAAATACTGAAAAAGATACAAGTGAAGTATTATTTGACTTATATGATGGGCAGTCAAATAATAGACAATACCTAGCAGAAGGGGTAACTAACTTGAAGCTTAGGTTATATGCTGATAATTCAATGAACTCAGGAAAAGTTGGAGATGATTTCATCCCAGTAGGTGAGGAGTTTAACGTAAAAATTCAATAGATCTTTAAAAGAATAATTAAAGTAAAAGACTGTAGCATTAAAAAGGTAGTACTACAGTCTTTTTAAATATTATAACATATATGAAATTGATGCAATAATATATCTATGTATTTATATGGAATAAAACCTTTAAATTGACATTCTAAAAAGTTAAAAATATAATAATGTTAAATATATGACATATACAATTTAATAAGTTGTTATGTTTAATTATTAGAAAAAGGGTGATTTCATGTATGCAGCTATTGATTTAAGTGGTATTTGGGATTTTCAATTAGATGAGAAAAAGCAAGGGATAAGTGAACCGTTAAAGGATACTATTATACTTCCAGGGACAACCTCTGATTCAAAAAAGGGAAAGAAAAACGAAAGTGTTGAGATTGGTTGCTTGACAGATGAATACAAGTTTGAAGGATATGCTTGGTTTTCAAGAGAAATGAAGATTACAGATGATATATGTGATAAGAACTATTTTCTTTATTTGGAACGGACACGTATTACTACATTATGGATAAATAATATTAAAGTTGGTACACAAAACAGTCTTTGCACTCCACATATTTATGATGTTACAGGTTATTTATCAAAGGGTAAAAACAGAATTACCATACTAGTTGATAACACAGATTATCCTACTAAAGGTGGTCATTTAACTTCTAAAGATACACAAACCAATTGGAATGGTATTATAGGAAAAATTGAACTGCAGATATTCAATAAAGCTTATTTAGATGATGTTCAGGTTTATTCTGACATAAGAGATAAAGAGGTAACAATAAAATCAAAGATTATTGGAGCAGATAAAGGTATTTTAGCAGTTTCAGCAGTAGGCTTTAATAGTGAAATTAAGCATAACGTAGAAGAAAAAATCTTCAGCTTTAATTCAAAGGATATACTTATAAAGTATCCTTTAGGTGATGAGGCCTTCCTTTGGAGTGAATATAATAGAAACTTATATAAACTTAATATTAAAATGATTATAAATGGACTAACTGTTGATATAAAGGAAGTTACCTTTGGTTTACGTGAGTTTAAAACATCAGGAGATAAGTTTACCATAAACGGCACAAAAACATTTCTTAGAGGAAAGCATGATGGCTTGGTTTTTCCACTTAAGGGGTTTGTACCAATGGACTTGGATCAATGGCTAAATGTATTGAATATTTCAAAGTCATATGGCATAAATCATTATCGCTTTCATACTTGCTGTCCACCTGAAGCTGCTTTTATAGCTGCTGATATACTTGGAATTTATATGGAGCCAGAGCTACCTTTTTGGGGAACTATTACTGATGAAAATGATGAAAACCATAATAGGGCAGAACAGGACTTTTTAATTAGCGAGGGTTTTTCCATCCTTAAAAGTTTTGGGAATCATCCTTCATTTGTTATGATGTCTCTAGGTAATGAGCTTTGGGGCAGTAGGAATAAGTTAAATATGATTTTAAAGAATTACAAGAGTTTTGATAATAGACACCTTTATACTCAAGGATCAAATAACTTTCAGTTTAGTCCTACTATTTTAGAAAATGATGATTTCTTTTGTGGTGTAAGATTTTCTAAGGAACGTCTTATAAGAGGCTCTTATGCTATGTGTGATGCTCCACTAGGACATGTTCAAACAGATATGCCAAGCACAATAAAGGATTATGATGAGGATATTTTTCCATCAATAATTAATAAGAATCATGATGTTAAGGCTGAAGACATTGTAGAAATACAATTTGGCACAGGGGTAAAAAAGGTAAAGACAGCTGATTCTAAGGAGCAGCTTATACCACAAATTCCTGTAGTTTCTCATGAAATTGGGCAATATGAAACTTTCCCTAATTTTGAGGAAATAAAAAAATATAAAGGTTCATTAAAGGCAAAAAACTTTGAAATATTTAATGAGCGACTTAAAGAAAAAAACTTAGATCACTTGGCAAAAAAGTATTTTAATTCTTCAGGGAAGCTTGCGATTCAGTGCTATAAGGAAGAATTGGAATCAGCATTTCGTTCAAGAAAGCTAGGTGGATTTCAGCTTTTAGATATACAAGACTTTCCTGGACAAGGAACAGCTTTAGTTGGAATTCTTGATGCATTTATGGATTCTAAAGGCATAATATCACCTAAAGAGTGGCGGAGCTTTTGCTCAGATGCTGTGCTTTTAGCAAGATTTGAAAAGTATAACTATTTAGAGAAAGAAAGCTTTAATGCACATATTGAACTTTGTTATTATAGGAATATAAGATTGAAAACCTTGAAATTATTGTGGAAGTTAAAGGATGAGAATATTGTATATGAAGAGGGAGAGGCATTTATAGCACATATTGGAGATGAAAATTATATTGATATTTGCGACATAAGTTTTAAAATGCCAAAAGTAGAATCAAAGAAAAAGCTTACATTATCCCTTAAAATAGAGGGGATGGATATAGGGAAACATTATAACTTGTGGGTGTATTCTGAAAATATTCATATTGATAAATCAGGTTTAAATATATTTGATGAGTTATCAAAAAAGGCGATTTCATTACTAGAAAAAGGAGAAAACGTAATTCTATTTCCAAAGTTAAATAGTTTAACAAATTCTATTGAAGGCTTTTATTCATCAGATTTTTGGTGCTATCCAATGTTTCGCTCAATATCTGAAAGTATGAAAAAGGAAGTGCCAGTTGGTACTATGGGGTTGCTTATCAATAATACTCACCCTGTTTTTAAGGATTTTCCTTGTGAGGATTATTCAACATATGAGTGGTGGAGTATAGTTTCAAATTCATCTTCAGTTATACTAGATGGAACTTCTAAAAATTTTAGTCCTATGGTTCAGACTATCGATAATTTTGAGAGAAATCATAAGCTTGGGCTATTGTTTGAATGTAATGTTTTAAAGGGTAAACTCTTAGTTTGTACTTGTGATTTTGAAAAAGTAAGAGATAAGCCAGAAGGAAGACAATTTCTTTTTAGCATTTTAAATTATGCATCTTCAAAAGAATTTAAGCCAGAAGCTGCTATTAGTATTTCAGATATAAAAAGGTTCTTAAGCTAAGTGTAAATAATATTAAGTAGATAAGAAAAGGTCATGCTGATATAATAGGTTTAGAATATTTATAGAAGGAGTTATTAAATGAAATACTATTTAGCACCAATGGAAGGAATAACGGGATTTATATATAGAAATTCATATGAAAAGTTTTTTAGTAATATAGATAAATATTTTACACCATTTATTGTTCCAAATAACAGCAAAAGCCTTAAAACTAAAGAGCTTAGAGATGTTTTGCCTGAAAATAATAAGGGATTAAATGTAGTACCTCAAATACTTACTAATGATTCAGAAGGTTTTATTATAACAGCAAGAAAACTTCAACAACTAGGCTATAATGAGATTAATTTAAACTTAGGTTGTCCTGCTGGAACTGTTGTTTCAAAAAATAGGGGCTCAGGCTTTCTAGCTAAGAGAGATGAATTGGACAAGTTTTTAGAGGAAATATTTAAAATAGATGATATGAAAATTTCAATAAAGACTAGGATAGGTAAGGATAGTCCAGAAGAATTCTATGAGTTAATTAAGATTTACAATAAATATCCCATGGAAGAATTGATTATTCATCCTAGAACGAGGGAAGATTTTTATGGAAATAAACCTAATCTAGAGGTTTTTAAGGATGCACTAGCTTTAAGCACTAACCCAGTATGTTATAATGGTGATATTTTTACCGTAGATGACCATAAAAGATTAGTGGAAGATTTCCCAGAATTAAAAACAGTAATGCTAGGACGCGGAATACTTGCAAATCCAGGACTTATGAATTTGATAAAGAGTAATGCTCCTTTAGATAAGAAGGTATTAAAGGGTTTTCATGATGATGTTTTTGATACCTACATAAAAGTCTTCAATGAAGATAAAAATGCTATGTTTAGGATGAAGGAATTATGGGGATATATGATTTATATATTTTCTGACAATAAGAAATATGCTAAAAAAATAAAGAAGGCACAAAAGGTAAGTGATTATAGGGAAGCTGTCTCAAGCTTGTTTTTAGAACAAGAGATTATAGAGGGAGCTGGAATGTTTTATAATAAATATTAAATAGTTTTATCAATATATACGAGATGAATGTTCAAAGGTGTAATAATATGCAACTTTGGACATTTATTTTTTATATAAAAATAAGGCGGGTATTTGAGAAAATAGATAGAAAAACTGCACTAAGGCAAGCAATAGAAACAATAACTTACCAAATAATAAGAGAAAATGATAAATAATGAATAGTTGACAGTAATTACAACATTGTGTAAAATAGGGTAAAATATATTTCAATAATGCAAAATATGATTTAATAAATTGTAATTTTACAGTGATATAAATAAAAAGGAGGAGAAAAATATGAAAAAAATCCCGTTTGCGGTACCAGAAATAACTGATGATGACATATCAGAAGTAGTTAAAACATTGAAGTCAGGGTGGATCTCTAAGGGGCCAAGAGTACTTGAATTTGAAGAAAAAATAGCTTCATTTTTAGGAGTTGATGAAAAAAGTGTTATAGCTTGTAATTCTGGGACTGCAGCTTTACATTTGGCAGTTCTTTCATTAGGGCTATCTGAAGATGATGAGGTTATTGTTCCAAGCTTTACTTTTTGTTCAACAGCAAATGTTATTGAACATGTTGGAGCAAAACCAGTATTTGTTGATATCGATGAAAATGATTACTGTTTAGATGTTAAAAAGATTGAAGAAAAAATAAATGAAAAAACAAAGGCTATTATAGTTGTTCACTTTGGTGGTAATGTGGGCAATTTAAATGCTTTAAAGGATATTTGTAAAAAACATAATATAGTATTGATTGAAGATGCAGCACATGCCTTTACTTCAAAATATGATGGGAAATATATTGGAAATCATGGAGATTTTATATGCTTTAGTTTTTATGCTACCAAAAATATTACTACAGGTGAAGGTGGGGTATTAATAGCTAAGGATTTAGATCATGCAAAAAAAGCCAGAGAATTATGTTGGCATGGTATAGATAAAAACTCTTGGGATAGATATGTATATCCAGGAAATTGGGGATATAGTGTTCTTGACCATGGCTATAAGTATAACATGACAGATATACAGGCAGCTTTAGGTATTAGTCAATTAAAACGTGCTGAAAAAATGAAAGAGGCACGAAGAAAATTATTTAAAATGTATTTAAAAGAATTAGGTTCTTTAAAGGACTATATTTCATTACCTGTTTTAGATCATGATAATATTGAAAATTCATGTCACCTATTTCCAATTAGAATCAAAAAAAATGCACCCATAGATAGAGATGAATTTATCGAGGATATGAAAGAACTAGGGGTATGTTTAAGTGTGCACTATATACCTGTTCACATGCATCCTTATTATAAAAAATATGGAGCAGTATTACCTAAAACAGAAGAGGTATTTAATGAAATATTATCTTTGCCTTTATGTAGTAGTTTGGCAGAAGAAGACTTGATGTATGTAGTTGATTGTATTAAAAAAGTATTAAAAGTGAAATAGATTATAAGTTATAAAAGGGGTTTAATAAATATTATGATAAGTAACAAAAAAATATTGATATTAGGCGGTGCAGGGTTTATTGGTACTGCGTTAACAAAAAGATTATATAAGGATAATGAAATTGTTATAGCTGATAAATGTAACTTTGAGAAATCAAGTTTAAAATTAGCAGGTTTATCTAATGAGGCTTCAATAAAGAAAGTAGTTTTAGATGCTACTGATTATGAAAGTACAATTAATCTAGGAGAAGATTTTGATTATATCATTCATGCAACAGCCATATTAGGAATTCACAAGGTAGTAGAAAAATCAATTTTAACTATTGATACAAATTATACTTCTTGTAAATATGCCTTGGAGCTTGCAAGGAGACAAAAGAATCTTAAAAAGTTTTTATCCTTTAGCACAAGTGAAGTATATGGAAGAAATATAGATATGGCAAGTGAAGAAAAGGACATGACTGTTGGACAAGCCAATGAAGCTAGATGGTGCTATGCAGCCAGTAAGATTCTTTCTGAACATTTAATCAATGCATATAATAGAGAACATGGTGTACCTACTGTAATAATAAGACCTTTTAATGTTTTTGGAGAAAACAGAGTAGGATCAAATGCAATGTCTGCCTTTTTATTTAGAGCTATGTTAAATGAACCAATTACAGTAGATGGTAATGGAGAGCAGATTCGTACTTGGTGCCATATAGAAGATTTTGTTAGTGGTTTACTTAATGCATTAGAATCTAATACTAGCGGGGAAGTTTATAATATTGGTAATCCTAATAATTCAATTAGCATATTAGATCTTGCAAAACTCATTAAAAAAATTACTGATTCTAAGTCAGAGATTAATATATCAGGAGTGTATGTCCCAGATGTAAAAAATCGTACTTTAAGTATAGAAAAGGCTAAAAGAGATCTTGGCTATGAACCAAGTATAGGTCTAGAAGACGGAATAGAAAAAATGTATTTATGGGCAAAAAAATTAGATGAGGATAGAATTAGAGAGTTATATGAGTAATATGGAGGATATAGCAAAATATTTAGGCTATACTTTTTACGCACCTGATGATACGCAAATGGATTCTAAGGCAAGGAAGGCAATTGGAAGAATTGAAGCAATTTTATTTAGTCGGCAAGATTTAGAAGATACAAATTGGTCTATAGCATGGAAAAATATTAAAAAAGCATCTAAGATATATGGAGAAAATAATGTTAGTTTTCATTTTCCAGTAGATGACTGCGATTATATATATGATAAATTTGTTAGAAGTAGACTCATTGAAGCTATAAATAGATCAGCTGATTTAGGACTGCGACTTGTAGTATTACATGCAAATCAAAGACTATTATTAGATGAGTGGAAGAATGTTGATGTTAGTAGTATGAGGATAAACTTTATAAACGAACTTTACAATATTGTAGATAAAACAGATAAAGGTATGGTAATTGGACTTGAAAATATGCCGCCTATAGGGAATCGTAATGATGATGCAGATCCATTATTTATATTTCCATCAGATTTTAAAGATATAGATCATCCAAGAATAAAAATAACATTTGATATCAACCATTATTTTAACGTGGTTGCAACAATGGAAGAAGCAAAAAATAATAGAAGTCTCAAAGAGAAAATGCCTAGCTTTTATGGTGATTGTGATTATATGGATTTTCAGAAAATTCAAGACAAGATAATTCACTGGCATTTTTCAGGATTTGATAATATTGCAAATCCATTAAGTAATCAAATATGTAGAGAAGGATGCTGCCCTTGGGAGTCAAAAAAAGTAAGAGAAGACAAATTTAAGGAGGCAGCTCGATTCATAATAGAAAATAATAAAGTTGATGATGAGAGAAGCGTTATATTTGAAGTGCAGGATAAGGATTATAGTCATAGAATAAATGTACTAAAAACGGCAAATTGGTTTATGAGGCAAGGTGAGAAAGATGAATAGTGATGATATAGTTAGCAAATCTTATAGTGAAGTAATAAATCTTACAAAACAGTTAATTCCATCTCATCCCATGTATGCCAATCATGGACAATTTGAAGGGCAAAAAATACTTCAAGATTATTTAAATAGTAAAGGGTGGACAACCTATTTAGATGAATATGGTTTTGAAGATTTGAAAAAGAATGAGATTATGAAAAAGCCTTGGGAATATGATGATTATTACAAAGGCTACGAGAAGATAAAAAAATATAATTTATATGGAATTCTTGATAGTGGAATACCTGGAAAAACATTAATTTTAAATGGACATATAGATGTGGATATTATTGATAAAGATAACCCGTTAGAAAATTGTGAGCCATATTTATCAAGTGATCGTTTATGGGGTAGAGGTTCTACAGATATGTTAAGTGGGTTATGTAGTTTAGCTACAATAAAAAATTATCTTGATAATATTTCATGGAGTGGAAAAGTTATTTATACTGCAGTAGTAGATGAAGAAATTGGTGGGAATGGCTCTATTAGAGCATGTCAGTGGATGAGAGAAAAGGGTTTTCTAGAAAGTGAATATCCAATTGAATGTATAATTTCTGAACCATCAGACTGTAATATTTGTTATGAAACATTAGGATTTTTGCCTTTTATAATTTCATGTAAAAGTCAAATTAAGCATATGAATGGGGAAGGAAATAAAATGAACTTCTTTAAGCTAACAAATATTTTTAATGAATTAGCTAAATTACAAATATCTGATGATGAACTTAATGTTAATGTTGGGTATATACATGGAGGAAATGATGCAAGTCTGCCAATGGAGGATTTGCTTTTGAAAGGTGTTATTGCAACGACTGCTGAGCATAACAATGATTATGTAGAAAAAGTATTGTCAGATTGTGGTGCAGATATATTTATACCAGGCATTTCAATAAATGCAGTAAAATCTTCAAATAATATTTTTGGGAAAAGTTTGTATAAAGGGGATTTGTTTAAAAGCAGCTGTGATGCATCTGTTTTTTATAATCATAACATACCTGTTTGTGTATTTGGACCAGGTAGTTTAGAGCAGGCACATACTAGAAAAGAATATATTTTACTATCAGAGATAGAAAGGTATTTAACACAGTTTTACAAATGTGTTAGAGAATATTTTGATTAGATATGGACACAAGATTTGTAAGTGTAAAAAAAGTAAGATATCCCCTTTATAGAAGATCATCATCCTTAAAGTTCTGGTTAAAATTGTTATTATCGCCTAGAGGTGATTTGAAAAATATGATAGCTAACATTTTTCAGGTTGAAGAGAAAATGGTAAGTTTATTTCATTCTGAAAGTGAAGCTATTATTAAAATATTAGCATACCATAAGGCATTTAATAAAATTGATAAAGTTTATATTCCAGCATTCTCTTGCACAGAGCTAGCAGATGCAGTTATATCAGCGGGATGTAAACTTGTACTATATGAAATAGATAAAGATTTAAATCCCGTAAAAGAATTATTTGAATCTATAGAAGGGAACAAAGATTTAATTTTAATACTGCCATCATTATTTGGTTTAAATCATTTAAGTGAAGATTTATATCATTACTTAGAAAAGCAGGAGTATATTGTTATATTTGATGAAGCGCAATCTTTTCCAATTACTCCACGTATTTGTGGAAAGAGTAAGAAAAAGTGGTATTCAGTTATATCCTTTGGAATTTCAAAACCAATATCATCAGTAGGTGGAGGAGCAATAATAACTCATTTTAAGGATAATGGACAAGACTTACAAGTGAAAAAAAATGATGAAAGATATTTTGGGGATCTAGTGGATGAGTTCAATGGAATTTTATTAGCTAAGTTATCACGTAATCATATATTAAGAAAATTTATTAAAGAGACATTAAAGAAACAAAAGATATATGATTCATTAGAAAAATTGCAAGAAAATTCTGTCTTTAGAAATAAAGAACCTATAGGAATTTCTACTTTTCAAGAAAAATGTGCTTGTATTCGTATTAAAGATTATATGAAATGGGCAGAAGATAAAAATATCCTCTTATTAAAAGAAGAAATTATAAAATTATTTTGCAACAAATTTGGAGAGGATTCGTTAAAGCTAATAAAATCAGCTATAAAGAATCAAAGTATATTTGCTTTATTTATAAATGAAAATAGAAGGCATGAAGTGGCAGTTAAATTATCACAAATGGGAATTGAAACAACTTTATACTATTTGCCTATTGAATTTATTAAACGTTATGAAAATAAATATATAGATGCTATTAGTAAGTGTGATTATAAAAATTCAAAAGAAATCATAGAATCAATTCTAATTTTGCCATGTAATTTAGATTATGATGCTAAAAAAATTGAAATGATGCTTGAGGAAATGGGAGGAGTTTTATAATGGATGAAAGCCAGTTAGAGTCGTTTAGGTATTTTAGTCCTTTTTCATGTGAAGAATTCTGTAAATCAATAGATAAGTACTTAAGTTTTCAATATATTCCTTGCAAGATAGAGTTGAAAGCTAAAGAATATTTTGTGAATTTATTTAAAAATGAAGATGATTACTTACAGATAGGGGCAGTTGGATATGGAGGAATATTCCCTTTTCCTCATAGTGATGATGATTTTAAAGAAATAATTGATTTTATAAATAACGAGTATGGAAATATATCAAAAATGGTGCTACCTCCATTTGTTAAGGTCAATAATGATTTTTTTAATAAAGTTAGTGACAAATACAGTATTTCATACTTGGAAACTGCTGTACTAGATTTAGAAAAATATAAACAATTGTCAGATAGTATGTTTAAAGGAAGTGTAAGGACAGATATACGTTATTCAATAAAACATAATGTTACTGTTAGAGAATGTACTTCAGAAGAAGATATAGAAGAATTTTATATCTTTTATAAAGAAACTATGGATCGTGTAGGTTCAACCTATTATACACCAAAGCAGATGTTAAAAGAGTTAATTATAGATAAAAAAGCTGCATGTTTATTATTGGCTTGTCTAGACAACAAAATTATATCCGGAAGTATTTTTCTTCAAAATAAGAATCATGTATTTTATTGGATTAATGCTTCAGAATATAAATATCGTTCTTTAAGAGGAAATTATTTAATTTTAAAAACAGCTATTGATAAGGCAGCTGAAGAAAAAAAGAAATATTTCAATTTTGGATATTCACATAATGATAATATTTTAAAAACTAAACTTGGCTGGGGATGTGAATTGCAAAAATATTTTGTTTTAAATAAAAAAAATTAGAAGGGGATAGTAAAGAATGAGTATTTATGAGAATTTAATCGAAAGGAAAGCAAACCTTTGTGTAGTAGGGTTAGGATATGTAGGAATGCCTTTAGCAGTAGAGTTTGCTAATCATTTTAATGTTATTGGCTTTGATATTAATAGACATAAAGTAGATCTATATAGAGATGGTATTGATTGTACAAATGAGGTTGGAAATGATGTGATAAAAAATTCAGGAGTTAATTTTACATCTGAAGAATCAGCTTTAGATAAAGGAAGTTTCTTTGTTGTAGCTGTACCTACACCTATTCATGGTGATAATAGACCAGATTTAAAACCTTTAGTTTCAGTATCTGAGCTTATTGGAAGGCATTTGAAAAAAGGTGATTTTGTGGTGTATGAATCAACTGTTTCCCCAGGAATAACAGAAGAAGTATGTATACCTATTCTTGAAAAAGAATCTGGTTTAAAGTGTGGACAAGATTTTAAAGTTGGATATTCACCAGAGAGAATCAATCCAGGAGATAAGAAGCATAAATTAAAAAATACAGTTAAAATTGTTTCTGGAATTGATGATGAGGCTCTTGAAGTTATTGAGAAAGTGTATATGACCATTTTAGAAAATGGAGTTTATAAAGCTGAAAATATAAAAATAGCTGAAGCGGCAAAAATTATTGAAAATTCCCAAAGAGATGTAAATATCGCATTTATGAATGAGATATCAGTTATTTTCAATAAGATGGGTATAGATACATCTAAAGTATTAGATGCAGCAAAAACTAAATGGAATTTTCAAAGGTTTAACCCTGGTTTAGTAGGGGGACATTGCATAGGTGTTGATCCTTATTATCTAATTTATGCTTCAGAGCGTAAAGGATATAAGCCAGAATTATTGTCAGCAAGCAGAAAAGTAAATGATAATATGGGAAAATTTATATCCCAACTCGTTATAAAAAAAATGATTGAAAATAATATGTTTATCTCTAATGCAAAAATTGGAGTGATGGGATTTGCTTTTAAAGAAAATTGTCCAGATGTTAGAAATACAAAGGTTTATTCTATAATAAAATCCCTAGAGGAGTATGGAATAAATATAATTGTATCAGATGACTATGTTGATAAAGATGAGGTAAAAAGGTATTACGATATAGACTTAGTACCAGAGAGTTCTGTTAAAGATATTGACGTATTGATTGTAGCTGTTTCACATAATAAATACTTAGAATACGATAATGAAAAATTAAATGAGAAGTTTAATAGGGATAGTTCTAATAAACTTTTAGTTGATATAAAAGGAATTTTCCGTAATAATGCTGCAATAAAAAATCAGTTTAAATATTGTTCATTATGACTTTTACAAAGAATAGAAGATAAGAAAGGAAGATAAAAATGAAATCTGCGTATTTTATTCCTACCAATAGAAAGATAGAAAGGTGTGCTAATAGCTATATTAAAGAGATAGTTTATGCAAAAGAAAATTATTCTCTAGATATACCTTTTATAGTTGTTGAAACTAATGACTTTGATTTTGTAAAAGAAAATCACAAAGTTTTAGCAAATTTGAAAAAACAGTATCCAAATGTTGAGATTATTCATATGACTACAGATATTCAAAAAAAATATTTTGATAAATTATTTGAGGGCATAGAAAGTGGAGAGCAAATAAAAAACATATTTACTAATACTGAATCAAATTATGGTACAACTATGAATAAAATTTCCTTATTAACTTGTTCGTTAGGAGCAGAAGCCTTTCATAGGAGAGATTCAGATACATGCTTGATATTTGATGAAATGTCAGATGTTCGTAACGTTTATCCAATAGAATATGAATTGAAGTATTTAGGAAAAAGGATTAAAGAATTGGCGGATAAAGGGATCAGTGTACCTAATGAGGTTAATAAGGATAAAGAAATTACGGTTGTAGGCGGTAATTACTTTGGTGAATGGAATCTTGATGTTAAAGACTTTGCTAGAAAATCTTTTGAAATTATATATAAGTTATATGAATTACTAGGGTTTGAAAAAGATAGTATTAAGGAAATATGCGATGAGGCTTTTAGATTTGATGTACAATTTGAAGATAGAGATAAATTAACATTAGTTACTTCAGTTAATGATGGACTGAACCCTGATTGTGGTAATGTGGCTGTATATAAATTATTTGAGTACTTGCCTAATGTACCAGGAAAAAATACATTAGCTGCTGATTATTTTATGTTTGATACTGCAACAGCGCTAGGATTACCATCTCTTCATCATACTCGTACTGTATTTCATGAATATCATTCAGAAAGATTTGAATTTGAAAGAAAAAATCGTTACTGGTATGGTGTAGCTAAGTTTGCTGATTATTTCAATAATTATGGAACTATATATAATGATAATATTAATGACGAATTTAGTTCAGAAAAAAAATTAATCTCTGAACCTATTATGAATATGCTTAAAGAAAGCATATCAGAATTTGAAAATCTAAGCAAAGATGAACGTATTGATAGAATTAAGCAGATAGCAAGTCAGGTATTGATTCCCTTTGATGAGTCTTACGGAAAGATTGGTGAAAATTTATTAAAAAATGTAGAAGGATATATTAATGAAGCTGATGATGATTATAAAAAGCATATAATGTTACTTGATAATTGGAATTCTATAATTTCAAAGGCAAAAACAATTGATATAAGAAAATTTATTGGAGGATTTAATGAATAGTAGATATAAGAAAATTTTGATGCTAGCATTACCTATAGTTATTCAAGAAATTGTTTTTCAGATACAAGGAATTGTAGATAAAATGTTTCTTGGGAAAATTGATTTTAGTTTTATATCAGTAATTGGTAATGTAACATACCCATTAAATATTACTTATGCGATTATTATCGCAGTTTGTACAGGTGTAACAATATTAATTGGTCAAAACCATGAATCAAAAGATAAGGTATCAAGATATACCATTGCAGCACTTAAATACAATTTACTATTTGGGGTACTTATATTTATACTATGGAAGTTTATTTCTAAACCTTTGTTTGGAATAATTGATGTAAGTCCAACTCTTTTACCTATGTGTATGGATTATATGTTTTATATTTCATTTTACTTAATTTTATGTGGCGTTGATTCAACACTTCAATCACTATCACAAGGTTTAGGGGTAACATATCCTATACTATACGGATCAATTATTAAGGTTGTAGTAAACATAATTTTAGACTGGCTGTTTATATGTGAGCCTTTTGGCATTCCTTGTTTTGGAATAAAAGGGGCTGCAATAGCAACTGCAATAGCAAATTCTGTGGGTACCATATACTTGTTTTGGTATCTTTTGATGCACAAGTCTGTGATTAATTTAAGGATAAAAAGTTCAATTTCAAGTGATATAAAGCATTTTGTAGAAATATTAAAGCTAGGGCTTCCAACTAGTGCTGAATCACTATTTTGGTATGTTGGAAGTTTTGTTGTAACAAAATTTCTAAATATATTAAGTGAAAATGAGGTTGGTATTTATTCTTTGATTACAAGTATTGAAATGCTTTTATATGTGTTTTGTACCGCTTTTGGTACTGCAACGCTAAGTTTAATAAGTCGTAATATAAGTAAATCAAAAAGTAATGAAATTAGAAATATTTTTGGTGATTGTTTAAAGTTGAATCTTTTAATTATATGTAGTTTATCAGTAATTTCTTATATAGCTAGATATCAGATATTAAATATATTTACAAATGAAACTTCAATTATTATTCAGTCTAATATATATTTAATTGTAATGTTTGTAACATTAATTCCTAAAACCTTGAATGTAATAATAGGAAGTAGTATACGTGCCATGGGAAATGTTAAGTGGATGTTACTAACTCAAATCATTGGAACATCTATTACAGTAGTTGTGTCATATTTACTAGTATTTAAAGTTGGCATTGGAACATTAGGAGTATTTATTACATTTTTCATTGATGAACTGGTTAGATCCATTATAAATTATATAAAATTTCATTACATGACTAACAATATATCAGCTAATTCCCCTGTTGTGATTTAAGGAGATGATATTAAATTATGGATAAAGTATTAGTTAGTGTTATAATTCCCACATATAATAGGGAAAAAACATTACCGAGGTCTATAAACTCAGTACTTAATCAAACAGTTGAAAATTTTGAACTATTAATAGTGGATGATAGAAGTACTGACAATACAAAAGATATGATTACGGAATATATGAAGAAAGACAAAAGAATAAAATATATAGTAAACACTAATACAAAAGGTGTAGCAGGTGCTAGAAATAGCGGAATTAAAAATTCAGTTGGTAAATATATTGCTTTTTTAGATTCTGATGATGAATGGGAATGTTTTCACTTAGAAAAATCAATAGAATTAATTGAGAAAACAAATTCTACCGTATGTTTTGCTTATTGGCATGAGAAACATGGTGATTCAATCGAGGACATTGGTGATTCAGAAGAGATAAAAATGAAATTAAATTCTGCTGTACAAGCTTCATGTGTGACTGATTATAATGATTATTTTTGTTTAGAAAAAAGTTTTTTAGAATTTTCAATAATCAATTATTTTTATTGTTATCATATAAATACTCTAGTTATGGAAAGAGAAAATATAAATATAACAGGAAAATTTAGAGAAGATTTATTTACAAGTGAAGATGTAGATTTAGTATTAAGAATTATTGATAAGTGTAAGGTTGTCATACACAAGAAAGCTCATTTTATTTATTATGATGATGGTGATAATAATTTGTATTCTTATATTGATAGAGAAAACGTAGAGATTTCTAAAGTGATGAAAGATAAAGAAATTGTAGCTAAACTCACTTTTGATGGAGAAAATAAAAATAATATGAGAAAATATTTAAAGCTGTTGGTTAATAAATCTGATAATATAAAAAATAGAACAAGGTGTATTGATATTATTAACAAGCGTATAGAAGAAAAATATTATACATTAGCATTTATCAATTCACCAGGGATTAAATCTGTAAAATATGCAAGAAAACTATTTTTCATGAATAGAAATTTTAGTAATTTCAAATTTTTCTGCAGATGTGTTTTTTCTTCCAAGAAACATGACATTTACAACTTTGATTTTAATTAATATATTTAAAGTATCTTGTCTTTTTAAATAAAAATTGTGCATTTGAAACGGTAAGATTCGACTACACCCCAAAATCCACGACAGGAATGTCGTGGATTTTTATATTTAATGAATATATTGAAGCGTTAAATAGTATATTTAAGTTAGATAAAAAGTTAGTCAATCCTATTTATATTAATATAGATGAAAGTGCATTTGATATAAAATTACAAACATTCCAGAGTGTAAAAAGTTTATGAAAGATATAATCAAACTCATCATATAAGTGGAAAATTTTTTCCCTTTTTCGGGGAATTTTTATTGACACCAACAGCTTAGACAGGGAGAGAAAAATGAACATTCCAAATTATTATTGACAAATGTGTAAGGTAAGTATATATTTATGTTAATAAAAGTATTATTTACATAAATATAGAAAAAAATAGGTTTTTATGACAAACATATCAGTTAATAAAATTGAACTTGAAGCGTAGTTGAAGTTGATTTAGAGAAGGTAAAATCTTAAGTACAACCATTTTATCCTATCAGAGCTTTGTCTTTTTTTAGTGTTATTCCGTCAAACTTCATGAGAAGAGATTGGTCATTAGGTTATGTTTGAATTAATGAAACTGCTTAAAGCATGTGGGTTCAGTGTTTTACAAAAAGAGTAATTATATATGAAAAAGGGGGGCGTTATGAAAAAATACATATTTAAATTTAAAGGTTTGCTTGCGACTACTATCTTATTAGTAAGTATAGATGCAGTTATTAGTGTAGCTATATCATTTATGCTAAAGTATATTATTGATTTAGCTGAGGGGGATAATATAAATATTTTTTTTAGAGGTGTAGTACTTTTAGGGGCTTATACAGGAGTGTCGCTAATATTTAAATTTGCATTATATATTTCTAAAGCAATATATATAAGAAAAACTATGACTTATTTAAAAAATGATATGTTTTCTAATATATTAAATAAAGATATAAAAACCTTTAATGAGCAAAATAGTGCAAACTATATTTCTTTACTTACAAATGATGTAAATATGCTAGAACAAGATTGTTTTCTTAATATGTTTAACTTAATTAACTATTTAGTATCATTTATAGCAGCGCTAATTTCTGCTATATACTTAAATTTATCAATAACTATTGCAATACTTGTCCTTGCTTTAATAGCTATGTTTATTCCAAAATTATTTGGAGGTAAATTATCAAGTAAGAAGAAAGTCTATTCAAGGTCATTAGAAGAACTTACAAGTAAAACAAAGGATATACTTTCAGGTTTTGAGGTAGTAAGAAATTTCAATATTTTCTCAAAAGCTAAAAAAATGTATAATGAAAGCAATTCTAATGTAGAGATAAAAAAACAGGAGTTTTCAATATATAACGGAATAGTTGATTGTTGTGCTGAATTTTTAGGTATTCTAATGTTTATTATTCCTTTAATATTTGGAGGATACTTATTAATAAAAAAAGAAATTACTATGGGTACATTAATAGGGTTAATTCAATTAATGAATTATTTATCTAACCCAGTTGTTCAAAGCATACAAATTATAAATAAGATTAAATCTTTAACCAGTATATCTGAGAAGATAAATTCTTTAGCAACAGGGGAATGTGAAGGTGGAGGAAAATATGAATTAACTAGTTTTGAAAAAAATATAGAGTTTAAAGATGTTTCTTTTAGCTATGATGGAAGTAAACTAGCACTAGAAAATGTTAATATAGAATTTGAAAAAGGAAAGAAATATGCCATAGTTGGAGGAAGTGGAAGCGGTAAATCTACAATCGTAAAGCTTATTTTAGGATATTACAATGATTTTAAAGGTCAAATATTTATTGATGGAATTAATAATGAAGATATAAAATTAGATGATATATACAAACATATTTCAGTAATACAACAAAATGTATTTATGTTTGATGGAACGATTAAAGATAATGTTACCTTATATCAAGACTATAGTGATGAAGAAATAATGGATGTAATAGAGAAAGCAGGACTTTCAAATCTCATAGAAAGATTACCAAATGGAATTTATGAAGAAATAGGTGAAAATGGAGGTAAATTATCAGGTGGAGAAAAGCAAAGAATAGCTATAGCTAGATCATTAATCAAGAAATCGTCTATAATGCTTCTTGATGAATCAACATCAGCTTTAGATAATGAGACTGCTTATAGTATAGAAAAATCTCTTTTACATTTAGAGGATGTGACTTTAATTGTAATTACTCATAAACTTATGGAGGATACCCTTAAGGATTATGATGAAATTATAGCAGTTAATGCAGGAAATGTAATAGAAACAGGTGATTTCTACAGTTTAATTAATAAGAAAGAGTATTTTTATAGTTTATATTATGTAGCAGAAGGATGCGAATAGATGACTATTTTGTAGATTACAATAATAGTGTAATTGATAATTTAATATAAAAAAATAGCAGATTATATATGAATTTTAATTATTCACCAAATTTATTTCAAGAGGATTTATTGAAATAAATTTGGTGTTATTTTTTTGCTTTTAAAAGAAACTAGATAGTTTTGTTTTTGCTAAATTGTATCTGATGCTTAATTAATAGGTTACATATAGCTAAATAAGGGTTAAAAGGTATAATTTTAAGCCATTTATTAAAATGAAAAGCTTGATTATTTTCAAGAATACATTATAATATAATCATATGAAAAAAATGACAAAATTGTAACAAATAACAATAATATGAGAAATATAAGGAATAATTAGTTGTAATATTAAGAGTTACAAAAATTTATAATTTAAATTGGGGAAAAATAAAAGAGGGGGCTAGGAAATGAGAGTTAATAGAAGATCTGAAATTTTTAACGATGTGAGTGATGAAGAATGGAATGATTGGAGGTGGCAATTTAAAAATAGGATTGAGACTATAGAAGAATTAAGTAAGTACATAAAATTAACTCCCGAAGAGGAAAGTGGAATAAGTGAGCTTAAAGTATTAAGAATGGCAATTACACCATATTATTTGAGTTTAATTGATGAAAATGATCCAGAAGATCCAATTAGAAAGCAAGCAATTCCGACAGTATCAGAATTACATATAGCTCCTGGAGAAAGTTTGGATCCGTTAGCAGAGGAGAATAGTTCTGTTGTAAAAGGATTGGTTCATCGATATCCTGATAGAGTATTAATGTTAATTACGGATCAATGTAGTATGTATTGTAGGCATTGTACAAGACGAAGACTTGTTGGACAAAAAGATAAAGCACTTCCTATTGATGAGGTAAATAAAGCTATAGAATACATATCTAAGACTCCTAAGATAAGAGATGTACTTATTTCAGGGGGAGACTCATTACTTGTGGGTGATGAAGAATTAGAATACATAATAAGTAAGGTAAGGGATATACCTCATGTTGAAATTATAAGATTAGGTTCAAGAGTTCCTGTAGTTATGCCACAAAGAATTACTCCTAAATTAGTTAAAATGTTATCTAAGTATCATCCAATATGGTTAAATACACAATTTAATCATCCAAATGAAATAACAGAAGATTCAAAAAGAGCATGTGAAATGTTGGCAAATGCAGGGATACCTTTAGGTAATCAATCGGTACTTTTACGAAATATAAATGATTCAGTTGATATAATGAAAAAACTGGTAAATGACTTGGTTAAGATAAGAGTTAGGCCATACTATATTTATCAATGCGATCTTTCTGTAGGTTTGGAGCATTTTAGGACATCTGTATCAAAAGGAATAGAAATTATGGAAGGATTGAGAGGTCACACATCAGGATTATGTGTACCAAGTTTTGTTGTAGATGCGCCAGGTGGTGGTGGCAAAATTCCACTAATGCCAAACTACATGATTTATCAAGGGGATAATAAAGTAGTATTAAGAAATTATGAGGGGAAAATTATAACTTATCAAGAACCAATACGCAATAATGAAAGGTGCAAATCTTGCGATAATAGAGAAGAAAATTGGATTAAACTCTCAGATATTTTAGAGTTTGAAAATGTGTAATAAAAAATATTACATAAAGTGATAAGTGAATTATATGAATGTTTTTGAAAAGGGGTGAATATTTAGTGGGATATACATGAAGTATAAGGTTCCCATTAAAGATAAAGCATGGTATTAAAAAAAGAGGGCTATGAGGAGTTATTAGTAGATAATGTTGATATTTTAACAGAAGAAGAAAAGAAGAGAATACTTTATGATTTCAATGATACATATATAGAATGTGAAAAGAATAAAACTATACATAAAATTTTTGAGAAACAAGTTGAGAAGACTCCAGACAATATTGCAGTAATATTTGATGATAAGAAGTTGACGTATAGACAATTAAATGAAAAGGCTAATAATATTGCAAGAATATTGAGGAAGAAAGGGATAAGTTCTAACAATATAGTAGCAATAATGGTTGAACGTTCTTTGGAGATGGTTATAGGGGTACTAGGTATATTGAAGGCAGGTGGCACATATTTACCTATAGATCCAGAATATCCAGAGGAAAGAATAAAGTATATTATAAATGAAGCTAAAGTTAATATGCTATTAATTCATAATAAGGTAAGGAATAAGATTCAGTTTTCAGGGGAGATAATAAATCTAGATGATGAACTATTATATAAAGGTGATGGCAGTAATTTAGGAAATATAAAATCACCTGAGGATGCGGCTTATATTATATATACATCTGGAACAACAGGAAATCCAAAAGGAATCATAACAGAGAATAGAAATGTAGTAACATATACAAATTCATTTATTAAATTATATAAATTGACTGACATTGATGCTACATTACAACAAGCATCCTTTACTTTTGACGGTTTTGTAGAAGAAATATATAGTGTTTTGTTTGTAGGTGGAAGAATAATTGTTCCTAAAAATGAAGAAGTAAAAGATGCAATAAGTTTAAGAAATTTAATAATACAATATAAGGTTACCATATTAAGTTGTTCACCATTAATTTTAAGTCAATTTAATAATCTAGATCCTATGCCATCTGTACATACTTTTTTAAGTAGTAGTGATGTTTTGAAGAGTGAATATTTTTCGAATATTATTACATATTCTAATGTATATAATATGTATGGTCCATCTGAAACTACAGTTTGTGCAACTTACTATAAATGTAATAGTAATGAAAAATCTAAAGTACTTGTTGGTAAGCCAATAAATAATTATAAGGTATATATTCTAGATAAGGATCTTAACGTTCTTCCTATAGGAGTGGCAGGAGAAGTATTTATATCAGGAGGAGGAGTATCAAGAGGATATTTAAATAATGAAAAGTTAACAAAGGAAAAGTTCCTTGAAAATCCTTTTATAGAGGGTACTAGAATGTATAGAACAGGAGATTTAGCTAAGTGGACACAAGATGGAAACATTGAACTATTGGGAAGAATAGATAAGCAAGTTAAAATAAGGGGATATAGAATAGAATTAAATGAGGTAGAAAGTGCCTTATTGAGGCATGAGTTAATAAGAGAAGTAGTAGTAATAGCTAGAGACGATATAAGTAGCAGTAAATATTTATGTGCCTATTTTGTAGCAGATAGAGAATTGACAGTAGGGGAAATGAAACAGCATTTAATGGATAAATTACCAGAGTACATGCTTCCTTCTTATTATATACAATTAGAAAAAATCCCTTTAACAATTAATGGCAAAATAGATCAAAGAGAATTACCAGAACCTTATGGAAGGATAAATACTGGAACAGAGTATAGAGCAGCAAGAACTGAAGTAGAACAAATAATATCAAAGATTTGGAGAGATATATTAAGAGTTGATAAGGTTGGAATAAATGATAATTTCTTTGAATTAGGTGGAGACTCAATTAAGGCAACTATACTTATAACTAAACTAAATAAATACGTTAATTTTAAATTAAAATTAAAAGAAATATTTAAGTTAAATACAATAAAGAAAATTAGTGAGTATATAAGTAACACGAAAAGGAATGTATATGAGTCTATAGAAAAAACTGAAGAAAAAGAATACTATAAAGTTTCTTCTGTTCAAAAGAGAATGTATATGCTTCAGCAGCACGATTTAAAAAGTACGGTATATAATGTGCCTACAGCAATTTTAATTAATGGTTCAATGTATAAAGAGAAGGTTGAAGAAGTATTTAATAATATAGTAAAAAGGCATGAAAGTTTACGAACATACTTTGAAATAAATAACGGAAATATAATTCAAAAAATACATGATAAAATAGAATTTAAGGTAGAGTATATAGAAAAAGTAAATAAGACAGCTAGTGAGATAGAGAAAACAATAAGAGAATTTATAAGACCTTTTGATTTAGGAAAGGCACCTTTATTTAGGGTAGGTCTTATAAAGATAGAGAATGAAAAATATATATTAGTATTTGATATGCATCATATAATAGCTGATGGTATGTCTATACAAATAATAGAAGAGGAATTAGTAAAACTTTATAAAGGAGATACATTAGAAGATTTAAGAATACAGTACAAGGATTATTCAGATTGGCAAAGTAAATTTTTAAAATCAGAAGAAATGGTAAAGCAAAAAGAATATTGGTTAAACAGATTTTCAGATGAAATACCAGTATTAAATATGCCAACTGACTTTGCAAGGCCAATAGTTCAAAGCTTTGAAGGTGAGACCCTTAAATTTAGCATTGATGAAGATTTAAAAGAAAAATTAAATATGATAGCAAATAAAAATAGTAATACTATGTACATGGTATTGTTAGCAGCTTTTAATGTGTTATTAAATAAATATACAGGACAAGAAGATATAGTAATAGGTTCTGTTGTTTTAGGAAGAACACGTGATGAGGTTTCAAATGTAGTAGGTATGTTTGCAAACACTCTAGCTATGAGAAATCAACCTAAGGGAGAAAAAACATTTAGAGAGTTTTTAACTGAAGTAAAGGAATGCGTGTTAGATGCTTACGAAAATCAAGATTATCAATATGAGGATTTTGTAACAAATATAGTTACTACAAGAGATACGAGCAGAAATCCAATATTTGATTTTATGTTTGGATATCAGAATATGACATCTGAGGAAGAAAGTCTAAAGGAGATAAATGGACAACTTATTATTATAAATAATAGTGAATCAAAGTTTGATATGACTTTAGAAGCAATAGAGGAGAAAAATAGAATTCAATTTACTATTGAATATTCAACAAAATTATTTAAAAAAGAAACTATTGAGGATTTTATTAGGCATTTTATAAATGTTATAAAAGAAATAACAACAAGTGTAGACAAGAAGATAAGTGATATAGAAATAATATCAGAAGAAGAGAAAAATAAACTTATATATGAATATAACAATACTTATGTGGAGTATAATTCTAACACAACATTAATGGAATTGTTTGAGAAGCAAGTTAAAAATACACCTAATAAAGTAGCAGTAGTATTTGAAGAAAAAGAATTAACATATAAGGAATTAAATAAAAGAGCCAATAAACTAGCAAGAACTTTAAGACGAAAGGGAGTTAAACCAAACTGCTTAGTAGGAGTCATGGTGGAAAGATCTCTAGAAATGATAGTAGGGATAATTGCAGTGTTAAAAGCTGGAGGAGCTTATGTACCAATAGATCCTCATTATCCAGAAGACAGAATAGAGTACATTGTTAATGATAGTAAAATGAATATATTTATAACACAAAATAAATTCATGAAAAAAGTAAAATTAAATGGAGATATATTAGATATAGAAGATAAATCTATATATGAAGAAGATGATAATGATTTAGTAAAGGTAAATTTACCAGAGCATTTAGCTTATATAATATATACTTCTGGAAGCACAGGAAAACCAAAGGGAGTAATTATTACTCATGGTTCGGTAATAAATACAATTTTGGATATTAATCAGAAATTTAATATTAATGAAGAAGATAAAATAATAGGCTTATCATCAGTATGTTTTGACTTATCTGTATTTGATATATTTGGTGCTTTAATTGTAGGAGCAACTTTAGTAGAGATTAAAGATCAGAGAGATGCAAATGAGATAATAGAGGTATTAGAAAAACATAGTATAACAGTATGGAATTCAGTACCTGCAATAATGTATATGCTTATAAAAAGTGTAAAAGATGAATTCTTAAATAAAAGCTTGAAATTAGTGATGCTAAGTGGAGATTGGATTCCTTTAGAATTGCCTAATGAAATAAAAAAACATTTTTCAAATGCTGAGACAATAAGTTTAGGTGGGGCTACAGAAGCATCAATTTGGTCCATATATTATCCAATTAAAGAGGTTAAAGACGAATGGGTTAGTATTCCATATGGAATGCCATTAGCTAATCAAAAGTATTATGTTCTTGGAAAGCAAATGGAAGTATGTCCTTATGGGGTAACAGGTGAATTATATATTGGTGGTATTGGTTTAGCTAATGGATATATTAATTATATAGAAAAAACTAAGAAAGCATTTATAATGCATGATGAATTTGGAATGTTGTATAGGACTGGTGATTGGGGAAGATTCAATAGGGATGGATATATAGAATTTTTAGGTAGAAGAGATGAGCAAGTAAAAATTAGAGGCTATAGAATTGAACTTGGTGATATAGAGGATAATCTTAAAAAACATCCAGTTATAAGAAATGCGGTTGTATTACAAAAAGAGTCTAAGGAAAAGGGTAAGTATATAGCTGCATATGTAGAAACAGATATAAACAATTTCCCTATAATTGATGGAAAAGTAAGATATACACTTCCTAATAATATGTCCATAGCTCATCTTAATAAAAATGAAACTGACTTTATGTATAAAGAAATCTTTGAGGAGCAAAACGATTTAAAACATGGTATCAGCATTAAAGATGGAGATTGCATATTTGATATAGGTGCCAATATAGGTTTATTTAGTTTATTAATAAATAACATATGCAAGAATGTAAAAGTTTTTGCTTTTGAACCTATACCAGATTTATTTAATTTACTAGAAATTAATGCAAGATTGTACGGAACAGACACGAAGGTATTTAATTGTGGACTTTCAAATAAAAATACAGAAACGGTGTTTACATTCTATCCAAAAGCTTCAATTATGTCTAATAAATATGGAAATATAGAAAGTGATAAAGAAACTTTTATTCAAACACTGAAAAGTGATGAAGAAACAGTAAATGAAGAGCAAGAAAATTATTATAGTGAGATGTTAGAAGGTAGATTTGAAGCAAAAGAGATTGTTTGTAAAATGAAAACTATATCTGAAATAATTAAAGAAAACAATATAGATAAAATTAATTTATTAAAAATTGATGTAGAAAAAAGTGAGATGGATGTTTTAGATGGTATTTCAGATAGAGATTGGGACAAAATCGAACAGGTAGTCGTTGAAGTAAATGATTCAAATGGCAGATTAAATACAGTAGTAAATTTATTTGAGGGACATGGATATAAAGTTCAGACTGATAAAGATAGCGAATTTGAAAATACTAATATATATAATGTTTTTGCTATAAAAAAGCAGGAAGATATTAGTTCAACAGTTTATGAAGAGGATTACTATGAACCAAGAAAAATAAATATTTTGGATAATCAAATTATTACAAAGAATAATTTGTGCACTTTTCTAAAAGAGAAATTGCCAGAGTATATGGTTCCTAACTATTTTGTTCAGGTAGAGAAGATGCCATTAACAGCAAATGGTAAGATAGATAGAAAAGAATTACTTAAGTTAGAAGAAAATATGATAATATCTGCAGAATATATAGAACCAAGGAATGAGATAGAAGAAAGGCTTAGTGTTATATGGAATGAAATATTAGGTATCAAAAATATAAGTGTAAAGGACAACTTTTTTCAAATTGGAGGTCATTCTTTAAAATTAACAATGCTTATGACAAGCATACATAGGGAGTTTGAAGTTAAGATATCACTAAGTGAATTATTCAAAGTTGCAACAATAGAAGATCAAGCAGAATATATACAGGCAGCATCAATAACAAGATATATGGAAATAGAAAAAGTGGAAGAAAGAGAGTATTATCCATCATCTTCAGCGCAAAAGAGAATGTATATAATTCAAGAATCTAATAAAAATAAAACTAATTATAATATTCTAGATACAATTTTATTAGTTGGAGAACTAGATAAAGAAAAACTTAATGAAACATTCAGGAAACTAATAATAAGACATAAATCACTAAGAACAAGCTTTGAAATTTCAGATGGAGAAGTAGTTCAAAAAATATGTAAAGACTTTGAATTTAATATAGAAAATTATGAGGTTAAGGACGAAAGTGAAGTAGAAGCTATTATTAGTAGTTTTATAAGGCCATTTAATTTAAGTAAAGCTCCATTAATTAGGGTTGGACTTATAAAGATTGAAGATAGTAAGCATATTCTTATGATAGATATGCATCATATAATTTGTGATGGAGTTTCAACGGAAATAATTATAGATGAGATAGGCAGAATCTATGAAGGGGAGAAGTTAGAGGAATTACCAATACAATATGTAGATTATGCAGTATGGCAAAATAAAAATAAAGAAGATATAAATGAAAAACAGAAAGAGTACTGGTTAGAAAGATTTTCTGG
>NZ_JACSRA010000031.1 GCF_014836335.1 Clostridium cibarium
TTATTGAAGGAATTATTAAATAGAACATACCTTCTCTGATAACACTATTTCTATACAAAGTGAATATAACTTCATCTTTAGCTATATCATTAGTCATATTGCCAACTAAGTTATTCACAGAAATAATATTAATTATTGATATAATAATTAATATTATTATATTTATTATCAATACTTTTTTCTTGATCATATCAAAATAATCTCCTATATTTCATTTTTAGATTTATACTTAATTGCTGTAAATACAAATGGTATAACTACTAATACAAATATCCAAGCTATAAAAACACCATTTCCAACACTATCTCCATCCAAATATGAATTTAAATGAAACTTTTCTAAGCCTTGAGTTATAAAAAATTCATACACTCCAAAATAAATTATAAATATAGATATTATAAATACTTTTGAGTTCTTTATAAAAAACGATGTTGATAAAGCAATAATTGCATATAATGCCCCCACCAAGCTATATATAAGCATGTATACTAAATTATATAAGCATGTATTTTGAACTCTTAGTAAGTCTAGGAATCTCGAATCAGAATAATTAAAATATCCAATATCAAATGCTGGTAAAGCCATTGCATTATCTAATCCCTTCAATGGGAATGTAATAATACACAAAACTTGATTAATAAAAAGGCTTATAAAAATGACTGAAAATGTTAAAGCAAAAACAACTATTATCTTAGATAAAATGTACTTTTTTTTACTACATCTTGTAATTATACTCTTATATATTCCATTATTATATTGAATACTATATATATCACTACATAACATCATTGATAATAATGGAAATATTAATATAAACCATAACTTTACATGTCTAGATACTGTACCATTTAAAAAATTTTCTTCTAAAGATGACCTAACAAACTGGATTGGCAACCCATAACTTATTTTACAATTAACCAAAAAACAAATTATTGGAATGCTTATCATTATTATACTAATTGCTCTGAAATTCATACTATTGATAATATTTTTAAAATCCATATGTAATAGTTTCTTCATATATTTCCTCCTAAGCTTTAAATATATATGAAGATACAACGTCTTCATATATCCTTTACACTACCTCAAATTAATTGAAATTAATCCATCCATCTACATATGCTTCAGTACTACTATTGTTAGAATTCTCCATTCCAACATAACCTGAACTTATAGAACGATTAGAATACATATTTTTTGAATCTCCAACTTGGAAGTAATAATCACCACTTATTTGACTCTTATTTACATCAGTAATCCAAAATGTTGCTCTATTAGTATTAGTTAAAAGGTCAACTTGATTATATACACAATTATTAGCTCCATGAGCTTTATGTCCTTCTCCCCAATAATTATTTCCTTGGTATATTGGTAGAGCATAACCACCATATCCTGCTGCAAATGCAGTGCAACCTAATGCTAGTACTCCAAATACTGTCATTCCAAGTATCATCTTAATGCTTTTTCTTTTCATATATACTCTCTCCCTTTTTAATATTTATTAATGTTCATTAACAAATATTATGTTACCATATTATGTATATTTTTTCAATTTTTCTTTATATTGTGGATAATTTGATTATATTTTTAGTAATTACATTTGTAATTTAGACATTTATTTCTAATTATTACCACTCGTGAATCTATTAATATTATCAAACAATCTAGTGTCACTCTCATAATCAAGATTACAATCAATCCATATAAAATCATTTTCATTAAAAAGTTTCCTTACCATCTTTTCAGCTTCTACCATTTCTACTAACATCCTTGCTTTTAATCAACTATATAAATGCTATACTTTCTACCTTGCCAATAGACTATATACTTTTTCTTTTAAGAATTCTAATAACTTGCAATATCAACCTTAAAGATAAGTGCATTTTCTAATTTAATATTTATAGCTTGATATTATTTATTTTAGTATCCATAAGTACCGTTCTTTTTTCTTTACCTAAAAAGGAATCCCCATTGCTGAGAATTCCTTTTTATCTTTTATTATTAAATTATCCATATCATTTTTTATTATTCTTTTCATAACTATATTTGCTATTAAATGAATCAATTATTAATCCAATCAACATACCTATAATTATGCCGTTACTTATATTATCAAATGTTGATCCAAAACACATCCCAAGTGCTAGACCTATTGGCATATACTTCATTATATATTTAGCATCTTTATCTTTTTTAAACTTTAAAGCACCTCTATCAATAAATAATACATTTAAAACACAATTTATATTATACCATTATATGCCACAACGTAGTATGAAAAACTTCACTCTATTAAACATAATTCATATTGTGTCTACTTTATATAGCAATGAAAAGATAATGCATATTCTCATTCGTATTTTAATAAGCAAAATAAAGTAGTGTATGACAACTACCTTTTTAGTTAAAAATCATACACTACTTCATTATTTTCAAATCGCTAAATTATCATTGTAATTTTTCAAAGGAAACTCGACTCGCATTCGCTCGCTTAGTAAGTTCGAATAACTAAATACAAAATTTGGATTCTCACTTTTTGGCTCTCACTTATTCCCATTCAATAGTAGCAGGTGGCTTAGAAGTTACATCATAAACAATTCTGTTTACTCCTGGAACTTCATTAACTATCCTTCTACTAACAAGATCAAGAACTTCATATGGGATTCTTGCCCATTCAGAAGTCATTGCATCACTTGATGTTACGGCTCTTAAAGCTACCGTATGACAGTAAGTTCTTTCATCTCCCATAACTCCAACTGACTTTATGTTTGGTAAACAAGCAAAGTATTGCCATATGCTTTCATCTAGTCCAGCATTAGCTATTTCATCTCTAAAGATAGCATCCGCTTCTCTTACTATTTCAAGCTTTTCTTCAGTTATTTCTCCAAGAACTCTTATTGCAAGACCTGGTCCTGGGAATGGCTGTCTCCATACTAACTTATGAGGTATTCCAAGTTCTTCTCCTACTGCTCTTACTTCATCTTTAAATAACTCTCTTAAAGGTTCTATAAGATCAAACTTCATGTCTTCAGGAAGTCCTCCAACATTGTGGTGAGACTTAATTGTAGCTGATGTGTTAGTTCCACTTTCAACTATGTCTGGATAAATTGTTCCTTGTACTAAGTAATCAATTTCCCCAACCTTATTAGCCTCTTCTTCAAATACTCTAATAAATTCTTCTCCTATAATCTTTCTCTTAGTTTCAGGATCTGAAACTCCAGCAAGCTTACCTAAGAATCTATCTTCAGCATTTACTCTTATTATGTTCATATCAAATTCTTTTTTGAATACTCTTTCAACTGTATCTCCTTCATCTTTTCTTAAAAGACCGTGATCTACGAAGATACATGTTAAGTTGTGACCTATTGCCTTATGTACTATCATAGCTGCAACTGATGAATCTACTCCACCTGATAAAGCACAAAGAACCTTTTTATCTCCAACTAAGTCCTTAATTTCCTTTATCTTTTCTTCAGCAAAGTGAGCCATAGTCCATTCATTTCCTAACTCACATATGTTATGAAGGAAGTTTTGAAGCATCTTTTGCCCAAATGGTGTATGTTCAACTTCTGGGTGGAATTGTACACCATATAATTTCTTTTCTTCATTTTCCATAGCAGCAACTGGACATACATCTGTGTTAGCTACTATTTTAAATCCTGCTGGAGCTTCTGATATATAATCAGTATGACTCATCCAGCATATACCTTCTTCTTCTATCCCTTGGAAGAGTCTTGAAGAAGAATCTAGCTTAATTGAAGTTTTTCCGTATTCTCTAACTGGTGCAGTTTCAACTTTTCCACCTAGTAAATAAGACATTAATTGATCTCCATAGCAGATACCAAGAACTGGCACTCCTAATTCAAAAATTCCTTTATCCACCCTTGGAGTATCTTCACCATAAACACTGTTTGGTCCGCCTGTAAATATTATTCCCTTAGGGTTTTTAGCTTTTATTTGATCTAGTGTATAAGTATATGGGATTATTTCACAATAAACTCCACATTCTCTTACTCTTCTAGCAATTAATTGATTATATTGACCGCCAAAGTCAACTACTAGGACTAATTCTTTCTTCATGTTACCCTCCAATAATCTTTCTATTAATTATTATATTTTACACTAAGTTATTGACTAACACTATAGTTTGGAGCTTCCTTAGTTATATTTATATCATGAGGATGACTTTCTCTAAGTCCAGCTGAAGTTTGAACAACAAATGTAGCTGTTTGATATAAAGTTTCAAAATTCTTTGATCCAAGGTAACCCATACCTGATCTTATTCCTCCAAGAAGTTGGAATATAGTATCAGCAACATATCCTTTATATGCTATTCTTCCTTCAACGCCTTCTGGTACAAGCTTTTTATTTCCTTCTTGGAAATATCTATCTTTAGAACCACAAGCCATAGCTGCTAATGAACCCATTCCTCTATATACTTTATAGCTTCTTCCTTGATATATTTCTATTTCACCTGGAGCTTCATCACAACCTGCAAGTAATGACCCCATCATAACTCCACAAGCCCCTGCAGCCATTGCCTTAACTATATCTCCTGAATATTTAATACCCCCATCTGCAATCACTGGAACTCCATATTTTCTTCCTACCTCTACACAATCCATAACAGCTGTTAATTGAGGAACTCCAACTCCAGCAACTACTCTTGTTGTACATATTGAACCAGGTCCTATACCTACCTTTACGCAGTCTGCTCCAGCTTTAATTAAATCTTCTGCCGCTTCTGCTGTTGCAATATTACCAGCTATAATTTGAAGTTCTGGATATGCAGATTTAATTTTAGAAACTGCCTCTAAAACTCCTTTAGAATGACCATGAGCAGTATCAAGTGTAATTACATCTACCTTAGCTTTTACTAAAGCCTCAACTCTTTCCATCATGTTATCTGTTACACCTACAGCAGCACCACAAAGTAATCTTCCTTGAGAATCTTTAGCTGCATTTGGGAATGTTCTAGTTTTCTCTATATCTTTAATAGTTATTAATCCTTTTAATACTCCATCTTTATCAACTAAAGGAAGCTTTTCAATTTTATGCTTCTTTAATAATTCTTTAGCTTGTTCAATTGTTGTGTTTTCAGGTGCAGTAACTAAATTTTCCTTAGTCATTACATCTCCAATTTTCTTTGTAAAATCTGTTTCAAATGTAGTATCTCTATTAGTTAAGATACCAACTAACTTACCATCAACAGTTATTGGAACTCCTGATATTCTATATTGAGCCATAAGATTTTCTGCATCTTGTAAAGTTTGTTCTGGAGAAAGGAATATAGGATCTGTAATTACTCCATTTTCTTGTCTCTTAACCCTATCTACTTCTCTAGCTTGTTCTTCTATTGTCATATTCTTATGTATAATTCCGATTCCGCCTTCTCTAGCTATTGCAATAGCCATTGTAGATTCCGTTACTGTATCCATTCCAGCACTTATTAGCGGTATATTTAACTTAATTTTCTTAGTTAGATTAGTTGCAAGTGTTACCTCTCTTGGTAATATCTCTGATTTATTTGGTACTAGTAATACGTCATCGAAAGTGTATGCTTGTTTTAATATTCTTGCCATTTTTAATATCCTCCCTCAATTTATGATTAATTTAATTCATTTCTAATTCAAAGTGCAAGATTTATTTCATTTTCTTGCCTAATTTTGAGTACAAAAAAAGCACATTAACTTACTATAAAGTGAAGTTAATATGCCTATATAACAAGAATATATAAGTATATCAAATTCACCCATAGTCGGAAATTTACGGCTTCCGGTAGATACTCCCTGCCATATTCAGGGGATATACGAGCTTAAAATGTGCCTGTTACTAAATTAAACTTATTATAATGTATCATATTGCTAAAGTCAATAGAATTGAAAGTAAAATTGCATTTTTATTTTATGAAATAACACCATTATCATCTAGCGTGAAATTATAGCCTCCTAATAATAATTCTTTCATCTTACCATATGTCGTAGTATTAGATATACTTTTAATTCTAGTAAAGTCAATAAGATCATTTTCATTTGAGGAACCATTAATTGTACTCTTAATTTTGCCAAAAGTATCATTTGTACTTATAGCAGAGCTTGCTTTTATATTATATGTATCTACAGCTAATACTACCTGCCTTACTTCTTCCAACGCCTTTGTTTTCTTTGCCTCTTTTATGTATCCTGCAACTTTGGGAGTAAATACACTAAATAATATTGCTATTATAGCTATAACCGCTATTGTTTCAACTAAAGTAAATCCATTAACATTTTTCTCTATGTATTTATGTTTATTTTTCACCAGTTCATCCTCCTTAAAGCTATAATCTTTCTTTATCTATAGATTCTAGCCAATTTACGAAGGATTTATAATTTTGTCTATAAAAAAATCCAAGATATATTTAATTAGTTTTATATCCTGGATCAAAGTAAATATTAAATTTTGAACTATTCATCAATCGATGGTATGATGATTTTAGCTTTAAAAAGATCTCCATCAATTTTTATACTAAGCTCTCCCCCCTGAATTTCCAGTATGCTTTTAGCAATAGAAAGCCCTAGACCTGTACCTTCAGTACTTCTCGATTTATCTCCTCTTTTAAATCTCTCAAATATCTCTTCACTCTCAAAATCCATTTCATAAGAAGATGTATTTTTCATAGTGATAACTATTTTACCATCCTCTTCTTTTAATGAAATATATACTCGAGTTCCTGGCTGAGAATATTTTAATATATTATTTATAAGATTTTCAAATACCCTCCAAGTCTTTTTTCCATCTAAATTAGCATAAACCTTTTCTTCAGGAAACTTTAGCCTAAATGTTAATTCTGAATTATTAATTGCTTCATCAAATTCTCCCAATGTCTGCTTTAAAAGTGAAGTCACCTCTAACTTTTCTATTTCAAGATCTACAGCACCGCTTGCCATCTTAGAAGCTTCAAATAAATCATCTATAATTACCTTAAGTCTCTGAGATTTCCTATCCAATACATTTATGTATCTATCCGCCTCTTCATTAGATATCCCCTCTTTTTTTAATAATCCTACATAGTTAATAATAGATGTTAATGGAGTTTTTAAATCGTGCGATACATTTGTTATAAGCTCAGATTTGAGCCTTTCGCTCTTCATCTCACTTTTAAGAGCTTCTTTAACTCCAGCCTTCATATTATTGATATTATTAGCTATCTTTAAAAGCTCGCCTCTTCCTTTTTCCTCTATAGTGTAATTAAGATTTCCTAACACTATTTCTTCTGTGCCCTTTGCAATTCCAATGACAAATCTACCTATCTTAAAAATATAGTAAATCATGAATATCATGTAAAATAATATATATGATATTGCTATGACTATTACAAACCCTTCTCTTGAATTTTTTATACATGCAAAAACACCTAATGTGATTAATCCAAGTAGCAAAGTAAGTGTAGTCATGATTTTAGTTTTAAACTTAATACTTTGGAACTTAGAATTTTCTCTAATTCTACTTAATAATTTATTAACTAAACATTTTTTAATCCCTATTCTAAATTCATTTCTATTTCCTTTAAAATATATTATCTGTTTTACATTAATAACTAAATATAATATATACACTGCTACAATAGTAAGTATATAAACTTGCCCAAACCTATAAGGCTTACTAAAGAACACCACTTTATTTATATATTTCATCATTATAAACATATAAATTATAAATATAATTAATTGTATATCTAGGGGTACTTTTCTATACCACTTTTCTATGTTTTTTAAGATTGCTACATATTCATTGTTTTTCTTCAATATCAATATTAGTAAAGGAAGTCCTATTAATAATGATACAATTCCGATTACAATTTCTTTATGCAGTCTTTCTTTTACAGAATTATAATAATTATAATTTTTATATATGAAACTATTTTTATCAATATCCTTAGATACAACAAAATAAATTTTTTTATTATTTGCTTCTGCCCACATATTTATATAGGTCATTTTATCAAACTCCTTAACTTCATAAGGAAATTTAATACTATACAAAGCCGTCTTTTCAATATACTCATCTATATCTGAAATATTTTCTATATTGGTATCTATGACATTATTTTTACTATCTGCAATATAATATTTTATTATACTCTTGTCTTCTACCGCTCTTTTAATATTCTCATAATCTCTATTTTTATAAGCTACTATCTCTTTTTTAAAATCCTCGATAGTTTTAGAATTTTCTAATTTTATTTCATTAAGTTCTTTATCTCTTGCCTCTGTTAGTCTTTTAACCTCATTCTTATTATCTTGCTGTGCAGCATTTATTATCTCATATTTATACTTGCCGTTTATTTCATCTTCCCTATTGCTTAAATCAGTATCATACAATGTTTTAGATAATGTTAATTCACTATTTGTGACCTTATCATCAGTTGATTTTAGTGAATAATCCTTATATATTTCATTAAGATTTTTTATATTATAAAAATAACTAACTAAATCATGTTGAAATTGTGAACTAGTAAAATAAACATCTGATTTTAAATACTCTTTATTTTTTATTAAATCATTTGCTGTCAGCAATGAAATACCAAGAATATAAATTAATATAACAAAAGCTATTCCAACTGTATATTTATTTTTCAATTTTATAGCCAATTCCCCACACCACCTTTAAATATTTTGGTTCTCTTGGGTTAATTTCAATCTTCTCTCTTATTCTCCTTATATGAACTGATACAGTATTTTCAGAATTATGAAATGGTTCATCCCACACCCTTTCATATATCTCTTCAATAGAAAATACTCTTCCCCTATTAGTCATTAAAAGCTCTAATATTTTATATTCTAATGATGTTAGGCTCTTTTCCTTTCCGTCCACTATTACCATCTTTGAACTTTTGTTTAATATAAGTCCTCTTACATTTACCTCATCATCAACCTGTTCATCGTATTGACCTAAGCTTGTATATCTTCTTAATTGGGATTTAACTCTAGCTACTAATTCCATTGGATTAAATGGTTTTGTAATATAATCATCGGCACCTATATTAAGACCTAATATTTTATCAGTATCCTCTGATTTTGCTGAAAGCATTATTATAGGAATGTTTTTGCTTTCTCTAATTTTAAATGTAGCTTTAATTCCATCCATCTTAGGCATCATTAAATCCATTAATATAAGGTGTATCTCTTCTAATTCAACCACCCTCAATGCTTCTATCCCATCTGCTGCATGAAATACTTTTATCCCCTCATTTTTCAAATATATTTCAACAGCTTCTCGTATTTCATATTCATCATCTACCATTAGAACATTAAATTTTGTCATAATACTCCCCCTCTTCCCCTATTATACATGCTGGTTAGAGAACCTTCCAATTAACTTTTCTTCATAAAAAATGCAAACGCCTCCTTCTTAAAACCATTTGTCTTTTCTACATTCCTTATATTTCTAATATGATAAAGCCTCCCATTATAATCCTTTGCTTGATTGTCACATACATAGGCAAAATCATAACTTCCTTCCTTTACCCATTTCATAAATACATAAGTATGTGTTGGAATTCCATCCTTATTCCCATCACTATCTGTGGTAAAGCATATATCTCCAGGCTTTAATTCTTCATAATTGCTATGTTTTTTCCACCCATCTTCCTTTAACATTTTTAAAACTTCTGATACCTTTTTTGTTTCATTTGGCACCATAAAGTTATTTTCCCTCAATAATTCTGCTAAAAAATAGACACAAGTATTAGAGGAATTACCTTTATTTCGTTTTACCGCCTTGGAATATATATACTTACGATTCTCATTACTTTGAAGAAAATTAAATATTTTTTCATCAAGGTTATAACTTCTGTCTTCTGTGCAAATTTTACTACCTATTATTGCTTTTATTACTAAAATTACAACTACAACACTTATTATAAAAATCATTATCTTTATCACATCCTTCTCCCCTCACTCCTCTTGCTACAACTAATTATACAAGTTACTTTTTACAAAAAACTTTCCATAATTCTTTCAAATTTATGAAGAAAAACAAAAAAATCTCGTAATGAAATTTTTCATTACGAGATTTTCAGTATTAAAAATTCTTTTTTAGTACATTCCTTCCATTCCTGGAGCTCCACCTGGCATTGGAGTTTCCTTTTGTGGAATATCAGCAACAGCTGCTTCTGTTGTTAAGAATGTTGATGCTACTGATGCTGCATTTTGAAGTGCTGATCTTGTTACCTTAGTTGGATCAACTATACCAGCTTTTATCATATTCTTATAATCTCCATATAATGCGTCGTATCCCATACCAGCTTCACTATTCTTAACTTTTTCTATTATAACAGAACCTTCAACTCCTGCATTTGCAGCTATTTGTCTCATTGGCTCTTCTAAAGCTCTAACGATTATATTTATACCAACTTGTGCATCTGGAACATCTGATGTTAATTTTGCAACTTCATTTATTACATTAACATATGCTGTTCCACCACCTGGTACAATACCTTCCTCTACTGCTGCTTTTGTTGCATTTAAAGCATCTTCAATTCTAAGTTTTCTTTCTTTAAGTTCAGTTTCTGTAGCTGCACCAACTTTGATTACTGCAACTCCACCAGAAAGCTTTGCTAATCTTTCTTGTAATTTTTCTTTATCAAATTCTGAAGTTGTTTCTTCAATTTGATTCTTAATTAAGCCAACTCTTTCTTTAATAGCTGCTGAACTTCCTTTACCATTTACGATAGTTGTATTATCCTTAGTAACCTTAACACTATCTGCTTGGCCTAACATCTCGATAGTTACTTCTTTAAGATCTCTTCCTAGTTCTTCAGATATTACTTCTCCACCAGTTAAAATAGCTATATCTTGAAGCATTTCTTTTCTTCTATCACCAAAGCCTGGAGCTTTTACAGCAACACAAGTAAATGTTCCTCTTAACTTATTAACTACAAGAGTAGCCATAGCTTCTCCTTCAATATCTTCAGCTATAATTAATAACTTCTTACCTGATTGAACTATTTGTTCTAGTATTGGTAGTATTTCTTGTATATTTGAAATTTTCTTATCAGTTATTAAAATGTATGGATTATCTAAAGAAGCTTCCATCTTTTCCATATCTGTTGACATATAAGGTGATACATATCCTCTATCAAATTGCATACCTTCAACTACGTCTAATTCAGTTCCCATTGATTTAGATTCTTCGATAGTAATTACACCTTCATTACCAACCTTCTCCATAGCATCAGCAATTAACTTACCAATTTCCTCATCTGCTGCTGAGATAGCTGCAACTCTAGCTATGTCTTCTTTACCTGCTACTGGTTTTGAAATTCCTTGAATTTCTTCAACTGCTTTTTCAACAGCCTTTCTTATACCATTTCTAATTAATATTGGATTAGCTCCTGCTGTTACATTTTTAAGACCTTCTCTTATAATAGCTTGTGCTAAAAGAGTAGCTGTTGTAGTTCCATCTCCAGCAACATCATTTGTCTTAGTAGCAACTTCTTTTACAAGTTGTGCTCCCATATTTTCATATGGATCTTCTAACTCTATTTCTCTAGCTATAGAAACACCGTCATTTGTTATTAGTGGTGCTCCAAACTTTTTATCTAATACTACATTTCTTCCCTTAGGTCCTAATGTAACTTTTACTGTATCAGCTAATTTATCTACCCCTATTTGCATAGATCTTCTTGCATCTTCACCAAATTTTAATGTTTTTGCCATCTCTATTACCTCCTATTCAACTATCGCTAAAATATCTTCTTGTTTTAAAATAGTATACTCTTCTCCAGAAACTTTAACTTCTGTACCTGCATACTTTGAATATAAAACTTTATCTCCAACTTTTACTTCCATTTCAACCCTCTTACCGTCTACAACAGCTCCGGGTCCTACTGCAACTACTTCTGCTTCTTGTGGTCTTTCCTTAGCTGTACCTGTTAGTACTATTCCGCTTTTAGTAGTTTCTTCTGCCTCTAATTTCTTAATTACTACTCTTTCTCCAAGTGGTTTGATATTCATTGAAAAACCTCCTTAATATTTATATAATTTTATTTTCTTCTGTCCTTTTCTTAATCTAATTAAATTAAGATTATAAAAATAGTTCTATAGAACTACTACATAAAAACTTGTATTAGCACTCACTCTTAATGAGTGCTAATACAATTATAATATATCCTGTATCCATATTATTCAAATATTCTTTTTTATATTATCTCGCCATTAATGGCCATTACGCAAAACTATTATTGTATTTCTTTGTTTTACTCATATTTTCTTTATTTTTCACATGTCCTATTTTTTATTAATTCTTTCTAAGTTAATATCTATATAATCATTAATAATATCATTTGATAAAACAGTCTTCTTTCTAGCATTGACATTTATCTTATTAAATATACCTTTCGCTTTCTGATACGGTACTACTGCCCCAGCGCCATTAATACACCCCCCCTCACACATCATTCCTTCAATAAAGTTTCCATTAAGTCTGCCTATATTAGTAAGCTTCATAACCTTTTTTATCTCTGCTCCGCCTGAAACTTTTATAGCATTAAATTCAACATCTATACCGCTTTCTTTCATATAATTTTCAATAGCTGCGGTCAATCCTCCTGATGCTCCAAAACCACGGCCAAATATAGAAGCATCATCAACCACTTCTTCACTACATTTCTCAACATCTATCTCAAAGGCATCAAAAAGAGCAACCAACTCCTCAAATGTTAACACATAATCCACCGCATCTTTAATATCCTCCTTAACAGCCTCCCCCTTTTTGGCTGTACATGGTCCTATAAATACAACTTTTCCATCCGGATGATTTTTTTTAATATATCTTCCTGTAGCTATCATTGGCGATACAGTACCTGATATATTACCTATTTCACTAGGAAATATTTTTTCAATATAATTCAGAAAAGCTGGACAACATGAATTAGTCATGTATGATTGTTCTTTTTCCATCCTATTTACAAACTCGACGCCTTCATGAACAGTAACAGCATCAGCACCGCAAGCTACTTCATACATATCCCTGAATCCTATCCTCTTAATTGCATTTTTAATTTGCCCATAGGATACCTTCATTCCAAATTGTCCTGTTATTGCTGGCGCAACTACTGCATATATCCTTTCCTTATTACTTAAAGCTTTTGCAACCGGAACGATTAAGCTTTTATCTGATATAGCACCAAATGGGCATGCTGACATACAAGCTCCACAATTAACACACTTTTCTTCCTTTATAATAGCCCTTCTATTTTCATGATTTACATCCAGTGCACCTGTAGGACATACCCTTTTACAAGGCCTCATAACTTCAGAAATAGCATCATAAGGACAAACTTTTTGACACATGCCACATTCCTTGCAAAGTTCCTGATTAATATAAGCCCTTCCTGCAACATAACTTATTGCTCCAAAGTTACAAGCTTTTTGACATCTATGCGCTATACAATTTCTACATGAATCAGTTACACTATATTTATTTATTGGACATTTATCACAAGCAGCTTCAATGACATATATTATCTGCTCATCTGGAGTTATATCTATAAAATCCTCATCAATCGTATCTCCATTGGCCAAGAAGCCAGAAGCCAATTTTGCCCTCTCCAGAACTATAGCTCTTTCTTTATAAACACAGCACCTATACATAGCTGTATCTCCCTTTATAACTTCGTAAGGAATTTTTTCAATCTCATCCTTTGTTAGCTTGTCCTCTTTTGCTAACTTAGCTACCTCTGTAAGCACCTCATGCTTCAACTTATCTAATTGAGTTTCAAATTGGAACATAACTTTCCCCCTATCTTTGATTTTTTCATACAAAAATGATATAATCTCTCCAATTATAATTCTATTATCTAGGGTGAGTATTTTATGAATAAAAAATATAGATGTGAGCTTTGTGGCAGGGAAATATCAGAAATAACTAAACATCATTTAATTCCAGTAGAAAAAGGGGGAAGGGACTCCCATATAGCTTTTTTATGCAGAACATGTCATTGTCAAATCCATGCTCTCTATACTAATAGTGAACTCTCTTATAGACTTTATACTATAGAAAGATTAAAGAATGAGGAGAAAATAAAACGTTATTTAAATTTTGTTAAAAATCATCCAGGAGATGTGTACATACCAATAAAAAAATCAAAATCTGCTAGACGAAAAGGATAAAAAAAGCAGCAATGAATTAACCTCTCCACCACTGCTTTTATACATATTCAATTTATTCCTCACAATCATCATGACTTCTCTTATAAATAGAACTTTTTTTAATTATTCTTTTTATTTTTGAAACAAATATAAGATTTATTAATATAAGAACTGTTGTAGTTACAGCTCCACTTATAAATCCCCCTCCAACAGCAATCCCTATACATGCCATTACCCATATAGATGATGCTGTAGTTAACCCTAATATAGTATTATTACGATCTTTTAATACACATAACGCTCCCAAAAAACCTATTCCAGATACTACTTGTGCAGAAATTCTTGTTGGGTCAATTAGGTTGTTTTCTTGAGACATATAAATACCAAATATCATGGTTAAAGCTGAACCTAATGATACCATCACGTGGGTTTTTATTCCTATAGTTTTATTTGTTAAATCTCGCTCCAATCCAATTGCTGCACCTAACAAGAATGCTACAACAAGTCTTATTACTACCGTTTTTTCATCCAAATATTACGCCCTCCATACCTTTTATATTATATCCTTTATTGTACATTCTCTATTGACTGCAATCAATATTATATTATTCTTACATATCTATTATAATGATGCTCTATTTTATAATACCAAGTTTCAAATACCTCAAACCTAATCTACCTTTATTTTGTTCTCTCTAGCATAATAAAAAAGATATTGTTGCGCAAAACCTGATACCTCACCAAATTTATTTCTTGCAAATATTCTAATTTTATTAAGAGAACCTTCTTCCGCATTGTAAAAATGCATCATAGCTCTTTTTACCCATACATCTACAGGGAAAGATGAATATTTTTTCATAGAAAATAACATAATACAGTCTGCCACCTTTGCCCCAACACCTTTGAATTTTTGCAATTCTTCATGACATTCATCTGCAGGCAAACTTGCTATGTAGTCTAAATCATAGTCTCCTAATCTTTTAGCACTATTTACATTATTTATTGTATCTAATATGTACTTACTTCTAAAAGATGCTCCTGTCTCTTGTATTTCTTCCAATGTAGCATCTTTCAATTCACCTGGAGTAGGAAATGTATAATATGTATTTCCTTTATATTCTATAGGCTTACCCCATTTTTCAGCTATCTTTTTTATTGTTTTCATTATTGATGGAATACTGTTTCTGGCAGAAATTATAAAGCTTATAAGAATTTCAAATGGTTCTTGCTTTAAAATTCTAATCCCATATCCATATTCAACACTTTTACTTAATATTTCATCATTAGCTAAAGATTCTTTTACCTTACTATAATCTCTTTCCAAATCAAAATAATCAAACCATATGTTTTTAAAATCCTCTTCGTTACTATTTAGTATTGTTACATTATCATCGCTTTGAATAACCTCTATAACTCTGCCATGAGCAACTCCTATATAATTTAACTCCTTAACTTTTTCCCATCTAAAACACTGGCCACATTCAACTACTTGCTTTATATTAAAGTTTTTAACACCTTCAAGTACTATTTTATCTTTTTCATAAATTACGTTAGTATAATCCATTTAATCACCTTTTTCTAAATTTATATGTATAATTATATCATACATTAAATATTATTTAACAATAAATATTAATTATACCATATAAAAAAAGTGGCCAAGCCACTTTTTCTATTATCAACCCAAACAAACTAAGCTCCTTTTGATAAGTAATCATGAATTCCTTTTGCTGCTTTCTTTCCTGCTCCCATAGCTAAAATTACTGTTGCAGCACCTGTTACTGCATCTCCTCCTGCAAATACTCCTTCTCTAGAAGTAATTCCAGTATCCTCGGACGCAATAATACATTGTCTCTTATTTATATCTAACCCCTTAGTAGTTGAAGATATTAACGGATTTGGAGATGTACCAAGTGACATTATTACAGTATCTACATCTAGTACAAATTCAGATCCATCAACTGCTACAGGTCTTCTTCTTCCTGATTCATCTGGTTCTCCAAGCTCCATCTTGACGCACTTCATTCCAGTAACCCATCCTTTTTCATCTTGAAGGATTTCCGTTGGATTTGTAAGAAGGTCGAATATTACCCCTTCCTCCTTAGCATGATGTACTTCCTCAATCCTTGCAGGGAGCTCTGATTCACTTCTTCTGTAAACTATATGAACCTCAGCACCTAATCTTAATGCTGTTCTTGCAGCATCCATAGCCACATTTCCTCCTCCGACTACAGCAACTTTTTTACCAACTCTAATTGGAGTTTTATATTCATCTTTAAATGCCTTCATTAAATTATTTCGAGTTAAAAATTCATTGGCCGAACAAACACCATTTGCATTCTCTCCTGGTATTCCCATAAACCTTGGAAGACCTGCTCCTGATCCTATAAACACAGCTTGAAAACCTTCATTTTCAAATAACTCGTCTATAGTTACAGTTCTACCAACTATAACGTTTGTCTCTATTTTTACTCCAAGTTTTTTAACATTTTCAACTGCACCTTTTACTACTGTTTCTTTAGGTAGTCTAAATTCCGGAATGCCATAAACTAAAACTCCTCCAACTTCGTGCAAAGCCTCAAATATCGTTACCTCATATCCTAACTTTGCTAGATCGCCAGCACAAGTAAGTCCAGCTGGTCCACTTCCTATAACTGCAACTTTTTTACCATTCTTAGGCAAAGTTTCTGATAAATCTATGTTATTTTCTCTAGCCCAATCTGCAACAAACCTTTCCAACTTCCCTATTGAAACGGCTTCGCCTTTTATTCCAAGCACACAATTTCCTTCACATTGCGATTCTTGAGGACATACTCTACCACATACAGATGGTAAAGCCGAAGATTTAGCTATAATTTTCGCTGCATCTTCAAAACTGCCTTCTTTAACCTTTGCAATAAACTTAGGAATTTCTATATTAACAGGACATTTTTTCACACAATTTGGATTTTTACAATTTAAACACCTATTAGCTTCCTCCACTGCCTCCTCTTTATTATATCCTAAGCAAACCTCTTTAAAATTTGCTGCTCTAACTTTAGGATCTTGTTCATGAACTGGAATTCTTTTCATTCTATCCATTTATCTATCACCTCCACAAACTCCACAACCACCATGATGAGTATCTCCTTCTTTTTCTTTTAAGATTGCTCGTCCTTCTTCTGTTTTATACATAGCTTGTCTTCTCATAGCTTCATCAAAATTTACTAAATGCCCATCAAATTCCGGTCCATCTACACAAGCAAATCTGATTTTTCCTCCCACAGATACTCTACAAGCTCCGCACATACCTGTTCCATCTACCATAATTGGATTTAAGCTAACTACAGTAGGTATATTTAATTCTTTAGTTAATAAAGTAACAAACTTCATCATTATCATAGGCCCAATTGCTATTACTAAGTCATATCTTTTTCCGTCTTTATTTACTAAATCTTTCAACTTGTCTGTAACTAATCCTTTGTATCCTGATGATCCATCATCAGTTGCTAAATAATAATTTCCTGCAACCTCTTTCATCTCTTTTTCTAAAATTACAATATCTTTGTTTCTTGCACCAACTATAACATCTGCCTTTATCCCTTTTGAAAATAACCATTTAACTTGAGGATAAACAGGGGCTGTACCTACTCCCCCTGCCACAAATATTATTTTTTTATTTTTAAGTTCTTCTAATTCTTTATCCATTAGTTCAGAAGGTTTTCCTAAAGGTCCAACAAAATCTTGAAAATATTCTCCAACCTCATATTCAGCCATCTCTTTAGTTGATTCTCCTATAACTTGAAATACAATAGTTACTATACCTTTCTCCTTATCATAATCGCATATAGTTAATGGAATACGTTCTCCTTCTTCATCCATCTTTACAATTATGAATTGCCCAGGTTTAGCCGATCTTGCAACCCTTGGAGCTTCAACATCCATCAAATAAGTATTTTCATTAAGCTTTTCTTTTTTAACTATCTTATACATATTTTCGCCTCCACGAATACATATTTAGTTCTTTATAGCTATTATACATTAATTTCCAACAATTATTCAACTATTTTTAACTAATTTGGTTGTTTATATATATTATGGTTTTTATTTGAATTCAATTTTTCGAAAGATAAAAGTCATAATCGCTTACACAATTATGACTTTATTCATCATTTATAATCTAAAAATCTACTTTTGTTCCATCATAGGCACATCGGAATATTTTTTTCATCTCATCTTTGTTTATTTTTCTTGGATTTGAACCAGTACATGCATCTGCTATAGCTCTCTCTGCAATCAAATCAATACTTGAATCAAATTTTTCCTTATCTATACCGTATTCTTTTAATGTTTGTGGTATTCCCATCTTCTTATTAAATTCATCTATCATATTTATTAATGAATCTACTAATTCTTCTTCAGTATTTCCAGCTAGTCCAATCTTTTTAGCTATTTCTGCATACCTACTTAAAGATTCTTTCTTGTTAAATTCAATTACATATGGCAAATAAATAGCATTTGCACATCCATGAGGAATATGGAATACCGCACCTGTCTTATGAGCCATACTATGACAAATTCCGAGTAGTGCATTAGAAAATGCCATTCCTGCCATACATTGAGCATAATGCATTTGTTCTCTGCCTACATTATCACCATCATAAGATTTAGCTAAATATTCTTTAACCATCTCAATAGCTTTTAGAGCTAATGGATCAGTAAATGGTGAATGTAATGTTGCAACATATGCTTCTATAGCATGAGTTAAAGCATCCATTCCTGTATGTGCTGTTAATCTTGGTGGCATTGTCTCAGCTAGTTCTGAGTCAACTATAGCCATATCAGGAGTTATATTAAAATCAGCTAATGGATATTTAATCTCTGTCTTATAATCTGTTATTACTGAAAATGCTGTTACTTCTGTAGCTGTTCCACTAGTTGATGGTATAGCTAAAAACTTAGCCTTACTTCTAAGTTCTGGTATTGTAAAAGGATCCTTTATATCATCAAAGGATAGTTTCGGATGTTCATAAAATACCCACATAGCCTTTGCTGCATCAATTGGAGATCCGCCACCCATTGCTATAATCCAATCTGGATTAAAGTCTCTCATAACTTCAGCACCTCTTAGCACTGTTTCTACGGATGGATCTGGCTCAACACCTTCAATAAGTTTTACTTCAATTCCTGCTGCTTTTAAATAATCCAGAGCTTTATCAACGAATCCAAACTTTCTCATTGATCCTCCTCCAAGAACAAGGACAGCTCTTTCTCCTTTTATAGATTTTAATTGTTCCATGGAACCTTTTCCATAATAAATGTCTCTTGGTAATGTAAATCTCATCATTCTTCTAAAACCTCCATAACTTAATACTTATATTTTACCATTTTGTAGTATATTTGTAAATGTACGGTCAATATCCATTTTCTAATTTTATTGCATAATAAAACAAATTTAAATGGATTAATTTAGCTCAATTTATTGCAAAAAAAGAGCTATCTCTTTTGAGATAACTCTTAAAATTACTATCTAGAATAATCGTAGAATCCTTTTCCAGTCTTTCTACCTAACCATCCTGCTCTTACATACTTTCTAAGTAAGCTATGAGCTCTATACTTAGAATCTCCTGTTTCATTGTATAAAACGTCCATAATAGCTAGAACGATATCTAATCCAACTAAATCTCCTAATGCTAAAGGTCCCATTGGGTGGTTAGCACCATATTTCATAGCTGTATCTATATCTTCAACTGAAGCAATACCTTCAGCATAAATTCCTATAGCTTCGTTTATCATAGGAATAAGAATTCTGTTAACTACAAATCCTGGAGCTTCTGCAACTTCTACAGGTTCTTTTCCAATTGCTAATGATAATTCCTTAACTGCATCAAAAGTTTCTTGTGATGTAGCTATTCCTTTTATGATTTCAACTAACTTCATTACTGGAGCTGGGTTAAAGAAGTGCATTCCTATAACCTTGTCTGGTCTCTTAGTAGCTGAAGCAACTTCTGTTATTGATAAAGAAGAAGTATTTGAAGCTAATATAGTTGATTCTTGACAGATTTCATCTAATTCAGCAAATATTTCTTTCTTAATCTTCATGTTTTCAACAGCAGCTTCTACAACTAAATCACAGTCAGCAGCTAACTTCATGTCAGTTGTTCCTGAAATTCTAGAAAGCACTGCTTCTCTATCTTCTTCAGTCATCTTTCCTTTAGCTACTTGCTTTTCTAATCCCTTAGCTATTCCAGCTATCCCTCTTTGTACGAATTCATCTTTAATATCTCTTACGATTACTTCACAACCCTTTTGTGCGAATGCTTGAACTATTCCAGCACCCATTGTTCCTGCACCAAGTACGAAAACCTTTTTCATAGATTATTCCTCCTAATCAATTCACAACTTACAATGCACAATTAATAAAATTATTACTCAATGTGCATTGTCTATTGTGTATATTATTTAAATTTTAACCTTATTATTTTTCACTAAATCAAACTACCTAATTCAAAAGTTATAATAACTGCAAATTATTCTGCACTCTTAACCTCTTTAAATTGAGCTATTAATTCTGGTACTACCTTTACAAGATCTCCAACTATTGCATAATCTGCAACCTTCATTATTGGAGCTGATTCATCCTTATTAACTGCTATAATAAGTTCTGAATCTTGCATACCAGCAACGTGTTGTATAGCTCCTGAAATACCACAAGCTATATATATTTTAGGTTTTACAGTCTTACCAGTTTGACCAACTTGATAAGCTCCATCAATCCATCCATTTTCAACAGCAGCTCTTGATCCTGCTACAGTTCCTTCTAGAACTTTTGCTAATTCTTCAAGTAGTGCGAAGTTTTCTTTATTTTGAACCCCTCTACCACCTGCTACTATAAATTCAGCTTCAGCTATATCAATGATATCTTTTTTAGACTTAATAGTTTCTAAAACTTTAGTTCTAAGATCACTATCAGTTAACTTAACTTCAACTTTTTCTATCTTACAGTTTGATGCGTCAGTCTTAACTGTTGCAAAAACACCTGGTCTTACTGTAGCCATTTGTGGTCTATGTTCTGGACAAGCAATTGTTGCCATTAAGTTACCACCAAATGCTGGTCTTGTAGCTAAAAGATCACCATTTTCAACTTCAACATCGATTGATGTACAGTCAGCTGTTAATCCTGTAGATAATCTAGCAGCTATTCTTGGACCTAAATCTCTTCCGATGAAAGTAGCTCCTACAAATAATATTCCTGGCTTTCTTTCTGTAGCTAAGTCACAAATTACCTTTGTGTAAGCATCTGTTGTATAGTGTTCTAAATCTTTATGATCTGCAACTAAAACTTCATCAGCTCCGTGTTCTGCTAAAGTCTTAGATAATCCTTCTATGTTATTTCCAAGTAATAAAGCTGTTAACTTTACTCCTAATTTATCAGCAACTCTTCTACCTTCACCAAGTAGTTCTAAAGATACTTTTTGTAATTCGCCTTCTCTTTGTTCAGCAAAGACCCAAACGCCTTTGTAATCTGCTATATTCATAATAAATTACCCTCCTATTATCCTAGATGTAGTGTTTTTCTTTTAATTTTCCTACAACATAATATGCTGCGTTTTTAGGTGATTCTTTAACTAATTCTCCTGATCCCTTAACTTCCTTAGTCATTGACTTCTTAACCTTTGTAGGTGAACCCTTAAGTCCTAGTTCAGCCTTATCTACATCTATGTCATCTGCTGACATAACCTTAATTTGGTCATCATTAGTTGCAAATATATTAGCAACATGCATGTATCTTGGTGCATTTAATTCTTCTATTGCAGTTAATAGACATGGAGTCTTAACTTCAACTACTTGGTATCCATCTTCTAAAGCTCTGTTTACTATTAAGCTATCGCCTTCAACCTTAACATCTTGAACATAAGTTACTTGAGGAATTCCTAAGTGTTCAGCTATTTCTGGTCCAACTTGTGCAGTATCTCCATCAATTGCTTGTCTTCCAGCAAGTACTACATCATAATCTAATTTTGCTATAACTCCTGCTAAAGACTTAGATGTTGCTAATGTATCAGCTCCACCAAGACATCTATCAGTTAATAATATAGCTTCATCAGCTCCCATACATAAAGCTTCTCTTAAAGTTGCTTTAGCCATTGGAAGACCCATGCTTACAACTGTTACTGTTCCGCCATGAATTTCTTTTAATTGAAGTGCAGCTTCTAAAGCGTGTTTATCTTCTGGATTCATTATTGATGGAACACCATCTCTAATTAATGTTCCTTTTACAGGATCTATTTTTACTGCTGTAGTATCTGGAACTTGTTTTACACAAACTACTATTTTCATTCTAAAAGTCCTCCTATCTTAATATGCTTCCTGCAATAACCATCTTTTGAACTTCTGAAGTTCCTTCATAGATTTCAGTTATCTTAGCATCTCTCATCATTCTTTCAACTGGATATTCTTTAGTGTAACCATATCCACCAAAGATTTGAACAGCCTTAGTTGTAACTTCCATTGCAACATCTGCAGCTAATAATTTAGCTCTTGCAGCATCTACTGAATATGGTTCTCCAGCTTGCTTCTTGCATGCTGCTTTGTATACTAAATGCTTAGCAGCTTCTATCTTAACGTCCATTTCAGCTATATACCATTGTAATCCTTGGAATGCTGATAATGGTCTACCAAATTGTTTTCTTTCTTTCATGTAATTAACAGCTTCTTCAAAAGCTCCTTCTGCAATACCTAAAGCTTGAGCAGCTATACCAATTCTTCCTCCATCAAGAGTCTTCATTGCTATACCAAATCCCTTACCTTCTTTACCTATTAGGTTTTCCTTTGGTACTACACAGTTCTCCATAACTAACTCAGTAGTTGAAGATGCTCTAATTCCCATCTTGTTTTCAAGCTTTCCTACTGAGAATCCTGGGAATGATTTTTCTACTATAAATGCAGATATTCCTCTAGTTCCTTGGCTCTTATCTGTCATAGCAAATATTATGAAAGTTTCAGCAACTCCACCATTTGTTATGAATATCTTTGAACCATTTAATATATAGTTATCTCCATCAAGTACTGCAGTTGTTTGTTGTCCTGCTGCATCTGTACCTGCTCCTGGTTCAGTTAATCCAAAAGCACCAACTTTCTTACCAGTGCAAAGATCAGCTAAATATTTTTCTTTTTGTGCTGGTGTACCATTTTCATTGATTACTGAAGCACATAAAGATGTATGAGCTGATAAAATAACTCCTGTAGTAGCGCAAACTTTTGATAATTCTTCTACAGCTATAATGTAAGAAAGAACATCTCCACCTGCTCCACCAAATTCTTTAGCAAATGGAATACCCATCATTCCAAGCTTGCCCATCTTTTCCACGTTTTCCATTGGGAATCTTTCAGTTTCATCGATTTCAGCAGCAATTGGTTTAACTTCATTTACTGCAAATTCTCTAACCATTTGTTGTACTAATTCTTGTTCTCTAGTTAATTGGAAATTCATTTAAATTACCCTCCTTAATATATCAAAAACAATTTTATTTGTTTTGGAAGTTTTTATCTCTTCTCTCTATAAATGCAGCCATTCCTTCTTTTTGATCTTCTGTGCTAAAACACTTTCCAAAATCTTCTGCTTCTATTTGAACTGCTTTGTCTATAGATACTTGCATTCCTCTATTTATTGCATCTTTGCATAACTTAACTGCTATTGGAGCATTAGCAATAATCTTTGCTGCCATAGTTCTTGCTTCTTCCATTAAGTTTTCTAAAGCAACTACTTTATTAACTAATCCTATTCTTGAAGCTTCATCAGCCTTAATCATATCGCAAGTATAAATTAATTCTTTAGCTTTACCCATTCCAACTATTCTTGCAAGTCTTTGAGTTCCACCAAAACCTGGAGTTATACCAAGTCCAGCTTCCGGTTGTGCAAATTTAGCCTTTTCTGAAGCTATTCTAATATCACATGACATAGCAAGTTCACAACCGCCACCTAATGCAAATCCTGAGATAGCAGCTATAACTGGCTTATCTAAATTTTCTAATCTTAAGAATACATTATTTCCTAATGTACCAAATTCTTTTCCTTGTTGTTCATTTAAATCTTTCATCTCTGCAATATCAGCACCAGCTACAAAAGATTTTTCTCCTGCACCTGTTAAAATAACTGCATAGATGTTGTTATCTTTTTCTAAATCATCAATTACAGTGTCAAGGTCCTTTAAAGTTTCTGAATTTAAAGCGTTTAATGCCTTTGGTCTATTGATAGTTACAATAGCTAAATGGTTTTCTTTTTCAAGAATTACATTCTTTAATTCCATGCCTTTTTGCCTCCTTAAATACTTTAATAATTAATTTCAAATATCTTATTACACCTTAAAGTACCAAGATACTTGCTTTTATTACTTACTTTTCTTGCTTATTTGTTAATATTATAACAATCTATAGCAAAAAAATAATCGAAGTTTTTCAACTTCAATTATAATTATAATACTTTGTTAAATTTTTTGCAATATATAAAATGTGATTTTGTGCTAATTTTAATAAGGTTTTACATGGTCCTTTTTCTACTGTTCCATTTCTTCTTTACTGTGTAATAAATATATTAACGTCAACATGCTTTCACTTAAATGAACATTTTCAACAGTAACACCTTCTGGTACATTCAAATCCACTGGAGCGAAGTTCCAAACACCCTTTACGCCGCCTTCAACTAGTACATCACATACCCTTTGAGCATTAATTCTAGGTACACATATTATTCCTATATCTATACTGTTCTCTTTCAAATGTTCCTTCAATGTATCTATTTCTCTAATTTCAATATCTTGAATTTTCATACCAACAAGCTTAGGATTTGCATCAAATATTCCTGTTAATTGAAATCCTAATTTATGAAAACCAGTATAATTTGCTATAGCTTGCCCTATATTTCCTGCACCGATTATAATAGTTTTATACTCTTTATCTAATCCAAGAATACTTCTAATTTGGTTAAATAATTCTCTAACATTATATCCATAGCCTTGTTGGCCAAAATCTCCAAAACAATTCAAATCTTGCCTTATCTGTGATGCTGTAAACCCTATTTTTTCACCTAATTCCTTTGATGATATTCTATCTACATCATTATCCATTAATTCTTTTAAATATCTATGATACTTAGGTAATCTCTTAATCACAGCCATAGAAATATTTTTTTTCTTTTCCATACTGTTTCTCCTCTTTTTTCTAATTATATTTTAACAATCTTTAAACATTTTATATAAACACTAAAACAACTTTTTCCTCATACTATATTAACATAAAATCAGCTTACTTATCTATTATTTTCTTTATATATATATATAAGTTATTATATATCAGTTATTTAAATAAATGCTCTAATAATATTTTTACTCCGATAAGTATTAGTATAATGCCTCCAAGCACTTCTGCTCTAGTCCTAAATATATCTCCTATTATCTTTCCTAAATAAACTGCAACTATACATAACACAAATGTTATAGCAGCAATAATAATTATGGCTGATAATATATTAACATTTAAAAATGCAAAACTAATACCAACTGCTAAAGCATCTATACTAGTTGCAATAGCCAAAATTAAAAATCTTTTATTGGTATAATCTCTACTATCCCCAGTATTCTCCTCTTCATCTCCGCCCCTTAAGGCTTCTATAAGCATTTTCCCACCAATAACTGATAGTAATATAAACGCTATCCAATGATCTACCTTTTCAATATATTCAGAAAACTTTATTCCCATTGCCCATCCTAATAAAGGCATTAATCCTTGAAAGATTCCAAAAAAAAGTCCTGACTTTAATGCTATTTTCCTTTTTTCATTATTACTAGTATTAATTCCAGCTGTTATTGATACTGCAAAAGCATCCATTGACAAGCCTATTCCAATCAATATTATAGATATTAAGCTCATTTTAGCTACCTCCAATAATTATAAAAATAATTTTATTTAAACTCTAAATAAAAAAGAGGCTTATGTATAACGCAACCCTAACCGTTATACATAAGTCTCACAATTCAGTACAAAGCCATTTAACTATTCACAAGTATCTTGGCTTTAGGGCAGAAAAAAATCATTCTGCCTGCTACTCCCTCATGCCTGAAAGTACAATTAACTACATTATTATACTTTTCTCGTCAAGATAAGTCAATGATTTCGCCTCAATTAAAATGCATTTTTCCAACATATTTTTTATAAGATTTTTAAATTCAATATATTATTAAAAATTGTTTGAAAATATAACGCAAAAAATATTTTTTTCTTACTATTATACCAATAAACTCCTCAAATTTCTATTGGTTTCTAATAGCCCTCATATGATTAGATACTAAGAGCCTTCTACACCATAAAAGACACATTCACACATGCTACACCTAGAAGCACTTAATTCCATATATAATTTTAAAAAGAAGAGTTATCCAACTCTTCTTTCTGCCTCTTCATTCTCTATTACCTGGTTAAGCACTGAATTAACTATACTGTTACATATAAATGCTGAATATAGCAAATCTTTTTCATATCCTTCTACTTCACTATACTCCTCCATATTATATTTAATAAACATCTCTATATCTTCTATCAATAAGTTCTCATCAATTAATTCAACAAAATTAAAATCCTTAGCTATTTTACTTAATTTCTGTTCATATGAAACATGTTTCTTTAAATCACTTTTTAATCTCCATCTTTCACTATGTGCATAGCAAAAGAAATCGCAAAGAAAGTGACATACAACTCCAAGTTCGGCACTAAACTTTTTAATTCCATAACTATAAAAAATTTCCTTTGATGTTAAACTGGACAAAAAATGAACTTTTTCTAAAATCATATTTATACTTTCATCATAAAAGTGTTTTTTTAATTTATATTTAGAAACATAATCTGGTTTCACATTTCCCCATATGAATTTCTTCTTATCTATTAAATTAAGTTTGTCTATGCTAGTTTGTCTTAAAATATTATTAGCTAATATCTTATGGGTATTCATTAGCAATGTTAACACATCCTCTTAATAATTAATAACTAATTTATATTATACACCAAATTCAAATTAATAATACTAGTAACTTTTTGTATATATATGCCTAACTTCCTAAACTACCTGCGGAATTATAGCTTTTCCATTGTACTTCATTAGATATTCATTAGGAAACAATGATATCATTCTAAACATAATAAAGTCACCATATTGCTATGATGACTTTAAACTATAAATATTTTTCATATTTTTCATCCTTACACAAGTCATTTAATAAATGTTTTATTTCTTGATCCTTATTTTTATCCATTACTAGTATTACATCTCCTGCATCAACAACCACCAAATCTTTTATTCCAAGTCCAATGATTAAATTTTTGGCCCCAAATATAGAACAGTTCTCACATTTCTCTAAATATACATTTTTAGATACACTATTACTACTATAACTTTCCAAAAATCTACTCAATGCAGTAAAGCTTCCTATATCGTCCCAAGAAAAATCACATTTGATTACATATGCCTTTCTAGTCTTTTGCATAACTCCGAAATCTATAGAAATACCATCAATTAATTTATATTGTTCTTCAATTATATCTTCTTCATCTTCTTCCCCAATATGCTTGTATATTTCCATTAAACATTTATGCATACTAGGAAGATATTTTTCTATTTCTCTAAGAATAACATCAGCTCTAAAAACAAACATTCCTGAATTCCATAGATAAGTTCCCTTCACCAAAAAATCCCTAGCTACTTCTACATTTGGCTTCTCTGTAAATCTAGTCACTTTATGAGTTGGGATATCTCCTGCAATTCTCTGTCCCATTTCAATATACCCATATCCTGTTTCAGCTCTTGTTGGATCTATCCCTAATGTAATTATCCCTCTTCTTTTATTTGCAAGATCAACTGCTTGCTCTATAGTCTGCAAATAATTATTCGATCCTTCTATATAATGATCTGATGGAAGTACCACCATCACTGCATCTCCATCTTTTTTTAATAGTTTAACTGCCGAAAGACCTATACACGTTGCAGTCCCGTTCTAGACGTTATAGGTCATTTTACCTATATTACGCCCTAAACTTATAGAAAATCTCTACCTTCTTTTCTTTTGTAACCTTATTTTCAGAGACAATAATTTTATCAATTAACGTTTCAACTGTCATTCTTTCAAACTCTTCAAAGTTGAGTATTCTATCTATTTTATCCCTATATGCATTGTATATACTATCTTTATCACTAATCTTTGCAATTATAGAAATTACTTCATCTTTACGTTCTACAAGTATCTGCTGTTTTTTTTGTATTCCTGTAATTAAGATATCCGTATTTCTTTCATTTATAACTTCATTTAGTTTGTCCTCATAAACCTGTTGAAATTGCATATCTAACTTCTTTAGATCCTTTTCAATATTTTTTAATTCTTTTTCATAATCATCTTGTTCATTATAAATTTTCCTTGCAGTATTGTATTCGTCTTCTTTATTAACATATTTATTAACATAGTTTTTTAAATCTTTAATAATTGTTCGCTTCAAAAATTCTTCTTTCACTGAATGACTAGTACAACGACCTCCACCCATCTGACTATTGGTACACTTATATCCTTCAAATTTCTTTCTATATGATACAGAACCTCCGCATTCATTACATTTAATCACAGTAGAAAATGGATGGATAACCCCTCCCTTATATCTGTGATTTTTTGCTCTTTTCTTCATTAGGCTTTGCACTTCCTCGAACATTTCTTTAGTTACTATCCCTTCAAAATCACAGCCATAAATCCAATCTTGTTCATCCGTAGTAACTATTTTTTTCACTTTATAACTTATCTTCTTCCATCTCTGCTGCACCATCATCCCTGCATACTTAGGATTAGTAAGTATATAATGAATTGAATTATTTGTCCAAATTCCAAACTTAGCCCTACCAAAATTCTTAACTCTTGCTGAAGGTGGTTCTATACCTTTTTTATTTAAATATGTTGCTATCTTTCCAAATCCCCAACCTTTGATATACAAAGAATATATCTCTTTAACAACATCAGTAGCTTCATCTTTTGATGGAATTAATTTTATTGTTTTAACATTACCTTCATAATATTCCTCGAACATGTACCCATAGGGTGGTTTACTAGCTATACTTGAACCTCGAATCATCCTTTGTTTTAAAGCATCTCTAACTCTTCTAGAGCAATCTCTAATGTACATCTCATTTAGAATGTTTTTAAAAGGTATTATATCATTATATTCTTGGTCAGTATCAACATTATCTAGAACTGATATAAATCTTACTCGATTTACTTTAAAGTAATCTTCCAAGTAATAACCTGCTGTAACATAATTTCTAGAAAACCTTGAAAGATCCCTAGTCAATACCATATTTATCTTACCCTTTTCAATATCTTCTTTCATTTTGATAAAACTTTCTCTATCAAAATTTGATCCTGAAAAACCTGCATCTTCATATGTTTCTACTAAATTATATATAACATCACTATCAGATTTACTTTTATCAAGCAACCATTTTCTTAGGCTCTGAACTTGTGCAGGTATTGACTCTTGTTGCTCTTTTTTATCAGTAGATACTCTTGCATATATAGCGACATTCCAAATCTTTCTCATGTCATTCACCTCATTTATCATTTGGTAAATGACGATTGTGGGTACAGCTATTATACATCATACAGTTAGCTTCTTCACTCGTTATTTTAAAATTTTTTAATTTTAATTCTATAATTTTTTTCATAAGTTTTTCAAACTCTTGCTCCCCGTTGTAGAAAACAACTACAGGATCCTTTTTAGACATTAAAATGCCTCCAGCATATATTGATAACTATATCATTATATGCTAGAGGCATTCATTTTGTGATTCATTAATATCCTCGGATTGCTTCCGAATATTCCATATTATTTCTATTGTACCCGATTCAAAAATGTTTATCTGCTTAATTAATAGTCGTAAAATACTATTATCTATATCATTAAGGCTACTTAACCAATTAATTAAAGTTTTAATCCTTTGATTTAAAACTTTTACATTATTCTTTTTAATTGAAAGTATTTTAATCTGCTGCTCTATTTTTTTTATATTTTCTTCACAGTCCTTAATCAATAATTTATATATTCTCTCATTTATTATTTCTTCCTTATACTCACCATAAGTTTCTACTATCTTTTTATCTAATTTCTTGATTTCATTGTTTAACCTATCAATGTGAGTATCAATTCTATCCATATAAAACATTTCGTTAGCAATTTGACCCACTTCATCTTTAACCATGTCCATATCCCACTTTAGTTTATGTATATGATCTAAAACCATTTGTTTCAACTCTTCTTCCTTTACAAAATGAGTAGAACATCCTCCATTACTTTGTGAAGAAGCACATTTATATCCTTTATCTCTTTTTTTATAAACTAAAGTCTTACCACAATCCCCACATCTTAATACTCCTGAGAATAAATGAATCTCTCCTTTATTTCTACTGCTAGTCCTACTTTTTATCAATTCCTGAACTTGTAAAAATAATTCTTGTGTTACTATGCCACTAAATCCTTCCCCTAAGATCCAACCTTCTTTATCTACTTTAGTTATTTTTTTGTCTTCCCCACTATTTATGTAACCATTCTTTTTATATCTACCTTGTGCAAAAATACCTCCATATAAAGGGTTTTGTAAAATAGATGCAATTGTACTTTTACTCCATATACCACCATTAGGAGAAATATATTTTTTTTCATTTAATATTTTAGCAATTTCACCGTAACCATTACCTTCTATATATAATCGAAATATTAACCTCACTATTTCTGGTTTATCATCATTATCAACAATATAAATTCTCTTATATTTTAGATATCCTTCACCAAGAATTTTTTCTATTCGATATCCGTACGGAGCTTTAGACGCTATACTGCTACCTTTCTTCATTTTTACTTTATTTGCTTTTCGTACCTTTTTAGATATATCCTTACAATACTCTTCTGCTAAAACTGCTTTTTTAATCAATTCCAATCTATCTTCATTGGTATTTACAATCATGTCATCAAGAGCAATAAATATTACATTCTTTGAAATAAATAAATTATATAATTTGTCCACAATTTCAACGCAATCACGTCCAAATCTATCCATATTTACTACTATAACTATATTCCTTTTTCCATTATTAATGTCTTCTAGCATTCTCTGATACGCTGGTCTTAATTTATTTGTTCCAGAGATTCCTTCATCAATATATGTTTCTATAACTTCCTTATCTATGTTTATATCACTTAAAAAATCATTTATATATTCCAATTGTCGCTGAACTGATGTATCCTTATCTCTCAAGTTTGATATTCTTGCATATACAGCAATTCTAACTTCTTGATTTATTATATTTGTAAATACTTTAGTATTTCTAAAGTCCCCAATTTTATAGTCTTCTTTTTCTATACTGTTAATAAATTCATTAATTTTCATAAGCTTTATCTCCTTTCATTTCTAATTCATTTTCTATCTCTTCATAACTATCACTTAATTTTATTGAAATAAAATTTATATAAATAGCTTCTATACTATTACTACCTTCGTACTTGTCTATAACTTTACAATTTGAAATATTTATCTTTGCCATTTGCATCACTTCCCATCAACTTTTTATAGCCCTAACCTTTTACACAAAATTAATGAGTATTGCAAATTTTCACTTCAAATAATTTTAATAAAATTTATTTTTAATTTTATTTCATCTAATGATTCCATAAAATTACGAGTTCCCCTTCAAAATTTATAGAAAAGATTGAATTAACTTCCTAGAAAAGTTATTCTAAAAAACTATTCTAATAAATTGCTTTTCATTACTAACTAGTTAAAATGTATAAAATTAAAAAGTTTAAAAAATGCTTATACAAATTTAAGGAGTGATTTAATATGGAACTAACACAGTCATTTATTAATACCAAATTAAAAGAAAATGGTGGTAAGTTACTAAATAATAGATGGAGAAAATATTGGACACCTAATACTCCAACAACAGGATATTGCTATATTATCTCTGAGGCAATATATCATTATTATGCTGACATTAATTATACGCCCATGTATATACCGCTTCCCCACAATAAAGGTACTCACTGGTTTTTAAAAAATAAACAAACTGGTACCATTCTCGATTTTACAGCTAACCAGTTTGATAAACCAATAGATTATACATTGGGAATAGGGTGTGGATTTATGAAAGGTTCTATTAGAACAAGTAAAGGATATATCTCTAAAAGAGGTCATGAAATCGCAAAACTCCTAGGTTTGATTAATTAATAATAAATACTTTTCGTTACAATAAAATGGGCTACCGTCAAATAGAACTCCATATCTATTTGGCAGTAGCCTTATAAAAGTGATTTACATGTTTATCAAAATATTATACACTTCATTAATACCTTCATTATGCAGAAATGGCTTCACCTGATTTATTACATTCTCTTTTAATGAATTTCTTTTGCTAATATGATCTTTTTCAGTAATTTTAATTCCCATAATGAACAATATAACATCTAATATAGCAACTGCAACTTCAATATCATTTGCTGTGAAAGTATACTTCAATAAATCTTGAACATCTTTGTATTGCTCTATAAGATTACTGATATCAAATGTTTCTTGTTCATTTTCTTTCCTAATACCAACTTTTAACCATACTCTCTGATCTATGAATTTCAAACGCCCTTTTGTTGTCCTCAAATTGCTATAAATATTTGAAATTCTGCCCTTTTCATTATTTAAAACGTCTAAATCAAATAAATACAAAGAATATAACTCCTGGGCATGTTTTAAAATTAATTGTGAAAGATCTGGATTTATGTTCCTGATATAGATATATATATTCCTACTTGTCCAATAGCTTCTAACTACTGATCCTTCATTAGATACTAATTCTTTATCCAGTTTTTTATAATCCAAATACTCTTCTTCTTTGTCAGATTGAATAACTGTAAATGTATCATACATGCATTTAACAACTATTTTTTCTATTTGAGTAAATCTTTTATTAATATAATCTTTAAAAAAGCCCTTATGCTTATCTAATATTGTCAAGCATGTGCTAGACCATGCATTTAAGATTACCATATCCTTAATTTCTAATAAGTCTGCTGTGCTTAATTTATTAATTACTTCTCTTACTTTAACACTATTCAAAATACGTTCTGTGATATTTTCATTTTGTGTTTTTCTATTTACTATAAATCCTTCATTAATACCATCTTCCTTTATAAATCCTTTTATTATATCTTTTATATTTTCCATTAAAATTCCTCCTTGATATTTATGTTGGAATTTTATTTAATCTATTAATGCAATTTCAAGTAATAATTAGACATCAAAATATAATTTTATTAAGCAACTAAAAGAATATTTCCTATAATTAAAAATGGTTTTTATAATTATCAATTTGTTTCTATATGCCCCAATAACTATGCCTCAAATTAATTTGTATAGCGTTCCATGTAAAAAACTTATATCCCGTAAAGAACTCTGATACCCCTTTAACAACTTATTAATTATATATTTTATTCACCTTTTCAGTGCGAATATAAATTATGCACTATTCTTGTTGTAAAATATCCTTTAACGTTTTTTCCCTTGTTCTATAGTCTTGATTAATTCTACTTTCCATTTCTTCTATTCTCATAGAATTACAAATGAATTCATATAAAAAATAATTCAATTCATTCTTTCCACCTTTTTCCCATACCTTTACAACCTCTTCATACTTCATCTGCCTATTTCTCTCTTTCAATAATTTATTTACTATCTTCTTTATCTAAACCACAGCTAATTTTAAATATTTCTAAAAAGTTATTAATATTTATTATACACCTAAATCAATTATATACTTTTATAATAAACATTAAGTGTATAAATACAACATAGATCAAATATGTTGTATTTATATACAATTATTTTTTGTCATTTTAAGATACAGAATATAATTAATTATATAAATCTTACTGGCTTCCCAGGTAATTTATTAAGCATCTGATTTGTTGTATATATATCTAATACTAATTTATTACTGCCAACTTCATCCGAAATGTAGTAATTTGTACTATATACCTTAGCATTTTTAAACCCACATAATAAGTCCTCCAATTCAATAATATTTGTATTGGTATCATCATAATTCTTACAATATTCAGAAATTCCTTTACTATTACAACCAGCTACGCATATGTGGTATCTTAAATTGCCCATATAATTTTTTATATCTGTAATGAATAAATTTGATTCATAGTTATCGTTTTTATTTTTGAAATAATTTTTTAACTTAGTCATAGGAAAATAGTACACAGTATTAGGCCACCATCCACCTGGTTCATCTTCATTTATATAGGCAAAAGAGTCCTTTTTTAGTATATTGCTTAATTCTTCATCTTCAAAACAATTATCAATACACATAAAAAAAAATTGAACTGGTTTAAACTTACTATTAATATATTCATTATTTTTTTCTTTAAATTCTTCTAATTCAAGCACTTGCATTTTTATTGGAATTGATATTCCATTTTTTAAATATTTATAATCTATAGGATACCCCATATATTCAAAATCATTTTCCCCAAATCCATCTTTATTTTGTTTAATTCCTACTTTATACGCTGTCCCTATACTTGTAATATACTTATCTGGTATATTCTCCTTAACAAAATTCTGAAGTTGATCAAAACTAATAAAATTTAAACTCATACTTATCATCCTTTCTTATGTTTTTTATGATATTCTTAATATTGCTTGTCATTTTTTCTATATATTACTTTAATTAATTATTATAGCTTTTCTAAATTCACTGCCACACCTTGTCCAAAAAAATATGGTGAAATTAGTAAATAATATTCCCCTTCTCCTGCCCAAAAATGTTCAACTTCTTCATATTGTTCTTGTATCAGTGTAATTGGTTCTTTTAAATATTGTGCTATAATACTGTACACTTGTTTCAATAAATCAGCTTGATTTACAACAACAATTTTTTTATAAAAACCATTTTGGGGATTATATTTAATAACCAAATTTTCATAGTAGGCTTCTTGTGTTATTATTGACTTTGAATTAATCATTAGCGATCATCCTTTCTTTTTTGCTCTACATATAATACATAACATACTTTTCATCACTTTCTGTCTCTTACCGAAAATTCTTCTAAAAATAATAACACTTGTCACCTACTAGGTAATATTCGTATATGTAATTTCCTTTTCATATAAAAAAAAGAAAAGCATACATATCAATTATGTTTGCTTTTCTTTTAAAATTTGTTTTATTGTTCTTGCTATCACTTCAGCCATTATTGGCGGTACTGCATTTCCAACTTGAACATATTGCCACGTTCTTGGCCCTTCAAATTTAAAGTTATCAGGAAAACTCTGTATTCTTGCAGCCTCTCTTACTGTGAGCGACCTACATTGATTAATATCTGGATGTATATTATAATGCCCATCTTTAGAGATATGAGCTACAATTGTATGTGGTGTATCTGTCCACCAATGAACTTTAAAACGATCTAGAAACCCATGAGTATTTTTATGATTTCTTGTGTCATCTGGGAAGTCACAATAATAAATTTGCTTTCCTTCCATTTTTCCTTCTATAGCCATTTTATAGTTTCTGCTATCGAAGTCTTTTATAGTTCTAGCTTTATGATTTAAAACCCCAATACTATCTTCCCTCATTAATTTTTGAAAATCAGATAACTTTCTCTTATCATTATAAGAATAGCTAACAACTTTAAAATCTTCTCCTTCTCCTGGTGATAAAGCAGGTAAGTCCCCAATAACATTTTTTGTATTCATATCTTCCTTAACTAACCCAGCATTACTTAAAAAATCTGGATACTCCATATTGAAGTCATCTTTAACTCCAATTAAAATCATTCTTTTTCTGTTTTCATATACACCAAAATCCTTTGAGTTTAATATATTTTCTTTATGATTCTTACTTTTTCCAGACATTAATTTATAGCCTATCTCTTTAAATTCGCTTTCAATTTCATTAAAAATAGCACCATTTTTAGCAGTTAAAATACCTGGAACATTTTCAAATACAAATAATTTAGGTGAAAAATGATTTACTATTTCTTTATAATATTTAAATAAGTAATTTCTTTTATCTTCAACTACTTTTTCTTTCATTCTAGATCTTCCTATAATTGAATATGCTTGGCAAGGTGGGCCACCAATAATTACGTCAACAGAAGATTTATTATTATATTTCATAGAGTCTTCAATCAATTCTATAATTTCTTCAATGCTTACTACTCCATCCTCTTCTTGTGGATTTCCAAATGCTTTATTTATTACTTCTTTTTCTAATTTCATCTTTAACTCTGGATACTTTTTAAAGATAATTTCTCTAGATTTTTCTATTGTTTTATAATCTATACTATTTTTCAGGTACTCATTATAAGTTGCTAAATCATTTCTATTTTTTAAATAATAAAAACAACTCCTTGTCTTTAAAGTTTCACATGCCCATTTCTCTTTTTCAACATGAGCTATAACCTCAAACCCTTGCGTATAAAACCCCTCAGTTAAGCCACCTGCACCTGAAAATAAGTCAATTACTACCAATCTGCTCACCTCACTTCTGTACAACCATTCTTAATTATACCAGGTACGCATCTATAACACAATTTTTTTAAGTTAAGATCTTCTTTATTCTCAATATAAAAAGAGTAATCACCGATTACTCTTTTAAACTATATCTTTTCAAAAACTTTTTTCTTTATAAGTTCATTAAATATTTTCTCAATTTGAATACATTTATCATTAGAATTGAAAACAACACCCATTTCAATATTTCCTAAAATTCCATGATATGATAAATTTGATGATGTTACAATTCCTTTCTGTTTGTCAGAAACTATTACCTTAGCATGTAATGCCGCCATTTTATCTTTACCATCTGCCTTATAGTTATATATACTCAAAAATTTACCTTTATACATAACTAGATTTTTGAACTGACTTTCTTTACTATAAAAATCATTTACAAACAATTTTACTATTACTCCTGATTTGACTTTGTCGATTATTTTTTCAATTTTATCATCCACATAATCAGAAACTGAATATCCTGTAATTAGTATGCTTTTGTTAGACTCATTGATTAGTTCATCAATAACAGTATGAGTCTTTCTCGATTTTATATTAAAAGAAACAGGTGCTGTAACTACAATGTCAAATTCATCATTCTTCTTGTTGTTATGCATATAATAAGCTATTTCTATAACTTTAATTTTTTCTTCAAAGGACAAATTAGGAAACATTTTATTAATCAACTGAATTGACTTAATATTATTGGTGCAAAATAGATGCTCTACTCCTTTTTCTTCTACTAGTTTATTAATTACTTCAAACTCACAAATAAGATTTTTATTTAATATATCAATGTTTATATTTCTATTCCACATTCAGTTCTCACCAATTCATCAAAATATCCATTAACCTGTCTGCCACTTAATGTAAGTAGAGTACATCTATCCAGCAATCTATTCCCACTTTCGCACGATGTCTCTGATATCATAGTGCAAGAATGACAAGCTGCACCATTTATTCTTTGTTGCTCTGGTTCTAAAGTCATGCATCTTGGGTCTGTTGTGCAAGTTATTGAATTCTTCAATGCATTTAAAAGTATTTCAGTAAAATTACATATACGGCCCATTTCTACTAATCCACCTAACGAACCTTCCTTATCAGAACTGCCAGTGTATAATAAAACACCACACATATTTTCACTAAAATATATTCTTTCTTTTATTGCAGCCGACGAATATCCACATTTCATTGACAACTCTTTTATTAATACATGGGCAAAAGTATGAAGCAATACATAAACTATATTTTTAGATTTAGCATTTTTCCATCCCTTTTCTTCAATATATTTATCATAATGCTCCGTATATTTTTTTGAAAGTTTATGTATATGTGGATCATCACTCCACTTATTTATACTTTCTTTATTGAATTCTATAAAAATCCCCTCACCATTAATATTTACAGCTGGAAGCCATCTATCATTCGGATTTACTGAAAGCTTAGTTATTCCTACTGGTTCATCCACTTCAGGTTCAGGTGAATCATTTCTCATAAAACCTAATAAAACTAATACTTCTCTAAGTCTGTGTACTTTTATTATTCTGCTAAAATACTTTTCTAAATATGAAGGCAAAACCTCTTCTTCAGCCTTAAAGTAATCTTCCCTTTTATAATCAAAATCTTCAAAATGAGTTATTGCTGAATATTCCATTTCTTTAATTTCAACGTATTCTTTTATTTTATCATCTCGCCTCTTTAAAGCATCCTTAAATTCCTGAAAACTGTATTTAGGTTTAAAATGTTTATCATAAACTTTTTCGTCCGCATCCTCACCCAAATACTCCCTCAGATCCTTTATTGATTTATAATGTTCATCTATTAAAGAATATAATGGATTTATCCAAGGTGGAATGGAAATAGCACTTCTTAATACTGGAAAATATACATTAGATGCACCTCTTTGAAGTGGCACAACACCTTTTTTACACTTATTATATTCTTTTTTTCCTGGTCTATGTGGATATCTACCAGTACACATAAATCCGCTAAAGTTCTTAATTTCTGTCGCACCAGTCATACTTCTTGAATCTCCACACTCACAGATTACCTTTAAATCACCTAGCGAAGATGTATTACCTGTTGATATAAGTTTCATTTTACCTGTGCAGTTTGTTTCTCCATGATGAACCCACCATTTCCAAGGAAAATCATCTAAATGTCCATCTTTACATGAAACTATAAACCTTGCTGGATATGCTGGTTTACCACAGTCTGGACATGTTGGCCCAAACTTAAGATATTTCTCTAGTTCAAAATCATCTCTTATATCAAATAATCTATTGCATTTTTTACTTGAGCATATATGATAGTTAGGAAAAGATACTACTGGTAGATCTTCTTTGAAAGAAGTTCTTGGTGATAAAAAATAATCCACACCTAAATACGATGCTAGTCTAGCATCTGTTATTCTCCTTCCTGTATTCTTCCAATAGTTAGTATCTAATATAACAACAGAATCTTTTACTGAGTCCAAAATTGCTCCTGGCCCAAAAGTTGTAATTAATTGTCCTGGTCTAATCTCACCTAGTTTATTTATCACAACTACACCCCCTCATAGTAATATAATGCAGAAGCTGTTTCAACTTCCCTCATTGAATTAAGTGTAGGCTTTTCTTTATCATTGATATACTTGTCATAATAATTTAATAGCCTATTACATTTGTCCGTATTAACAACATAATAAAATAAGTTTTTTTCTTCTTCATTTAGACGCTTCCAATCATCTAAGAATATATCAATTTCCTTTTCTGTATCAGTTAAATTTAATATCTCAACATTTTTCACCCTGTCTAATATTATCTGCTTAGCTTCATTAATAATCATATCATCAATAGTATCAATATTCCCCGCCCCCTTGTTAGGAGCCATATCTACATTCCTAAGTCTAAGTAAAGATACTATTATAGCATGTAAAACTCTATCTCTTGCTCTTGCTGCAAATGGCGTAGCCGTAGTTCCTTCAACATACCTATATAATTGAGAATGATAAGACACAAAATTCTCATAATGAGATAAATCTCTTGGTCTATACGGATTATATACTGTAATAACAAGGCCTGGATATTTTCTTCCTACTCTACTAGTAGCTTGGATATATTCAGAACTTAATTTAGGTTGCCCAGTAACAACCATTAGACCTAATCTATCAATGTCCATTCCAACCGCTATCATATTAGTTGCGATGGCAGCATCAATACATCCTTTTTCACCTAGACTTTTTTCAAGGTTTTCAAGCACTTGCGGTATTTTATAAGAAGGAGTTCTTGATGTTATTTCATCATGTATGTTTATATATCTTTCCTTATCATATCCATATTTTTTTACCAATCTATGAATTCTTGATGGTATGTCATCGTCTAAAAGCCTAACTGTACCACCAAGTTCCCTAACGCTGTTGAAATATCCAATTAAAGTTCTATATGGATCTAAATAATCTTTAAATTCATTATTTTTCAATAAATTTTCAGTTGATTGTAGTAAGACTGAATATATTCTCAATAATGTAGTTTTCATAGACTGTCCGTTAGCACAAACTGCTCCATATAACCTAAACGGCTTTTCATCCAAACTTACCTCTTTTGCAAAGAATGAATCTTCTACTGAAAAACCACTCGGTGGAAATTGAAAATATTCATTTCTTCCATATAGGCATCTTATTTGCTCCCCAGCATTTTTAATTGTTGCTGTTGATACAATGTATTTGGGCAAAATTATTTTTCCATCAATATTAGCTTTACACATTTCTTCTACTGCTGTTTCATATCCACCATAAATTGTTCCTAATGGCCCTGTTATTAAATGTAATTCATCTTGTATAATTAGCTCAGGTGGATAAAATGGTTTAATGCCCTTAATGGTTCTAGTTGCCTTATGACTTCCTGAACTTTGATGACTATTATGCCCTTCTTCACCTTCAGAAATAAATCCACATCTTGGACATAGTCTATTTGTCCTTCCAAATAGCAGTGCGGTCTTTTCATCCCATGCTAACCTTGCAAACTTATCTACAGTAGAAATTATTACAGTAGGACATTTCCTATAAATTTCTTCGTCTACAAGGAAAACGGGTATTTTGTGTTTATTAAAATAACACTTTTTATTACTACAATGTATCTCCACCTTATTCTCTACTAAGTCCACATTATAATCTTCATCTTTTATTTTGTTTCCACAACAAGGACACTGAATTATCTGTTTGGTTAATTTATTAAAAGTTGCCTTAACCTTCTGTGGATCTTCATCTTCAAATTCACTAAATTTATTAGGCGTAACAGTTCCACCTACCCAAAATCCAATAGAAATTTCACTATTTCCAAATTTACCTTGGCTCTTACACCTTATCATTTCAGCTGCACTAATCATTTTAAGTAATCTATCTCTTTGTTGTGTTGTAAGTAACCTAAGTGTATATCTTAAAAATACTGTAACCCCACCATCTTTTTCATATTCAACACATTCATTTGAGCTAATTCTTCTATAACCTATTATAAAAGCTGCAATTCCTAAATATGCCTCGGTCTTCCCTCCACCTGTAGGGAAAAATAATAAATCTACTATATCTCTTTCTTTAGAAGACGGCTCTACTATCCCTTCTATATTTAATAATACAAACGCTATTTGGAATGGTCTCCAACTTGAATGCTCCTTCTCAAGTTCATCCTTTAGTGAGCATACTACCCCTTTACTATTTTTCTTTGAAAACATATCCATACTTCTTTGGAGAAACATAACTTGGTTAGCAAAGCAAAATGATTGTAGAACTTTATCATTGTTTTCTATTAGTTCAATACCTTTTTTTATTCTGTCTAATGCCATCTCACATTGGTAAATTATAGACCTTGCATCTTCATTGAAATCTTTATCGTAAATTAACTCATTATTTTTTAGTCCATTAATCCATAACTCATATTTCTCTGGAATAATACTCAGAATTTCAATTATTTTAGATTTATTTTTAGGATTAGAAAAATATTTCATTGAAAATACTTTTTCATCAACACCTTCTAATATTGTACTTACAGAAGGGATCTCATAACTTGGTATAAATGATGATTTAACTTTTTTAGCAAGTTCATTATTTTCATTTTCCCAAACAACTGCACAGCCATATCCTCTTGAGAATACTGGTTTATTTCTATAAAGATAATCATCAATCTCATTTTTTGTGTTAATGCTGTTTAATTCTGAAATAAATACACTCTTACCATCTTCTCCATACACTTCTAATTCCACTTGAAACATCATGTTTTCAATCTTTTCGGAAGATGTACTTCTCATGTTTGATAAGAATACTGCAACCATTATAGTATTAGTATTCTTAAGCTTGTATTTCAATAAATTAATAAATACTCCTTCATCTATCTCAAATTTAGTTTCTTTACTAAATGGCGACAATTCTATTTCAAACGGTTTGTGTTTTCCTTCACGTTGCCATCCAGTACGTATAGATTTTTTTTTCTTCTTCTCTGTTTCACCTTCAGGAGTCTCTATTTCTTCTTGAACTTTATAATATTCACCCCATCTTGCAATTCCTAATACTCTTTCTTCTGAGCCATCTATATAAAAATTAAATCCTATAGAGGACTGTTGTTTAAATCCTTTTTTCTGTACTTTATTTTCTTCTTCTAAATCCTCGTCTGTTGCTTTCCTAAACATATTTTCATTAGCATATTTATCACTTCCTATAGCCTCTAACTCTTCATCATAATCGTCAATATCGCTATCCATAGGTTGTAATATTCCTGTAATGTAACTAGCAACTGGTGATTCACTTAATATCTCTTCTTTTTCATATGGCCCTATTAAGTCACTTCTTAGATCATTAATTAGTATCTTTCTAACCTCTCTATATTTTCTCAAATCATTATCCATTATTTTCATCTCCCATATTTTCAGCTAAACCTTTGGTAAATGCAAATGTATTATCTAATTTAATCTTATCATCTGCAATTAAACAATACTCCCATTCTTTTCCCCCATCAACTTTACTTGCATACTCACACCACTGTATAGCAGCAACTGCTTTCTCTTTAACATTCTTGCTATCGACTTCTATTCTATTTTTAATCTCTACTAAATATTTTCTATCATCAGTCTCTACAATAAAATCAGGATTATATTGTTTACCGCTTTTATAAAATATTCCAATTTGATTTAATGGTGGTTTTACCCACTTTAAAACTTCTTTGTCTTCTTCTAAAATAACAGCAAATTTTCTTTCAGCATCACTATCAAACGCCACTTTATCATAATAAGACTTCTTAAAACCAGTATATATATATTTTCTAATCTCATTTTTATTTTTAATTTCTTTCCTAAAATTGATTTCTCCATCGGTCTTTTTTATATGTTTTGTAAACCCACTAAATACAATAAAATCCTGCTCTACATTATATAAAACTTCTGTTTCATCAATGATATTTTCGTAAATTTGCTTTTTAATATCTTCTACTATTAAATAGCCGTATCTCCTAACAATCTGATTTATACTTTCTTCATCCCTATTTATATGTTTAATATATTGATTTACTATATTCATAATATATTCTGCATCTTCATAACTGAATTCAGGAATCGCATCTAAAAGCATACACGCTAATGTATTTTCTCCGTCTTCTACCGCAAGAGATATGGCTTCGACTTCTTCCAATAACTTATTATTTAATAGATCATATCTTTCAATTATAGATTTTTCATTTTCAAAGTTTTTAATATTGCATTTTATATTAAAATCTTTAAAGCTTACAGAAGTATTAAAACTTATACTTATTTTAGGAATATCTATATTTTTTTCAGCAAATTGTGCTATTTTATTCTTAAACTCTTCTTTTGATAAAATCTTATTTTGAATCTCCTCATTAGACATATCTTTTTGTATGCTCTTATTCAGTTGTTCATGTAATACTACTTGTGATTCTACTTGTTCATCTTCTATTCTTTCTGTTTTATCAATGAAATCAAATAGACTAACATTTTGAAAACCAGTGTTTACTTCTTTACTCTTTTTGGGTACAAAACCTTTTAAATAACTTGCATACAAGTTGTTTATATTATCTTCTTTTAATAATTCATTCGATTTCTTTATATTGTTCATCTTTATTGCATATTGAATTTCACTTTCTTTATTGTCAAATATAGACTCTATACTAACTTGCTGAATATCTTCGATATCCTTATCATCTAAATTTCTTGTCTTAAATATAGGATTTTCCCTAACGTCATCTATTATTTCTCTATAGTGTTCATGTGCTACAATCTCCAATGTATCTAACTGTTCGTTTCCTGTTATTTTACCAAAAGGTAGTCTTAATCCTCTACCTATTGTCTGAATTGCTAAAACATCACTCTTTGCAGCATTTAAAGGTATAATAGTAAATAAATTGTTGACATCCCAACCCTCTTTTAATTTGTATACATGTAAAACTATTTCTATTGGATTTGTGTTTTCTTCTATAGTTAATAACTTTTGTATATTTTCTTCTGTTTCTTCACTACCAGTCCCTGAATGTATCTCAATTACCTTTCCCCTGTACTTTCCTTCAAAAAATTCATCTGAGTCAATTAACTTTTTTACTTCTGAGGCATGGTTAGTATCTTTACACGAAACTAATACTATTGGTTTAACTAACGTCAATTGATTTACTGAACAATATTCGTAAATATTTTTTTTCCTTTCTTCATGCAGTTTAATTCCGTCTTTTAATTTCATCTCTTCTATATCTTTATCTGAATATCCACCAGTATTGGTTCTTCCTACGACTACTGGTATCTTTAAATACCTTCCCGCTGCTTTGGCAAGATCATAAGTAAAAATAATGTTCTTATTAGATAATTTAGGTGTAGCTGTAAATTCAAGTCCTAGTATTGGTTTTAAATCATCTATTGCCTTTTTAGATGCTGGAGCATAATATCTATGAGATTCATCCATACAAATTACTAGATCGTCAAAGCTTCTTAATATATTAGCAAATGAAGCACCAAGTAATTCATTATATTTATGGAACTTAAATTCCACATCTCCTCTATTGAAAATCTTACCAATATTAAAAATGAAAATTTCCACATTATTTTTCGATTTTTCATCTAAAGCAATTTGACTGTATTTAAGATAGTTTTCTCCATCATATACCCGTGGTTCACCAAAATCATCTAACCCTTTAAATATGTATTTAGGATGAAAAGCATGGAATTCTTTCTTTAACTTTTCATAAATAGTATTTCCAGGAGCTAATATAAAAAAGTGTTTATATCCTTTTGTTTTATATAAGTAATATATACTTGCACCCATTAATCTAGTTTTTCCTAGTCCAGTTGCCATTGAAAAACAAAATGATGGAAAATTAAACTCTTTATCAATTTTTATTGTTTCCTTATTCTCACAATTTATCGTAGCAGTTTCCTCAGCTTGTTCTTTAGAACAACTTTTGTAATCCAATTCTGCACTTATACTCTCCAAATAACTTAAAGCATCATATTGAGGTTCTCTCAAACTCATATACATTTTTATCTTATCTATTACTTTCATTGTATTATTCCTCACTCTCAAAATCACATTTCTGTAATAGATCCTTGGGAATTCGCTTTACTTCTATATTATCTGGTAAAACCATGTCTGATTGCATTCTTGTACAATATACAAGTAATGACTCTTCCTCAGAGATCTCATTTCTTAACATTTCAATATATTTTTGATTAAGAAAATTCGTTGTAATATGAATGAATCGTTTTTCAGATGAATACCCCTGAAAATGGCCACGTGGTAAAAAAGTAAAGTCCTCGATCTTGCAAATAGCCTTGCATATCATTTCTAGTGAATATTTAGGATTTATAATATAAGTTCCTAGTTTTTTATCTTTGACCATAAGACTCTCGCTAAGTTCATAGAACTTAAATCCGCCTCCACCACTCCAATTTACTACATCCGAAATTCCAGTTTTATCTCCATTTATAACATTTATTAATCGCTTTAAAGTATGTGTATAGCAATGCTCTCCTAATTCAATAGTAATCCAATTTCTGCTCATTTTGTGGGCTACTGCAGCTGTACTGCCACTTCCTGCAAATGAATCTAATATATAATCTCCCTTGTTGCTAAATAACTCTAGAAACATTTTAATTAATATTTCAGGTTTCTTCCCGCTTTTGAACTCAACTCCGCCTTCATGCCTACAGTTTCCAAAGTATGATGCTAAATCTATATAATTAGAAATAGGTAAGTTTTTTTGATTTTTTTCGCTACTTATATTATCTACTGGCACACCCTGATAATATTTCCCCCTAGAAGCACTCTCTTTTTTAGGGCCTGTAAAATATCTATAATCATTCATATCATCACCTATTCCATACACTTTATATAGAATTTTTAGTCCATCTTCTTCCTGTCTTCCACTTAAATAGTCCCTAAAAAATCTTCCTGATGAATTTCCATCTAAAATGCTTCCCGATGCCCATATCTCTTTTAAACCATTTATAGAACCAGATCCTTTTTTTATTTTATAATTTTTATCATTGTAAATCTCAACCTTTTTTCCACCTAAAGTAATTTCTTTAAAAGGTTCATTGGCCTCAATATACCACTCAAATTTGTCGTAATTATATTCAGCTTTAGGTAAATTAGGTTTAGATTTTTCAGACTTACTATATACATGAACTTGTTCAATTAATTTGTGATAATCCATATCTTGTTTTAAAGTCTTTTCTGGATATCTAACTTGAATATAAAAAGTAACCTTATAATTTTTTCTTCCAAAGACTTCATCGAGTAGAACCTTTAAATATTCTCCTTCTGAATTATCAATATGAACACATATAAAACCATCCTCTGCTAATAGGTCTTTTAGCAGTTCGAGACGATCTCGCATCATATTTAACCATATGGAATGCTCTAATTCATCATCATAATACTCAAATGCATTTCCAGTATTATATGGAGGATCTATATAAATACATTTTATTTTGCCTGAAAACTCCTGTTGTAAGGCTTTGAGAGCAAGAAGATTGTCCCCATGTATTAGCATATTACTTGCATTTGAATCTCCATAAGACTTTTCTCTGTCTTCTATTAATATTCTTGGTTCTATTTTCTTTCGATTATATTTATCTACCCACGTTAATTCTAATTTACCTCTATTCTCCATTCTTACTCCTCCGTAATGTATCTAATTTCGCAAATTATTTGGCATACAGGTTCTATTTGTAGGTTACTTTCAAAATCCTTTACCATTTTATTTGCTTCATTGTCAATTAGTTCAATATCTTTATGATAGTTTAATGTCATTGTAGTTTTTTCACTTTCTTTGTCTTTCATTTCCTTGCTTATTTTTAACTTTTCCTTAAAATCTTTTGAATCTCTAAAACTACTCTTTAAAACCTCTATTTCTTTATCAATTTCTTCAAAGTAATGTACTAAATAATCTTTCTTTAAAACTTTCCAATTCTCTATTTTACTTTTTTCGTAATTAAGAAGTTCATTATTTTCCTTATAATATTCTAACATAAAACTTTTTAAACTTTCTTCTTTTATTATGTTTAACTCTGTTAAACTAATTAAACTTTCGCCAACTTCTTGTATAATTTCCGCCTTACTTAAGGTATCTATAATAGTTTCTTCTTTAACTATAAATTTATTTTTTTCATCTTTACAAATTAGAACTGGTTTAACTAGCTGCCCTTTATTTAATATAGCACCAATACATATATACCCTTTTGTAAAAAACTCTAGATCATTTCCTTTGATATTTATTAGATAATTTTTATTTTTAATTGGAGAATTTGAGTCTAATTTACTATTACTTGTATATGTCAAACATTCATTATACTTGTACAGTTTATTATTTAAATCAGTGTAAATTTTGCTTTTCTTATTATCATCCCAAAATGTAAATAACTCTTTTAAATCTTTAAATCCTTTGTTTCTTTTCTTTTCAAATTCTTTTCCGAGTTTGTTGAATTCTTTATTAAATTCTCCAACCGTACTACATTTTTGATATATATCTAAAACTCTCTTTTCAAAACTTTCACCACTTTCTAGCAACCCAATAGCTTCATCAGAAGCCCCAAACATTCCATTAAATAAACTTAATTTTTCAGATAATATTTCGTATACCCTCTTATCAGCAACATTTTCTGTGTTCAACAAATTAATTACACTGACATCATTTTGCTGACCATATCTATGGCATCTTCCTATTCTTTGTTCAATCTTTTGTGGATTCCAAGGCAAGTCATAATTAATAACCGTATTGCAAAATTGTAAATTTAACCCCTCAGAACCTGCATCCGTTACAACAAGTATTTTGCTTTCATGCTTAAAATAGTCAACTATAGCATTTTTTATTTCAATACTTCTTGAATACATTGTATTTCCATAATTCTTAACACGCCATGCTCTATATATCTCCTTAGTTCGCCTGTCATTATTGGATCCATTAAATATCATAATTTCATCGTTATATCCGTTTTCCATTAGCAACTCAACTATGTATTTTTGAGTTCTAATAGACTCTGTGAATATTACTACTTTTTCATCTATACCTTGTTTTTTCTGATTCCTAAAAGCAATGTCTACAGCTTCAATTAAGGCTGTTCCTTTTGAATTTGTAGTTATGCTTTCTGCCGAAGTAATTATTTTATCAATTTCATTTATTTCATTTTGAATGAATTCATTTACTTTTTCTCGATCAAATAATTCGTATGTATTATCTCCATTATCATCTTCTGTCAAATTATCATCTTCATCAATAAAATTTAAAAAATAATCTAATCCTTCATTTACACTACTTACTGCTGTACTTTCTTTTAATAAGATTAATCTATTTTTTAAAACCTGAAAAGTCTCAGCAACTGCGTAACTTGAAGATGCCGTTAGTTTCCTTATCACCATAGTCATTAATGTTTTATTTGAAGTTGGTATAGCAAATGTTATTTCCCTTTTAAGATAATTATTTATCATCTGATATAATATTGCTTCCTTAGGCGTAAAAGCAAAATCAACCGTTATGCATGTCCTGCTTGAAAAATGAATTCTGTCCTTAACATCTTTTCTTAGTGTTCTTTTTATAATCTGCTTTAAGCTATTTTTCAGTTCTATGTAATTTCCATCATTTAAAAACTTTTTTGAAAAACTCTTTTTGCTATAAAATATTTTTTCGTCTATAAATTGCACTAACCCAAATATATCGTATAATGTATTCTGGATAGGCGTAGCCGTTAGCATTATCTTAGGTATTTTATTAGTTAGGAAATAAATTTTCTTTGCTAACTTAACATTTGACTTATGTACATTTCTTAATTTGTGAGCTTCATCAAAGATAACTAAATCCCATGCTATATTCTTTAACTTCTCTGCATATAGGGCAGCAAATTGATATGAACATATAATAATCCCTTCATTATTGTCACCCTTTATGACATCATCAAAATTGTACCCTTCCACTATTTTTGCTTCTAACTTAAACTTCTCTTCTAACTCAATCTGCCATTGTTTTCTTAAACTTGATGGAATAATTAACAATATATTTTTTCTATTACTTAAATAGTAGTATTTCATAATTAAACTAGCTTCGATAGTTTTTCCCAACCCAACTTCATCAGCTAATATTGCTCCACCATTATTTAAACTATTAATGCCAAACAAAAATGCTTCTACCTGGTGGGGATTGATATCTATATTGGAATTGTATAAACAAAACAATGGATTATTTTTAAGGTATTCATATTTTATTGAATTATACAACTGTATAAAGTAATTATCTTTCATCTTGTTGTTCCTCTTCGTAATATTTTCACAAAAATACAATATTTTCATAATAATTATATTTTACATGAAATACAGGAATATTTAAACTAACATAATAATATGGATCATATACAATTTGTACATGATCCATATTATTAATAAGATTTGATTAATGTTACCCAGTTATTAGTCAAACCATTCAAATCTAGTTTCGATATATTATTAACATTCCTATTACCTATATAATTTTTCCTACTTTTATTACAAACGGAATACTTTTATGACAATTGTTATAAAGGTATTCCATTTACCATATTCCTTAATAGCTTGTTCTTAATCAAAAACTTCCAAATTAATCTTAATTACTTTCTAAATACATACCCCAAACACTCTGATCCTAATAATACTTCATATATTCCTTCACTATATACATAAGATTCCCATTGGTAGTTTCCTGTAAAATAAGAGGATAATATTCTATCTCCAGGATTCAGATAATATACTGGTTTTACTAATACTTTTGTTTTATTATTAATTCTATAATAATAGTGTAAATCATAATCGTTTGTAATCCATTCTAAAAAATTAGAATTTTGTAAGTTGACGAATTGCTCCTTTACCTCACCTACAGTAAATGATTCTCTTCTTTTTATAATCATATCGCCTTTGCTATCAAATACGATATCTTTTTCTGGAACTGTTATCTTTACAGAGTCCTTATTTATCTGTATATACTCCATATGTTCCATGCTTTTGAAAACATACCTATTCCCGAATAATCCATTCTTCTCAAAATCACAGATGATTCTTTTATGAATTTCCAACTTTATTTCATCTTCTCCAAAATAAAAACCATTTTTTTGATTTCTTTTGGAATATTCACAGGCCCATAATGCCCTTTTATATTCTCCTAATTCAACCAATGCCTTAGCATGTTGAGTATAAGCATTTATGTTTATATTATCTAAATTCATCTCATACACCCTATCAAAACAGTCACTAGATTCCTTATATCTTTTTAGTTTATATAATATTTTGCCTTTTTGATAATATGCATCTTGATTTTTAGGATTATTTTCAATAATTCTATCAGCTACAAGTAATGCATCTTCAAATTTTGAAAGTTTTAATAGTGAAGTAAACTTAAATTTCAATGCTTCACCATTAAGGCTATCTATCATCAAAATCTTATCAGTTATTTTATCTAGTTTATCGTATTCATCAGAATAATAATATTCACCTGCTTTATTTATATATTCTATTAATAATTGTTGAGTACAATTTTTATTATTCATAGTTTCTTCCCCCATATTATATTTTTATACTTACATTTATATTGTGACATATATCATATTTATTTAATGAACCAAATAAAAAATAAATAACACTTGTCACCTACTACTTCCTATTAAAATTATTAGTTAATTTAAAACTTTTGTAATTACTACCTAAATTTAAAACATAGGAACAATAAGAACCACCCCTAGCACTACGGTTTTTATTGTTCCTATCATTTCATAAAAAAACCTTTATAAACTTGACTTAAATCGCTTTATCAATATGATGTAAAAAACATTAGAGTTACTAATATCACGTTAATATCCACTTCTTCGTAAATTGAACATATTAAGGAAACTGACAAATAACAATTCGTTAAATATAACGTTAGTAGCTCTTCCAAAAGGAGGAGTTATAATGAATATTAATATTAACGAAAGGCCTAATGTACATATTTCAGATTTTGAATTTTTATCCTTATTAAAAGACAAAGGTGAATCTGTGTACTTTAAACTTTTAAAGGAAACAAACAAAAGCACATCCATACCTATTAACTGTAAACTTACTTTGGACGATGAATGTGAATATCCTTTGTTTCAAAAACTATTTAAAAAATATCAAAATGAAGGATTTGGAGTCTTTTTCACAGTAAATAATGGGGGTTCTAAACAAGAAAGTATAAAATCTCTATCTTCGCACTTTATAGACATGGATTTTGGTAAAGTACCTGTAATAAAAGATGGTAAAAATATTATCAATTTCGATAATAAGCCTGTATTCCAATATAGAACTGATGAAGAAATTGAACATTACAAAAGAACATTCTTATCCAAATTAAATAATTTCAAATTATGCCCAAACATTATTATAGAAACAAAAAATGGTTTTCATATTTATTGGTTACTCGATAGAAGTAAACCTTGCGACAAAACATTATTTACACCACTACAGATAGAATTAATTAATTACTTTGGTAGTTTAGAAATAAGAAAGGAACATGCTGACTTGAGTTCAAAAACTATTGAGAGATTATTAAGAATACCTAATTATTTGCACCTAAAGGATCCTGATAATCCTTTTTTAGTAAAATGTATATATCTAAATACTGACATTAGATATACACAGGAAGATATCTCAAATGCATTGAATATAAATATATCTTATTTAAAAACTATAAACAATAAAAAAAGTAAGTCAGATAAAAAATCTACTTCTATGCCAATTACTAATATCTCTAATCTAGATATTAAATTAAAAAACAGTATTACTAAAATTGATTTTAATGATGTGTTTAAATATTTTAGAACCGAAATAGATTTGAGGGATTTCCTAACGATTAACTGCCCCATCAATGAAAATTTCTCATGTATTTTTCACGATGATAAACACCCATCAGCACAAATTTCTAAAGCTTCTGATGGAAGTTATAGATATTTTTGCAACTCTTCTAACTGCAATTTTAGTAATAATAGAGGCTTAGATATTATAGATATAATTAAGTTGCAAAAAAACTTATCTACCTCTGAAGCATTACACTATTTGTGTAATCTTTATGAAATTAAGATAATAGATTACACTTGGATACAAAAAGAGACTAAAAAATTAGAAAATAATTATAATCTATTAGTCAACTATAATGAATTTAAATCTATGTTTCCAAATATCCATAAATTACTTAGATATGGTTATCCAGTAATTTTTCAACTTCTATTTGTAGCTAGAAACAGTCTACAAAACACATTTTTACAAAGTGAGGGAAGCAGCATCTTCTTTATATCTAATCGCTATTTGGCAAAAGAGATAGGTAAAAATTTAACTCGTACAAATCAATATCTCAATTTGCTATGCGTATTAGGTTTAATTAATAAAATAAATGATAAAAAAATTCCCCATGATATGTTGCATAGAGCAAAAGAAATTGCTAAAAAAAATGGACATAATAGAATATCATTTTATACCATACCTGATTTTTTATTGGTACTTTCTAATGCCGAAGCGATTGCTACACGACTGAATGAAAACAGGTTTTCTATTAATGCTATGAGTAAAAAGTATATTGAAAATATTTTAGGAACAGATTTTGCTAATAAAATTTATCTTGTTCCAATAAAAGACTTGACGGTAAGGCAACAAATTAGAGACCATTTAGAATGCATAGTTATAAATAACATTGTTGAGTTTGGATACACTACCAAGGATATGGTAGTAAATGAAAAAATATTAATTAATAATAAATATATTGACTTTTCAACAAGACAATATGAATTTAGCAGAGTTATTCCTGATTTACTGCAAAAATATGACTTAGTTTATGTTAAAGCGAACCATAAAATCAATTCTATACTTGGAATAGATACTAAAAAATATATTATCATAAAAAGAGATTTATTAAGTTAAAAACATAGGAACAAGAGGATGTAGAATAACTTGTGTAAATTGAATATTGGATATGTTTTATAACTGGAAATTTCATTTCCAGTTATATTT